>CAVWOC010000008.1:0-271366 GCA_963756555.1 uncultured Actinomycetes bacterium
CGCGATGATGGAATCGCACGGTGGGCGTACTCGGTGCGACATACAGCAGGCGCGATGCCAATCGCCGTCTACCGACGCGGGGACCAGCGAGTTCGGATGCGCACGACTGGTACCAGCATCCTGCCGTCCGGCGCGGGCGCGGCGCAACGGCAACTGCTCAAGCTGTTCGAAACACGCACGGCGCTACGGATGGTTCCGCCATCGCGGGCCGTCGGCGTTCCCAGCGACCCGCAGCCTTCCGGTCCAGAGGCCGAGAGCCGCAGCGAGCGCAGCCGACGGTTTGCTCATGTCGGATAAACCAGCAAGCGCTCGGCACTCTGTCTCGATCTAGTGGCCTACCACTCGCGGGCGGAGCTTGAGGCGGACGGGCGAGTGCTTCGCGCGAGCTCTCGGAGTTCGACGATGAGCGCTCGCTGCTCTGTCGCGCACTCACCTACTGCGATTTGACAACGGATCCTGACCGGCGAGCCGTGGAACGGCGGCCCGGATTGCGGAGACCGTGAGGCGTTACGGCCCGGCGGCACCGGAGGCGCGGGTCATGACGTGTATCGCCTGTTCCCGGACGGGGAGCTTGTGCTCGGCGGCGCGGTGGTCTCCGGGGACGCCGCGACCGGACGCCGCCACCCCGGAGCACAGGCAGCCTCACCCTATGATCCGCGGCATGCGGGACCAGCTGCGCCCCCTATTCGACCGTGTGGTCATCAAGGAGCTCGACCCCGATCGGGTGAGGCGCTCCGGCCTGCTCGTGCCGCCGGGCTCCGACGAGCCGCCGCCCCAGCAGGGGATCGTGCTGGCCGTCGGTCCGGGCCTGGACTGGTGGGACCACGTCGGCGTGCAGATGCCCGTCAAGCCGGGCGACCACGTGGTGTTCCCGGCCTCTGCCGGGGCGTGGGTGGAGGTCGAGGAGGAGCGCCTGCTGGTGTGCAGGGTGGGGGAGCTGCTGGGGGTTCTCGACCAGGTTAAGGAGTTCGCGAGCTAAGCCGCGGTCTGCTGGGCCAGCTCGACCCGGGGATCCGAGCCGTTGAGCTGACGGGGGCTGGCCGCGCGCACCCGCGCCAGCAGCTGCTCGACCTCCGGGTCGTCGGCCAGTGCCAGCGCCCGCAGACAGGCCTGCTCGCACTCCGCGAGCCGGTCGGTGCGGGCCAGCGCGTGGGCATAACGTGACCAGGCGGCGGGCGACTCCGGGTCAAGCCGCGTGGCGGCATCCGAGGCGGATACCTCTCCGCCGATGTCGCCAGCCAGGTGGTAGGCCAGAGCCAGGTCAAGCAGGCCCTCCACCGATGGCCCGAGCGCGCGAGCCTGCTCCAAGGCGCTGATCGCCTTGGGGCGGTCCATCAGCCGCAGCCGAAGCCGCCCCAAGCGCTCCCAGGAGGAGGCGTCGTTTGGTGCGCGGTCGGTGGCGCGGGCGGCGGCGTCCGCGGCCAGGTCAATCGCGCCCATGTCCTCGTAGATACGCGCCGCAAAGCGCTCCGGCGTGGGGCGGTCGGTGTCGGCGCGAGCCCAATCGCGGACTGTGCGGGCGGCCGCCGGCAGGTTGTCCGCCTGCCAGAAGGCGGCCGTCAGCAAGCGCAGCACGACGGGGTTCTGGGGATCGGCGTCGCGGGCGTACAGGAGCCGCTTGGCGGCCAAGTCGGCGTCGCCTTCGGCCAGCGCATGCTGGGCGGCGGTCATAAACCGCTCCACGCGGTCGGCGCTGGCGTCCGGCCGCGAGAAGTCGACGAACTGAAGCGAACCGGCCGGCACGGTACGCACACCGACCTGGAACGACATCCGCGCCCATTGCTGCACGTCGTCGCCCTCGCCCGAGAAGTAGATACCGGTGACCGTGCCAACGCCCCACTCGGGGTAGGACAGACAGCGCGCATAGCGATGGACCACGGAGTGGTCGGGGACACGCGAGCCGAACGGGTCGTGCTTAACGCGCTCCTCCTCGGCGGTCCGCCGCCGCTGCTCGGCCTCGTACGCCCGCCGACCGGCGTCCGCCCTGGCCCTGCGGGCCGCGGCGGCCGAGACCTTCACCGCGCCCTGGGTGACGCGCCCGCCGCGCGAGGAGTCGGCTAGTTCGGAGAGCTGATCGGCGGCCTCGTTGATCGCCTGCAGGTGGCGCTGGTGCTCGTGCTGACGGCCGGGGGGCGCGATGTCCGGGTGCCAGCGCTTGGCCATTCGCCGCCGCGCGAGCTGCACTTTGCGCTGGTCGAACGGCGCTTCCAGCTCCAGCAGGAGCATCGCCTGTTCGACGTCGAGGATGCGCGGCATGACCGGTTTACGGTAGCAGCGGTCCTAGAGCCTGTAACAAAATAGCTTCAATTGGGCTCAATTGGTCTGGCGGCGGTTATGGTCGCCGCTATGAACGGCCCGGTGCGCGCGACAGACGAGCGGTGAGTGCCGGCCGGAGGCGACGCAACGGACCACTGCTGGTGGTCGGCATGGCGCTGGCGGGGCTCCTCGCCGCGGCGGTCGGAGCGGCGCTGCTGGCGCTCGTGTTCAGCGTCTTCAGCGAGGGCAATCAGTGCTCGTCGAGCTCGTCGGCCGGCTCGATCACGCTGGGACCGCCCGGATCAGGGCAGCTTGTGGGAGCGACCGAGTACGGCGGCCCGGGCGATCCCAGCTCAGGCGTTCTGGGCTCATCGGGCGCCAACCTGCTCGCGAATCCGGACAGCTATGCGGAGCTGGGCGGCACCACATTCCAGACCGCGACGGCGATGGGCGGCCTGCCGTACATGACGCCCCTGCGGGTCACGTTCGCCGATCGCTCGGCGATCGCCTACAAGCGTGACATCGGGCTCGGCGGCGGACCGATCGATGGGCTTCCACGGGTGATCGATCTTTGGTGGCAGTTCGCCCAGCGCCTGGGGATCCCCAACCAGGACGGACGGTGGTCAGGTCCCGTTCGGATCGAACGGTCACCGGCCAGCGGTGCGGGAAGCCTGTTGGAGCAGACCGCGGGACAGAGCGACAGCCTCACGGCGACGCCGGCTGCCGCCTCGGATGCCTCGGTCTGCGCGCCGTCGAACGTTGGTGGCGTCCCGGTGGTGTCGGGGTCGCGGGCGCAGCTTCTGGCAAGCGGCCGGGCCGCGGCCCCTGCGAACGCTCCTGCGGCGGTGAAAGAAATCATCGCTGCCGGGAATCAGATCGTCGGCAAGCCCTACGTGTACGGCGGCGGGCACGGCTTGCCGCTGGACGAACTGGCGCCGGCATACGACTGCTCCTCGAGCGTGGAGCACCTGCTGTACGGTGCTCGCCTGCTGCCGGTGACCTACGCCGGGCCGTCGGGCGCGCTCGAGAGCTTCGGCCAGCCCGGCCCTGGCGCCTGGATCACGGTCTACGCCGACGCCAACCACGTGTTCACGTACGTGGCGGGACTGCGATGGGACACTCACGACGCTGCCGGTCCGGGGGACGGCAGCACGGGGATCGGCTGGCATCCGCTGATCCGCAGCTCGGACGGGTTCGTGGCCCGGCACCCGGTCGGGCTGTGAGACGGGCGGCCTGGCTCATCATCCTGTGCGTCGCGCTCGAGGGCTGCCTGGGCTCAGCCCGCGTCACCCGGCGCCCCCCATCGAAGCTGGCGACGGCCCAGACCACGCACGAGTACCCGTCGCCCGCGCCGCCGCCGCAGCGGGCGCTCGGGGGCTCGCCGTCGGCACCAGTGGCGATACGAGCGTTCGCCCAGGCCTACATCAACTGGACGGCGTCAACCGTGGCCGGCGACATGCGTGCCTTGGCGGCCCGCAGCATCGGTCAGGCCCGCTCGGCGATGCAGCTGGCTGCGGCGACGACGGCGTCTGACTATGAGCTACAGCAGGGCGGGATAGCCAACAGCGGAACGGTCGAGGCCGTTTCGCCGCTGCCGAGTGCCGGCAACCAATTCGTGGTCGTCACGCGGGAGTCGACCACGGCCAAAAACACCACCGCCTATCAGGGGCTGCGGCCGGCGTGGCACGTGGCGCTGGCGACGGTGGCGCGTTTGGCCGGCGGCGTGTGGGTGGTGAGCGGCTGGCAGCCCGAGAGCTGAGCGACGCTACTCGAGTGGCTCGCCGTTGGCGGTCAGCTTCACGGGCACGTTGCCCCGGGTGGCGTTTGAGTAGGGACAGACCTGGTGGGCGGCGGCCACGATGCGCTTGGCCTGCTCTGATCGGTTACCGCTGGCAGCGACACATCGAGGCCGGCTGCCAGGCTGAAGGTGAGGTCCTCCCCGGGATCAGGCTCACGTGACTCTCGATCGAGACCTCGCCAGGTTCGGTGTGCTCGCGCCGGCCGACGGCGCCGAGGCGCCTCGAAGCAGGCGGCAAAGCCGACCGCGAATAGCTGCTCAGGGTTGGTGCCGTCGCTGCCTCCGCCCATCTCGCGCGGGAGCCGGAGCTGAACGTCCAGCAGTCCGTCGGATACGGCCGTGGCCCTCGGCACGCCCTCCAGTGACGGTGGCCTCGGCGGTGAGATCGGGTCTCGCTGGTGGTCTCCCTCGATCGTCGTTTCGGCTGTCAGTGTGCTGCCACGTTGAGGATGACAGCGGCGACGAAGCAGACGACCGCGAGGACCCGCACCAGCCACCCGGTGCGGGCGGACTGACGTCCCGTTGCCATGCCGGCGATGGCCACGATCATGCAGGCCACCGCCACCAGGGCAAAAGCGATGGCCAGGGCGCGGAGCATGGGAGAGGGGTTCTACTCTCAGTGGCTCATGTCCGCCCAGTACATCTTCACCACCTACAAGCTCTCGCGTCGCTATCCGCCCGACCGCGAGGTCCTGACAGACATCTCGCTGTCGTTCTTCCCCGGGGCCAAGATCGGCGTGCTGGGCTACAACGGCGCCGGCAAATCGACGCTGCTGAGGATCATGGCCCAGCTTGACACGGACTACGACGGCCAGGCGCAGCTGGCCTCGGGCGCCACAGTCGGCCTGCTGGAGCAGGAGCCCGAGCTCGATGCCGGCAAGGACGTGCGCGGCAACATCGAGGACGCCGTCGCCGAGACCAAGGCGCTGCTGGAGCGCTTCAACGAGCTCTCGATGAACTACTCCGAGGAGACGGCCGACGAGTTCGGGCGCGTGCAGGAGCGGATCGACGCAGTTGACGGCTGGAATCTGGACACCACGCTGGAAATCGCCATGGACGCCCTGCGCTGCCCGCCGCCTGATGCTCGATGTCTCGGCGCTCTCGGGCGGGGAACGCCGCCGGGTCGCGCTGTGCAGGCTGTTGCTGCGTCAGCCGGATCTGCTGCTGCTCGATGAGCCCACCAACCACCTCGACGCCGAGTCAGTGGCCTGGCTGGAGCGCCACCTTCGCGACTACCCCGGCACCGTTGTGGCGGTGACCCACGATCGCTACTTCCTGGACAACGTGGCTGGCTGGATCCTGGAGCTGGACCGCGGCCGTGGCATCCCTTACCAGGGCAATTACTCGGGATGGCTGGAGCAGAAGCGGGCGAGGCTCAAGCAAGAGGCCAGGCAGGAGACCGCGCGCCGGCGGACGATCGAGCAGGAGCTCGAGTGGGTCAGGCTCAATGCCAGCGCCAGGCGCAACAAGCCGAAGGCGCGACTCAACGCCTACGAGGCGTTGCTGGCGCAGGATCGAGCTGCCGCCCCGCGCCTCGACCAGGTGCAGATCCACGTTCCGGCCGGTCCGCGCCTGGGGCGGGTGGTGGTTGAGGCGGAGGGGCTGCGCAAGGCTTACGGCGAGAAGGTGCTGATCGACGAGCTGTCGTTCCAGCTGCCTCCGGGAGGCATCGTTGGCGTGATCGGTCCCAACGGTGCAGGCAAGACCACACTGCTGCGGATGATCATCGGCGCCGAGCAGCCGGACGAGGGAACGCTGCGGCTGGGGGAGAGCGTGGAGCTGGCGTACGTCGATCAGTCGCGCGACGCCCTCGATCCGGACAAGTCGGTGTGGGAGGAGATCTCGGGCGGTTCAGATCAGATCGAGCTCGGCGAGCGGACCGTCAACAGCCGGGCATATGTCGCGGGGTTCAACTTCAAGGGCGGAGATCAGCAGAAGAAGGTGGCCAAGCTCTCCGGGGGCGAGCGCAACCGGCTGCACCTGGCGAAGCTACTGCGCGGCGGCGGAAACTTGCTGCTGCTCGACGAGCCGACCAACGACCTGGATGTCGACACGCTGCGTGCGCTCGAGGAGGCCCTGCTGGCGTTCGCCGGCTGTGCGGTGATCGTCTCCCACGACCGCTGGTTCCTGGACCGCATCGCCACGCATGTGCTGGCGTTTGAGGGCGACTCTCAGGTCCGCTGGTTCGAGGGCAACTTCGAGGCCTACGAGAGCTTTCGCCGCTCGGAGCTGGGCGCGGAGGCCGATCGACCGCACCGGATCACCTACAAGAAGCTGGTGCGGCGCTAGGACCCGGACGCCACGACGGCGTCCTCGAGCCGATCATCGCCCCAGAAGAGCTGCTCGCCGACTGCCACTGTGGGGACGCCGAACACCCCACGGGTGTGCGCAGCGTCCGTCGCCTCGCGCAGTGCCTGTTTTATAGCCGGATCACGACCGGCCTCCTCGGCCTCTGAGCGATCGAGCCCCGCGCGCTCGGCGGCGGCCAGCACGTGGCCGGGGATGTCGAGCCCGCGGCCGTGCTGGAAGGCCTCCGCGAACGCGACGGCCGTGAACTCCTTCGCACGCCCCGCGTGCGACGCGAAGGTGGCGACCCGCATCGCGAACAGGTAGTCGGCGGGCCACGGCTCGGGCCACGCGATCGGTGGTAGCCCGTAGTGTCCGGCGCGGCGTTCAACCTCGGCCATCCCCGTCTCCCTGCGAGCGCGATCGCCGCGCGCCCACGAGCTGCGCCCGTTCGCCTTGAACAGGCCTCCAAGCAGGACCGGCTGCCACTCAACGTGCTGGCCGACGGCGCTCTCCAGCCGTGATGCCGCCAGATAGGCATAGGGCGAGCCGAGATCGAAGTAGAAGGTAGGTGGACTCACGGGGGGAGGACTCACTCTGGCAGGCCGCAGCCGTTAGGCTGCGCGCCATGCCCTCCAAGGCGGTCCTTATCACCGGATGCTCGTCCGGCATCGGCCGGGCCACAGCGCAGCATCTGGCCGGCGAGGGGTGGAAGGTGTATGCCACCGCCCGGCGGCCCGAGACGATCGAGGATCTGAAGGCCCGGGGCTGCGAGACGCTGGCGCTCGACGTCACCGATGAGCAGTCGATGAGCGCCGCCGTCTCGGCTGTGTCCGAGGCCGAAGGAGCGGTGGGCGTGCTGGTCAACAACGCCGGCTACAGCCAATCCGGAGCCGTCGAGACCGTCCCGATCGACGATGTTCGCCGGGAGTTCGAGACCAATGTCTTCGGGTTGCTGCACATGTCGCAGCTCGTGCTCCCCGGGATGCGCGACCAGCACTGGGGCAAGATCGTCAACCTCAGCTCGATGGGGGGCAAGCTGACTTTCCCCGGCGGCGGCATCTATCACGCGACCAAGTACGCGGTGGAGGCGCTTTCGGACGCGATGCGCTTCGAGGTCCGGGGCTTCGGCGTCGACGTGATCTTGATCGAGCCCGGCCTGATCGTCACCGAGTTCGGGGGGACAGCGGCCGCATCGGTTCAGGCCGCCGGCGGCGACGGACCGTACGAGCGCTTCAACCGTCATGTGGCGAAGCTGACCGAAGCCGCCTACAAGGGACCGATGGTCAAGCTGGGCGGCGGCCCTGAGGCTGTGGCCAAGACGATCGGCGGGGCGCTCAAGGCGGGGCGGCCAAAGCCCCGCTACCCGGTCACCCCCAGCGCCCATCTCATGATCCAGCAGAAGCGCTTCACCCCCGATCGCGTGTGGGACCTGATCATGCGCACCCAGTTCCCAACGCCAAAGAGCTAGAGCCGGGACCGCCTAGCGGGCGAACGACATCCCCGGCGCAAGCGCCTGGGCGAACGCCGCGATCAACTTGGCGGTGGTCTCGATGTCCTGGACGCTGGCCAGTTCGACTGGGGAGTGCATGTAGCGGCAGGGCACAGACAGCAGGCCGGTTGGAATCCCGGCACGACTGGCCTGGATGGCGTCGGCGTCGGTGGAGGTACGGCGGCCGATCGACTCGACCGTGAACGGCAGCTGCTCGCGCTCGCCTGCCTCGTAGAGCAGCTCGAACACGCGGGGATGGAGCATCGTCCCTCGCGAGATGACGGGGCCGGAGTCCAGCGGATGCTTGGTGATCTCCCCGAGCTCGATGCCGGGCTGGTCGGTGGCGAACGTCATGTCCACCGCGATCGCCACATCCGGTCGGAGCACGAAAGCGCTGGTCTGCGAGCCGGCGAAGTTGGTCTCTTCCTGTACGACCGCCAGCGCTACGACGTCACCGGGGGCACCGCCGGCCTCCGCAACCAGGCGGGCCGCCTCGGCGGCCACGTAGCAGCCGACGCGGTTGTCGAGCGCCCGGGCGGCGACCCTACCGTTCGGCAGCTCGACCGGTCCCGAGTCGATCACGGCGACGTCGCCGATTCGGACCAGCCGGCGCGCTTCATCGCCGTCCTTGGCGCCGATGTCGATATGCAGCTGCTTGGACTCGGGCGCCTTCTTGCGATCGTCGCCGCTAAGCAGGTGGATCGGCTTGCGGCCGATGACGCCCGGAAGCTCGCCGTCGCGAGTCAGCAGCCGCAGCCGCTGCCCGATCAGCACCGTGGCGTCCCAGCCGCCGACCTGGCCGAAATGCAGAAACCCTTCGTCGTCGATGTGCGTGACGTGCAGGCCGATCTCGTCGATGTGGCCGACGATGGCCAGCGTCGGGCCTCCGGCCGTGCCCGGGACCCGCGCGCGTGAGGAGCCAAGGTGATCCGAATCCACGTCGGCGGCGAACCGCTCGCAGGCCTGGCGCCAGACGCGGGCCGCAGCGGTCTCATGTCCCGACGGCCCGGCGACGCTCAGCAGCTGCTGGAGGAGCTCGGGGATCACGGCGGCGTGGCCCCGAATACGTCGCCGGTTGGGATGGCGATCGTTCGGTTGCCGAAAGCGACATGTCCAGCTTGTCGAACGCGCCCATCGCTGTCTCGACGATCGCGATCAGCATCTCGACGGGCCAGGTGGGGCCACCCACGTCGCCACCGCCGGCGAACACTCCGTCCGCCCGCATTCAGTCGGTCCCCAGCAGATGCCTGAGCACGAACTGCAGGATGCCGCCGTGGCGGAAGTACTGCTGCTCCTTCGGAGTGTCGATCCTGGCAATGACCTCAAACTGCTTGTCGTCGGCGGTGACCTTCAGCCGGCGCGGAATCTGGTCTGAGCCGGCCAAGCCCCCGACCGCAAAGGTCTCCTTGCCGGTCAGTCCGAGCGACCCCACCGAGTCACCGTTGGTGAACTGCAGCGGGAGTACGCCCATGCCCACCAGGTTCGAGCGGTGAATCCGCTCGAAGCTTTCGGCGATCACCGCCCGAACCCCGAGCAAGCGCGTGCCCTTGGCGGCCCAGTCACGGCTCGACCCAGAGCCGTACTCCTTGCCCGCCAGCACCACCAGCGGCACGTCCTCATCCAGGTAGCGCATCGCCGCGTCGTAGATCGTTGTTTCGTCGCCTTCGGGCAGCTTGATCGTCACGCCCCCTTCGGTTCCCGGGGCTAGCCGGTTGCGCAGGCGGATGTTGGCGAACGTGCCGCGCATCATCACCTCGTGGTTACCGCGCCGCGAGCCGTATGAGTTGAAGTCCTTTGGCTGCACTCCGTGCTCCTGCAGGTACCTGCCGGCGGGGCTGTCGCGCTTGATCGCGCCCGCGGGCGAGATGTGATCGGTGGTCACGCTGTCGCCCAGCAGTGCCAGCACGCGCGCGCCGTCGATGTCGGTGATCGGTTCGGGTTGGCGGGGCAGGCCGGCGAAGAACGGAGGCTGGCGGACGTAGGTGGAGCCCTCCCAAGCAAACAGCTCGCCGGTTGGGACCTGGAGCGAGTTCCAGCGCTCGTCGCCGTCGAACACCCGGCCGTAGCTCTTGCGGAACATGTCCGATTGCACCGCCTCCTCGATCGTCCGATGGACCTCGGCCTCGCTCGGCCATAGGTCCTTGAGGTAGACGGGCTGACCATCCCGGCTCTCGCCCAACGGTTGGTCATAGAGGTCGATGTCCATCGTCCCGGCGAGCGCATAGGCCACGCACAGCGGCGGCGAGGCCAGGTAGTTCATCTTCACGTCGGGGTTGATGCGCCCTTCGAAGTTGCGGTTGCCCGACAGCACCGACACCACGGCCAGATCCTCGGCGTTGACGACGTCCGAGATCTCCTGCGGAAGCGGACCAGAGTTGCCGATACACGTCGTGCAGCCGTAGCCCACGAGGTTGAAGCCAAGCTCGTCCAGGTATTCGGTCAAGCCGGCGCGCTCTAGATACTCCGTGACGACCTTCGAGCCTGGCGCGAGCGAGGTCTTTACCCAGGGCTTGACCTTCAGCCCATGTTGCACCGCGTTGCGGGCCAGGATTCCGGCGCCGAGCATCACCGAGGGATTGGATGTGTTGGTGCAGCTGGTGATAGCTGCGATCACCACATGCCCGTGGTCCAGCTCGGTCTCGGTGCCATCCGCCAGCGTCACCGGCGCATGCACCTCGAGTCGTTCGGCGACCTGGGTTCCACCGGTGCCCCCTTCGGGCTCGTTCCCGACGCCGTCCGTGACATGAGTGGACACCGGGTCGCTCGCCGGGAACGACTCGGCGATCGCCTCGTCCTCGTCGTCGCTGTCGGGCAACAGGCCCTCGAGCGCAAGCCGGAAGGCCTGCTTTGACTCGGTGAGCGCGACCCGGTCCTGCGGTCGCCTCGGACCGGCGACGCTCGGGACTACGTCGCTTAGGTCTAGCTCCAGCTGGTCGCTGTAGGTCGGCTCCTCTGAACTCTCGTCGTGCCACAGCCCCTGTTCTCTGGCATACGCCTGGACAAGCTCGATCTGCTCCTTCGGTCGGCCCGAGAACTCCAGGTAGCGCAGCGTCTCCGCATCGATCGGAAAGATCGCGCAGGTTGAGCCGAACTCGGGCGACATGTTGCCGATCGTGGCCCGGTCGGCTAGCGGCAGGTTCGCCAAGCCTTGTCCGTGGAACTCGACGAACTTGCCGACAACGCCGTACCCGCGAAGCATCTCGGTCACCGTGAGGACGAGGTCGGTGGCCGTCGCCCCTTCCTGGAGCTCGCCGGTCAGCTTGAGACCGATCACCTGCGGGATCAACATCGACATCGGCTGTCCCAGCATTGCCGCCTCGGCCTCGATTCCGCCCACGCCCCAGCCGAGCACCCCCAGTCCGTTGATCATCGTGGTGTGCGAGTCGGTCCCGACGAGCGTGTCCGGATAGGCCAGTCCACGCTGCTCGTCGACAAACACGACCCGAGCCAGATACTCGAGGTTGACCTGGTGGACGATGCCCGTCTCCGGGGGGACTACTTGTAAGTTGTCAAACGCGCCCTGGCCCCAGCGCAAGAATGCGTAGCGCTCCTCGTTTCGCTCGAACTCGAGCTCGGCGTTGCGCTGGAAGGCGGTCGGCGTGCCGAATTCATCGACCTGTACCGAATGGTCGATCACCAGCTCGGCGGGGACCAGGGGGTTGATCTTCGCCGGATCGCCACCCATGTCGCGCATCGCGTCCCGCATCGCGGCCAGGTCGACAATCGCCGGGACGCCGGTGAAGTCCTGCATGACGACCCGCGCGGGCGTGAACGCGATCTCGTCGCTCGGCTCCTGTTTGGCGTTCCACCTGGCGAGGGCCTCGATATCCTGCGCGCGGATCGCCTCTCCGTCCTCGTTGCGCAGCAGGTTCTCGAGCAGCACCTTGAGCGAGAACGGCAGCCGGGCGACGTCGTACTTCGCCTGCAGGGCATCTAGGCGGAAGATCTCGTACGAGCGGCCGCCCACCTTCAGCGTGGCCTGGGCATCAAAGCTGTTCGCGGACATCGTCGGGTCTCCTGATCGCTTCCGCCTACCTACTCTATGCAGTCGATGCTTGGGCCTCTCGGTCCGTCCGTAAGGCCGCTCCTACATTGGTCTTACGGAGCTCTTCGCGCCGCCTTCGCCTTCGGATGGATCCTGTCGGGCATGACCTTGCTCACGCGGATTCTTGCCGGCCTGGTTTGTGGCGCGTTCGGCGCGCTGGCGGCGGCCGGAGCCTACGCCGAAGTCCACCGGGCGCCAGATCAACCTTGAGCGCCCTGTCGGCGGCCCTACCGCGGGTGCGCGGACGCGAGCGGCTGTCCGCGCTGCCAGCGCCCGAGTTCCTGCTGCTACTCGGCGGCACGGCGCTGCTCAACCTGTGGAACCTCGGCGCCAACGGTTGGGCCAACACCTACTACAGCGCAGCTGTGCGCTCGATGGCCTCGAGCTGGCACAACTTCCTGTTTGCCGCGATGGACCCCAGCGGTCTGATGACGGTCGACAAGCCGCCGCTGGCTCTCTGGGTGCAGGCGCTCTCGGTCAGGGTGTTCGGCTTTCATCCGCTGAGCATCCTCGTGCCTCAGGCGCTGATGGGAATCGTCGCCGTCGGCTTGGTCTACGACCTGATCCGGCGCCGCTTCGGACGGCTGGCCGCGTTCCTCGGCGGCGCCGCGTTTGCGCTGACACCGATGACCGTGGCGATCGCGCGTCACAACAATCCGGACGAGCTCCTCGTCCTGTGTTCCGTCGCCGCCGTTTGGTGCGCGGTGCGGGCGCTCGATACCTCGCGCCTGCGCTGGCTGCTCTTGAGCGGCGTCTGCGTCGGCTTGGGCTTCGAGACCAAGATGGCGGTGGCGCTCGTCGTGGTCCCCGGGATCGTCTTGGCCTGGATCCTGTTTGCTCCGCATCGCCGGATTCGTGGCCTGGCCGGCTTCGGCGCCGCCAGCCTGCTGGTGGGTGGCGCCTGGCCGCTTTTGGTGACGCTCACCCCGGCCGCCGATCGCCCGTGGATCTCGGGTACGTCGGACAACAGCATCTGGTCTCTGATCTTCGGCTACAACGGCCTGGGACGCGTTTCCGGACAGGTGGGCGGGCCAGCGCTCGTTGGCGGACGTGGTGGCCCGAACACGATGTTCGGGGGCTCGACGGGCATATTCAGGCTGCTGCACATCGGGCTTGGCGACCAAGCCGGATGGCTGCTCGGCTTTGCGCTGGTGGCAGCGGTCGGGATGCTGGTGCTCACTCGGCTCAGGCGCCGCGACGCACGCAGCGGCTGGCTAGTCATCGTCGGCGGCGCGTTCATCGTCACGGCCGTCCTGTTCAGCTTCGCGCACGGGATCTTCCACCCCTACTACGTCTCGCTGCTGGCGCCGTTCACAGCCGCGCTAGTCGGAGCGGGAGCCGGCGTGGCGGTTTCGCGCTCGCGCACCGCGAAGTTGCTGGGCGCGCTGGCGATCATCGCCGGCGCTGTAACCGAGATTGTGGTGCTGGGCGAGCTCGGCGGCCGCCTGTCATGGGCGACCCCGCTGGTGGTCGTCGTCAGCCTGGTGGCGGCGGCTCTGCTGATCTGGCTGCGCTCGCCGCGCCAGGTTGCGGCGGTCGCGACGGTGGGGCTCGCGGCGCTGCTGGCGGCCCCGGCGGTTTGGGCGGCCGACACGCTCGGCCACCCGGTGGCCGGAACTTTTCCGGCCGGCGGTCCTGCCAACGTCGACGTCGGCGAAGCGCCAGCTGGGATTAGGAGCGCCATCTCCCGTGGCGGCGGCCCACCGGGTGGGCCCGGGAACGGTGGACCCGGCGGCTTCCCGGGTGCCGCTGCAGGCGGCGGACCGGGCGGCCTTCCCGGAGCTGGCGCGGGCGCCGTCCGGAGCGGGCGGCTTCCCGGGCGGACCGGGCGGCTTCGGCGGCGGTGGCGCGGGCGGCTTCCCGGGCGGACCGCCGGGCGGCTTCGGCGGCGACACGACGGCGCTCACGGCGGCGCTGCGCTACGCCGCGACCCATGGTGGGGGCACGGTCGGCGTCGCGAGCCAAAGCACCGCCGCTACGGCGATCCTGTCCTCGCACGCGAACGCCGCCGGACTGGGTGGATTCTCGGGCGCTGAGAGCTCGGTGAGTCCTGCCTGGCTGGGGATGGAGGTCCAATCGGGACGCCTGCGCTGGGTTCTGGTAGGCGGGAGCAACCGGGGCCATCTGCCCGGCGACACTCGCACCGGCAGTCAGACCGCCATGGACGTCGTGGCAAAGGCGTGCCATGCGATCTCGCTCCCAGCCACGAGCGGCGCCGGATCATCGGGCTCTGGCTCTGCCAGGACAGCGCCGGGGGCGATCGCTCGATCCCAGCGCACCGCGAGCACGCTCTATGACTGCCGCGGGCGTAGCGCGGCGATTGCGCGCGACGCCTAACCTTTCCGGCCCTGTGCCGGCACGACCGCTAGTCCGCCTTCTCGTCACTCTCACCTGGGCTCTTTGCGGTCTGGCGCTGTTGCCGTCGGCCAGTGCAGCTAGCAGCCTGAGCCAGAACTGGGCGGGCTACGCGATTCACGGCGCGAGCTTCCAGAGCGTGACCGGCAGCTGGCGCCAGCCGCGTCCGATTTGCCCTGCGGGACAGACGCGTTATTCGGCGATGTGGGTCGGCCTCGGTGGCTACAGCCTTACGGCCGGCGCGCTCGAGCAGGTGGGGACCGAGCTCGACTGTGTCCGCGGCCATGCGGCGTCGAGCGGCTGGTATGAGCTCGTCCCCGGCCCGTCGCACACGATCCGGCTCGGGGTTCGCCCAGGAGATCTGATGACCGCCAGTGTGACCGTGCTGGGCGCAAATGTGACGGTGGCGATCAACGACGTCACGCGCCACCGCCTCTTCCAGCAGACCCTTCAGGCCCCGACTCTGGATGTGTCCTCGGCCGAGTGGATCCTGGAGGCCCCGTCGTCCTGCATTGCCGGCACCGCGTTCTGCCGGACGCTGCCACTGGCGGACTTCAGACACGCCGCCTTCACGAATGCGCGCGCCCAGCAGGCCGGAGGAACGATCGGAGCAATTGTCAACGCTGCCTGGAGGCGAACCATGATCGTGTTGGGCGCTGGCGGCATGCAGTTCGTGTCCAACGGCACCGGGGCCGTGGCAGTGGGAACTGCCCGGCCCACCCGCCTCCGTCACGGCGGCTCGGCGTTCAGCATCGCCTACACCCAGCGCCACGTCCCGGCGGGCACGGTGTTCGGGCCGCGCATCCCCTCCGGCCCGCAATCGATCGTGCACCGCGGGCGGTCGTAACGCTTGCCGGCAGCCCTAGCCTCCATGGCCACGATCGCTGTAGCGGCACTGGTCCCGTTCGGCGGCCGGGCTGTGATCGACCGTCCAGCGACGTCCATCCCCCGTGGGGCTCACTTCCTGCGCGAGGGTCCCGGCCTCAGCAAGAATTGGTCCGGCTATCTCGTGACCGGGGCCAGCTTCCGCCACGTCTCGGCGCACTGGCGAATCCCTCGCGTCGCGTGCCGCTCCGGTCGTCCCGGCTATTCGGCCATGTGGATAGGTCTCGGCGGGTACCGCGGAGCTGGCCTCGAGCAGGTTGGAACGGAGTCTGACTGCCCGGGAGGGAGACGTCCCGTCACGTACGCATGGTATGAGCTGCTGCCGTTTCCGCTCCACGGAATCCGCCTACGCGTCAGCCAGGGCGACCGCATCTCAGCCAGCGTCACGGTGGCTGGGGCTTGGACCACGATTCGCATGCGAGATCTGGACCGGCGAGGCTCGTTCCATCGCCGGCTCTATACCTCTGAGGTCAATCTGTCCTCGGCGGAGTGGATTCTCGAGGCGCCGTCGGTCTGCGTTCCATTCAGCGACAACTGCCTGATTCGGCCGCTGCTCTCGTTTGGGCGTGCGGGCTTCAGCTCTGCCCAAGTGACCACGGTGGACTCCTTCCGGGGAACGATCGGAAACCGAGCCTGGCAGCGGCTGCGGATCGTGCTCGTGCAAGAGCGGCTGCTCGGCGGAGGGCGGTACCTGGTGCGCGGAGCCAGCCCATCCGGCCTCCGGGCGCGTGGCGGCTCGTTCAGCGTGAGCTATAAGGAGCGCACCGTGCGGCTCGGTCGCCGGGTGCCGTCGGGCGCTGCGGCTTGCCCCGCTACAGCCCCGGAGGATGACGTTCCACGAAGCCGCCATATTCGCCGCCCCCTTGGGACCAGCGCGTTCCGCCCGCGGACAGCGCCACCGTGTCGAACCGCCAGCCGGCGACCTCCATCCAGGCGTGCGAGGGGTTGGCGTAGATCGTGATCCAGCGACCGGGGCCCGGCAGCCCCCAGCTCATGAATCCCGTGGAATCCAACGGCGAGCTCAGCAGCCCAGCCGCGGCGAGGGCGTAGCTGACCGACCCTGAGCAGTCGTAACCGTTGGCCTGGAACGAGCCGTGGCCGCCACCCCACACGTACGGCGTCCCGGCGATCGCGTTGCCCGCCGCGATCACCTGCGCCACGGCGGCCGGCGCACCGGCGGGCGGCTGCACCATCCCTCCGGTGTTGACGGCGATTGCGCCCACCTGGGCGTTGCCGCTCGCCGCCGCGGCAGCCGCCTGGGCGGCAGCCCGTTGCTCGAGCGAGCTCAGCTGGCTTTGGAGCGTCGCTAGCTTGGCGCTGTTGTGCCGGCGCTGGCCGACCTCGTCGATGCGCTGTGTAAGGAGCGCAGCATGCAGCGCCGCCACCTGATTTCGCTGCCCCAGTACCTGCTCGGCCAGCGTACGGTCGCGCGTCTCCAACGAGGCGAGAGCGTTGGCCTGCCGGGCTACGGCGGATCGGGCGGCCCGGGTGGTGCCCACCACGCCCGCGTCGGCACGCGCCATGCGCTGGAGGAAGTTGACCTTCTCCAGGAGGTCGTTGAAGCCGTGGGACTCGAGCACCACGCTCACTAGGTCCGGCTCGCTCTGCTCATAGCGGCTGACGAGGTTGGCCGCCAGGGCGTGCGTGGCCTGCTGGAGGCGATTCTCGAGTACGACCAGGCGATCGCGAGCGGCGATCAGGTCTGACTGAACGCGCGCCAGCTCCGCGATCCGCTGGTCAAGTTCGGTTTGCAGTCCCGACAACCGCTGGCTGGCCTGCTGGATGCCATCGCTGGTGGCTTTGATCTTGGCGGTCTCGGACGCGACCTGCGACTGCAGCGCGCTCACCGCCGACTGATGGGCGGCGATCTGTCCCTGGAGGTCGCCGGCGCTGGTGGCGCTCAGCGGACCGCAGACCAAAGCTGCCGCGATGATCGCGGCAGCCGGGGCACGCAGGGGCAATCGGTCTCGGTCGATGAAACGAGGCATGCAGAAGTAGAGGCGATGCGCTCGCATCACCTCTCGAATCGGGTCCTGACGGCGGGGCCAGCGGAATCCTCGTCGCCGGAGCGCGCGCACCCTAACACGAGTCCTCGGCAAACCGCATGCAATCCCTGCCCTTGCAAGAGATCCTGCAAAAGTGCGGTTTCGCGCCAGAAGCGCCGGGGTGAAAAAGCTTGCGCTCGGAGCGGTTCGCGGGGGTGAAAGCTCGCGTTCCCCGCCCGGGCCGGTGTGCCCTCAGACCTCGAAGAACCGCCCCTCGGGGCCCAGGTTCACGACCCGGGTCCCGGCGATCGTCGCCGACTGGCCCCACGCCTGATGGATGTGTCCACAAACCGTCAGCCGCGGGCGCTTGGCCTCGATCGCCGCCAGCACTGCCTTGCTTCCCATGTGCCTGCCGAACGCCTTGTCGACGTAACCCTTGGGCGGGGAGTGCGACACCAGCACTGCCCCTTCAGGACAGTCGTTCAGCTTTCCCGCCGCTTCCTCCTCGCTGAGGTCAAAGCTCCAAGGGAAAGGGGTAGGCGGGACGCCCGCTCCCAGTCCGAAGAAAGTGACCCCGTCGATCTCGGTGCCCTCGCCGTGGAGCACTCGAGCGCTGGGCCAGTCTGCGCACCTGCGCCAAAGGGCGGCATCCGTCTCGTTGTTGCCCGGCACGAGCACCGTCGGAGCTCGGATCGCGCTCAGCGGCTCGAGCGCCTTGCCGAGTCCCAGCCGCGCGGACGCGAAGTCGCCCGCCCCGATGACGACATCCGCCTCGCGCGCCAGCTCGGCCAGCTTCTGCGCTTTTCGCGCGTCGCGATGGACGTCACTGAACGCCAGCAGCTTCACCGGCCCGGACGATACGCGTCCGCCGGGGAATCGACGCGGCGACGAGCGCGGCAAACAGGAACGCAGCGCTAGCCACGGCCATCGCCGAATGCAGCGTCCGGCCGACGAGCAGCGCGCCGAGCAGCGCCACGCCGATCGCGCTTCCGGTCTGGCGCGCGGCGTTGAGCACCGCCGAGGCGATCCCGGCCCGCTCGGGCGGCGCGGCTTCGATGATGGCCACGGTGGCCGCGGGCATCGTGAACGCAATCCCGAAGCCGGTGGCGATCAAGGGTAGGACCAGCAGCGCGTAGGGCGTACTGGGATCGATCGCTATCAGGCCGGCCAGACCTGCGGTTCCCGTCAGCAGTCCGGCGATCATCGGCAGCCGCGGCCCGCTGCGCGCCGATACGCGACCGGAGAGCGCCGAGGAGACCGCCACGAACAACCCCTCCGGTAGCAGGGCCAGACCGGTCTGGAGCGCGGAGTAGCCGCGCCAGTGCTGGAAATAGATCGTGAGCGCGAAGAGCTGGCCGTAGAAGCCGAGGTTGATCGCCAGTCCGACCAGCGCGGCAACCGAGAACTCCCGCGTCCTGAACAGCCCCAGCGGCAGCATCGGGCGCGTTGTCCGCCGCTCGACTGCCACGAACGCACTCAGTGCGAGCAGCGCCAGCGCCAGCAACAGAAGCGTGGCCGTCGCCGACCACCCTCGGGCGCCACCCTCGATCAGCCCGCTGGCCAACAGCGCCAGCCCAGCGAAACCGGTCAGCTGTCCGAGTGGATCGAAACCCGCGCCAAGCCGCTCGCGCTCCCCCCGTGGCAGATGACGTGCCCCGGCCACCAGCGCCAGCGCGCCTACGGGCACGTTGACCACGAAGACCGAGCGCCAGCCGAACGCCGCAACCAGTAGGCCGCCGAGCACCGGACCCGAGGCCGCCCCCACGCCTGCCGTCGCGCCCCAGATCCCGACCGCCCGCGCGCGTGTGGCGGAGTCTTCGTACGCGGCTCGGATCAGCGCCAGCGAGCTGGGAACGAGCATCGCCGCCCCCGTGCCCTGGATCACCCGCGCCGCCACCAGCAGGCTGACCGAAGGAGACAAGGCACAGCCAGCAGAAGCCACCGTGAACACCCACAAACCGGCGTCGAACACGCGGCGGGGACTGAGGAGGTCCCCGAGCGCTCCCGCCGAGAGCAGCAGGCCGGCGAATGACACCGTGTAGCCGTCGACGACCCACTGCAGCGCGCTGACGTCGCCGCCCAGCTCGCGACCGAGCGAAGGCAGCGCGACATTGACGATCACCGCGTCCAGGATCACCATGAAGTAACCGGAGCAGATGACGGCTAGGGGAATGTGCCTGCGCATGCGTTCATCTTGGACCCAAAACGTTTCGGTCCGCGACGAAATAGGGATGAGATACGGTGTGACCGTGTCCTTGGGCGACGCCGACATCGCCCCGGTCGCCGCGCTGGCGGCTGATCGTGCCCGGGCGCGGATCCTGTTGACGCTCGGCGATGGCCGCGCCCTGCCGGCGAGCGCGCTGGCCGACGAGGCCGGCGTGGCGGCATCGACCGCCTCAGAGCACCTGTCGAAGCTCGTGCAGGGCGGCCTGCTGAACGTGGAGCGTCACGGGCGCCACCGGTATTTCCGCGTGGCCTCGGCGGAGGTCGGCGAGCTGATCGAGGCTCTGGCTCGGCTCGCGGGCCCGGCTCCGGTTCGCTCCCTGCGACAGGGCACGCGCGCGGCGGCGGTTCGGAACGCCCGCACCTGCTACGACCACCTGGGCGGGCGCTTGGCCACGGCCTTGATGAGCGCGCTACTCCAGCGTGGCTGGCTGAGCGGCGGCGACGGGTTATTTGCCGAAGGTGATCGGCTCTCCGCGCCCGGTTCGGACGTCGACTACCGCCTGACGGCCGACGGACATGAGGCGCTCACGCAGTTCGGGATCGACTTCCCCGGCTTGCCGCGGAGGCGGCCGCTGATCCGCTACTGCGTCGACTGGAGTGAGCAGCGCCATCATCTTGCGGGCTCGCTCGGCGCCGCGCTATGCACGCGATTGTTCGAGCTGGGTTGGATCCGCCGTGCGCCCCGTGGCCGGGCCGTGTTGGTGACCCCCAAGGGCGCCGCGGGTCTCAAACGGGCGTTTGGCGTCGCGCCGGCGGTGCCATCTTGAGGCGGTTGATCTTCGCGGCGACGGTCGCGCTGATCGCCGGTGGCGCATTGATGCCCGGCGCGGCGTCGGCCGCTCCGCCCGCTCCAGTTCAGCACGTGTTCGTGATCGTGCTCGAGAACGAGTCCGTCTCCACGACGTTCGGCCCGTCGAGTCCGGCCCCGTATCTGGCGCACACGCTGACCGCCGAGGGCGCGTATTTGCCCGACTACTACGCCGTGGGCCACAACAGCCTCGACAACTACGTCGCGATGATCTCGGGGCAGGCCCCGAACATCGAGACCCAAGCCGACTGCCCGGCCTACAGCGATCTGTTCCCCGGGACAATCGACAGCTACGGCCAGGCCGACGGTATTGGCTGCATCTACCCCTCGAGCGTGCCCACGATCGCCGGCCAGCTCCAAGCCCACGGTCTCAGCTGGCGCGACTACAACGAGAGCATGGGCGCCAACCCCTCGCGCGAAGCGGCCGAATGCGGCCATCCGGCCGTCGGCTCGAGTGACAACACCCAGACCGGCACAGCGACCGACGAGTACGCAACGCGCCATGACCCGTTCGCCTACTTCCACTCGATCATCGACGACGCCACGTTGTGCAACTCGCACGTCGTGAACCTGAGCCTCCTGCCCCAGGATCTAGCCGGCGCGTCCACGACGCCCAACTACGTGTTCATCACGCCTGACCTGTGTGATGACGGCCACGACTCGCCGTGCGCCAATGGCCAGCCGGGCGGCCTCCCGCAGGCCGACGCCTTCCTGCGCCAGTGGGTGCCGCTGATCACCGGCTCGCCCGCCTTCCGTCAGCAGAACGGACTACTGATCATCACCTTCGACGAGGCCGCGACCAACGACACGAGCTCGTGCTGCGGTGAGATTGCCGGACCCGGAAGCCCGCTCCCCGGGATTACGGGTAGCGGCGGGGGCCAGACGGGCGCCGTGCTGCTCTCGCCTTGCATCGCTCCGGGAACGACCTCCACAACGCACTACAACCACTACTCGATGTTGCGAAGCGTGGAGGACATCTTCGGCCTCAGCCACATCGGGTATGCCCAGCTGCCCGGGGAGCAGTCGTTCGGCTCGGGCATCTTCAACCAGCCGTGCACGGGAGCGGCGCCTGGCTCGAGCACTGGCCCGAGCGCGAGCGTCCGCGCGGTGCTGCGCGCCCGCCGGCTCTCGGTGAGGCGGGGACACCGCCCGCGGGTACGGCTCAGCTGGCACGCGAAGGGGGCCACCGCCGCCTACTTCGTCGTGCAGTGGCGGTGGGGGCGGCGGTGGCGAGCGCTGCTGCGCAAGACGAAGCGCCACACCTTGGTGTTCACCGGCCGCGCCGGCTGGCGGTACCAGTTCCGCGTCCAGGCGGCGATCGCATCGGGCCAACTGAGCCCGTGGACGCCGGCGAGCGCCGTGCTCAGAGCCGGGCGCCGCTAGCGATCGCCGCGCTCGAGAGATTCTGGGTGGGACTCGCGCCCGGGCTGCGCCGCGGCTGACGGTCCATCCGGACCGGCCCCCAGCGCTCGGCCCTCACCGCGGTCCAGCGCTTGTGGGCCCTGCTGCTCGGCAACGCCGTTGCCCTCGCCCGGCTGCGTCGAGCCCCGCACCGCCTCGATCACGGGCTTGACGAGGTCGATAGGCATCGGGAACACGACGGTTGAGTTTTGCGAGCCGCCGATCTCGCGCAGCGTCTGCAGGTAGCGCAGCTGGAGCGTCGTGGCGTTGGCCCCGATCACGTCCCCGGCCTCAGCCAGCTTGGCGGCCGCTTGGTACTCGCCTTCGGCGTTGATGATCTTCGCCCGCCGTTCGCGCTCGGCCTCCGCCTGGCGGGCGATCGCGTGCTGCATCCGCTCGGGGATCTCCACGTCTTTGAGCTCCACGGTCGTCACCTTCACCCCCCAGGGCTCGGTCTGGGTGTCGATGATTTGCTGCAGAGCCTCGTTGACGCGCTCGCGCTCGGACAGAAGGTGATCGAGCTCGACGCCGCCGACCACCGATCGCAGCGTGGTCTGGGCGATTTGAACCGTGGCTGCGTGAACGTTCTCCACCTCGGTCACCGCCAGGGTGGCGTCGACCACGTGGTAATAGGCCACGGCGGTGACCCGGACCGGGATATTGTCGCGCGTGATCGTCTCCTGGGGGGGAATCGTCAGCGTCACCGTGCGCAAGCTCACCCTGACCATGCGGTCGATGGTCGGCATCAGCAGGATCAGTCCCGGCCCTCTGGTAGGCATCAGCCGGCCCAGTCTGAAGACGACGCCGCGCTCGTATTCGCGTAGCACACGGACCGAGGCGCCGACGGCCGTGACGCCAACCGCCAGCACCACCACGAGCACGATGATTACCGCGGTCACGATCACGCCACGAGCTCCCACTCCTCGGCCTTGCGCACAGCCAGGGTCAGGCCGCTGACGCGCTCCACCACCACTCGGTCCCCCTCCTTAATCTGCTCGCCGGGGTACGACGGGCAAGCGCTCCACAGCGCGCCGGCCACCAGCACCGTGCCCTCTACGTCGGCCCAGCGCCGAACCACCCCCAGATGGCCGATCACGCCGCCCCGGATCCGCCGCCGGCGGACCGCCGCCCCCTTGGAGACCGACAGGCCAACCACGCTCAGGCCCGCGCCGGCCAGGATCACGGCCGCCAGGATCCCGAGCACTACGCCGCCCCCGAGGCCGGCAACGGCGAGCACCGAGCCGACGGCGATGCCGACCACGCCGGGGACTCCGAGCATGCCCAGGGACGGCACGTGCGCCTCAACCAGCACGACTGTCGCGCCAATCAAGAGCAGTGCCACACCTAACGCGGTCACGCTACTAATGCTACGCCTGCTCGAACGTCGGGGGCCAGGCATCCCGCCGAGAGCCCCGGCGACGCGACCGGCTAGGAGCCGGGCCGGGAGCCGCGCCGAAGACCGGCTAGGAGCCCTGCCAGCGGAGCTCGGCCCGCTCTCCCGCCGGGTCGAGCACGACCTCTCCGCACACGCGGGCGGGCACCCCGACCACGATCGAGCGAGGTGGCATGTCTCGGGTGACGATTGCCCCGGCACCCACCACACACTCATCGTCGACGGTCACCCCGGGCATGATCACCGCCTGGCTTCCGATATACGTGCGGTCACCGATGCGTACCGGCGCGGCGTCGGGGCCGGCGCGCCCGCCCGTCAGCGAGCGCTGGATGGTGTCGTGCGTGTAGATGTGCGCCCCCGCGCTGATACAGCACCAGTCGCCGATCTCGATGCCGCCCCCGCTGCCGTCGAGCATCACAAGCGGCCCGACCCAGGTGTTCTGGCCTATCCGGACCTCACCGAATACATAGCTGTTGTGGTAGATGCTCGTGCCTTCGCCAAAGCCCAGCGACTGGGCTCGCTCCCAGCGATCGAACACGAGCTCCCC
Source organism: uncultured Actinomycetes bacterium (assembly GCA_963756555.1). Classification (GTDB taxonomy): domain Bacteria; phylum Actinomycetota; class Thermoleophilia; order Solirubrobacterales; family Solirubrobacteraceae; genus Palsa-465. The sequence continues at coordinate 23,478 of CAVWOC010000008.1, forward strand.
GAGCGGCAAGTCGCGGTTGAAGCGGCGCCGCATCGACGCCTGCAACTCCGAGTGCAGCGACCGCAGGCCGGTGAGCAACGATTGCCGATCAAGTGCCGGCATGCGTCGTGCGCGACGTAGCCGGTTCAGCCCGGTGATCGGCACCAGTCGGAGCGGCGGAAAAGTACTCCGCAGTTCGGCGGATCCCCTCCTCCAGGTCCACCTCGGCCTCGAAGCCCAGCAGCTCTCGTGCTTTGTCGACCTGCGGGATACGTAGTTCGATGTCGGCCGACGCCCTGGGCACGAAGCGGATCTCAGACTTGGCGTCCAGCACGCGGATCACAGTGCTGGCCAACCCATAGATGGTGATCACGGCGCGATGGTTGCCAATGTTGAACGACTCCCCGACCGCTGCCGGCGCCACCAGCGCGCGCAGCAAGCCCCGAAGCATGTCGTCGACGTAGCACCAGGCCCGGATCTGCGTGCCGTCGCCATGGATGACGAGATCTTCGTCCACCAGCGCCTGCATCACGAATTGACGGATCGCTCCTTCTCCCACCTGACCTGGGCCGTACACGTTGAACGGTCGAACCGTCACCGTCGGCAGTCCCTCCTGTTTGAAGTACGCGTAGGCCAGATGCTCCTCGGCAAGCTTGCTCACGGCATATGTCCAACGGCCCTCGCCAACGGCACCGAGCACCGTGGGCGAGGTTTCCTCCGAGCGAAACGCGAGCTGGCCAAAGACCTCGCTGGTGCTGAAACACACGACGCGCTTTACGCCCGGGGCGTGTCGCGCCGCCGCCTCCAGGACGTTGGCCGAGCCGACCATGTTCACCCTCATGGTCTCGACTGGTCGCTTGATCACCGTATCGATGCCGGCGATCCCGGCGCAGTGGACGACATAGTCCGCGCCATCGATGGCGCTCTCGACAGCCCGCGAATCGAGGACGCTCCCTTCCAGGACGCGCAGGTTGGGGTGATCTGCGTACGGCTTGTGCTGTAGCGCGTTGCGGGACATGTTGTCGAGCACGACCACTTCGTTGCGCTCCAAGAGCAGACCGGCAAGCGTGGAGCCGATGAACCCGGCGCCGCCGGTGATCAGGATGCGCTGCCCGCTCAGCTCTGGCGGAGTCGCGATGAGGCTCACACCGGCGCCCCGAGCGTCTGTCTGACCGCTGCCGCTATGACCGCGATGTCATCGCTCGTCAGGCCAGGATGGAGCGGCAGTGCCACCGTCCGCCGCGCGAGCGCCCAGGAGACGGGTAGCTGCCCTGGGGTGGTGCCACAGGCACGCTGAAAACTCGGCTGGGCGTGCAGGGCATACGTTCCGATGGTCGCTTCCATGCCGTCGGCCGCCAAAGCGCTGATGAAGGCTTCGCGGTCGACGTCCTCGCCTAATACCACGACATAGGACTGGAAGGTCGAGCGCGTTTGCTCCGGGACGTGCGGCAGCCTCACGCCCGGGGTGCCCTCGAGCTGGCCGGTCAGCTCGGCGGCCAGTACGTTGCGCCGCTCGACGAGCCCTTCGAGGGTAGGCATCTGGGTGACCCCGACGGCGGCGAGGACATCGCTCAGCCGATAGTTGAAACCCGGTTCGACGAACTGCGGCTGTCCGCCGCCGCGCTCAAAGCCGTGGTTGCGAAGCCGACGCAGCCGCGCCGCCAAGCCGGCGTCGTCGGTAACGATCATTCCTCCCTCGCCGGTCGTCAGAACCTTGCGGGGATGGAAGCTGAAGGTGGCGGCGAGTCCATGCTTTGCTGCGGGCAGACCCGCTACACGGGCGCCAAGCGAGCAGGCCGCGTCGCACAGCAGTGGGATGCCGCGTGCAGCGAGCAGCGGCTCGATACGCGCGTAGTCAGCCGGCAGGCCAAACATGTCAACGGCGAGGACCAGTCGAGTGCGGTTGCTAAGCGCTTGCTCCACGGCCTGCGGATCGACGTTGTAGGTGGCCATGTCGACATCAACGAGCACCGGCTTCGCGCCCTGGTGGAGCACGGCATGCCCAGTCGCCGGGTGGGTGAAGTCCGGCACGATCACCTCGTCCTCAGGCCCGAGGTCGAGGGCCGCCATCGCCAGGTGGAGGGCTGCCGTCCCAGATGAGACAGCGACCGCGTGCTGGCGCCCAACCTGGGACGCTACCGCCTGCTCAAACGCAGCCGCTACGGGACCGAGGGTCAGATGCCCGGAGGCGAGGACATCCGCCACAGCCGCGTAGACGTCCGAGTCAAACCGCGGGGATGCAAGCCGTAGCGGCACTGGCGTGGTCTGGGCGGCAGTGCGTGAACCCATCGAGCCGGGCCATTGTAGGAACACCGGGCAGCAGCGGTGGGAGTGCTGACACAGCACGGCGGGCGTCGCAGCGAGCCCCGGGGCGGTTGGTAGACTCGCGCCCTCTCCCGCGGACGGCCAGGCGGGCGCGGCCGCGGCGCTACCTATGCCTTTGCCGTCCACTCACCTCAGCCCGTCGGCGGACGTGCCTGCGACGCCGCAGCGCACGGTGCCACGCCTGTCCGTGTCGCTTCCGGCCTTCAACGAGGAGGTGACACTGGGAGGGATCGTCCAGGAGGCGATCGCCGTCGCATCCTCGATCGAAGAGCAGTTCGAGATTCTGATCGTGGACGATGGCTCGACGGATGCCACGGGCGCGATCGCCGACCGCTTGGCCACCGAGCTCGAGGTTGTGCGCGTGCATCGCCACGAGACCAATAGAGGTTTCGCCGGCGCGATGCGCTCGTGCTTCTCGGAAGCGCGCGGCGACTACGTCTTTTTGGCGCCATCGGACGGGCAGGGACGAATCGAAGAGCTGCGGCTCTTCTGGGCGCTTCGCGACTACTACGACCTCATCTTCTCCTCGCGTCTCAAACGTGCCGAGTCGAGCCGGCGGATGGTTTCCTCGGGCCTCTGGTACCTGTTGCTGCGCTTCTTGCTTCAGTTCCCCATTCCGGAGTTCTCGGCGCTGTTTCTGTTCAAGCGCGACGCGATGCCGCAACTTGCTGTAGAGGTGCGTGAAGACGGGCTCAACTATCTGCCGATGATGTACATGACGGCGATGAAGAGAGGCCAGCGCGTCGGCGTGCTCGGCACCCTCGAGCAACCCAGGCGGGGTGGCCAGGCGAAGGGCTTTGACCCCGCGCTGATCGCTCGCACCCTGGCCGAGGACGTCAAGATTTGGTGGCGGCTGCGCGTCAGACCGCGGCAGCCACCTCCGCTCGCGGAGAGTGACGAACCGTGATCCAGGACGCGGGCACGCTCGAGCGCCCCGCGCGGTCCGAACCCCTCCCCGCTCCTAGCGAAACATCGCCCACGGTGCGGGGCGCGCCGGAGGAAGAGACGCCATTTCGAAGGCGCGAGCCGGTGGTGCTCGCGATACTGCTGGCGCTGCTGGGGATCGCCGCTTACGGCAGCTACATCCAGCACGCCGGGTTCGTGACAGATGACTGGGCGTTGCAGAAGACGTGGGCCATCACCACCCACGGCGGTCAGCTGTCTCACGTCGGAAGTTTCCTCGGGTCGACGACGGGCCGCCCAGCGCTGTCGCTGTACTTCACGGTGGTCGAGCTGGTGCTCGGATTTCACCAGGGACTGCACCTGGCCCTGGCGCTGCTCACGGCGATCGTCTTCTCGATCACCATCTACTTGGTGCTGCGCAAGCTCGGCCTGACACGGGCGCCGTCCGGGATCATTGCTGCGCTGACTTTGCTGTTCCCCGGCGCCGACTCGCTGCGGCTGTGGTCGATCATGGGGGACGGGTCCTACGCGCTGTCGCTGCTGCTCCTCGGCTTGCTGCTGACACTGCACAGCTTCGACGCCGACGGGCGACGGCGGGTGGCGCTACGGGGAGCGGGGTTGGCGCTCTACGCGCTGAGCTTGACAACCTACGAGATCGGGATGCTGCCTTTGGCCATCTCGTTCGTCCTCTACCGCTGCCGCGTTCGCTGGGGACGGGCATTCCGGGAATGGGCAATGGACTTGCCGGTGATCGTGCTCGTCTACGTCCTGGCCACAAGCCATACGGGGTCCCAGCGGCTGAGCACCAGCGGCACAATGCATCACGCTCTGCAAATCGCCCGCGACGGCTTGAAGCTGATGGGGGCGACCGTGCTGCCCTTCGGCGGCTCGGGATGGATCACGCTTGGCTTCGCGGCGGCGGTCATCGCAATCGCGGCGATATTCGCCGTTCGGCTATCGCCCGGCGACCCCAGACGGATCGAGCTCAGGCGCTGGCTAGCACTGATAGTGGTAGCCAGCTTGCTGGCGGCCGCGTCCTATGCCGTCTACGCGCCTGGCTGGACCGGATACACCCCCCTCGCTCCGGGACTCGGAAACCGGGTCAACGCGCTCGGCGCCCCGCTGCTCATCGCCATCGCCTATTCGATTGGTTCTCTGGCGGCGCTCCTATTGTGCTGGCGGCTGCGCGATCGACAGCGCTACGCGGCCGCCCTGGCCGCCGGGTTCGGCGTCCTGCTGGCCGGGTTCTACTTCGTGCAGACCCACAACGACGCCAACACCTGGGGGCGCGCCTACGCGCGCGCTGAGCAGGTCTTGTACGTGATGCAGAAGCACCTGCCCAAACCTCCGTCGGGGAGCTTGGTGGTCTCCTTCGGCCAGCCTGTTCAGGAGAACGCAAGCGTTCCGATCTGGGCCACCACGTGGGATCTGGACGGCGCCGTGGCGTTCCGCTACCACGACATGACGCTCGACGCGATGCCGGGGATCCCCGGTACGACGATCGAATGTGGGTTGACCTCGGCGGGGCCGGTCGACCATCTGCTCCCCACTTTGTTCACGCGCGTCGACTGGAGGCCCTACGGCAAGCTGTACCTCTTCTCGATCGACGGCCGCTGGGTCGCTCCTAAGAACCGCAGCCAGTGCCTGAGAGTGGCCCCCAAGTATCTCCCCGGCCTCTGGACAGTTCCCAACGGCTAGCTCGCCAGACTAGGCCAGGGCCACGTCGGGTTCTCGCACCGCCTCCATCCGCACCTCGCCATCGCTCGAGGGGGCCAGCGTGACGGTACGGCGCACGGGGCGTGCGGGCGGACCGACGGGGCCAGGTCGACTCGCTCCGCGACAGTCTCGATGAATGACTCGAGCTCCGGATCGCGCACGCCGAGCAGGAGCTCCAGGATCACCGCCAGCGTCAGTGCCCGAGCGCGCTTGGCAGCGGCGATCACCGAGTCTGGCTGCCAACTCGATATTTCCTGCTCGGTCAGCTCGCGAATGCGCACGCCGTAGCGGCGGACTGACCGTGGAAGGCCGGCAACTCGAGCTGCGCCGGGCGAGGTGCTCGGCGGGCTCCAGCACCATCAGCGAGCGGTCCCCGACGCGGCCACACAGCAATAATTCTTCTATATAATATAATTTCTATTATGTGGGCCAGAGTCTTTTCACTATGTCCGTGAAGGTGAGAACAACGCTTCGCCAGGAGCAGCGGGCACTGACCCGTCGCCGGCTGCTGGACGCGGCGGCCACGGTGTTCGCCGGGCGGGGATGGGCCGGCGCTTCGGTGGAGGAGATCGCGCGCCAGGCGGGGGCCACGACCGGCGCGCTGTACTCGAACTTCACGGGTAAGGAGGACCTGTTCCTGGCGCTGTTCGAGGAGCGTGTGGCCGCCGACATCGCCCAGTACGAGGAGCTCTCGGTCGCTGGGGAGACGTTCGACGAGCGGGTGAGAGGCGGTGCCGATCGCTGGATGCAGATCCTGCGCGAACGGCCCGAGTACTTCCCGCTGGTGGTCGAGTTCTGGGCGTACGCGCTGCGCGAGCCGGGACTGCGGGGTCGCTTTGCGCAGCGCTTCGCGGCGCTGCGGACCGCGATGGCCCGGATCGTGTCCGAGGGGGCGGCGCGCCAGGGGGTGTCGCTGGACGGAGAGCTGGCGGCGCGACTGGGAACGATGATCGCGGCGCTCGGGAACGGGCTCGCGCTGGAGAAGCTGATCGATCCCGACGCTGTCTCAGACGAGCTGTTCGGCGACCTGCTGGTAGTGATCTTTCACGGTCTAGGGGCCCTGTCCGGTGAGCGTTCGACGGGCAGCTGAGAGCGACGGTGGGGAGCTGGCCGCAGTCCTGGCGGCCGCGTTCGACGAGGACCCGATCTTCCGCTGGATGGTCCCAGCTGACTCCCGTCGCGCGCGGCGGCTGCGGCGCTTCTTTCTGATCGAGCTCGAGCAGATCGTGATCCCTGAGGGAGAGGTGTGGAGCACAGAGCGCCTGGAGGGCGCCGCACTCTGCCTGCCGCCCGAGCGCTGGCGCTTTCCGCCGCGCGTGGCGGTGCTTCAGGGCCGCCCGTACGGGCGCGTATTCGGCGCCCGCCTGGCTCGTGCGCTGGCGATGCTGACGCTGATCGAGCGCCGCCACTATCGGCCCGCGCACTACTACATCCCCTACATCGGCGTAGAGCCCGGGCGCCAGGGGCGGGGTCTGGGCACGAGGATGCTGGAGCCGATTCTCGAGCGCTGCGACCGTGAGCGGCTGCCCGCCTACCTGGAGGCAACGAGCGAGCGCAACGCCGCCCTCTATGCCCGCCTCGGGTTCGAGCGCCTCGACGAGCTGCGGGTGCTGGGCAGCCCGCCGTTGTGGCCGATGCTCCGCGAACCGGCCTGATTGAGAGCCGGGGGCCTGGGGTATGGAGCCCCCATGCCCCAACAGCTAAACGTCGCCGATCTGAAGCTCTCAAGCTCGGCGTTCCAAGGACACAAGCCGATCCCGCCGCAGTACACATCCGACGGCGAGGACGTCTCGCCGCCGCTTGAGTGGACGGGAGTGCCCGACGGCACAGCTGCCTTCGCGGTCGTAATGCACGATCCCGATGCGCCGCTGGTCGATGGCTTCACCCACTGGGTCGTATACGGCATTCCGGGCGACGCCAGCGGCTTGCCCGAGGGCAGCGATGTGGGCGTGTCTGGGCTGAACTCGCTCGGCAATGACCGCTACAACGGTCCTGCGCCGCCTCCCGGTCACGGCGTTCACCACTACTACTTCTGGGTCTACGCGCTTGACCAGGAAATCGAGCTGCCGCCGAAACTCGAGCGCCGGCCGCTGCTGGCGCAGATCGAGGACCACGTCATCGAGCAGGCGCGTCTGATCGGGACGTACGTGAACGAGAGCTGAGAGCCCGCACGGGCCGTCCCAGCCCCCGATTGGTCGATGATGCCCGGGCATGGGTCACGGGATCGCGGGCCATTGGGAGCAGCCGCCGGCGCGGCTGACGCTGCCCGAAGGCGTCCTTGACGTCTGGCGAGCGCGACTCGAGGTGCCTTCGGGCTGGGCGCAGGGTCTGCTTTCGGCGGAGGAGCTGGCTCGTGCCGGGCGGCTGGTGCGCGCGCAGGACGGTGCACGGTGGGCTGCGTCGCGCGCGATTCTGCGGGCACTGCTGACCCGCTATTTAGACGTCGAAGCCCCGGCGATCGCCTTCACGTTTTCCGATCGGGGGAAGCCCGCGTTGCAACAGGCGAGGTGGCGGCTGCATTTCAACCTTTCGCACTCCGAGGATCTCTCGCTCTACGCGTTTTGCCGGGATTACGAGGTAGGGGTCGACGTGGAGCACGAAAGCCGCGCCCGTAACCCGCTGGCGGTGGCGCGACGGATCATGGGCGAGGGCGAGGAGCTGCGGCTTCGGGCGCTGGAGCCCGCCGCCCGGCGGCGCGAGTTCGTGCGCTCGTGGACGCGCCACGAGGCGATCGCCAAGTGCCTCGGGATGGGGCTTGCAAGGGCCCCGGCGGATGCCGCGTCGCTGTCGGTGATCGAGCTCGACGTGGGATCTGACGCGGCGGGGGCAGTGGCGACGGCTGGTTCGCCTCGGCAGCTACGGCAGTTTGAGTGGCAGCTCTGACCGGCGGCGTGCCCGCCCGCCTCCGCCTACCAGCTGACCCCCTGGTCCACTAGCCAATCCGCGACGACGGGCGGCGGATCGCCGTCGAGCTCGGCGCGCACGGCGAGACGCAAGAGCTCTTCGCGATCTGCGTTCAGCTCGTCGCGACGGTGGGCCAGATAGAGGATCACGGCCCGGGCCATCGCCAGCTCGGGCGTCGTCTCCGGGTCATCGATCTCATTGACCACCACGTCCAGCTGATCCTCGATCACCGGCACGGCGCTGATCGGGACATCGTCGTCCTCGTAGCGCTCGAGCAGCGAGGTTAGGGGGTCGCTGACGCCTTCCGGATCGCAGACCTCGACCGCCCGCTGGATGACTTCTGAGACCGTTACTGGCTGTGGCTCGGTCGGCACGTGTGCTTCGCTTTCCCGAGGCGGGTGGGCAGAAACACTCGGGCGTGCCGCGGTTCTGCGCTATGCGCTTCGGGTAGTGCCATACAGGACCGAATTGCAATGCCTCCGCCACGCACGGCGGAATGAAAGGAAGACAAATGGCACACGACCTGAATGGAAAGAAGATCGCAATCCTCGCGGCAGATGGGGTGGAGGAAGTGGAGTACGTGAAGCCCAAGGAAGCCGTGGAGCAGGCGGGCGGCAGCATCGAGACGCTGTCGCTCGAGCGCCGTGAGATCCAGGCCATGAACCACGACATCGAGCCGGCTTCGAAGGTCTCGGTCGACAAGGCGGTCTCCGACGCCAACCCCGAGGACTACGACGGTCTGATCCTTCCGGGTGGGACGGTCAATCCCGACAAGCTCCGGATGGACCAGGACGCGCTCTCGTTCGTCCAGCAGTTCTTCAAGAGCGGAAAGCCCGTGGGCGCGATCTGTCACGGTCCGGCACTGCTGGTGGAGGCTGATCTGGTCCGCGACCGCACGCTGACCTCGTATCCCAGCATTCGCGGCGACATCAAGCGCGCGGGCGGAAACGTGGTCGAGGAGGAGGTCGTGGTCGACCAGGGCCTCGTCACCTCGCGCAATCCGGACGACCTGCCGGCGTTCTGCGACAAGATCGTCGAGGAGTTCGCCGAGGGCAAGCACGAAGTAGCGCAGGCAGGCGCCACCGCTAGCTGAGGGGGCGGCGGCCCGGGGGCCTCATCCCAGGCGAGGGAGCCGGGGCCTCATCCCGGGCGCCGAGGGAACCGGGGTCGATGCATGGTTGACGATCCCGGCACCTGGTCCCACACCGCCTTCGCGCGGTGCAGGATCCGCTCCGCCAGCGGGCGGGTGCCCAGCAAGGAGCCCGCGGCGCCGCGTAGCGCCACCGTGAGCCCGGCGCCGAGTCCTTGCTCCGGGAGGTCGATATCCAGCTCCACGACGTCGCCGTCGAACGAGCGGGTCGTGGGGCCGATCTCCGAAAGCAGGTCCATCGCCCGGCGGTTGTCGGCCTGCACGACCGCGGTGAAATGGGCGACCTCCTCCTGGCGAGCCCGATCGGCGAGCTGCTCCAGCAGCGCGCGCCCCAGACCTCGGCGCTGCCAGCTGTCGATGACCGCCACCGCCGCCTCGGCGCGATCGGGGTCCTCGCGAGAGCGCACATAGCGTGCAACTCCCAGAATCTCTCCGCTGTCGGGTTCCACGCCGGCGATCGCCTCGTGGTCGCGATGGTCGACGCGCACCAGGTAGTCGAGCTCTTCGTCGCTGAGCTCTTTTCTCGGCATGAAGAACCTGCGGTAGCGGGAATCGGGGCTGAGGCCCTCGAACGTGCGTCTCAGGCGCTCGCCATCGTCGGGCTCCAGCGGCCGCAGTCGCACTTGCCGCCCGTCTTGGAGTGTGGCAGTCGTCTTGCTCACCGTCGGCCGATGCTAGTGGCGGACCACTTCTCAGCCCAGTCGCCACTCGATCGGACCCAGCCCGGGAAAGCCGAGCGCCTCGGCGGTGGCGCCCGTGAGATCCCACTCCCGGCCGGCGATGTAGGGCCCGCGGTCGATCACCGGCACACGGATCGCTCGATTCCCATAGCGGAAGGTGACCTCCGTGCCGCACGGCAGCGTCTTGTTGGCCACGCCCAGCTCTGGTACCCGGAGGATGCCCCCGCAAGCCACGCCGCGTCCGTAATCGGTGTAGACCGAGGCGATGCTCACGTTCCAAACGCCGGGCGGCAGCTGCGCGGGGTTCAGCAACACGCTCGAGAAGTCGAGCTGGTTCAGGTGGTAGCGGGCTACGGCGAGCTGGAACTGGGCGATTGCCGCCCGGACCTCGGCGTCGGTCGGGGCCCCCTGGGCCGGGGCGCTGGTCGCGGACGCGGGGCCGGACGGCACGGGATCTTTGCCGGGATTGGCGGCGGCCTGCGCCGGCGCCTGCGAGCTCGGCGTGGTTGCGGTGTTGACCGGCTGGCTACCGGCGATCGGCTCCACCACTTGAGGATGGGCCTTCGGCAGTTGGGGCACGGTGGCCTGAGTAAGCGTGCGGTGAGCCCGCGTACTGGAGCCACAGCCGACCAGTAAGACGGCCAACATCGCTGTCGCTGCTCGCAGCCTGATGGTCTAACGGTAACTCGACGACTACGGCGTGTAGTCGACACGGTCGGGGCGCTGGCGGCGACGGGCGCTTACAGCGTTCAGGCCCGCGCCTTCGTTGCAGATGCCCGCGAGCTCATGAGCGGCGGTGCACGATCAGCACCGAGCGCGGCGAGTGCGCGGCGACGGCTCCCGCGACGCTCCCCACGAGCGCCCCCGCCAGTCCGCTACGGCCGTGTGAGCCGAGCACGATCAGCGACGAGTCCCGGTCGTCGGCGAAGTCGGAGATTGCCTTCCAGCTTGGTGCACCTTCGACAGCAACACCCTGCGCTCGGAACCCCGCCGCCTCAGCCAACGAGGCGCCCTGCGCAGCAGTTTGCTCCGCGGCCGCCCTCACTTCCGCGATCTGAGAAGCGTCGATCTGAAGCTGAGATATGGGCAGGAACCCGACATCGAATGGCCGCCAGACGGTGAGGACCAGAGCTTCGCCTCTCGTGCGCCCCAGCAGACGCCCGGCCTCATCGATGGCCAGCTTCGCCAGCTCGGAGCCGTCGTAGGCGAAGACGATTGGGCCATTTGCGGCCGTGGCGCTCACGGTTGTGCCGGCTCCTCAGCCGGCGTCGGCGCTCGCCTGGCCGTCCGGACGCCTGCCATCAGCGGCGGCGAGTGCCAGGCCGGTCCGTCGCCGTTAAGGAAGCGCCCAATGTCGGGCGTCTCGGGACGAGCGCCGCCAAGCTTGTAGACCAATCCTGCGATCGCCATGCCGGCGATCGCGACGCCGAGCCCGATCCACAGCGCGATGCCCGTCCCAGCATTCGGGTTGCCTCCGACAGTGGCCGCCAGGTGGACAAAGATCGGCGCGACCATGAACGCCGCGACCGCGCGCATCAGCTCGACGATCGCGAACACTCGCTGGAGACTGGCGGACGGCAGCGAGAAACCGGCGCAGAACAGCGCCGGGGCGACCGTCGCACCGAGACCGATACCGGTCACCCCGGAACCGATCAGCGTGGTCGCCTGCGTCGGCGGCAGCTTTATGCGGAATATCACGATCCCCGCAGCCAGGAACACCATTCCGACCGGCGGCAGATACTGCATCGCGCGCTTGTCCATCACGACGCCAAGCGCAAACGCCGTCAGTATCGCGCCCGCGAGCTCGGGCAGGTACAACAGCCCGACGTGCACCGGGCTGTAGCGCCCCGTGAGCAGGTTGGCGGATAGAGCCGTGGCCGAGACCGAGGCGGCGGCCGCACATAGCGCGATCACGATCCCCGCCACCGGAATGGTGCTTGACAGCATGCTCCGTATCGTCAGCAGCGGGCTGCCTGAGCGGTACTGATGGGCGATCAGCAACACGATTACGGCGAGGCCGCCGACCAGCGGCAGCAACGTCAGCGGCTCGAGGAACTTATGGGTCAGCAGCTCCGATGCCCCGAAGAAGGCGGCAACGCAGCCCACGCCTGCGGCTCCGATCAATACCGGCACCCGCGGGGCGCTGGGGTCAAACGGCGGCGCGTCCTCGAATGTCAGGATCGACAGCACGAACGCGACGGCGGAGATCGCGGCGATGACCCAGAACAGCGGCCGCCAACCCTGCGAGTTGGCCTGGATTCCCCCAATCGTGGGGCCAAGCGCCACGGCGCCGAAAATGCAGATGCTCATGATCACCGCGGTCTGGCGCAACCGCTCCTGTCCGAAGCCGAGGGCCAGGGGCGGCACCGCGGCGATCAGCAGCAGGCTGGTGCAGAGGCCCTGGAGTGTGTGTCCGGCGATGAACATTCCCGGGTTCTGCGCCGCCGCCGCGAGGACCGAGCCGATCACGAGCAGGGTCACGTAGAGGACCATCATCCGTCGCTGCGGCAGCACTTGGGCGAACTGCACGGCCAGGACCGTGCCTACGGCATAGGCTGCGTTGCCCATCCCCGACGCCACGCTCATTTGCTGCAAGCTCATGTGCAGCTGCTTGGCGATGATCGGCGTGATCGGTCCGAGCGCCGCCGACAGCGCCAGGTAGGGGATCAGGGCGGCCATCACCATCGCGGCCGCGGCCGGATAGCGGCCGGCTAGCGGTCCCTGTCTCATTCGCACAAACATAGACGGTGGCCTTCGAGGCTCAGTCAGGGGTCGAGCCGGTGAGGCTCGAGCCAACCGCCGGCCTGTGTTGCGGTCGCGCTTTGTGTCACCGTGTGAGCGGTGCGGTTCTCGATCTCCATCCCTCAGTACGTCGACGAGGGCGGATTCGATCCCGGTCGCTTTCGTGCCCATCTGCAGCGTGCGGAGGAGATCGGGTTCGAAAGCGGATGGACACAGGAACAGGTCCTGGGGTCAGCCCGGACCCTCAGCCCGCTCGAGGCGCTGACGTTCGCCGCGGCTTGCACGGAGCGATTGCGGCTGGGGTGCGCAGTGTTCGTGCTGCCGCTTCACAACCCGCTACACCTGGCGAAGGCGATCACTTCGTTGGACTGTCTGAGCCGAGGCCGTGCCGAGGTGGGCCTTGTCGCCGGCGGTCGTGGCCGCCCGTTCGCTGCCTTCGGAGTCGACCCAGAACGGCCGGTCGCCCGGTTCAACGAAGCGGTGGCCTTGATGAAGGCGTGCTGGACGGAGTCCGAGCTGAACTTCGACGGCGAGTTCTGGAAGCTCGAGCATGTGGCGATGGAGCCCAAGCCCATCCAGGACCCGCATCCTCCGCTGTGGCTCGGTGGGAATCACCCAAACGCGCTGCGACGGGCCGTGCGGCACGGCAACGGATTTATCGGCGCCGGCTCCCAGACGACGGCGGCCTTTACCGAGCAGGTGGAGGTGGTCCGCCGCGAGCTTTCAGAGCAGGGACGCGATCCGGGCTCGTTTCAGATCGCCAAGCGCGTGTACATCCAGGTGGGCGACGATGAGGCCGCCGCCCGGCGGCGGATCGGAGAAGCACTGGCCCATCATTACTGGGGTCGTACCGGCCTCGAGGAGACTGCGGTCGCGGGGCCGCCGGAGGTCTGCATCGGGGGTCTGCGCGAGGTCGCCGCGGCCGGAGCCGAGCTGATCCTGCTGAACACGCTCGTCGATGACGAGCGCCAGATGGAGCGGCTGGCAGCCGAGGTGCTGCCCGCGTTCCAGCAGGCCTAAGTGGTTACCGGCGATCGGTGAGCGCGTTGCCGGCGAGCCGCGGCTCCGACTAGCCGATCTGTTTAGGGCTCTAAGACCTTCTCCGAGCTCCCCGAGAGCTCATGGAGCGGGCGCCAGCACCAGATCGTTTTCGACTGAAACCCATTCGCCCTCAAGGCCGGGCGGTCGCTCCGGGTCATCCGCACGACGGGCGACGAAGCTCCGGATCAGCGACGGTTTGACGGCGAATACGGCGTCGGTGTTTAGGTTGTCGCTGGCGGCGTCGAAGATGTGCGTGGTCAGCGTCCGATAGCCCTCGGCGCGGACGATCATGTGGATGTGTGCCGGCCGCCACGGATGGCGTCCACAGGCCGAGAGCATCTGTCCCACCGGGCCATCGTCGGGGATCGTGTAGGGGACCGGGCGCACCGCTAGTAGCGCGTAGGTGCCGTCGTCGCGGGTCAGGTAACGGCCCCGAAGATGATCCTCTGGAGCTTCGGGCCGCTGCACCGCGTACAGCCTGTCGGGTCCGTTCTGCCAGACATCGAGCTCCGCGCCGGCAACCGGCTGTCCCTCGAGGTCCAGTACCCGGCCGTGGACCCACGCCGGCACGCCGCCAGAGGCATCTTCGGAGCTGATCATGCTCTCGCCGAATTTCCGAAGCGGCGCACCCGGCAAATAGAAAGGCCCCAGAACAGTGGTTTCCGTGGCGCCCGGCGGAAGCGGGTTGGCCAGCGCGTCGACCAGCATCGAGAGACCGAGCGTGTCCGACCACAGGATGAACTCCTGGCGGCGGTCGTCGGTGATCTGACCGGTGGCGGTCAGCGCGGCGATAAGCCCACGCCATTCGTCCTCACGGAGCTCGACGTCGCACGCGAACGCATGCAGGTGGCTGACGAGCGTCTGCATCAGCTCACGCAGCCGCGGGTCAGGGCAGCTGTCGAAACTCGCCAGAGTGGCGGCGGTGATGTCGGCGGTGGCGATGCGGGAGGCGGTCATGAGAGCACCTGGTCGATTATCTCGTCGAGCGGCACTTCCTTGTGATGTGGCCTGGCGTAGTTGCCCCAGCACACGTGCAGTCGCACCTGCTCGGGAGCGATGTCTCCGAGCGTGGTTGTGGTCCGCGCCATCGTCGGCTGAACCTACGACCCGCGGCTCGCAGCGCTCGCCCGGCTTTGCGGCAGGAGCCGCCGAGGCGCCTTGTGCTCCCACGCATCGGTCAAGAGCTCTCGGGCCATCGCCTCGTCGGCACGGGACAGATCGACCTGCACGGCGCGGAGCCTCTTGCCCCACCAGAACTCCTGGCTCACGCCCGGGCTGCCCTGCACGGCGGTGTGGATCCCGGGCTCGTCGAGCATCACGTTCATGTGGCCCTCGTCCCACAGCGTGGCGAAGATCCGCCCCGCCACACGGAACGAAGGCCGCCCGTGGTGGTCTTGCTCGACGACCTCCGGAAGAGCTAGCGCCAGGCGTCTGATCTGCTCACGGGACACCATTGGAGCGCACGGTAGCCGTTGCGAGGACCTGGCTATCCGTAGCCCCGCTTGAGGAGGTATTTCGCCCCTGCCTCGAAGCCTTCCTGACTGAGGACCTCGAACGCAAAGGCGTTTGCGAGGCGGTCGGTCGTGTTGAAGGCGAAGCCAACGGCAAGCGCGTCCTCGATCTGCTGACGCGAGACACCGGCAGAAAGCACGGCTCGGATGTCGTCGGCGCTCAGAGTTGCCTCTCGAACCAGCTTGCCAAGCATCTCCAGCGTCGCCCGGAGCCCTTCTTCTATCGGCGCGGAGCTGAGATCGGCGAGTACGGCGGCCACCCTTTGCCGATCCTGGTATGCCTGCGCTGCGGTCGCGGAGTGCGCGCCGACGCAGAACGGGCTGTCATTCATTTTTGATACGTAGGCTGCCATCAACTCTCGGTCACCCACCGACCATGTCGAGGGACCGCGCATTGCCTGTTGGGTGAACTTCTTCATCTGCCCGCCGTAGAAGTCGGGTCTGTAGAAAGTGATCTTGGCCGCATCCGGAAGCGGGTGGCGGGAAACCAGCCGAATCAGCCCGAAGAGCAGCTTCGGTCCGACTCCATAGCCGTGTTCGAGGACGCTCGGCCGCACTATCCGGTCTCCGCGTCGGCGGTCGCGGCAGCCAGCGCCGCCAGCCCAGCTTCGTACTGCCGAGTGGACTGGCCAACGGCGGCGCAGATCACGAGCTCGAACAGCTGGTCATCGGTGAAGCCCGCCTCCGACGCCGTGGCGAAGTCGGCGTCGGTCACCTGGGCGGGCTTGGTGGCAACCTTATTGAGCAGCGGGCGCACGGACTCGGGAAGCTCGGCGTTGTCGAAGGCACTGACGCGTTGATCCGCCGGCGCTCGGCCGGGTCCCCGCAGGATGCGGTTTACCAGGAGCTGGTGGATGGATCGCTTCTCGTCCTGAGCCGGCATCGTCGTCCGGATGAATTATTCGCGATGGGGCCGAGTGCTTGATCTATGCTCGCCGGCCCGTCAAGCGCTGCGCCCGCGAGACAGGAACAGCTGCCGCTAATCGCGCCGCAGCCGCGCGGGAGCGACAGGCGATTCAGGCTTCGCGGGCGGTCATGCTGCCTGTCGCTCCAATTCGACGTTGGCGGGGACGGAAGTGGGCTCGTCGGCTGCGAGTTGCAGCTCGGGCTGCCGGGCGCCCGGCCGCAGCAGCGCGAACGCGAGCAAGACCGCGACGATGGTCGCTGCGGCGGCCGCCAGGAACGCGACGTGATAGCCGCCGATCAACGACGTGGCGAGGCCGTGGTGTGAAGCCAGAAGGCCCTTGGTGTGATTTGTCGCCACCGTGCTGAGAACGGCCAGCCCGAGAGCACCGCCGATCTGCTGCGAGACGTTGGTGATGCCAGAGCCGAGCCCGGCGTCGGCGGCGGGGACGGCCTCCATCGCCAGCGTCAGGAGAGGCATGAAGGCGTTGCCGATGCCGAGGCCGATCGCGAAGTTGGCCAAGAAGATCGTCGGGAAGTACGCGGTGTGCGGCCCGACCGACGCGAACAGTACGAGGCCGGCGGCCGCGATGGCCATCCCGGTGGTGAGCACGGAGAGGGCCCCGAAGCGCCTGACCAGCCCGGCGGTGATCCCGCGGGAGAGCACGGCGACTGTCAGCGTCCAGGGGAGGAACGCCGCACCCGTCTGAAGAGCTCCGTAATGGCGGATGTGCTCGAGATACAGCGTGCCGAGGAAAAAGGTCGAGTACATCCCCGTCACGAGCAGGCCTCTGACGAGGCTGGCGTTGACGAGCCCGCGCAATCTCAGGATCCGCAGCGGCATGATCGGGTTCTCGATCCTGGCCTCGAGAGTAATGAAGGCGACCATCAAGGCGCCGGCGAGTCCTAGGAAGCCGAGTACTCGAGCGGAACCCCAGCCCTCGGATGTGGCTTCGACGATCGCGTAGATCGCGCTCATCAGGGAGACCGTCACGAGGGCGGAGCCGAGCCAATCGACGCCGTGCCCGAGTCCCAGTCCCTTATCGCCGCGGATGAGGGCGCTTCCGAGGAGGAACGCTGCACCCCCGATCGGCAGGTTGACGAAGAACACCCAGTGCCAGCCGAGGGCCTGAGTTAGCACGCCGCCGGCCAACAGCCCAAGTGAGCCGCCCGCGACAGAGACGAATACGTAGGCGCCCATAGCGCGCACCCGATCGGCCGGTACGGGGAACTCGGTGACGATGATCGCCAGGATCACCGAGGCCTGCGCGGCAGCGCCGACGCCCTGCAGGAAGCGGGCGCCGATCAGCCAGCCCTGGCTCGGCGCGATGCCGCAAAGCAGTGACGCTGCGGTGAAGATCGTCAGACCAGCGAGGAAGACCCGCTTTCGCCCGGCGAGGTCGCCGAGCCGCCCGGCGAGCAGCAACAGGCTTCCGAACGTGACTAGGAACGCGTTCACCACCCAGCTGAGGTTCGCCTGACTGAAGTGGAGTTCGCGCTGGATCGAAGGCAGCGCGACGTTCACGATCGTGACGTCGAGCACGATCATCAGCTGCGCGAGGCAGACGATGAACAGCGTGATCCAGCGGCGGCGGTCGGAGGAGGGAGCAAATAGAGAACTGAGATTCATATGTGTCACCGCTTGACTTTGGGGCTAAACTGGAGGCCACCTCCGAAATATCTGGAGGAACCCTCCGCAAATATACGGAGGTACCCTCCGTTTGTCAAGGAAAATCTGAGATGAACGCCACAGAAGCACCCGCGGAGCTGTTTATCGCGAGGCCCAAGCGCGCCGATGCGCGCCGCAATTACGAGAAGGTGCTCGCGTCCGCGCGCGAGGCTTTCGCCGAGGGCGGCGAGGCGACATCGCTCGAAGAGATCGCCCGGCGGGCCGGAGTCGGGATCGGGACGCTGTACCGCAACTTCCCGAATCGGCAGGCGCTGGTGGAGGCGCTGTACGTCAATGAGGTCGGCGAGCTCGCTCGCTCCGCGGAAGAGCTCGATGGGGCCGATCCGTGGGAGGCTCTCAACAGCTGGTTCGAGCGCCTGATGGGCTACCTCGCGACCAAGCGGGCGCTTGCAGCCGAGCTAACCAACTACCTCGACGCGGACGCCCCGCTGTTCCAGGCTTGTCGCGCGTCGCTGTTCGCCGCCGGTGAGCCGCTCGTCAAACGGGCCCAGGAGGCTGGCGTTGTGAGGACCGATGTCGATTTCTCCGACGTCCTGCACATGGTCATTGGGATCAGCAAGCTCCCAGGCAACGATCCCGAGCAAGTTGAGCGCATCGTCCGGGTCGCACTCGACGGCCTACGGCACCGCCCAGACAGCTAGCTTCTCTTATGCACCGCAGCCCCCGCTTACCGCGGTAGCGTTCGCGGTAGTCCGAAGTGGGAGAACAGGCCGCGCTCGCCGAACCAGGTGATCGCCGAGACCCGGTCCTCGGTGAGGGTGAGCACCATGACTCCGTAGGCGCGCGTAATTGGTGCATGCGGGTCGGGGAGGTAGCAGCCGAATGCCGGTTGGCCGTTGGCCCGGGTGGGCACCAGCCGGTAATTTGCCCCCCGCCGCGTAGCGCGGTCCTCGAGAAACCTGGCGATCGCTTCTCCGCCTTGGTACTCGTATGGCTCGGGGGGCATCGTGAGCCAGGCGTCGTCTGTGAGCAGGGAGACGATGGCTTGCGTGTCGCCGCGCTCGACGGCGGTGGCGAAGTGGCCGACGAGCTCCCGCTCGCGCGCCGAGTCCGGCAGCGGGGCGCGTTCGAGGCCGCCGGGCGCGATGCGTTCGTCGAGCGTCGCGCGGGCCCGCTGGAGCGCTCCTTTGACCGAGCCCTCGCTGCTGTCGAGCATCGCAGCCGCCTCGGCTGTGTCAAAGCCGAGCGCGTCACGGAGCACAAGCGCTGCTCGCTGGCGCGGCGGCAGGTGTTGCAGCGCCGCCACGAACGCGAGCCCGACCGATTCTCTGATGTCGTGGCGCGCCGCGGGCCCAGCGGCCGTATCGGCGACTCCCTCGAGCAGAGCGTCGGGGTAGGGCTCGAGCCATGTCGGCTCTGCCATGCGGGTGGGCTCGGGTGGCTCGACCATGGAGGACACCTCCTGTGGGCGGCGCTTGCGGTCGCGAAGCGCGTTCAGACAGCGGTTGGTCGCGATCCGGTACAGCCAGGCGCGAAGCGATGCCCGCCCTTCGAAGCGGTCAAGCCCCCGCCACGCCGCCAGGAGTGTCTCCTGCAACAAGTCCTCAGCGTCCTGGAGGGAGCCGACCATCCTGTAGCAGTGCAGTTGCAGTTCTCGCCGGTAGGGGTCGACTAGCTTCCCGAAGGCGTTCTCGTCACCCGCGCGGGCGCGGCCGAGCAGCTCCTCCGTCATGGGCGCTCGTCCGGCTGGTGGTTGCGTCTCGATCGCATCACTTCTAAGGACACCAGCCGGCGGGGAGGCGGAACGGTCGTGCGGTTTGCGCGTTGACCGTTCCGTTCTTGCCGACGGCGGTGTCTCAACGAGCGGAACTGCAAAACGTCCTTTGGAGAACCGCATGACATCCACACGAGGAAATATCAATCGCTGGCGAGCGTTCGCGCTGCTGGCTGTGGCGTACTTCATGACGACGGTGGACCTGACGATTGTCAACGTGTCGCTCCCGACGATCGGCCGCAACCTGCATTTCTCGGCGACGAGCCTTCAGTGGGTGGCGACCGCGTATGCGCTCACGTTTGGCGGCTTTCTGCTGCTTGGCGGGCGCATCGCCGATCTGTTCGGCCGCCGCCGCGTGCTGATGACTGCGATGGGCGTGTTCACCGCGGCATCGCTGGGATGCGCGCTCGCGACCAGCGATGTGGCGCTGATTGCAACCCGGGCCGTTCAGGGGCTGGGCGCTGCGATGATGCTGCCCGCCGCGTTGTCGATCGTGATGAACATGTTCGACGAGGGCGCCGAGCGCAATAAGGCGCTTGGCATCTGGGGAGGCCTCGGCGCCACCGGCGGCACCGTTGGTCTTATCAGTGGCGGGCTCCTGACCCGCTACGTGGGCTGGGAGTACATCTTCTACATCAACGTCCCGATCGGGGTGGCTGTCCTGGCGCTCGCGCCGCTGATCGTCCCAAACAGCCCGATCCCCACCGCCCGCAAGCGGTTCGATGCAATCGGCGCGATCACCGGGACCGGCGGCTTGGTGCTGCTGGTCGATGCGATCGCCCAGGCCCCCCAGTACGGCTGGGGCGCTACGGAGACAATCGCGGTGCTGGCGGCGTCGGTCGCCATGCTGATCACTTTCCTGGTGATCGAAAGCCGCGCCAAGGATCCGATCCTGCCGCTGTCGATCTTCCGGTTGCGGACGCTCGCCGGCGCGAACCTTGCCGGCCTGCTGCTTGGTGGCAGCTTCTTTGCCTTCGTGTTCGCCGGCACCCTGTACATGCAGCAGGTGCTGCACTACTCAGCGCTCCAGACCGGGGCCGCGTGGGCCGCAGCGTCGGTGACGTCCATGGCGCTCGCCGGGGTCTCGCAGCTGCTCGTAACGCGGATCGGCGCCAGGGTCGTGATGGCGATCGGGATGACTCTGATCGGCACAGGGATCATCTGGGCAACCCAGGTACCGGTCAACGGGCACTTCCTGGCCAACCTCGCCGGCCCTTTCATCGTCGCCGGCGCCGGGACGGCGTTCTCGTTCATCCCGATCTCGGTGGCGGCGCTGACCGGCGTGGCCGAGCACGAATCGGGACTCGCGTCGGGGCTCTTGAACACCTCGACGCAGATCGGCGGCGCGATCGGGACCGCGATCGCCTCAAGCGTCGCCGCCAGCGGCACCCATGCCCTGCTGCGCGCGGGAGACGCTCTGCCCACCGCGCTGACCGGCGGCTTCCACCACACCTTCTGGGTGCTGGGAGTGATCGCGCTGATCGCACCCCCCACGGTGATCGTGCTCGTACGTCGAGGCCGGTCCCCGGAGACTGGCGCCAACCCAGCGGGCGGTCAGGCACAGCCCGCTCTGGCCACGACCAACTGATCGCAGCAACAACCGCTGAACTGATAACCACAAGCGAATGAAGCCAGCCATGAGCGATAAACAGAAGACAGTCGGGCCGCCCGCGACAGGCGTGAGCGACGAAGCCGGAGCCCCCGCAGTCGTGGACCGGACCGCGTTTCAGGCCGAGCTAGATGCCCTGCGGGCGCGGGAGAAGGCGCATACCCGTGAAGGCGACGCGATCGCCGCCGCCCGTCGCCGGCTCCCCATGGTGGAGGTCGACTCCACCATCATGGTGATCGGCCCGCGAGGCCCGGTCACCCTGCTGGACGTATTCGAGGGGCGCCGGCAGCTGATCGCCTACTACCACATGTGGTACGCCGGCCAGCCCGCAGCGGAGCAGTGCGAGGGCTGCACGCTCTACAACGGGCAGGTCCGCGAGCTGGCCTACCTGCATTCCCGCGACGTGACCTACGCCACCTTCTGCCAGGGCCCCTACGACGAAAGCCTCCGCTACCGCGACTTCATGGGCTGGGAAGCTCCCTGGTACTCCGTGCAGGATTCGGCCGAAGCCTTGCTCGCAGGGCGCAGGGTGAACCGGTTCTACCTGGTGTCGTACCTGCGGCAGGATGAGCGCGTATTCGAGACCTACTGGACCAACGGCCGCGGTGTCGAGCCGATGGGCAACGGCTACACCCTCCTGGACCTGACCGTCTACGGGCGCCAGGAGGCCTGGGAGGACTCGCCCCCCGGCTGGCCGCAACGCTGGGGCGCCAACACGCGGGAGCCGAACCCATATCGCACCAACGGGCGTCCCATCGCCCAATGGCCCCGGATCGAAGCGGGACGCTCCGACGACCTCGGCACCAATTCACGCTGAGCGCAGCCCGCGGCACGACCAACCGACAGGAGAGAACGATGCCTGATCAGAAGACCGGAAATGCGCAGCCGCCGTCAGTAGACCCGGACATCCGCTTCCCGGGCGAGTCCGACGAGTACCGCCGCGCGCGCAACCAGCTGCTCGCCTCGGAGGTCGAGCTCCGGCGCCTACTCGAAACGGTCGCCGCGCAGCGCAGAGCACTGCCGCCAGGCGGAGCTGTACCCGAGGACTACCGCTTCGAGGAGGCCGACGGCGACCGTGAGGTCAGCTTCTCTGAGCTGTTCGCCCCTGGCAAGGACACGCTTGTCATCTACAGCTTCATGTTCCCGCGCTCGCCCCGCGACACCAGACCCGGGCCGGTGGGCGGCGAGACCGCCGGGCTTCCCCTCACTGAGTTGCCCTGCCCGTCCTGCGCCTCGATCCTCGACGGGCTCGACGGCGCGGCGCCCCACCTCGCCCAGCGGCTCAACCTAGCCGTAATCGCAAAATCGGAGCCGGAACGAATACGAGCCTTCGCCCGCGAACACGGCTGGCGGCATCTCCGTCTTCTCTCTTCACGCAGCAACACCTACAACCGCGACTACCACGCCGAGACACCCGAGGGACAGCAGCTTCCAATCCTTAACGTGTTCCGCCGCGACGGCGAGGACATTCGACACACATGGGCCACCGAACTGCTCTTCGCCCCCGGCAATGAAGGCCAGGAGGCCCGCCACGTGGACCTGATCTGGCCCATCTGGAGCGTGCTCGATATGACCCCGCACGGCCGAGGCAGCGAACCGAACTTCCCCGGGCTCGACTACGTGTAAGCGTCTGCACGGATCAGGCTGGTAGCCCGTTGCCGCTGAGGAGGCGGGTCAGAAGGCCGGAAGCCCACGCTTTCCAACGTTCCGCACCGTAGCGCCGAGGTTCGGCTCTTCTTCAGTTCGTCATCGACGACGAGGACGGATGGGATCACGCAAGCAATCATCGCCGCTCGCCGCGGCCGGCAGGGTAGGGAAAGCCGGAAAGGGTCGGCCCGGGTGCCCGCCGCGTGGCAAAGCAGGTCTGGATAAGCGTCGATCGGGAACGTCCACTGACACGGCTCCGTTGCCGGCGGTCCCCGACCAAGGCGTCGAGAACGGTGGCCCCCGCGCCGCTCAGACGGTGGCAAACCGGCCGATGTTCTGCTCCGGACGCACTCCCTGTAGCTGGCCCCGCCAGATCCGGAAGTAGGCCAGCTCCTCGCGCGTGCGCAGCGGTGGGTCTAGAGCGCTCGCCTCGGCAGCCAGCTCGGCCTCGCTGATGCCGCGTTCGACGACGCGGGTCAGCACGGATGCCGCACCGCTGCCATCGCCGAACTGGGACTTCTCGCGCCACAGGAGCCCATCAGGGAGCCATCCGGTGAACGCCTGGCGCAGCAGGCGTTTCTCAGGGACGCCGGGTCCCGCGACCTTCCACTGTGCGGGCAGGCGCAGCGCCAACGCGATCACCTGTCGGTCCAGGAATGGGACACGCGCTTCCAGTCCGTGGGCCATCGTCACCCGGTCGCAGCGCTGGAGGTTGAGGTTGTGCAGCCCGCGCACGGTGCGCATCAGTTCCTCGTTGAGCTCATCGGGATCGGAGAACCCGCGCAAGTAGCTGTAACCGGCGAACAGCTCGTCGGCGCCCTCACCTGTGAGGACCACCTTGACGTGGCGCGAGGTCATCTCGGCCAGCAGGTAGTTCGGCACGGCGCTGCGGACCAGCGAGGGGTCGAAGTGCTCGATCGCGCGGACCACCGGCACGACGGCCTCGAGCGCCTCCTCGGCCGTGTAGAGACGTTCGTGATGATCGGTGCCCAGGTACTGGGCTGCCTGGCGGGCGGCGAGGATGTCCGAGCTGCCCTCGGTGCCCACGGCGAATGTCGTCAGCCGCTCCCCCCGCTCAGCGTAGCGTCGCGCGGCGATCGCGGCGATCAAGGTCGAGTCAAGACCACCCGAGAGGAAGACGCCGACGGGGACATCGCCCATCATCTGGCGGTGCACCGCCTCGACGATCGTCTCCCGGGTCTGCACCAGATCGTCCGGGGTCGGCATTGGACGGGAATCGGCCGCGGTCACAGCAGGCGGGATCGCCTCGGCGAACCGATGCAACCCGCCGTCGGGAGTCCAGTAGTGGCCGGGCGGGAAAGCCTCCACCGCCGTCCTCCAGTGCGCATCGAAGGCCGACAGTTCGGAGGCGAACCGAACCTCCTCGCCGCGCCGGGCCCAATACAGCGGCTTGATGCCCACGGGGTCGCGAGCCGCGACGAAGGATCCGCCGTCCGCAGTCGCAGACAGCAGCGCATACATCCCTTCGAGCTCGCCCAGTTCCTCCGGACCCCGACGCTCGAGCAGCCGCAGGGCGACCTCGTTGTCAGAGCGCGTCTCGTAGGGTTCATCGCCGAGCTCGCGGCGGATGCTCTCGTGGTTGTAGATCTCGCCGTTGCCCACCAGCCATCTTCCGCCAACGGAGTTGGACAGCGGCTGACGTCCACCATCGACATCGACGATGGCAAGCCGGCAGTGGCCCAGCCATCCTCCGGCGAAGCTGATCTCGCCCTGATCGTCGGGGCCCCGGTGGACGAGCCGCTCGAGCATGCGCTGATCCTCACCTGACGCGTCGGCGCCCAACCGGCCAGCTATGCCACACATCAGGCTACGTGATGGACGGGCTTGATGTCGTAGGCCACGGGATTCGATCTCCGAGGTGGAACAGCTCGTCTCGCGAGGCACGGACGGCGGCTTCAGCATCGATCCGCGCGAACGCCACGCCAGCGCGAGCCCCTGTGTTAGCCAGCATACGGCCTTCGGGGTCGACGACCTTGGCCTGGCCGGGAAATCGCAGACGTCCAAACGAACCACACTGGTTCGCGGCTACCCAGACGACCTGGTTCTCCACCGCTCGGGCTACGTCGAGCGTGTTGAAGTGACGGACCTCGCGATCGTTGCGCGCGAGGCGCGCCGGGTCGCGACGACGCACCGGCCACGCCGACATGCACGCGATCGTCTCGGCGCCATCGAGGGCCAGGGCGCGCGTGGCCTCCGGAAACACCTTGTCGTAGCAGAGGAGAATGCCGAGCCGGCCCACCGGGGTGTCAAACGCCGCGAATCCATTCCCAGCGGAGACGATTCCTTGCTCGCTGGGCGGGATGTGAACCTTTCGATGGTGCCCGAGCACGCCGTCTCCACTCAGGCACATTGCGCTCGCGAACGGGCCTCCAGGAGCTGCCTCTGTGTAGCCGACACAGAGCACCGCCGGTCCAGCGGCGCGCGCGAGACGCTCGAATACCTCAGCGTGACGGGGCAGCGCAGGCTGCGGCGTAGCTGCCTCCGGCGCCTCCCCGGCCCGCAACTCGTACAGGTAGCCACCGAGGGCGGCCTCCGGAAAGACGATCAGGTTCGCGCCCCGGGCCCGAGACCGCGCGGTGATGCGCTCCATCTGAACCACACAGGATTCGAGGTCGCGGCCGAACGGTGCCGACACGGCCGCAATCGCCGAAATCTTTGATGCCGAGAGCCGCTGGCGCAGGCGCACCTTTTGCACGATCTCGAGTCTTGCCGGGCCGGGCGCACTTCGGATACGGCCCTATGGCCAATTTTGACTGGTCAGCTGGACACCGGCGACCTGATCTGGCCCTCCATCCCGGTCACCAAGCCGCAGACGGCGACCGCGTCACTATGTAGAGCGCCGCCTGGCGTGGCCCCGCCCCGCGGCGGCTATCGCCCGCCAGCTTGGCACCAGCGGGCCGAGCGCGGTTCGAGAATCTGACTCGTGAGCAAAGCTGACCTGCACAACCGATCGATCCCGACCAAGCTTGGTTCTGGACGCCCGAATGGCAGGCCGGGAGCGGGAAGCCGATGCCGAGCTTGCCCGAGGATCCGGCGTCGTTTACCGCAGCACCGAGGAGAGACTGGCGGCGACTCGGAACCGAGCAACGGAAGGGCTTTCATTCAAGAAGTGGAGCTAGCCGTGTCTGGGTTCACGACATATGTCTCAGGTGATGTGTCGCTGGTGAGTCGGGACATAGGTCGCGGCGGGTTGGGCTGAAGTTGGGGTTTTGGCGGTCGTTGCGGAGGCGGAGCCCGGAGGGCGACGCCGGAGCGGCGATCGCCGGCGCGGGTTGTGTCCGGGGGTGGGCTGAGAGTCGGGGGGTATGTCCCGAGCTCATGTTGCTGTTCTCCAGGTCGTCTCCCAGCAGTTGTCCGTTACTCAGGCTGCTGCCGATTACGGGTTCTCCCGCCGGCATCTGCACCGCCTTCTCGTTCTCTACCGCCAGGGCGGCCTGGAGGCTATGGAGCCCCGCTCTCGGCGGCCGAGAACGAACCCGGCCCAGACCTCGGAGGAGGTTCGGGAGCGGGTTATCGCTCTGCGCGGCCAGCTCAGCGCGCACGGACTCGACGCCGGGCCGGTGACGATCGCTTGGCATTTGGAGCGCAAGGGCTTGCGAGTCCCGTCGACCTCCACGATCCGCCGGATCCTGCATCAAGCCGGGCTGATCACTCCAGAGCCGCGCAAGCGGCCGAGATCGTCCTATGTGCGCTTCGAGATGGTCCAGCCCAACGAGATGTGGCAATCGGACTTGATCCACTGGCGGCTGGCTGACGGGACCGAGGTGGAGGTTCTGAACTGGCTCGATGACCACTCCCGCTACCTGCTCTCCTGCACCGGCCATGAGCCTGTCACCGGCGATGGTGTGGTGGCCGTATTCCTTGGCAACGTGGAGCAATACGGTGCGCCGGCCAGCACACTGACCGATAACGGCAGCGTCTACACATCCCGCTTCACCGGCGGACGCAACGCATTCGAATACGTCCTCCCGCTCCTAGGGATCCGCCAGAAGAACGGGTCCCCGGGGCACCCTCAAACCCAAGGGAAGATCGAGCGCTTCCACCAGACCCTGCAGCGCTGGCTCAGAGCCCGACCACCAGCCTCCAAGCTCCCCGAGCTGCAGCACCAGCTCGACGCGTTCCGCGAGCACTACAACGAGCACCGCCCGCACCGCGCGCTACGGCGCAACACCCCCGGCCACGCCTACCGAGCCACCCCCAAAGCCCTCCCCGCCACTAACGGACACGGCCCGGGCCACTACCGGCTGCGCTACGACCGGCTCGACACCAAAGGCACGATGACGCTACGCCGCGCCGGCCGCATGCACCACCTCGGAGTCGGCACCACCCACGCCCGCAAACGCGTGCTTGCCTTCGCCGACGACCACCAGATCACCGTCGCCGACCTCAACACCGGAGAGGTCCTCTCCATCCACCTGATCGAGCCCCACAAGACCTACTGGCGCAACCAAAACAAAGAACCCGGCCGCTGGCCGAGCTCCCAAAGTGACCCATGACGCGACTCATCTGAGACACATGTCGCGACTCATCACAAAGTGGAGCTAGCCGGACTCGAACCGGCGACCTCCTGGGTGCGATCCAGCGTCAAGGGTGCGTGATCGGCCACGGAGGGACGCGGATCGCCCGTGATCACGGGCTTTTTCGGCTAAGCCCGGATCGTGGGCACGCGTGCATGCGGAACCTGATGTACCCGTTTGGTACCTGCACGCTGCAGCTGCGTCATTGCGCTGCTCGTTGACGTGACTGGTCTCGCGCTGGCCGTCGCGCGAAGTCAAACGGATTCTCTTTCTGATAGAGCGATCCCCTTCGACCCGTAAGTCATCCACTCCCGATTTGTGTGCGGCCCGGATGGGCGCGCGCAAATTGGGAGTACCCCAGCGGGAGGCGGCGTTGGAGCCACGAGTGCTCCCCGCGTCCCGCAGCTGCCGCCGCTTCCTTGGTGGCCGGATGAGGGCCTCGACACGGCTCTCGGAGAGAACCGCTGCGTCGACCAGCGGCGTGCGCTCCCTGCGCGAAGGCGATCGTGACCGCAAACGCCCACCGGGTTCGAGGGGGACTCGTGGTCCGTCGCCTTTGCACTGGCGCGATGTCTCGCGGCGAATCCTGAAAAGCAGTCGCACGGGCTAGGTCCCCGGTTTGTATCGTTGCTTCAGCAGATTGGAGCTGCCGGACGCAATCCTTTGCGCAATCGGCGAACTTACCCGCGTCGGCTTAGTCAGCGGCTTTGTCATAGAAGGGCTGCCACTCTGTGCCGTGTCGTGGTGCCTCGAAGCTGCCGACCGGCGATTGGGGTCGCTCGATTACGGTGACGAACGGATAGCGGTGGACGGATGCGATGGCCCGCTGAAATGCTGTCGTGTCGCTTGAGAGGCTGCGGTCAGGGCGTTCGCGAAGCTCAGCGGCGTCGAGATTGCGAGTGAACCCATCGATGAAACGCGCGAATTCGTTGTCCGGTCCGGCGGCGTCTTCGCATATGTACACACCGCCGGGCTGAAGGCGCGGCAGGAGCGCCTTCAGCGTGGTGATCTGGTGTGCCGGCTGATGACTGGCATCGTCGATGACCGCGTCAATCGGAGCCGCTTCTGCCAAGAACCTGGCCCAGAAAGCGGGGTCGCCCTGGTCGCCGATGGCGACCGAGATCCCGTCCGATTCGTAAGCCTTGCATGCCGGCTCAATGTCGATGCCGGTCACCCGCGAACTGGGACCGAGATATTCGTGCCACATAGGAAGGCTCCCGCCGCTGAAGACGCCGATTTCGACGAGGTGCGCCGATCGGCCGCGGAGGGAGCGGAGATGGCGCTCATAAATCGGGAAATAATGCCGCCATTTCCAAATGCCGGGCCCTGCGATGTGCGCGTCGAAGTATCGTTCGAGGTGACCAGGTGGCGATGGATCGCCGCCCCCGAGGGAGGGCAGTTCGCTGCCGAATGCGACCCCTTGGCGGATAAGCTGCGCTTCCGACGGCTCCATCCGCGCGAGAATCTCAGACAACCGCTCGTTTAGCAGCGCGAAGCCATCACCAACATTCCGGTGCGTCTCCCGAGCAACCGCGCGCGTCTCGTCAGCGACCGCGAGCACGTTTCGGACAGTCCGCCGCCGCCAGCGCTGACCGGGATAGTTCCGAACCGCCGTGATCCGGTCGCCTAGTCGCCTCTTGTTTTTCATTGAGACATCATTCCACGGAGATCTTCAAGTCGATTCCGAGTTTGATCGCGGACCCTTTCGCCATGGTGGTTAGGTTCGGACGACCGCTACCGTGGCAAAGCGCTCGTCCGACGCCGGCAAGCGGCGTGATCCAGATGTCGCCTTTGGGATCGTCCACTCGGGGGCGCCTGGAACAGCCAATGCGATCGTGCGGGCAGTCGACGCCGCTGGCTTCAGATGGGGCGCCTCCGGTCAGGGTCGCGTCCGCGTTGCGGTCAGCGGACCGTCCACTCCTCCGTCGCGGGCTCAGCGACGCTCAGTGGAAGTTGCAGGTCTTCGTGGCCGCCTCGAAGGCCGGCGAATTCACGTTGATTGATTTGGGGATCCCGATGAACATCCCGTTGCCGTACTCGGCTGTGCTGTACGCACCTGGGTTGATCGCCGGTGGCGTGGCGGTGATCATCGGGTCCGGGAAGCCGCTGACACCGTGGTTGCGCATGCACTCTGCGGTTTCGGTCGCGTCCTTGATCTGCTGAGCGCTGGCGTGCGTCCTCGGGCCCCCGCCCGGCATCAACTTGGAGCATGCTGCCTGTGCAGACTTGAAGGCCGGTGCCCGCGGGTTGATGCCGGTGCCGCCGATGTTCAGCCCGCCGCCCCCGGCTGGATCGGGGAAGTTGGTGACGCCGTGGGCGCGCATGCAGTTGCTGAACGCGATCGGCGCGTTCCCACCGCGGTCGGCGGCGGGCTTCGTGCTCGATGAACCGCAGGCGGAGAGCGCCACCGCGCTGGCAAGCGGGACGATCGCAGTTGCCGACAGGTTTCGGGTCAGCTTCGCTTGCATACGTCCCTTGTACAACACGCCCACTAACACGGGCGTAACAGCTCGGCCGTCGCGCTGCTGCCGCGGCGTGGCGGCGCCAGGGCTTTTCGGCGCCGCCGGCCAGGGTGGCGTCGGCGCTGCGGTCAGTCGCGACCTCACGCAGTGGCGGAATGGTCAACCGTCGCCCAGCTTTCTGTGACATCGTCGATCAGGCTCTGCCGTGATCGACGACGTCACCGTCAGTCACGCAGTCGAGATGACCTCGAAGACACCTTGCGGGGGCGCCCCACCGCGCCATCGGGGCATGGCCGCTGGGCAGATGCCGTAAGCCCATCGTCGCCGATGCGATGGCCCGCCATCGCGAGGCGCCGGTGCTGATGCGATCGTCAGGTCCGGCGCTTATTTTTGCTGACCTGTCAGAGAGGGGCTATCCCTGATGGGTCGGGAGCCCGTTCCACGTGGGAGGTGCGGTGAGTCCTTAGATCCGCTCGAGCACGTCGAAGGACCAGAGCTCGCTTGAGGTGCCGACGGGTCCGTGTTCGCGGTGCTGGGAGTGCCCGGCCGCGAAGTCGCGGCTCTGCATCCAGGCCTGGAAGTCTTGCTCGGAGCGCCAGCGCGTGAGGACGAGGCAAACCTCGCGGTCGTCGTTGGGCCGCAGCAGCTCGAATCCCTCGAATCCCGTGGACTGCTCGACCTTGCTGGCCCGCGAAGCGAACCTGTCCGCGAACTCGTCGAAACGCTCGTGCGGAACGGTGATCGCGTTGATCTTGACGACGGTCACGGAGAAGATCCTACGGTGCCGATCGCTCACGCGCTCGACAATCCCGCCTACGCGGCGCTCACCACTCAACAGGCAGAACTCGCCGAGGTGCGCGGCCGCGCCCGCCGCTACCCGCCCGATGTCGCGCCGTTCCTCGCACTGCCGCCGCACCCGACCGCTGAGGATTGGCGCGATGCCGCTGAACTGATTGGCCCCGGCGGCGTTGCCGGGATCGTTCGTGACGGCGCGGCGCCTGACGGCTGGTCGGAGGTGCGTCGGTTCGGCGTGACGCAGATGATCGGCTCCGACGCGATCGGCAGGCCGGATCCCGAGGCGGTCATTCTCGCCTCCGCCGACGTCCCGGAGATGCTCGAGCTCGTCGCGGCGACCCAGCCGGGCCCGTTCGGCGAGCGCACGATCGAGTTAGGCACCTACCTTGGGGCGCGCCGAGAGGGCAGACTCGTGGCGATGGCCGGCGAGCGCATGCATGTGGACGGCTGGACCGAGATCAGCGCCGTCTGCACGCTCCCCGCGTTTCGCGGTCAGCGATTCGCGTCACGGCTCGTGGGCGACCTGATCGCCCGGATCCACGCTCGCCACGAGCGGCCCTTCCTTCACGTAATGACATCGAACACTCCCGCGATCGCCCTCTACGAGGATCTCGGCTTCACCGCGCGCCGGTCCGCAACGATCACGGTGCTCGCCCACACCGACCTCATTTAGTCCGAGCGCCAGATCATCTCCGACGCCATCGAACCGCCCCGTAGCCGAGCTATATCCCAAACAGCGACGCGGGCGACGTCGCGGGACTTCGACCAACACTCGGCTGGCGAGTACGGCCGATGGTCGCCCGCAAAGCGTCCACTGGGCCAGACCCGGCAGCGCCTCATCGTCGCCAAAGCGATCGGCTGCCGGGGCGAGCGGGGGTTGTGACGAAAGCGATCGCGCCGGCACCTGGCGCCGCGGAGCTCGAGATCACGCGACAGGAGGGGCACTGCTGTCCGATGCGCGCCGCGCTTCTGCTTCGAGCCGAGCGGTCTGGCGAGACAGCTGGTTCTCGATCAAAGGGACAGGGGTGGCGGTGCGCATCTAGGGCTGTAGGTGGGCGCTTCGTGGGGTGCCGTTGTTCTCCCAGGTCACGGTGTCCCCGGTCAGCGTGAGGTTCGTCAGCGCGGGTGGTGAATCGTCGGGCTCGGTAATGCTGTCGAGCGTGTGCACGCTGGTGCTGTCGCTCGCCTGTATTCGCTCGACCGTGCAGCCGCAGCCGTTGTTGTCCCGCACGGTTGTGTGGACCGCGCTGACGGCGTCGCTGCCGAGCACGAGTTGATCGATGTTGCTCACGCACGGGGGCCCGCTGAGGCTGTACGTGCATTCGCCCTCCTCGCCGCCTCGATTCGCAACTTGCGTGGCGGTGCGCAGATCGAACAGTATGAGCGTGGTGTGCGGGCTGGCCTCCCCGGGGGGGTTGCTGTCATAGACCCAGTTGACGACAAGCGCCGCGTAGGTTCCGGCCACTGCCGCCCGAGTCACACTCGGGTAAGAGAAGGCCAGATACTGGATCGAAAGATCTTGCAGATTGGTGAGCACCCGCTCGCGGCCGTCGGCGCGCAAGCAGCCCATGTAGACCGAGCCGGTCCCGACGGGGCCGTTTGTGCTGAGGATCGCGGTGTCGCTGGTGGCCAGCACCGTGGAGCCCGGCGGCGTTAGGCAACGGACGGGTGCTTTCGCCGGCAGCGGCTGCCAATCCACCATCGTGCCGGTCACCCGGCCGACGCGACGAACCCGTCCACCGATCGCCGGCACGAGGCCCAGCCGGTGACTGTTGCCGAAGAACGCTATCCACCTCGCGTCGGGCGACCACGCCGGGGCCGCGCCCCGCACCAGCCGCCGGACAGCGCTCCCCCGAACCGGGCGGACCATCACCCAGCCCTTACGGACGAACGCGATCTGCGTTCCATCAGGCGACCAAGCCGGTGCCTCGCCCGGGGCCAGACGACGAAGCTCCCCCGGCCGTCCCACCAAGATCCAGCCGCCGCGTACCAGCGCCAGCTCGCCCCGCGACGACCACACCGGATCGGACACCGGTCCTCTCACTACCAACGTCCTCCCCACCCCATCGATCCCGTACTCGAACAGCCCTCGCGGCCACGGCCCCGGCCCGGGCCCAAACGAGACGGCCGTGAACAGCGCGGGATTCCTCGTGAAGCTGGCATCCGCCCGCTGTTCATATCCTGCAACAAGGAACTCACAGTTCAGGCAACTACCGTCCGCGTAAATCAAGTCGATCGTCGGCGGTTCCCCCGGGATTAGGCCGCTGCGATGTTCCTCGACTGCGAGCGTGCGGCCATCGGGTGACCACCTGGGGCGAGCTACCGAACAGAATGCACGACGGTCGATCGGCTCTTCAAATCCGTCGGAAAACACATCTATCACCGGTAGGGGGCACACCTGCCTCTTGCCACTCCCGTTCGCCTTGATCAGCACGACCCCCGACCCGGTCAACGGCTGCACCGCGAGCAAGCCATTGCGGCCGGGAAAAGCAGCCTGAGCCGCCCCCGCCACAGCCATAAGCACAGCCAAAAGCGTCGCCACCCCGAGCCCACCGAACCAACCGCGCCTAGAAAGCAATCCCATCAGCATCCCTCCAACGATCCAACCACAACCGAAACGTGCCCTGGCTAGCGAAAGTTGCGCCACCACCCCACCAGAACCCCGCTGAGTTCGCCCCCAGGCACTCGCGGACCGGCGGCCGGCGGCGCGTCTGCTCGGCCATCGAAGCAGCATCCGACTAGGCGTGACCGCTGCACGCGTAATCCAGCACCGCCCAGAGGATCGCGAGCGAGGGCTTTCACGATCTGGGTTGCCTTAGACCGGACGACTCCTAAGGCGACGGGCGCGGGCTCGCTGCGTTCAGGTCGCGACCTGGAACGTGACGGTTTGTGCGTTGCCGCCCGCCGTTGTGGCGGTCAGCTGGTAGGTGCCGGGGGCAAGTTTGTGGCCGCCGATCCGCCCGTTGAAGCCGAAGCTGTTTGAGCCTTGAGCGCCGTTGGTGGCGAGGCTGCCGCGCACCGGGACCAGTCGGGTGCAGCGGCGATGCTTGCGGTTCTTGTGGGTCGGCGCGACGCAACGGCCCTTGCCAAGCCGCCCGGCCAGCACGCGCTTGATGGTGATCGTGACCGCGGCCGGAAAGTTCAGCTGGTAGCTGACGTTCAGCTTCACAGATCTGGTGCATGGCCGGTGCTTGCGGTTCTTGTCGGTCTGCTTGACGCAGCGGCCGTTGACCCCCCGGCCGGCCAGCGCGAGCTTCTTCGGGGATACCTGCAGGTCCGAGAGCGTCGACGCGGTGCTTACGAGCAGCCCCTGCCCGTGGCCAGAGCTGTCGGTGTAGCTACCGACGGCGCTGCAATAGTCGCTCCCCGAGTCGCACGACACCGAGCTTAGAGAGGTGGCATAGGGGGACGAGCCGGCGGCGTTCGCGGGCAGAGCCGCCTCGGCCCCCGGCGCCCACTTCCCCCCGGTTTCGCTCAGCAACAGACCGTGGGAGTCGCCGCAGAAGCAGGGAGGGGTGGGAGGGTCGGTGTAGGAGCCGACCGCGGTGCAGTTACCCGGCGAGGCGCACGACACCGAGCTGACGGACACATCGGCCGCGCTCGTCGGCGGCGTCGCGTCGACCCCGGACGTCCACGTGTCCACGGTTTGGTTGAGCAACAGCCCTCTGGAGTAGTCAGCGTGATAGTTGGGGTCGTTGAACACGCCGTAGGCGCCGACGGCGCTGCAGTTGCCCGCGGAGGCGCACGACACCGAGGCGAGTTGTGACTCTGGGCTTCCGGGCGAAGCCGCGCCCACCCCACGCGCCCACGTCCCATTGGTCTCGGTCAGCAAAAGCCCACCCGGATTGCCCGAACCGTCGATATAGGCGCCGACAGCCCTGCAGTTGCCCGCCGAGGCGCACGACACCGAGGTGGCGGTGGTGCAGTTGCCGGGCGAGGCGCACTGCACGAAGGACACGGAGGAACCGGGGGCCGGAGCGGCGTTCGCGGGCGGGGTGGCGTCGATACCCGGCGCCCACGTCCCACCCGACTCAGTCAACAGAACCCCCTGCTGGTTATGCGAGTTGTCGTCGATGTAGGAGCGAACGGCTGCGCACTCGCCCGCCGAGACGCACGACACCGAGCTGAGATCGACGTCGGAGCCGTCATTGGTAGGCAGGGAGGCCTGGACCCCTGGCGCCCACGTCCCGCCTGACTGGTCAGCAACAGCCCCTGCTGGTCGCCGGGGGGAACGTAGTAGTAGCCGACGGCGCTGCAGTAGCCTGCCGCGGCGCACGAGACCGAGGCGAGATCGAGGTAGGATCCGATGAGCGGGTACGAGACAGCGTTCGCCGGCAGCGTCGCCGGCACCCCCGACGCCCACGTCCCATCGGACTCAGTGAGCAAAATGCCCTGCTGGCGGCCGGAGCTGTCGGTGTACTTGCCGACGGCGCTGCAGTCGCCCGCCGAGGCGCACGACACCGAGTTGAGCCCAACCTGAGGATCCGAGCCCGCGTTCGCCGGAACGCTCGCCTCGACCCCCCTCGCCCACGCGCCGCCGCTCTCAGTCAGCAACACCCCCTCAGTCTGGCCCGAGGCGTCGAGGTAGGTGCCGACCGCGGCGGAGTTGCCGGCCGACCCACACGACAACGAACTGAGGGAGACAGCGGGATTCGACGAGGCGTTCACAGGCAAGCTCGCCTGCACCCCCGGCGCCCACAACGCCGCAAACGCCTGCGACGACAACGCCAACAGCACGCCACACACGAAACCCAGCACGCCAAGCAGCAGCCGCGCTCGCCCCACACACAAACACTCGCCTAAACACAACCCCCTCACCATGACCACTTAAACGCTGCGCACAAGGAACAAGTTGCGAAACCCCGATCGCTGGCGCAATCGGTGGACGAGCAGCACGCCACTCAAGAACCCAACCTGAGCGGCATTCGGAACGAGGACCAGCAGTCACGCCGGACCCTCCCTCCCTCACGAAGCAGGAGACAAGGTCGTAGACCAGAGGACCGGCGCCACTCGCGCTTTCGTGACGGCCGACAGGGTCAGACGCGCTACTGCTTCGCGACGACTGCGGTCATCCGCCGGCAAATCGGACACCTGGTTCGTCGCCAACTCAGTCGTGAGCTGCGAAACGACGCGAGGAGCAAAGCGATCGTCCGGACAGAGGCTGCCCGCGGCGCCGAGTTTCAGCGAAAGCATCGGCTGGGCGTCTGCTACCCGCGGCCGTTGCTTCGGAAAACCGCGTCAGGCGATAAGGAAGCCGGACTGCTCTCAGGCGCTTTCGTCGCCCTGGCGCTCACGCCCAACCAGCCCCGACGGCGATAGGATTTGCCGTGAGCGAGGCCAAGAGCGGGTGGAAAACGTGCGAGCACTGCCGGTCTTCGATGTCCTTGTTTGCGGACGTCTGCCCACACTGCGGGCGACGGGCATATGGCGGCCTTTTCGGAGCATCTCGCCATGCCAAACAGGTAGCGGAAGCTCAGGACCCAGGTGTGACCGAGCGGATCAGGGCGCAAAAAAGGGATCGCGACAAGTCACACGCCTACTGCGGCACGTGCCATCGGCGTGTCTACCGCGGCGAAGTGGGGTGCGAGGCCGGGCACCGGCTATCCAATGATTGGGAGGCTAAGTTCGCCGCCAAGCACGGCATGCCGCCCGAGGCCCGAGCGGGGGGCCCGCATCCGAATCTCGCTAAGAACCCGCCGCCAAAGTCGGGACGAAGTCCTCATGACGCCTGGCTGAACCAGATCGCGGTCGAACTCGCCGATCTCGGGCTAACTGAAAGCGGCCGAAACCTTGACACGGAACTAGGTGGCGCTCCAATCGAGGCCCAACTCAAGCTCGAAGGGGAAAACTTCGTGGTCTACGTGACCCTGTTCGCCAGCGACGAACTTGCGCGTAAGGGGAGATCGGGCTACGAGCAAACCCAAAGATCCGGGAGGCGATGGCCGCAGGCGTCACCGTTATAACGACCATTGATCGAGCGCTATACCTCGCCAACGGTCGCGGTCAGGTTCTCGACGAGACGCGGCTCAGTGACGTGATCGAACTTGTCACGCGACAAGGAATCCCGCCGCCGGTGAAGGCACCTGCACAGCCGACCACTGCAGCGCGGACAGCGGAGCCGAAGGCAACGCCCCAACCGAAGCCGACGGGTTCATCCGATCAGATTCTCGAGGAGATCAGAAAACTCGGTGAACTGCATGCGGCTGGCGTGCTAACCGACGTCGAATTCGAAACCAAGAAGACCGAACTCCTCGCGCGGATCTAACTCCACATGAGGCGGAAGGTGGCCCCCGTGCGGCCGTGGTTTTTTGGTCCCACGCCTAAGCTGACGGGGCGCTCATCACAGCACGCAGTGCCTCATCGTCGCGACGTCCTGCTTTCGGCAGGAGCCTGTCGCTTCAACGCCAACTTCCGTCCTCGGGCGCTCGGTTTCGAGTCTTCCGGCCCGGGACGCGGTGATCGCAGCGGCGTCGCCGAAGCGATGGCGCCTTCTGAGCCGTCAGGCGAGACTATGCTGGCGGCCAGCCGGACGCGCTCCTCCACTCGCTGAGGCGTGTAGAGCACCTAGTCCACGTGGCGTGGCCTGCCACGCGTTTCGAGTACCGGTCCGCTGCTTTCGGATTAAGCCTGCGTCCCGCAATCGTCGACCAACCCTGCTCACCTGCGTCTTACCGATCTCGGTGCCTTGCATGACGTCGAGATTGCTGCAGCCAGGATTATCCGCAACGTACGCCAGGATCTCGTGAGCCTGGGTATCGGGATCGATTTCAGCGAGGATCGCGAGCGGAACCATTCGCTCAAGCGCCATACTGGCTAGGTTGTGCAGGCCTCGGACTTCGCCGTGATTCTCGAGAATTTCTCGATCTTTGGCTTCAACTGCTGCCCAGGTGGCTAACAAGCGGTGCAACCCATCCACGGCGTGACGTAGCGCGTAGTCATCGTGATCCATCATCGCGTCCACGAGGAACAGACGCAGAGCCTCTAGATCGC
Organism: uncultured Actinomycetes bacterium; assembly: GCA_963756555.1. Classification (GTDB taxonomy): domain Bacteria; phylum Actinomycetota; class Thermoleophilia; order Solirubrobacterales; family Solirubrobacteraceae; genus Palsa-465. The sequence continues at coordinate 60,777 of CAVWOC010000008.1, forward strand.
CCTCCATTTCGAGGTCTTGGCACTGCTCAAGCGCCGCGAGGACCTCGGCTATTTGTTCCTGTCGGCCGCTGCGACTGCCGAGGCGCTCGTTACGCTCCAGAAAACTTTCCGACAGCACTAGTTTCTCCGGTCTTTTGGCTCGGATGAGCTGGGGAATCTCCTTGTACCGGCATCAAACACCCCGCATCGAGCATTGAACCGATGATCGGGCCAAATGTCAACTTCTAGTCAACCATATCAATCGGACCCGGCGGATCTCTTCTTGAGGCTCTATTTCGAACTTGATGCAAGCGCCGTGCGCCACAGAGCAGACGAGTGGGCGGACGACGGGCTGCTCCAAAGCTTCTCTGAGTACGTAGAAGAAACCGTTATTGCCGAGGGACAGCTCGATCCCGACGCGGTCAGCGAGAGTTTCGAGGGTGAGGACGATCCGGATTGGCGATGCTACGGGTATCTCCGAGGCATCGACGCAGCTTTTAGGCTGATCCATCCGGATGTCGATACAAGTGATCGAGGAGGCTTAGACGGACTCGCTGGGCGCTTTCGACGCTGGAAGCGCTTCAACAGCGAGCCGAAAACCGGTTTGCTGCTTCCCAGGTTTGCGTTTCCTGATCGCTTTCGCACGATGGGGGACGAAATGGCAATCGAGGCGAAGCGCGATCTATTTGAGTACCTGACGGTTGTTCGTCCTGAACTCGTACCCCTGGTCACCTCGGTGCGAATCGCTCGGCACCATAGTCCCCCATCGACGGTGCGGGTCGAAGGACTATTCGTCGGCTGCGCACCAATTTGCGGCGGAGGAGACGTGGAGATCTATTGTGAGCCGGCTCCGCCGCGCCGCCGCTACCACGTCCGCCCCCTGAGCAAGCGGGTCCAGCCACAACTGCAGACGGTCATAGAACTGCTAGATGCGTCAGGCGCACACATAGGCGTCATGCCCGAGCTGACGCTCGACCCAGACCTGGTGCGATCCTGGAAGCGTGCGCTCGCGAGTACCTCGGTGCCTCCAGGCTCGAAGCTACGGCTCCTCTTGGTTGGCACCGGCCCGCTCGAACAGTTCGACGACGGTCGAGTCGCGAACCGGGCTGTTCTTCTCCACCGCAGTGGACGGGAGATCATTTCCCAGGACAAACGGCATCCATTTACGCTCACTAAGGACATGGTCGAGGAGTGGGGCCTGACTCCGGACCTCGGTGAGGGGGCCGCCGCGGAACCAATCGCACCCGCGGACACGTTGTGGGCGGCCGAGGGACCTCTCGGACGGATGTTGATCTTGGTCTGTGAAGACCTAAGCCGAACCATCGAAGATGGGAATCTCTTGTTGGAACTGGGCCCATCCTTATGTCTCGCCCCCGTCTTTTCCAAGCCGACCCTCTCCCACTATTGGGAGCACTCTCAGGCTAAGAAGCTCTGCTCCGAGATTGGCTGTAACACAGTGGTCGCGAATAGCCTCGTCATTGAGCACCGTCAGCGGGCGGCCGGGATCAAGCTGGAAGGTATGGGTACTGCCTTGGCACACGGGCCCGCCAATCACGTCTCCGAATACACCGACAATCCGAGCGGTGTCGTTACCTTGCGATTGCACCCCGAAGGGGCGTTCATATTGAGGTAGCGCGGGCAACACGCGAAGGCGGGAGAGAGCGCCGAGCAGGGATTCGCCTACCGGTCATGCACCATCTGGGGCATGACGACCTCGAAGGAGGGTTGCCTTCGCTGCGCGCTCACCGACATATCCGCGCCGTTCACGACTCAGCATCAAGATCCCAGCCACGGGGTGGCTGATGGCGCCAGCCTGACCCCTCCTACCGATTGTTCCTCCTTGGCTGGTGAGAAAACGCAGCGTGGGACGATTGCTTTGATCACCAGTTGCCCCCACCACGCGTGAGTCCTCATAGGACATCCTCTGGTTGCCTCGACCGCCGCCGGGAGAGGGCCGCGATTCCTTGCCCTTGTGTGGAGGGCCTGCCAAAGACCAGCCCGTCCCGGCGGTGGTGAGGTGCCGCAAGCGGCAACAGGACGTAGCCCCGAACTATGAGGGCCTTGTCTATGAGGAACCGCAACGGTACCTCCGGGTCGGGGCGTTGTGAAGGCGATCCGAGGAGGAGGTGGAGATGGCGTACCGGTATGCCGGGATCGACTGGGCGTCCGACAAGCACGACGTGCTTGTTGCCGAGCAGAACGGCGTGGCACTGTTGACGGCGACCTACGCTCACGACGAGAAGGGCCTGACGGCGTTGTGCCGCGCTCTGGTGCGGCTGGAGGTCTGTCTTGTCGCGATCGAGCGACCGGACGGGCTGCTGGTCGAGCGGCTGCTCGATGCTGGGTTGCGGGTGTTGGCGTTGCACCCCAACAAAGTCGCCGCGGCGCGCGACCGGTTCCGGGTCTCGGGCGGCAAGTCCGATCGGTTTGACGCGTTCGTGCTCTGCGAGCTGGCCCGCACCGACAACCACCGCTTCCGGGTGTTGGAGCCCGACTGCGATCGGACCAAGGCGCTACGGGCGCTGACCCGGGCGCGGGAGGATCTCGTCGGGACCCGCACCGGTGTGATCAACCAGCTGCGCGCGGAACTGGAGCGGTTCTGGCCAGGGCCGCTGCGGCTGTTCTCGCATATGGACGCGGAGATCCTGCTCGCGTTCCTTGAGCGCTACCCGAGCCCCGCAGATGCCTATGGTCTCGGGGTCGCTCGAATGCAGGCGTTTCTCGTGCGCGAGCGGTACTCGGGTGGGCAGCAGTCGACCGCGCTCATGGCCAAGCTCCGCAGCGCTCCGCGTGGGCGCGTCGGTGAGTTCGAACTCGCCGCCCGCCGGCAGCTCGTGCTCACGTTCGTGGCGATGATCCGGACGCTCAATGCACAGATCAAAGACCTCGAGCGGCAGATCCGCACCCAGGTGCACGCGCATCCCGACGGCCGGATCTTCCTCTCGCTGTTCAAATCGCCCGCGAGCGTGATCACCGCCGCCGAGCTGCTCGCAGAGATCGGCGACTGCCGCGAGCGCTACCCCAATCGGGACGCGCTCGCCGCAGACGCCGGCCACGCCGCCGTGGCCAAGGAGTCCGGCAAGCGCAAGACCGCCGGCTTCCGGTGGGGGTGCAACAAGCGCCTGCGAGTCGCGTTCTGCCGCCTGGCGGACAGCAGCCGCCACTGGCACCCCTGGGCCCAAGACCTCTACGCCCAGGCCCGGCAGCGCGGCCACGAACATCCTCGAGCGATCCGCACCCTTGGACGCGCCTGGTGTCGCGTCGTGTGGCAATGCTGGCGCAACCACACCGCATACGACCCTGCCCGCCACCGCGCACTGCAACGCCACATCACCGTGACCATCCCGACGCCGTCGGGCCCGGTGCCCGACCTCGCCGCCACCCAGCGCATGGCCGGCGCCGCTCTCACCCCACAGTCGGCCCGCACGGGCCGAGCGCGCAGCGCTTGACAGCAAGCCGCCATCCGCTATCCAAGCCCGGAGGTTGACACAGGACGTCTATGGCGACGATCAGAAGTCAGCGAGGGTGACTGGCTTCTTAAGCTCAAGGCGGGTCGTTATGACTTCTCGAATTTTGAGCCCAGGCATTTGAAAGTCCTGCATCCCGTTCTCATCTAGTCCGCGGCTAATTGCGAGGCGGTTGGCGGCCGCGATGCGCAGAAGCCGCAGGATCTTCTCGCTGAGTCCGACGACGGTATCGAGGTCAACCTCGGGGCCCGACAATTGAACCCGCAGCAGCGCCCGATCAGCTACGAGTTCCGTGAGGTACGGCTGGGATTCGGGCGTGATGTTGAACATCATTGCCTGCTGCTGCGGCGGACGTGCCACCATCTTGCTCAGCGGCTCGTTCGAAAAGGCGAGCAGGGGCGCAGCCACGGACTCGCGGCGGCTGTCTACCGTGGACCGTGGAGGGAGCCCGCCAAAGGGTCGAAGCGGCAATTTCAGACCGTGTTTGTACTGCACGTGGAAGAACTCGTACGTGAGGAACCAGTCGGCAACCTCTCGAGTTAGCTCGGCCAGATTGACGACACCCTGCTCGGCCGCGGCTGAGGCCTGAGCTGGGTCTACGGCGTTTGAAACCCCACCCTTGATCGTCACCTCAGGCGGGATGAGGTACCGCGAGCGAATTGCCTCACTGTCGTCACCTATGAGCTTCGTAGCGAGGCCCGTTACTTTGCCGGCCGAGTAGCTCGTCATCCGCTTGACGAAGTCGGTGCCCTCGCGGAGGAACGTCAACAGAGCGAAGAGATCCTCCGCGTACTGTGCGCACTCATTGACTGCCGCCGCGGTAATGCCGAGTGCGACCGGCCCGTAGAGATAGCTCTCGTCTGTCCAACTGGGGTGATCCGTCGCTTCGGCCGCCAGTGCGCCGAGCCGAGAGAGATTTGCCGGGAGATCCCGGAGGCCGAGTATGAGCATCCAGCGCCAGGCAGGGTCCCAGGCGTTGAAGAACTGACGTACTGAAGCCTCGTTGATCGCCCGCTTCTTGTTCGCCGGGATCGCCACGCGGCCATTCTGGCTCGGGGACCGGCGGACACTGCCACAGGACTAACCGCCCGGGGTTCGGAAACTCGAACAACATGCCGCAACCGGCTGACGATTGCATTGTTCGCTGAGGGCTCGCTGGAACGAACTATCGCAATGGCGACCGTCCGATCGCGCGCGATCGCTTTGACCTCGGCCGCCGCGCAGAGCGCGCCATCGCATCGGCGACGGACCACGAGTCCCCCTCGAACCCGGTGGGCGTTTGCGGTCACGATCGCCTTCGCGCAGGGAGCGCACGCCGCTGGTCGACGCAGCGGTTCTCTCCGAGAGCCGTGTCGAGGCCCTCATCCGGCCACCAAGGAAGCGGCGGCAGCTGCGGGACGCGGGGAGCACTCGTGGCTCCAACGCCGCCTCCCGCTGGGGTACTCCCAATTTGCGCGCGCCCATCCGGGCCGCACACAAATCGGGAGTGGATGACTTACGGGTCGAAGGGGATCGCTCGATCAGAAAGAGAATCCGTTTGACTTCGCGCGACGGCCAGCGCGAGACCAGGCACATCAACGAGCCGCGCGCCTCTTCGGCCGGGTCCGTCCAAGCTCGACCTGTCGAACGTGCCATCGCTCGATCTCGGGTCGCAGCCAGAGACTCGGTCGACCACGGCCGAGATCGAGGACTGGACGCGGCATCTCGGGGTACCGGTGCAGGTATTGACTGACGGTATTCCGATGCGTGAGACCAAGGATCCGGGCTACATCGTGTGCGTCAATCAGATCATCGAGGAGCACCCGACGGGCCATGGAGCAAGCTTACACCTGATAGCGGACGCGGCGTACGCGTGTGAGCTTTCCGTCCGCGTCGTTCTGTAGCTTACTCGTGTAAGACAAATCAAAAAGGCGACCCCGGCGGTGCTGGAACACCCCGGGGTCTGGCCGAGACCTAAACAGGAGGTCCCGACGATGCAAGCGTACGCCAATGTGCCGCTGACTCCGCTGGAATCGGAGTCACACCTGGCACCAGTCCCCTCGATCACGCCGACTTCCGGCGGCGCCGTCGTCAACGGCGCGACCGAAGTCAAGCTCGACACATCGAACCCGGTGACGGCCCTCGTGTCCGTGATCCTCGATGGCCTCAGCGACCATGACCTTGACGTGTTGGCGCGGCGGCTGTTGCCCCATCTGCGTCGGCCGACTGAGGTGAACGAGAGCCATTCGGTGTACACCGTCGCCTCGCTCGCTGCCGAGCTTGGTGTGTCGCAGAAAGCGATTCGCGGTGCGATCGGCCGTCGGGAGCTGGCCGCAGTCAAACGAGGAGCCCGGTGGCTCATCTCCGCTGAGTCGGTTCATGAATGGGCGACACCGTCAGAGGCACAACCCCGATCGCGACGCACTCGCGTCGCCGCCGTTCCGAAGACGGCAGGACCGTCGCTCCGCGCGGTTCTCTGCACAGCAGCCGGCCAGGGAGGTCGGCGATGAGCGTCGAGAAGATACACCGGAACAGCGGTGAGGTCGTCTGGCGGGTGCGGTGGCGTCAGCACGGTCGGAACCGCGCCCGGACATTCAGCACCCGGCGCGACGCAGCGGACTTCGATGCGGAAGTGCGTCGCCAGCGACGCGCCGGGAGTCTGGCAGCGCTGGACGCCGGCACGGAATCGCTTGGTGAGTATGTCACCGGTGCCTGGGCGACAACCCACGCCGTGACGCTTGCCGCCGAAGACCCGGCTCCACTACGCGAGTCTGTACGACCACCACCTCCGTCCGGACCTCGGATCGGTCACCCTGCGAGAGATCGATCCTGAAACCGTCGGTCGGTGGCAGGCGGATCGTCTGGCGGCCGGCGCCGGTCCGGTTGCCGTTCGCCAAGCGCTGGATCTGCTCGGCACGATCCTGGAGCAGGCGTACGCGTCCGGCCGGATCCCTGAGAATCCAGTTCGCCGCGTAAAGAAGGCGAGGCTCCCGCGTCGTGAGGAGGTCCAAGCGCTCTCGCCGTCGTCGATCGAGGCCATGCGCAAGACGCTCGCCCCGCGGGACGCCACGTTGCTCTCTGTACTGGCGTATGCCGGGCTTCGTCCTGGAGAGGCGCTCGGACTTCGGTGGGGAGACATCCGGGATCGCACAGTCCTGGTACAGCGGTCGATCTCGCTCGGCGAGGAAGCCGACACCAAGACGCGCCAGCACCGGACCGTGCGGTTGCTAGCGCCGCTCGCTGCGGATCTTCGCTTTTGGCGCATGGCCGCCGGTCGCCCAGACGACGATCAGCTCGTGTTTCCGGGCAAGGATGGGCGGCCGTGGACGCAGGCGGCGTACCAGTCTTGGCGCCGGCGCGCATTCCGCCGTGCGACGCAGGCAGCTGGGCTCGCGCATGTGCGGCCTTACGACTTGAGGCATAGCTTTGCCTCGTTGCAACTCCACGAAGGCCGAAGCGTCATCTACGTGGCGCGCCAGCTCGGGCACGATGCTCGGCTCACTCTTACGAGGTACGGGCATGTGATGGATGAGCTAGAGGACACTCCAAGGATCGAAGCCGAAGACGTGATCGCTGACGCGCGACGGAGAGGCGGATCGAGCGGGCCGGGCGCCGTGTCAGAATTGGGTTGTGACCAAGGCTGAACTTCACAAGCTGATCGACGAACTGCCGGACACCGCGGTCGAGGGCGCCGGGGTCCTGCTCCGCGGGATCATCAAAGGACCGATCGATCCCGACCAGGCTTGGTTCTGGACGCCCGAGTGGCAGGCCAAAGAGCGAGAGGCGGACGCTGACAAGGCCGCCGGAAGGGTGGAGCGCTTCGAGAGTGACGAGGCGTTCATGGCGGCGCTCGAGGAGCGGCGCGGCTCGCTGGATGCCGACCTATGACGTCTTCGCGTCGTTCTGGCGCGACTGGCGAAGCCTGACTCCCCAGCAGCAGCTCGCCTTCATACGGGCTCTGGAACAGTTCAAAGCCGACCTGCGGAGCGGCACATTTCGCCCCGGCCTCCGCATCAAACGCGTCCAGAGGCACCCGGGCGTGTGGGAGATGACCTGGGCAGCCGACGGACGCGCCACGTTCGAATACGGCCAGGAGATCCGCGGCGAGCCGCACATCAGCTGGCGGCGGATCGGGACCCATGACATCTTCCGGCGCCCGTGATCACCGGCCGCGCCAAAAGCTGACGTACCCGTTTGGTACCCGCGGCGGCCCGCAGAGAGCAACACGCAGGAACGCGCCTAAACGAAAACCCCCGCGCTAGCAGGGGATCCGAGTAGTGGAGCTAGCCGGGCTCGAACCGGCGACCTCCTGGGTGCGATCCAGGCGCTCTCCCAACTGAGCTATAGCCCCGTGCGGCGGCGCTGCCGCGCGGCTCGGCCAGAGTCTAGCCACGTGCGGTGGAGGCCTGAGAGCCGCACTCTCAAGCGGCAAACTGGCAACTTCGGTGGAGGCTGGCCGATGCCACTGGCCAACCGAGTGTGCACGACTCGCGGAAGTCGGGTGAGACGCCGATACGCTCAGCATCGCCGGAAACGGTCCATGAGCTTCCGCACCCGCCTCACCAGCTTCTTCGTGCTGATCGTCGTCGTGCCGATGATCGCCGTTGGCTTCCTGGTATTCCGGCTGATCGGCGACAGCGCGCAGGGCAAAGCCGATGCTCGCGCCAACGGCCTCGCGAGCGTCGCCGTGAGCTTGTACGAGAGCGAAAGCAGCAAGGGGCGGGCGCTGGCCGAGCTCGTGGCGCGCGCACTGGCTACTTCGCGCACGGCGCGCCTGCCGAGCACGGTGGTCGACTCAGTCTTGAACGGGACGGTCTCGCGCCTACTCGTTCTCGACGGAAGGCGTCGTATCGCCGACCTCGGTCAGGGCACGGCGGTGGCTCCCGGCACAGCGACGGCCCCGCGCGGCGGCACGCTGATCTCAGTTACTGCATCGGCAATCACCGCCAAGCAGTTTGCCGCCGAACTGGCCGGGCCCGGGGTCGCAGTGGTCATACGGTCGGGGACCAGCACGCTGGCCGCCACCTCCCGAGTACCGACTGGGCTTCCGCAGCGAGGTTCGGCCACGATCGGAAAGAGCCATTACCGCGCTGTGACACAAACCTTCCCAGGCTTCGGGTCCAGCTCGGTATCGGTAACTCTCCTCTCCGACGTCTCCGCCACGACTTCCTCGGTGCAGACCACCCGAATCCTGGCGGCGGCGTTCATCGCCGCGTTCCTGGTGCTGGCCTTCGCCTTCTCGCTCCTGGCCGCGCGGGAGATTCAGGGACAGGTCACCCGCTTTCTGCAGGCCGCCCGCCGACTCGGCAGCGGCGACTTCTCCTCTCCGGTGCTGGTACAGGGACGCGATGAGTTCGCGGCCTTGGGCACCGAGTTCAACAAGATGTCGAGCCAGCTCGAGCACCGCCTCAACGAGCTTCAACGCGAACGTCTGAGGCTGCGTGAGTCTGTACGTCGCATCGGTCAGACGTTCGCCTCCAACCTTGACCGTCGGGCGCTGCTGGATCTAGCGCTGCGAGCTGCTGTTGATGCAGTCAACGCGGACACCGGGCGGCTGAGCGTCCGCTCATCAGCGCATGAGCCCCTTGAGCAAACTGGCATGGTGGGCTCGCTTGACGGTCTGTCGCAGCAAGTTCTGGCCGCTGAGGGCGCCGCTTTGCAAACCGGTGATCTGGGCCGATCGAGTTCCGGTAGTGCCTTCTTTGCCTCGGCCGCACTCGGCGCCATCGAGCCTGGGGGACGGGTGCATGGCCTGATAACGGTCGGTCGCCGGGGGCGCCGTTTTGACGACGACGATCTCGACATCCTCCGCTCGCTAGCGGCCCAGGCGACGCTGGCGCTGGACAACGTCGAGCTTCACTACCAGGTCCGTCGTCAGGCCGTGACCGACGAGCTGACAGGGCTTGCGAACCACGGCCGCTTCCAGGAGCTGCTGCGCGCCGAACTGGACCAGGTGCGCCGATATCACCATTCGGTGGGCCTGATCATGCTTGACTTGGACGGCTTCAAGTCGGTCAACGACACCTACGGACATCCACAGGGCGACGTGGTGCTGAAGGAGGTCGCGCGCGTCGTCCGCGACACCTCACGCGAAACTGACACCCCGGCTCGCTACGGTGGCGAGGAGATGGCCGTGATCCTTCCCCACACCGATCTGGCGGGCGCCTACACGATCGCCGAGCGCGTCCGTACTGCGATCGAGGCCCTCCCGATCCCGCGCCTGGACGGAACGGGTGAGCTGCATATCACCGCGAGCCTGGGCGTGGCGGCCTCGAACGATGGCGACGGACAGGTGCTGATCTCCCGGGCTGACGCGGCGCTTTATGCCGCCAAACGGCAGGGCAAGAATCGGGCGGTCAAGGCACCGCCGGAGCCCGCGAAGGTGGCTACCTCCGAGTAGGCTTTTGAGCGATGGGTTTGCTTGACGACGCCATCCGTGAGCACCTCGACCTAAAGCGCCGCCGCGGCGCCGATCCCGCCGAGGTGGAGCGGGCGGAGCGCGAGGCGCTTGGGCCAGTGCGGCGAGAACCGTTCGAGCCCGGTGGCGACGAGCTCGAGCCGGCCGGTGGCGCAGCGGCGTCTGACCCGGAAGAAGGCCTGTTCGACCACGAGCAGTATGGCGAGGAGCGATACGCCGACCAGCAGTACGGCGAAGAGCCATACGCCGACGAGGGTGACTGGGGCGATGCGTTCGAAGATGAGCCGGAACCGGCGCCGCCAGTGAGCGCCGCGGGCGCTGGCGGGGCTGATGAGGCGACCCGCGTCATGGCCCCAGCCCAGCTCGAGGACGAGCTTTCCGTTGGCTCGGAGGAGACCCAGCGCGAGGCCCCGGCACCGTATTCCGCGGAGCCAGTTGGCGATGAAACTGTGCAGTACAACGTCGACGAGGCGTTCGCCGCCGAAACGGACACTGGCGCGACGTCGCCGCCGGGCGGTTCGCCCCCGCTCGATCCGCAGGAGGACCTCGAGCCACAGGATGGTCCGGAGAAGAAACAGGGAGACGACGTCCTAGAGGAGACGCCTGACTTCCTCCAGGACGCGCCTGACCACGACCGCCTTTGGTTCGAGCAGCGTCCCCCACGCGACTTCGATTTCGACGGCTGAATTTCGCTACACGCTGCTCGACGTCTTCAGCGACGTGCCGCTTGCGGGCAATCCGCTGGCCGTGGTACATGACGCCGACGCGCTCGACGAGCAGGCGATGCTCGGATTCGCCGTCGAGACCAGGCTTTCGGAGACCACGTTCGTGCAGACGCCCTCCGTTGACGGGGCCGACTACCGGAACCGGATCTTCTCGATGGCCGGCGAGTTGCCTTTCGCGGGCCATCCGTCACTAGGCACGGCGGTGGCCGTCGGCCGCGCGCGCGGCATGCACGAGCGAGCGAGCTATATCCAGCAGACCGGCGCGGGGCTGCAGCGAGTGGAGGTGGGCGTTGAAGCGACAGGTTTCACGGCGTCCATGCTGCAGGAGCCGGCGAGCTTCGGCGACGAGCTGGCGCCGGAGCTGCTGCTGGCCGCGCTGGGATTGAGCGCCGCCGACGGCCACAAGGACCTCCCGCCGCAGGTGGTGACGACAGGCTTGCCCCACGTGATGCTGCCGGTCGCTCGCCCCGCAGCGCTGGGCGGCCTCCAGCCGGACCCGACCGCCGTGGATGCCACGCTCGAGGCATATGGCGCCTACGGCCTCTACGCGGTCTGGCCGGAGCCGGAGCGCGGCAAGGCACGCGCCCGGCTGTTCGCGAGAAGCGCCCAAGTGTGGGAGGACCCCGCCACAGGTTCGGCCGCTGGACCGCTGTGCGCCTATCTGCACCGCCGGACCGGCTGCGCGTTGCTCGAGGTCAGCCAGGGGGTGGAGATGGGTCGCCCCAGCCGGTTGAGCTGCCAGATCGCCGGCGACACGGTGCGAGTCAGCGGTGCCGTTGTCGTGGTGATCGACGGTGTGCTCCGGCTATAGCCACGGTCTCGCCAGGGCAGACCCGGTCACTACACTCGCCGGCAGGAGGGGCCATAGCTCAGTTGGGAGAGCGCCTGCTTTGCAAGCAGGAGGTCGCCGGTTCGATCCCGGCTGGCTCCACTCTGGAAGTGCCTTCAAAACCGGCAGCTTGTCTGACGCTGCGGCGCTTTCGGTGTTCGATGTGCGCCTTGATGGACGTGTGGTTCATGCCATGGCTAGGGCGTCAGCACGACCTTGCCCGGAATGTGCTGGATCGACTTGGCCATGAAGGCCTCGCGAGCGTCCGCGAGCGGGTAGACGGCGCCGACCTGGGGTCGCAGCTTGCCCTGGTCGACGAGCCGAGTGATTTCCCGGAGTTGGGCACCGCTCGGGTCGCGCACGAAGTGAACCATGTGGATGTCGTCTCGATCTGTTTGCGGTGAAGCTATGACCGAGACCAGCGCACCACCGGGTTTCACGATCGCTGGTGAACGGGCTAGCACATCGCCGCCGATCGCGTCGTAGACCAGGTCGACCTGACCGACGACGGTCTCCCAGTCGTCGCGCTCGACATCGACAAAATCGTCGGCGCCGAGCTCGAGCACGCGCTGGCGCGCGCCGGCTCGGCCGGTCCCGATGACCCGAGCGCCGGCCCAGCGGGCCAGCTCCACCGCAATCGATCCGACCCCGCCGCCCGCGCCATGGATCACCACGGTCTGACCCGACTCGAGGTGGCCGTGGTCGAACAGCGCCTGCCACGACGTGAGCCCGGCTTGTGGGATCGCCGCGGCTTCGATGAAATCGACCGTCGTCGGCTTCGGCGCCAAGCTGCGAGCCTCGATGGTCACGTACTCGGCCGCCCACCCGTCGCGGTATCCGTCGATAAGGCCGTAGACCTCGTCGCCCACCGATACGCCGGCGGTGCCGTAGCCCAACGCGACCACGACGCCTGACCCCTCGTGAGCCGGGATCCGCGGCCCCCGGTCGTGCCCAGCTCGGTCGGTTTGGAGGGGCCAGGTCAGCTCCGTCGGGGTGAAGCTGGCGGCCCGCACCTGCACGACTGCGTCGCCGATCATCGGCTGGGGATCCGGAGCCTCCTCGTAGACGAGGCCCTCTATACCTTCCAAGCCCTCGGGCTTCAGGATGCGGACGGCTTTCATAGGAGTCTCCTTCTCATACCAGAGGCATGTTCTCGATCATTCCGATGACACGACACGCCGAAGAAATGTGACCCTTTGGACGGTCGGGCCCTGTCCAAGATCGGGAGCGCAACCCTCGGCGACGCAATGGTGTTCGAGCTTGCGGAGGATGGGCTGATCCGGGCGGATTCGGCCGCATCTGCGCCCCTGGCTCGGACTCACGGTCTTCACATTCGTGGTCGGACCGAAGCTAGCCCGGCATCCGGCCGTCATCTGGCCGGCCTGCGGCGCCCCCGCTAACCGGATCACTCTGGCCACGCAGACCTGGTCTTGTCGGACGGCGGCAATCGCAACCGTCCGAACGTGCGACCTGCTCCGCGCGGGTCCGCGGGTCCGCGACTCCGAGGCCGATCCTGTCGTTGACCGGCGTCCTGTCAGGCGCCTGACTCGACGGCGAGCACGTCCCACTCCTCTGGGACTCCCTTGAGCCCGTGCCGACCGTGCTCACGGAACCGGATTCCTGACCCGGCGACGAGCGGCGGGACGGATGCTGAGACGAGGATCTCGTCCAAGTCGGCGAGGCTGGCGATCCGCGCTCCGATGTGGACCGCCATACCGGCGACATCGCCGCTCCGCAGCTCGACCTCGCCCGTGTGTAGCCCGGCTCGAACAGAGAGGTCGATCGTCTTGACGGCGTCGCGGATCCCAGCTGCGCAGTGAATCGCCCGCGCCGGTCCGTCGAACATCGCGAGGGTGCCGTCGCCGGTCGTCTTGATCAGCTTCCCGCCGAACCCCTCGACCTGCGCACGGACGAGCTCGTCGTGCGTCTGCAGCAGCGCGGTCCAGGCACGGTCTCCGAGCTGCGCTGCCCGCTCGGTGGATCCGATCACATCCGTGAACAGCACCGTGGTCAGCACACGTGCGCCGCTCGCCTGGGCTCGCACGCCGGTGAGAAACGCTTCGATCTGGTCAAACAGCACCTCCACATCGCCGGCGTACCAAACGTGATCGGCGCCAGGCAGCTCCACCAGCTTCGCCTGCGGGATTCGCTCGGCCAGCATCTCTGCGTGGCCGCTGCGTACGTGCGGGTTCCCGGTCGTGTGCAAGACGAGCGTTGGAGCGCGGATGCTCGGTAACGCAACAGTGACGTCGCTGGCCTGAAAGAGGCTGTAGATCCTGAAGTGGGAGCGCGGGCCACCGCTGAGCCGCTCACATTTGGCGAACCATCGGCGGAATCCAGCCTCACCCGCCCGGCTCGGCGCCAGGAGATCGGCCACCGGGCCGCGACCGGTCGTCTCGAGATACAGGCGCAAGTACCGCTCGGCGGCATTGGGCGGCATGCCCCACGGCTGTTCGGGCGCGCGGTGAAACCGCGCGAAAGAGTTGATCAGCACCAGCGCCGACACCCGATCGGGATAGGTAGCGGCGAACAAGATCGCCACCAATCCGACCTCGCCGGCCCCCATCAGCACAACCTGCTCGCTCCCAGCCTCATCCATCACGGCACGGAGATCGTCCATCCATGCCTGCAGGGCGGGCAAAGCCTCGAGGTCGACAGCGTCGGAGCTGCCCCACCCGCGTAGATCGCAGCCGATCAGGCGACCCATCGATGCGAGACGCCGCAACCCGCGAGCCGCGAGCGGGTCCTCCCACAGCAGATCGAGCGGCGACCACAGCGTCGTCGGGAACAGGATGTCCCGCGGCCCGCTGCCAGCCACTTGAAACGCGATGTGCAGATCGCCGCTCTTGGCATACCGAGTCTCGGGAACCTCCACGCACGCAGCATCCCACGCACCGGGACCCCCGCGCGGAGCGTGTCCGATGTTGCGCGCATCGGACCACGTCAACTTCGCCGCGGAGGGAGAGGGTTCGAGCGGCGGGACGCGGGTCGATTCGCTGGTCGTCGAACAGGTGCTTCAAATATGGCGTCCGACGGAGCCGCGTATTTAGCTTGCTCCCGTTTCACAAAATTACCCGCCGCGTGAATGGCGCCAACAAACGTGCGCAGCAACAAGGCTTCCTTTTGGGGGTGATCCGGGCCGCTGACTCCTTGCAAGCAGGAGGTCGCCGGTTCGATCCCGGCTGGCTCCACTTCTGACCCGCCAAGCGTGCGCGGTGCTCAGCGGCTAGACGACGTGAGGCTGACGAAGCGATCGACGGCGATGTTGCCGCCGGACATGATCACCCCCACCCGCAGGCCCTTGACGTCGAGGAGTCCCGACAGAACTGCCGCGAGCGCGCTCGCGCCGCTCGGCTCGGTTACCAGCTTCAGGCGCTCGAACAGATAGCGGATCGCTGCGAGTAGCTGGTCGTCGCAGACCCCGACGACATCGTGAACCAGTTCCCTGACGACAGCGAACGTCAGCTTTCCCGGTGATGGGAGCTGTTGCCCGTCGGCGATCGTCGATCCTACCTCGACCCGCACCGGGCGACCCGCGGCCAGTGAGGCGCTCCACTGGCCCACCGCGGCGGGTTCGACGCCGACCACGCGAGGGGCTTGAGCGAGTGTGGAGATCGCCACGGCGCCGCCGGACAGTTGGCCCCCGCCTCCGGCTGGAATCACAACGAGATCGAGGCCTTCGATTTCTTCGAGCAGTTCGAGTGTTGATGTCCCGGCCCCGGCCATGATTCTCGGATCGTCGTACGGGTGTACCGGAGTCAGTCCCTCATGCTCGACGAGCTCTTGGACGATCGCTTCGCGGTCGTCTGTATAGCGGTCGAATTCGATGATCCGTGCCCCGTAGCCCTCCGTCGCGGCTCGCTTGGACGCCGGCGCGTCCCGCGGCATGAAGATCGTCGCTGTTGTGCCTGCCAACCGTGCCGCGATCGCGAGCGCCTGCGCATGATTGCCAGAGGAGGCCGCCACCACTCCGCGCGCGAGCTCTTGCGACGACAGCAGCGACACCGCGTTGTACGCGCCACGAAACTTGAAGGCACCACCACGTTGAAACTGCTCGGCCTTTAGAAACAGCTCCGCGTCTACGCGCGCATTGAGCTCGCGGCTCGTGAACACAGGCGTGCGGTTCGCAACGCCCGCCAGACGTTGAGCCGCCGCGGCAACGTCGTCGGGTGTGATCATCCAGTGGCAGAAGTCTATGAAGCGGGCGGCAGGAGCGTGGTCACTGACAGGAGGAGCGGAAGCGAGCGATGTTCGTGCCGCGGCGCCCTTCGAGAGCTGGCGAGCAGCTTCCGTGCACCCAGGAAGCTCGACCTCTACCGCCCCCAAACGAAGCTCGCATCGCCGAATCGTAGGAATCGCTAAGCGCGAAGGCAAGCGATGAGTTGGCGCCTCGCCGGCGGTCTAAGTGAGCAAATAGCCGCAAGACCAGAACGGAGAGGAACATGCGCACAGTCACTTCGACAGACGGCACGAACATCGCCTACGACCGCGTCGGGTCCGGACCGGTCGCGATCCTCGTCAACGGCGCCCTCGGCGACCGCAAGCTCGATCGGCGCTTCAAGCTGATGACCGGGATCAGCGAACGGCTTGCAGACCGATTCACGGTGATCAACTACGACCGCCGCGGACGCGGCGACAGTAACGAGGCGGGGCCGTTCGTGGTGGAGCGGGAGGTCGAGGACATCGCGGCGCTGATCGAAGCCGAGGGTGGGAGCGCCTCGCTGTTCGGCTTCTCCTCCGGCGGGGCGCTGGCCCTCCGCGCCGCGGGCGCCGGCATCGGCGTCGAAAGTGTCGCGGCGTACGAGGTTCCGTACATGGTCGACCGTGACGAGCGGCGGCCACCCGCCGACTACGGGAGGCGAGTGGACGAGCTGATCGCCGCCGGAAACCGCAACGGCGCTGTGAAGCACTTCATGCGAGCGGCGATGGGCATGCCGTCGCCGGTCGTTGCCGTGATGCGCCTGATGCCGATGTGGAAGGACATGGCGGCTAACGCACATACGCTGCCCTACGACTGGGCGGCGCTCGGCGAGCACAACATGCAGGGAGATCCACTGCAGCCGGAAGAGTTTGCGTCCGTCACCGTGCCGGCGCTCGTCGTCTATGGCGGCAAGAGTCCGGGCAACCTGCGCAAGGGCTCAGAGGCGCTGGCGGCGGTGCTCCCGGACGCGCAGCTGCGCGTGCTCGAGGGAATCGGCCATAACCTCAAGGTCGACGCGATCGCGCCCGTGCTCGAAGAGTTCCTCAGCCCGGCTTCGAGGAACGGGAGAGTCCTAATCGACGCGTAGCGCCATAAGCATCGTGCTCTGCAACCGCCCATCCCGCCGGCGGTAGTGGTCCCGCCGGACGCCTTCCACGACGAACCCGGCGGCGGTGTAAAGCGCGATCGCACGGGCATTGTCGACCCACACCTCGAGGTCTAGCTTGTGGGCGGAGGAGCGCTCCGCATGGTGAATCAACGCGTCGAGCAATGCCCGGCCTCCTCCGCGGCCGCGCGCCTCGGGCAACAGGGCCATCCCCACCGACAGGACCCCTCGACGTCGCTCATGAAGCGTGGCGTAGCCGACGATCGCACCGGCGCTCTCGAGCACCCACAGGCCTCCACCGTCGGTGTCGGTCGCGACCTCTGCGTACTTGCGGGCGCGGTCTGCGACATCCACCGGAGCTTCTACGCCGAGGGAGCCCTCGGGGGCGACGGCCGCGGTTACGGCGGCGGCCGCTTCGACCGCTGCATCGTCCCGCGCGCGACGTACTAGAAGCGAGGTCATACGCCCAACCGCTGAAAAATGCCTAGCGCCCTGAGACGCCCAGCTTGATACCGAAGCCGAGCAGGGCCGCCCCGGAGAACCCGTCGATCCCACGACGCACACTGCGGCGCTGGAGCAGTGCTCGGGCGGAATGGGCACCGAGGATGATGCCCGTAAACCAAATCAAACCCTCGGCGTCGTGAACGAGTGCCAGCAGCAGCCCAACGGCCAGATGCGACGCGTGAGCTGGTATGAACTGCGGCAGCACCGCGACGTAGAAAGCGCCGATCTTGGGGTTGAGGAGGTTTGTCAGCACCCCGCGCGACCAGGATCGCCACACGTTGGCCGCGGCCCACGCCGACGGCTTCCCATCGCCCCCATCGGTCGCGCCGCGTAGTCCGCGGGCCAGCAGCCGAAGACCGAGACCGATCATGTACATGGCTCCGGCGATTCTGAGCGTGTTGTAGGCGAGCGTGGACGCGGTTAGCAGTGCCGACACGCCCACGGCGGCCGCCGCGCCCCACACAAGCATTCCGGTGCTGATGCCGAGGGCGGTGGCGAAGCCGTGCTTTCGCCCATTGCTGATCGCCGATCGCAGGACCATCGCGGTGTCGAGACCGGGGACGATCGTGAGCAAACCGGCAACCACGGCGAACGACGCCACATCCGTCGAAAGCGACACGCCGGCAGTTATACAAGCAAGCCGGAGAGAGCCCGATCGCAGGGCGAAAGCAGCCGGACCGGGGAGCCGAGGTTCCCACTCGCTTTCGGGCAAGCTCTCGGCTGGTGTCGATCCTCGCCGAACGTTTGACTTCGCAGCTGCTTGCGGGTCCACCGGCCCGCGATCCCGTCACGGTCGCCGAGCGACTGCTGGCGATCCAAGCCCAGGACCTGCGCGGTGCGCGTCTGGCGGTCCGCGCCCGGACCAGCGGCTTGTCCGTCAGGGACGTGGACAGAGCCTTGACCGAGCGCCGCTCGTTGCTAATCACGTGGCTCAACCGAGGGACGCTGCACCTGGTCCGCCGCGAGGACTACCCGTGGCTTCAGACGCTGACCACGCCACCACTCCGGACGGCGAACGCCAGGCGTCTCGCCCAGGAGGGCGTGCCGCCCCACGCGGCGGAACGGGGCGTGGCGGTAATCGAGCGGACGTTGGCGGAAGAAGGTCCACTGGACCGGGAGACCCTTCGCGCCCGGGTGGCGGCCGCTGGCATCCGCACGCAGGGACAGGCTTTCGTTCACCTGCTGGCCCTGGCGTCCATCCGCGGCCTGATCGTGCGCGGCCCACTGCTCGGCGGAAAGCACGCTTTCGCCCTGGTACGCGACTGGCTTGGCGAATCATCGCCCGTCGACCGAGACAGGGCGCTCGCCGAGCTCGCCCGGCGCTACCTGACCGGGCACGGGCCGGCGAGCGATGGCGATCTAGCCCGCTGGGCGGGACTGCCGCTGCGCGACGCACGGGCCGGACTGGGCGCGATCGCGCCCGAGCTCCATCACCGAACCGACGGCCTCGTCAGTCTCAAGCGCCGAACCGGTGCGGCGCCCGTACCGGAGCCGCGTCTGCTCGGCGCCTTCGAGCCAGTACTGCTCGGCTGGAGGTCACGAGATTTCATCCTGCGCGGCGCCGAGCAGCTGGTGGTGAGCGGCGGCCTCTTCCGTCCGTTCGCTCTCGTCCAGGGACGGGCGGTCGCGACTTGGACAATTTCCCGGTCGGGGGTGGCGCTCGATCCTTTTCGTAGCCTCACTCGAGCGGACCGCGCAGAACTTGAGTCCGATGCGGGAGAGGTGCTGCGCTTTCTGGACGAGTGAGCGCTCGCCGGCGCACGCCCGCGTTAGGCCACGATTCTGAAACTCAAGCGGGCGCTGGCATGCTGGCCGGCCGCGTTGATCGCGGTGATGATCAGCGTGTAGCGGCCGGGGCTTGAGCTTCTTGGAGCGCGAGAATCGGCCCTGGAAGACGACGGTGTTGAGTCCGTCGCGTCCCGGGAACGACAGCCTGCCTCGGGTTACGACGCGCCAGCATGCGCGCCTGACACGGTTCTTGTCGGTCTGGCGAACGCAGCGACCATTTACCTTGCGGCCACGTATGGCCTGCGTGAACGCGAACTGGACGGTGGCTGCTTCGTTGAGGATGAAGCGGAACGTGGTTCCGACCGGCGGCCGGCGTACTCGCGCGATGTGCGGAAGCTTGCTACCGAGCCGCCAGCGGCTGATGTGTCTGGCTGACCGCGGTGAGTCTGGCGGGGCGAGCGTTAGACGGCGTGGGCGTCGTCGACGTGCTGATAGTGGCAGCGGTTGACGGACGTTACGGTCACCGGTGAACTCAGTCCGATTGCGGTGACGAAGAACGGCAGCGGGTATGTACCGTTGTCCTGGCAGGCAGTGATGGCCCACGTCGTCGCTCGTCGGCGTGTAGCACTCCGGTCGCGCCGCTCGATCGGAGCGCCGTCAACGCAGCCACTGGTAGCCATCGAACGGATACAGGTTGGCGGACGGGCTGACGCCAGACCAAGTCGAGCACTGCCCGCCCTGGCAGGTTTCGGGACTGCCTACCTGCCCGCTGCCCGGCTGTGCTCGGCGGCGCCTGCGTGGCCGCACGGCGCCCCGTGCCGACCTTGAGCATCACGATGGTGGCGCTGCTGAACAGGCCTGGTTGGGTCGCGGGCAATCCACATGTCTCCGTCCGACCCGGGCGCGATCCCAGCCAGGGCCCCCTGCGGATCAAAGTGGAGCGCTTCAAACTCAGTAATCGCGCCGGAGGGTGTGACCCGTCCGACCGTCTGCGTCTTCCCGTTGTCGGTGAACCAGACGTTCCCGTCGGGTCCCGCGGCAATGCCGTCGGGGTCGCTACCCGCGTTGAGTCCGGCTGTGAACTCCGTGATCGTCCCGGTGGGCGTGACCTGTCCGATCGCCCGCGTCTTTCCGTCGTCCGTGAACCACATGTCGCCGTCCGGGCCAAGTGCAATCGCCTGCGGGGAACTACCCGAGTTCAGCCCGGTCGAGAACTCAGTCACCACTCCGTCCTGGGTGATCCGTCCGATGGCCCCTGCTCCCGGGTCGGTGAACCAGACGTTGCCGTCGGGCCCGGGAGCGACATCGGACGGATGTTTCATCCCGCTCGTGAACTCGGTGATCGTGCCGTCGAGAGTGATGCGGCCAATGGCCGGAGTTGACCCGCGATCGACGAACCACATGTCGCCGTCCGGACCGGGAGCGATCGCGCCTGGGTTGCTCACCGCGTTCAGTCCGTCGGCGAAAACGGATGTCTGTCCTTGCGGATTGAGTCGCACGATGCCGACGCAACATTCAAAGTTGCCGCACCTATACCAAAGGTTGCCGTCGGGTCCCGAGGCGATGGAGTCGCCTGCGGGCAACGGCAAGTTGCTGAACTCCGTGATCTGGCCCTCAGGGCGTGATCTGGCCTACGCCTCCGGTCGCGGAAGAGGTGAACCACGGATTTCCGTCGGGCCCCGGCGTGATCGAATTTGGAGTCCAGCGGAGAGTCTTGTCCCGGCCGGAAAATAAGTGATCTGCCCAACGGGGTCGGCCCCCGCCCCTGGCGCCAAGGCCAGGAGTAGCACCGCCGCGAAAGCGACGACGCGTGCCGCCCAACGAGGTAACCCCGAACGAAAGCGGACTTCCACAAGTCCCCGCATCGATGCCGACCATAGCGACGCCTAGGGCGCGTCGCAAGACGACGGTGGCTACCGCTGGCCCCGCCCTACGCCTGCGGCTCGAGCGCGGCGTCTTCTTCGACGCGCGCTTCGTCCGCCACCGGGACTACATCCCAATCCCTGCTCGCCGCCGCGTGCCCCTCGATGTTGATGTTGGGCAGCCGCGAGTTGAGCGAGGCCGGGAAGCGCCAGGTGAGCGGGCCCAGCAGTTCGAGCACCGCCGGCAGCAGCACGCAGCGCACCACGACAGCATCGAGGAACACGGCTGCCGCCAAACCGAAGCCGAACTCCTTCACCGGGCGCTCGTCGCCCAGCAGGAACGAGAGGAAGACGCAGATCATGATCGCCGCGGCGGCTGTGATCACGCGGCCTGTGTACGCGATGCTGTCGGCTACGGCGTGGCGCGCGTCGCGCTTACGGACCCATTCTTCGCGCACGCGTGAGATCAGGAACACCTCGTAGTCCATCGACAGTCCGAAAACCACCGCGAACATCAGTACCGGGACCCAGGGCTCGACGGGGCCCTTCGAGATTCCGAACACGCTTGACAGCCAGCCCCACTGGAAGACGGCCACTGTGGCGCCGAGCGCGCCGCCGATGCTCAGCAGGTTCATCGCCGCCGCCTGCAGGGGGATGACCAGCGAGCGGAAGATCACGAGCAGCAGCAGCGCCGAGAGGACGACCACGATGCCGATGAACAGCGGCAGCTTGCTGGCGAGCACACCTGAGAAGTCGATCGAGCCGGCGGTGAAACCCCCGACCAGAGGCTTCACGCCGAGCCGCTTCCCGAGCGGGCGCAAAACGTCGTGACGCAGGTGGTTGACCAGATCGGTCGTCGCGCTGGCCTGTGGCGCGGACGCCGGGTAGGCCTGCATCACCGCGACCTTGCCCGATGGCGAGATCCGCGGGCGCGGTGACGGCGACCACATCCGGCGTGCTGGCCACCGCCGCAGCGCAGGGTCGGCAGTGCCGCGAGCTGGGCCTGGATTCGGCATCTCCACCGCGACGAGCAGCGGGCCGCTGAAGCCCGGGCCGAACCCCCGGGAGAGCAGGTTGAACGCCTGGTAGGTGCTGGTGTTGCTGGGATCGTTGCCGGCGTCGCTCGAATCGAGACGCAGACCGAACACCGGGATCAGGAAGATCGCCATCACCGCCAAGGAGGCGATCGCCAGCGGCCATGGACGCGACTGCACGGTCAGGCTCCAGCGCCGCCACATGGATTCCCGTGGCGCTTCTCCGCGGGCCTCCCGGCGACGAGCTGAGCGACTCGGCCGAACGATCCGCTTCCCGAAGCTCGAGAGCAGCGCCGGCAGCACGGTCAGCGAGGCGCCAAGCGTAAACGAGACCGCCAGCACCGAGGCGATCGCTAGCCCGTACATGAACGTCACGCCGGTGGCGAACATCCCGAGCAGAGCGATGATCACAGTGGCGCCCGCCAGCAGGATCGCTCGGCCGGCGGTGTCCATCGCCTCGGTGACAGACCGCGAGATGTCTTGATGGCGCCCGTAGCTCTCGCGGAAGCGGGTGACGATGAACAGCGCGTAATCGACGCCCACACCTAAGCCCGATCATCACCGCCAGCTCGGGGGAGACATTCGACATGCTGGTGACGTGGGTGGCCAAGCCCACCAGCGCGATACCCGTAACCAGGCCCAGGCCGGCGGTGATCAGCGGCATCCCGGCCGCCAGCAGCGAGCCGAACGTCAGCAGCAGAATCACGATCGCCGCCGCTACTCCGACGCCCGTGGCCGGGCCGATGCTGAAGCCCTCGGCCTGCTCGATCACCTGACCGCCGGCGGCGATCTGGAGCCCGGGGACGTTGATCGCCTTGAGCGCGGCCAATACCGGCTTGCCGGTGGTGTCGGGCAGCTGGTTGGCGCGCTTGCTGTAGTTGATCGTGGCAAAGGCGGTGCTTCGATCGCGCGAGACCTCCACCGCGCCCGCCTTTCCGTAGGGGCTGACTACGCCCACCACGTGGGGCATCTGGGCCACACGGGACAGCAGCGGGGTAATGGCGGCGCGGACGCCGGCGCATCGATGCTGCCGCGCGGGTTGTGAAACACGATCGTGTCCACGTCGCCGCTTTGGGCCTTGAACTCGCTGCGCAGCAAATCCGTCACCCGCTGCGCCTCGGTGCCCGGGAGCGTGAAGTTGGTGGCGTACTGGCGCCCCAAGCCGGTGGCGATGACGGTGGTGATGACCGCGACCGCGATCCAGCCGACGAGCACCCATCGACTGTGATCCATGCACCACTGAGTTAGGCTCTCATCGCCCGAGCACGGTACATCCTGGCCCCCGGGCACATGTGAACGCCATCACACTTGCGACCCGATTCAGCGCATTGGCCAGGCCGCTGCCGGTTCAGCTGCCTTCCGGTCCAAATTTGCTCCGGGGCACGAGTGCGCCGACGCGGCCGCGGTCGACCAGTCGTGAACAGCTGCTCGTAGACCTCGGCGATGGCCAGCGCGGCCAGCATCGCCAGGAACGGATCAATCGGTGAGCGCGAAACGGACAAAGCCGGTGACGAAGACAGATGTCCACAGGCATACGGGCACCAGCCAAAGCCACTTCGGGGCTCGCCGCGCAGCTCGCGTCAGCACGCCACCGAAGGCCAGTACCAGAAGCAGAGGCGAGCTGTTGATCAAGAGCAGCGCCGGGGCGAGTGGGATGTCGGTGTCGTGCAGGTTGTCGACGGCCAGGTGGGTGTCCCCGAGGCTGAACATGCGGATCGTGTTCCAGAAGCCGACCTCGAGCACGTACGCCGGATGGCTCTCGATCTCGTCGACCGCGGTCGATTGGAGGTGGTTGCCATAGGTGAGCTCGTTCCAGTGCCGGGCTGTGCCCGTGCCCAGGATGCGCGCGTACTCAGGCGACGCGCCGTGCTCTGCCTCAATCCATAGGGCCGGCGACTTTTTGGTCGTTCGCGACGCCTGGTTGTAGGTGCCGGCAAGCGTGTAGCCGCCCTCGTCGGATATCGGGACGAAGGCATGGAACACCGTCCAGTTGCGGATGGTCCAGGGAACCAGGGTCAACAGCGCAGTCACCACCAGCACGCCGGCAGGAGCCCAGCCCCGCAGACGGCGCCAGGAGGCAGGCGGGGCGAACGCGAGCGCTAGCGGCAGCAGCAGGATGAGCCCATTGGTGCGGGTGAGCGACGCGATGCCGACCAGCACGCCGGTGGCCATCGCCCACCGGTAGCGCCGCGTGGACTGACGAGCCTGCAGCGCGCAGGCCACTGCGCCCAAGTACAACTGGCACGAACAGCGCCTCGGATATCAGTGCGGTGCTCAAGACCACCATCGGCGGGAGCAATGGCGGCGACGCCCATTGCGAGCATCGCCACCCGGCTTCCCCACACGCGCAGCGCGATCAGCCCGGTGAGCGCGACGGACACCGTTCCCAGCAGCGCGCCCACCAAGCGGCCGACGTCGGCGAGTCGCCGCTGATCGCGTACACCCCGCCGAGCAGCACCGGGTAGCCAGGGGGCCTGAACGCACTCGGGCCGCCGCCCGGAGCCCGATTGCTCGGCGGGTATCCGTTGCCGCTGGCGATCGACACCGCGGTGCGGTTGAAATCCAGTGGGTCGAGGCTGAGAGGGGTGTCCCAGGTGAGCGCCACTACCAGCACGCGGGCCACGAGCGCGACCGCCAGGATCACCCACACGCCCCGGCGTACGCGACCGATCGCTTCGCTTACGGCGACCAAACTGTGCCCCGTCGAGGCTGGAACGCTCGATGCGAATTATTATGCGGCCGGCTGATGGAGCGTGCGCAAACGTCCTTGTCAGTCCGCTCCGGACAGCGAGAGGGAATCGCTCCGGATGGGGATCGGCTGCCCGCACCCGGCCTTGCGCCTGACGCCCGCTCCGGCCATCCCGGAGGCGAACAGAACCTCGCGCGGTTGGCTGAGCGCTCGTTTGAGCTCAAGGGCGATTACCCGGCGCTGCTGTTCGAGGGGACATGGCATCGCTCGGGGACGCTGTTCGAGCGGGCCTGCCGGATCGCGGGAGGCCTGCGTGAGCTTGGTGTTCGTTCCGGCGACCGCGTCCTGGTATGCATGGCCAACTGTCCCGAGGTGGGGATCGTCTACAACGCCATCTGGCGGGCGGGCGCCGTCGTCACGCCGGCCACGTTCCTGCTTGGGCCCGAGGACCTGCGCCATCAGATCGTCGACGCCGAAGCGTGCGGGCGTGATCACCACCCCCGAGCTCGCCGCCAAGGTGAGGGAAGCCGCGGCCGGCCTGGACGGTGTGCGCTTTGTCGTCTCTGCCGGAGTGCCTGCGAGCCAGGCGACGCCGCTCAGCGCGCTTGAATCGGCCGACCCCCTGCCGATAACCGACGCGCGACGACGGCGATCTGGCCGCCCTTCTCTACACGGGCGGTACGACCGGGCGCTCCAAGGGAGTGATGCTCTCGCACGCCAACCTGAGTTTCGCCGGCCGTTCGGGACACGAAGCGGCCTACGTGCCGGGAGTAAACCGGGCGCTGGCCACGCTTCCGCTCTCGCACTCCTACGGAATTCTCGTCACGCTCGTCGGGATGCACCATCCCGAGCAGGGAGTCTCGGTGCTGCTGCGCTGGTTCGACCCGCAGGCATTCCTGTCGCTGGTCGCAGAGCACCGGTTGCAGCTCTCGGCGGTGGTGCCTTCGATGCTCCAGATTCTGCTCTCGCAGCCCCTCGACGAACACGATCTGTCCTCGCTTCGCTACCTGACTTCCGGCGGCGCGCCGCTGGCCCCGGAAGTGGAGGCGGAGTTTCGACGCCGCGTGCCAAACGTGTCGGTCCGGCAGGGCTATGGCCTCACCGAGACTGCAGCATTGATCGCCACCAATCCGATCGGCCGGGAGAAACCTGGCTCGGTGGGGCTTCCGGTCCCGGGCTGCGAGGTCCTGATCCTCGACGAGCAGGACCGACCGCTTCCGGCGGGAGAACCGGGGGAGATCTGCTGCCGGTCTCCTGGGGTGATGGCCGGCTACTGGCGCGCTGAAGACGCGAGCGCCGAGGCCCTGGAGGACGGACTGCTTCGCACCGGCGACGTCGGCTACTCTGGACCACCAGGGCTATCTGTTCATCGTCGACCGCAAGAAGGATCTGATCATCCGCGGTGGGTTCAACGTCTATCCGCGCGACGTGGAAGACGCGCTGGTGGAGCATCCCGATGTCGAGATGGCCGCTGTGGTGGGGCGCCCTGACGCCCGGCACGGCGAGGAGGTGGTGGCGTTCGTTGCGCGGCGCCCGGGTTCCCAGCTCGCGCCCCACGAACTCGTCTCGTGGGCCCGGGAGCGGATCGGGGGCTACAAGTACCCGCGGGAGGTGAGGATCGTGGAGACCGTTCCGCTCACGCCGGTGGGCAAGCTCGATCGTAAGGCGCTGCGGGCACAGCTCTAGACGCGGGGAGCGCCAATGCGCTACACGTAGCCGTCCCAGACGAGCAAACCGCGGAGGAGAGGACTGGCGATGGCATCCAACGTGCGGCGGGGCACGATCCCGTACAAGACCACCGGCTTCGGCGAATACGTCGACGAGATCTACTCCCTTCAGGGCTTCTTCGGGGAATGGGCGCACATGTACCGGCGCAACAACCTGGCCCATCCCGTGAGCTGGTCGGACCCGAGTCTGATGTACAGCGGCCTGGATGCCGGAGGCCTAGAGGCCACGGACCGCGTCGATCCGCGGGGCGAGCCGCTGCGGCTGCTCGAAGGCGACGGCGTAGCGCTGTCCCTCTCCCAGCGCGCGCAGCCGATGCCGTTCTCGGAGAAGAACGTCGACTTCCACCAGATCCGCTTCTACCACCGCGGCAGCTTCCTGCTGGAGACGGAGCTCGGTCCACTGGCCGTCGAGGCCGGTGACTTCGTGGTCATCCCTCGTGGTCTGATCTACCGCGAGCGCCCGCTGGCCGAGCAGGGCAACCAGGTGTACGTGATCGAGGTCGAGGCGCCGATTCAGCTTGCGGAGAAGCTGTGGGACTCCGTCGGGTACGCGAGCCTGTTCGTCGATTACTCCGAGATGGTGTTGCCCGAACCCGCGCCGGCCGGTGACCCGGACGCGCTGGCGTCCCAGCACGGGGATGGCGAGCGGCACGAGCTCCGCGTCCTCTATGCCGGGCGCTGGCATTCGATGATCTATGACTTCGACCCCTGCGCCGACGTGGTGGGGTGGGTCGGCGATCCGGTGATCTTCAAGATGAACGTCTGGAACGTACCCACCTCCGGGACCACGCATGGCCACCTTCCGCCCCCGTCCGGAGCCGTGCTGATGGGCCAGGGGCGGGAGTTCTTCTTCAACGTTCTCTCCATGCCGCCGCCGCCCACCGTTTCGCCACCCGACGGCAGCTTCGGACCACCTGCCCATCTGAACGATTACGACGAGGTTTGGCTTAACCACGTCTCGGCCGCCGTTCCACAGACCGAGGGCCATCTGTGGCTGCTGCCGCGAACGCTTCCGCATCCGGGTATCAAGCGGCCCGGGGCGCCACCGACGGACGGTGGCCAGCCTCGCTCGATGCGCATCAACCTGGATACGAAGGCCGCGCTGTCGTGGACGTCCGAAGTACGCGCCGCGCTGTTCGATGACCCGATCGTCGCCAAGTACACGAGCTTCTTCGGGGTTCCGATCAAGGCCGCCCCCGAGAAGGTGCGCCGGCGAGCGGCGAGCTGAGTCGCGGGGCGCGGTCACGGTCGAGGACGGGCAGGCGCGGGCATGAGCGGCATCGAGCGCGAGATCGTTGAGCTGGAGGCGCCGCGGCTACCGCGCAGCGGCTGGGGCATGGCGCTGGCGGGTGGGATCTACTGCCGGCCGGCGGGACAGTGGCCCCGAACCGCATTCATCGTCGCTCACTACAACCTCGATTTCTCACGCCATTACTTGGGCGAGCTCCTCGCCCGGCGGGGTTACGGGTTTCTGGGCTTCAACACGCGGTTCTGTGGACGGGACGCGTTCTTCCTGCTCGATCGGGCGCTGAGCGATGTGGGCATCGGCGTCCGCTGGCTGAGGGAGCACGGAGCAGAGCTGGTGGTCCTGCTCGGCAACTCTGGTGGCGGCTCACTGCTGGCCGCTTATCAGGCTCAGGCCCGGCGTCCCGTCGTGCGGCCGCCGTCCGGTTTGACACTCGCCGACGGCCTCGACGAGCTCCCCGCAGGGGACATATACGTGAGCGTCGCCGCCCACCCCGGGCGACCGGAAGTGCTGACCAGCTGGCTCGATCCGGCTGTCATCGACGAGCAGGACCCGCTGGGCACCGACCCCACGCTCGACATGTACGAGCCGCGCAACGGTCCCCCGTATCCCGAGGAGTTCGTCGACCGCTATCGCGCGGCCCAGCGCAAGCGCAACGACCGCATCACGCTCTGGTGCAAGCACGAGCTGGCTCGAATGCAGCGCGGCGAGTTTTCGGACAGGCTGTTCACGCTTCACCGGGCCTGGGCCGATTTGCGATTCGTCGACCCCAGCCTCGACCCTTCGGAGCGACCCACCCCGGCCTGTTACCGCGGCGATCCCCGGCGGGCGAACCGCGGAATCGACGGGATCGCATCCGTCAGCTCGCTGCGAACTTGGCTCTCGATGTGGAGCCTCGAGGAGTCTCAATGCCGCTCTTCCGAATATCTGGGGCTGATCGAAACGCCGGCGCTGGTGATCCAGGCGGACGCCGACACCGGTGTCTTTCCCAGCGATGCCCAAGCGATCTTCGACGGGCTCGGAGCGGCTGACAAGCAGCTTGTGACGCTGCCTGGCGACCACTATTTCCGCGAGCCGGATGGGGCCCGTAATGACGTGGCGGAGCTGATCGCCTCCTGGGTCGCCGAGCGAGGCGTCTAGCGCGGACCGAGACGGGATGCAAGCGAAGCCCAGCACCGTTCAATGGCTTCGGGCCTACTACGAGGCGATGGACAGCCTCCGCTTCGACCGCGTGGCCGAGTTTCTTCATGACGACTGTCGCAACACCTACCCAACCGGTGCGGTCGTGGTCGGTCGGGCGAAGATCATCGAACGTGGACGCAAGGGCCTGGGTGCGCTCCGGGGCATCCGGCACGAGCTGAAGCAGGCATGGGAGGAGGGGGACGAGCTGATTTTCGAGCTCGAGGTCACCTACTGGCGCAAAGACGGCCAGGAGATCGTCCGCCCCGGTGTCGGCATCTTCGTCCTCCATCAGGGCAAGATCCGCCAGCAGCGGCTGTTTGTGGACGCCCGCGGCGTGTGGGACTGAGTCCCGGCGGGCCCGCCCGGCCTCGCGCCACTCGCTTACTCCACCGCGTCGACCACCTCGTACACGCCCGAGACATACTCGTGCTGGACGAACGCTGACATGCTCTCGACGCGCTGGTTCTCCTGAGCGTCTGTCTCTTCCCTCCAGCGGCGGTACTCCTCCTCGCTCATATCGAACAGCCCGAACGAGATCACCTCGTCCTCGTCGCGGATGTTGCGGGCGTGGTAGGCGCGCTGAAAGCCCGGTGGCATCTGGTCGCCGGGCTCCCAGGCACGGCGGAACTGCTCCCACGCGTCGGGCTTCAGGCGCCGGGCAGTGAACATGACGATCACTCGAAATCCCTCCGTTTCGTGTCGATGGTCGGCCGCCGGTCGGCGGCCGCGACCGATTCTCGCCGTTTCGCGGTGGCCACGCGCAGCGGTCAGCCGTCAGTCGTCGGTGGCCAGGATCACGTCCGAGGCCTTGATGATTGCCGTGACCGATGCGCCTTCTGTCAGACCGAGTTCATCCACTGCTTCCACCGTGACCGATGCCACCACCCGCTGGCCGGCCACATCGACGGCTACGTTGGCGATCGCTTCGCCCTTATTGATGCTGCTGACGGTTCCGGCAAGCTTGTTGCGAGCGCTCAGCTTCACTTTGAGTCTCCTTTCCGAGTGCTTTTCTACCACCAGCCGGCGGCGGCCGGCGTGATTTCAGCCCCCGAAAACGGCGGGCCTGCGTCATAGACGCGGTGACCGCCGCCGTCATCAACCACCCGACTTGGCGCGCTTCTTTCTCCGATCGCTGTCTTTGCGCCTCTTGCCATCGCGGTCTTCGCCGCTGTCGCCATCGCCGTCTTCCTCCTCCGCCCGGGGGTCGTCTCCGTTGCGCAGGTTCTCGAGCGTCCGCTCGAGCGCGGCCATCAGATCCGGGGCCGGGGTTGGCTCCTGCTCCGGCTTGGGCACGTGGATCGTCTTGCGCTTGCGCTTGTCGTCGATCACGCGCTTTAGCCGCTCCCGGTAGCAGTCGGTGTAGTTGGCCGGATCCCAGTCGGCCGATAGCTCCTCGACGATCGCCACGGCACCCTCGAGCTGCTTCTTTGAGGGCTTCTTTCCGCCGGTCTCGATGTCTTTGGTCGGGCGGACCTCGTCGCGGAACAGCATCGTGCTAAGCGCCAGCGCCCCCTCCCGGGCCCGGATCGCCACCAGGTACTCCTTGGTGCGCATCACGAAACGGCCGAGCGCTGCGCGATTCTGTGCGCCGATCGTCTCCACCAGCAGCCGGTAGGCCCGAAGCGTCCCTTCGCTGTCTCCCGCCGGGACGAGGAAGTAGGGATGGTCGAAATAGACCGGATCCACGTCCTCCACCTCCACGAACGCCTCGACGTCGATCGTGCGCGTCTTCCTAGGCTGGACCGACGCCAGCTCTTCATCGGTAACGATCACCTGTTTGCCTCCCTCCTCATAGGAGTGGGCGACCTCCTCCCAGACGACCTCTTCGTCGTCTTTGGAGCAGAAGCGTCGCTGCTCGATCGGCACCTTGTCCTTTTCGTGCAGCTGGCGAAAGTGGTAGTCGAGGTCGCGGGCGGCGCTGACCAGCTGGACCGGAACGTTGACCAGGCCAAAGCTAAGCGAGCCGCTCCACAGTGCGCGGGCCATTTATCAGCTCCCCGACCCGGCGAGGCTGGCTTCCAGCGCGGCCGCCAAATCGTCCCCGTGCGCAGGCTCCTCCTGGGCCACCAGGTCGATCTCCTCGCCCGCCGCCTTGCGCTTGAGAAGATCCAGCACCGCGTCTCGGTAGCTGTCCTCGTAGTCCTCAGGCTCGAAGTCCTCGGCCAGCGAGTCGACGAGGCGCCCGGCCATGTCGACCTCCTTCTTCGACGGCTTGCGGTCGCCGCCCTCGAGCTCGAGCTCGTGGCCGGAGACCAGCTCGTCGTGAAAGCGCAGCGTGTGCAGCAGCAGCACGCCGTCGCCGGCGCGCAGCGCCACCAGATATTCGCGGTCGTGGAAGCTGAACCGCCCGATGCCCGCGCGCCCGGTCTTGAGCAGCGCCTCATAGAGCAGCCGGAAGGCGTCCGCGTCGTCGCGGGAGCCGACGTAGTAGGTCTTCTCGTAGAACACCGGATCGATGTCCGTGGCGTGCACGAACTCTCGCAAGTGAATGACCTTCCCCCGGTTTCCGGCGGCGACCTTGACCTCGTCCTTGTCCAGGACCACGTACTCGTCCGGCCGCACCTCGTAACCCTTGACCACCTCCTTGTAGGGAACTTCCTGGCCGTCCTTTGGACAGATGCGCCGGTGCTCGATCCGCGCTCCGTCCGTGACATGGACCTCGTGAAAGTGCACGGTCTTGGACTCCGTGGCCGAGTAGAGCTTGATCGGGACGTTGACCATGCCGAACGTCACCGTGCCGTTCCAGATCGACTTGGGCATAGCTTCTCGGCTACCCGCCGCAGCGGCCGCGGACACGGCGGGCAGGCGCCCGCCCGAGAGTCACTCGAGCCAGCCGGGGCGCACCAGCCCGGTCTCGTAGGCGAGCACCACCAGCTGTGCCCGGTCCCGCGCACCGAGCTTCATCATCGTTCGGCTGACATGGGTCTTTGCCGTGGCCACGCTCACAATCAGGCGCTCGGCGATCTGGGAATTCGACAGCCCGGCGGCCACGAGCGACAGCACCTCGCGCTCGCGCTCGGTCAGCTCCTCGAGCGCGGCCGAGCTCGGCGGCTGCGTGGCGCGCGCGGCGTACTCGCCGATCAGCCGCCGTGTGACCGATGGCGAGAGCAGCGCTTCGCCGTCGGCGACGACCCGCACGGCCTCGATCAGATCGCCCGGCTTGGTGTCCTTGACCAGGAAGCCGCTGGCTCCAGCTCGGATGGCGTCAAACACGTACTCATCGAGCTCGAACGTGGTGAGGATCACGATCCGCACGGCCTCCAGGCGCTCGTCGGCCGTGACTTGGCGCGTGGCGGCGAGGCCGTCGAGAACCGGCATGCGGATGTCCATCAGGATGACCTGTGGTTGGAGCTCGCGTGCCAGCTTCACGGCTCGCTGTCCGTCCTCGGCTTCGCCCACGACCTCGATGTCGTCCTGGGCGTCGAGCAGCGCGCGGAAGCCTGCCCGCACCAGCGCCTGATCGTCAGCCAGCAGGACGCGGATCATGTCTGGCCTCCGATCGGCAGCCGCGCGCGGACCCGGAAGCCCTGGTCCGCCATCGCGCCGGCCTCGAGCTCGCCCTGCAGAGCGAGCGCGCGCTCACGCATCCCGGTGATGCCGCTACCCGCGCCGTCGCCGCTTCCGTTTCCGCTCCCATCGTCATCGACCTGCACGGTGAGCTCGTCCTGCCCATAGACGACTTGGACGCTCGCCGACGCCGCGCCCGCGTGGCGCACGACGTTCGTCAGGGCCTCCTGGACGATGCGGAACGCCGCCAACTCGACACTGGCCGGCAGCGCCCGGCGCTCCCCGCGGACGTCGAGTGAGATGTCGATGCCGGCGGCGGCTGCCCGCGAGACGAGCTCGTCCAACTGCTGGAGCCCGGCCGTCGGCGCCCTCGGCGCTCGCTCGCCGTCGCCCCTCAGCACGCCCAGCACCGAACGCACCTCCCGTAGCGCGTCGGCGCTTGCCTCGTTGATCGCGGTCAATGCGGTGCGGGCCTGCTCCGGCCGCTCGTCCATCAGGTGCAATGCGACTCCCGACTGGACGTTGATCAGCGAGATGTTGTGCGCCAGGACGTCGTGCAGCTCGCGCGCGATCCGTAGCCGCTCCTCGTCGGCCCGGCGGCGAGCTTCCTGCTCGCGAGCCCGGCGCCGCTCTTGCGCCCATTCGGTGCGGCTGCGGAGCCCCTCGGCCGCCGCGAACAGGACGACCAGCCAGGCCCCGATCGCCAGCGCCGCGGACACGGTCGGCGCGCCCGTGTTCCCGATCGCCCAGGGGAGCCACAAGAACAGCGCCCAGCCGGCGATGAGCACAACCGCCCCCAGCGTGCGCTCCCCGGCGATCACCGCGCCGACGAAAGCGAATACCAGCGAGGCGTAGTTCGGCCCCTGGGCGTAGCCGATCGTCACGTAGGCCAGCGTCACCACCAGGGTGATGAGCAGAACGCCTCGGGGGTAGCGACGCCTGACCAGCAGCGCAATCGGTCCGACCACCAGCAGCACGATGGCCAGGACGTCCATTCGGTGCGCCGGGCCACAGCTGGACGCCCACCAGCAGCCATGGGACCCGTGCATCTGGTGATGGCTGACAGCGAAACTGCCGCCGACCTGCACGGCGAGGCTGATCCAGGCGATGCGTACGTCCCGGGGCCGCAGCCTGCGGGCATCTGCCGCCAACGATCGCGCTATCGAGCCAGAGCGGCTCACAGCGCGACGATAGCCGCCAAGCCGGGCGCCGTCGCCGTCCTCAGGGAGTAGCGCCGGCTACGCCCGGAGTCGTACGGGCTGACCCCAGAACAGGCCTAGGGCGGGAGGGCAAGAACCGCCGCCTGGCCGATGACAGAGCTCTCCCCGGAGGCCAAGCTTCACGCATTGATGATGCGCTGCGCAAGGAGGGACACATGTACCGCTACAAGTTCCAACACGAACTAGGTCGGCTCGTTCAGAATCCCGACCTGAGGGTCGGAGATTCAGAGCGCGAGGAGACCGGCGAGCAACTGCGTCGGGCCCACGCCGAGGGGCGCCTCGACGCCGAGGAGTTCCAGCAGCGGATTGAGCGCTGTTACAAGGCAAAGACGGTTGGCGACCTCCGAGCGCTGGTGGTCGACCTGCCGGGAGAGCCACGTCAGCGCGAGCGCAGCTTCGGCCGGGGTCCACGGCTACTCCCGCGCTGGGGAGCAGCGGTACCGATCCTGTTGACGATCTTCGTGATCGCCGCGGTGATTCACCACCACGTGTTCTGGGTGCTGCTGCCGCTGTTCTTCGTGATGCGGTTCTGGGTCTGGCGCCGTCGGCCCCACTTTGGGATCTAGCGTCCACCCCGGTTGGGGGCGGCTAGCTGTTCCGGTCCGCAAAGCCGGCGTTCAGCAGCTGCTCCCCAAGGGTGCCGGTGTCATTCGTATGGAGCAGTACGACGCCGAGCCACCTTTTGCCCCGGCGGGCGGTGGCGACGAGGCACTGGCCGGCTGCCGTCGTGTAGCCGGTCTTGACCCCGTCGGTGCCCCCGTAGCGCAGGGTGTAGAGCGGATTGTTGTTGTAGAGGAACAGCTTGCCCCCCTTCACCGGAGCCGGCACGATCGCGCTCCGAGAGGCCACGATCCGGGCCAGCAGCGGTTGCTCGAACATCAGATGGGCCACCAGCGCCAGGTCCGAGGCGCACGAGTAGTTGTTCCGGTCGACGATTCCCGAGACGTTCGAGAAGTGGGTGCAGCTGAGCCCGAGCGACTGAGCCCGCTCGTTCATCTTGGCCACGAACCGTTGCTGCGTCCCTGCCACCCTCTGCGCCAGCGCGATCGCTGCGTCATTGCCGGAAGGCAGGAGCAGCCCGTAGAGCAGCGTGCTCACCGGAACGCGCTTGTGGAGCGGCAGCTCGCCCACGCCCGAGCCCGAGAAGTGCACAGCCTGGGGCGTGATCAAAGCCCGCGCGCTGGGGCGCACGCTGGCAGTCACGACCAGTGCGGTCATCATCTTGGTCAAGCTGGCGATCGGCACGCTGGCTTGCGGATCGCGCTGCCAGAGCACACGGCCGGTGGCCACGTCGAACAGCAGCCCGCTCCGCAGCGGCTGCTTCACCCGCACCTGGAGCGGATGGGCGGCGGCCGCGACCCCGTAGCCGCCGCGCACCGGAGCGCTGGCCGCGGCCTGGCTTCGGGCCGGCGCTTGATGCGAGGAACCGACCCCTGGACCGGACGCCCGCGAGGCCATGAAGACCAGCAGCGCCACCAGGCACAACAGCACGACCAGCAGGATCGCGCCCAGCGCTTTGAGCCCCCGATGCCCGCCCGAGCGGACGGAGCGCCGGCGCATGTGGCCCTCCTGCAAGATCGAGTACGGGCTCATCAGTCGGGAGGATGGCGCAGAGCGCCGACGATGCCAATCGAGAGCAGAAAGATGATTATCACCGCCAACACTCCCACCGCCGTCACGCCGTAGCGAACGAAGTCGACGATCGTTAGATAGACGAGCAGGACGATAAACAGCACCGCCACCAGCAGAACCGCTCGGCGCACGGTACTCAGTAAACGGGGTGGGGAGGCGGGACGGACTTGCGCCTCTTGGCCAGGAGCCGGATGGCGAGCAGACCGAAGGCGAACCCGCCGACGTGCGCGAAGTAGGCGACACCCCCGCCGCCCCCGGCCGGGTTGGTCAGCCCAGCGGCGCCGAACAGTGCCTGCTCCACGAACCACACGCCGAGCATCACCCAGGCCGGCAGTTCGATCACCGTGAACAGGAAGATGATCAGCACCAGCGTCAGCACGCGGGCCCGCGGATAGAGCAGGATGTAGCCCCCGAGCACGGCGGCGATTGCCCCCGAGGCCCCGAGCGTGGGTGCCGTGGAGCTGGGGTCGATGGCCACCTGCAGGCCGAGCGCCGCCAGACCGCCAATGATGTAGAAGCCCAGGTAGCGGATCGGCCCCATCGAGTCTTCGACGTTGTTGCCGAAGATCCACAGGAACAGCATGTTGCCCCCGATGTGCAGGATCGAGGCATGCATGAACATCCCGGTGAAGATCGTCTCCCAGGAGGGCCTCAGGTTCTCTGCCGGGATGTGGTTGGCGTTCAGCAGCGCCGTGTTGCAGAGCATCTGCGGGGGCCCCTGACCGAACGCCGACTGTCGCACCACTTCGGCGCAGTGCACGCCGGGGTGCGTCAGAGCCTCTGGGATAGCGCCGTACTTGACCACTTCTTGCGTGTCGGGGCCGCTGATGAACGAGCCTCCGTGCCGGATTGCCAGCAGGTAGACAACGAAGTTGACGATGATCAGCGCTGCGGTTACGAACGGGAACCGATCGGTCGGAATGTTGTCCTTGATCGGGATCACTGGCCGCGTGCGGGAGCTTATTAATTACGGGGCCGGCCCCGGGCCGGCCCTTTATTTGATCCTCTAGGCGCGGGCCGGCTGAGAACCGACCGCGGCGATTCGCCACGGCTGCGAGTGATCGCCGTCCAGCGCCAGCGTCCAGTGCTCGCTGAAAGTCGTCTCGCGCGTCGGGTTGCCCGCGACGAGTGTCGTGGTGGCGCGATCCTCGATATAGCGCCGGCCCGTTATCTGGACCTCGATCGTCATCGTCGGCGGCTCTGAGGCCGGATCCAGGGCGAGCACCCGGATGTGCTCCACGCGCGGGCCGCGGACCACGACGCGCGTGCGGCCGCTCGGGTCCCCGGGGTGGAGCAGCTCGCGTGCCGCCTGCGGGTGGGCCAGCGCGAGCAGCGCTCCGTCGTCACCATCGACCGCCTCGGCCCAAGCCGACACCGCGCGGCGCGCCGCGATTTCCAGAACATCGGGCGCGAAGCGCCCGTCGGCGAGGCTCAGATCGAGCGCAGCGGCCTGCGCGCTGCCCTCGAACTGCAGGTCGACGAGCTCGGCAACGTTGGTGCCCTGCGGGGCGGCCTCGGCCACGGCGCCCTCCACGAGCGCTTCGTCGCGCAGCGACTGCTCGTCGGACCAGGGGGTCGGCACCAGCTGCTCGTCAAGCCGGTGTGTGCCCTCGCCGCCCTGCTCTATCGACTCCAGGACCCACCGGTTGCGGCGCATGGCGAGCGTCCAGAACTCGCGCATGCGCACGGTCTCTGAGATGCGACCGGCGCGTTTGACGTGGTTGCCGTACGCGTCCTCGACGTAGTCCCGCAGCCGGGCCTCGACCCGCACCACGACGCGGTCGCCCGACGGCCCGCCGCGATGCTCGAGTGACACATACTGCACGGTGGGCTTGCCGAGCATGGCCACGCGGTTGCGCCAGCCTCGCCGCTCGAAGTCATCCAGGCGGCGCTCCCACTCCGCCATCAGCCCCGGTTCCACCAGCTGCCGAAGCCGGGAGCGATCGCCGGCATCCCAGGCGAGCTGGATCTGCTCGAACAGTCGCGCCGCCTGCCTGCGGACGGCCTCGGGTGCAAACGCTGGGTTGTCCTCGGCAGCCTCGGCGGCGGCCAACTCCACGCGGCGCTCGCGCTGGCGCGTACGCCGTTTCGCAGCGGGTCCGGCGCTCTGGTGGGCGGCGTACCACTGCTTGCTCTGCGGCATGACCCTCAGGAACACGAACCCCAGAACCAGCAGTCCGATCACCACGAGCGCCCCGAGGCCGTGGCCCAGGATCGCGATCCGGATCAGGATCTGGATCAGGATGTAGAGGCCGGCGCCGCGCCCGCCGCCGCCTCCTCCGCCGCCACCGCCGAAGCCGCCGGAGCCGCCGCCGGCCGCGGCCAGGTGCAGTTCGTGGCCGGTCACGCTGTCGCCTCGCTGGCCACCTCGGCGACCGGACCCACACCGGGCTCGCGTTGCTTGACGTGCTCGTCGGCGTGATAGCTGCTTCGGACCAGCGGGCCGGCCGCCACGTGCGCGAATCCGAGGTCGTACGCGGCCTTTTCGAGCTGGGCGAACTCGTCCGGGTGCCAGTAGCGGACGATCGGCAGATGGTTCTCGGTGGGCCGCAAGTACTGGCCGATCGTCAGAACCTGGACGTGGTGGTCTCTCAAGGTCCCGAGCGCGTCGACCATCTCCTGAAAGCTTTCGCCGAGCCCGACCATCAGCCCGGACTTGGTCACCACCTCGTCGCCCCCCATCTCCTTCGCGTTCTTGAGGACCCGGCACGAGCGTTCGAACTTCGACCCCCTCCGCGCTACCGGGTAGAGCCGGGGCACGACCTCCACGTTGTGGTTGAAGACGTCGGGCTTCTCGGCGATGACCCTGGCCAGCGGCATCTCCGCGCCGCGGAAGTCAGGCGTCAGCACCTCGACCTTGCAGCGCGGGGCTTGGTGGCGGATCTGCCGTATCACCCCTACGAACGCCGATGCTCCGTAGTCCGGGAGGTCATCGCGGTCGACGCTGGTGATGACCGCGTGCCGGAGACCCATTTTCGCGACGCTCCGCGCGACGCGGGCGGGCTCGAGGGGGTCGTTCCAGGTCGGCTTGCCCGTCTTTACGTTGCAGAAGCCGCAGCGGCGCGTGCACGTGTCGCCCAGGATCATGAATGTCGCGGTGCCGCGCTGCCAGCACTCGCCGATGTTGGGGCAGGCCGCCTCCTGGCAGACGGTGTGGAGGTTCTCCTCGTCGATCAGCCGCTTGAGCTCGCGGTACCTTGGGCCGCCGGGGGCGGGGACCTTGAACCAGGGCGGCTTGCGGCCCCGGTGGGGCTGGACCTCGGGCCCGAGAATCTGGAGCACGTCCGCGATGCCGCCGGGGTTTGCACGGGAGCGAGTGCTCATGGTTCAAGGTTACCGGTGTCGATTTGTTCCGCCGCGCGAACCACGTGTGACGGTTTTGGGTCCACCATCGGGGGCGTGGATGAGGGTGGGCAGATAAGCGGAAAATATGGCCGGTCTAACGCCCAGCCCCCGACCCACGGGCCCGTTGCGGCGCTCGCAGCTGGCCAGCACGCGGTCTTCAGCCTCCAACAGCTGCGGGAACTCGGGCTGAGCGCGTCGGCCGTGCACAAGCGAGCGGCCTGCGGCAGTTTTCACCGCCGCTACCCCGGCGTCTACTCGCTTGTCCCAGCAGAGCTGCTGACCCGCGAGGGCCACTGGATGGCCGCCGTGCTGGCCTGTGGTCCTGGAGCGGTTCTCAGCCACGTGACCGCGGCCGCGCTCCACGAGCTCAGGCGCAGCGACTCGGAATACGTCCACGTCACGGTCCCCGGGCGCTCTCGGCGCACGCTCCCCGGCCTCCGGGTTCACCGCTCGACCACGCTCACCGAAGCCGACGTCACGGAGGCAAAGGGCATCCCCTGCACCACCGTCGCGCGGACCCTGTTCGACCTCGCGGAGATGATCAGTCGCCGCGGCCTGGAGCGCGCCTTCGACCAGTCCGAGATCCTGAACCAGTTCGATCTCCGGGCGATCGAGGATCAGCTGGCGCGCAACCCGACGCGCCGCGGCGCCGGCATCGTCCGCGCGCTGCTCGAGGAGCACTACATCGGCTCGACGCCCACCGAGAGCGAGCTCGAGGAGGGGTTTCTGGCGCTCTGCCGCCGAGCGGCGCTGCCGCAGCCCGAGACGCAGAAGTGGCTGGCGCTTCATGACGGCGGCCCGCCGATCAGGGCCGACTTCCTGTGGCGCGCGGAGCGGGTCGTGGTCGAGGTCGATGGCGTGCGGTTTCACGGTACCCACCAGGCTCGGCCGCGCGACGCGCGTCGCGACCAGCGTCTCACCGTCCACGACTGGCGGCCGATCCGCACCGACTGGC
Source organism: uncultured Actinomycetes bacterium (assembly GCA_963756555.1). Classification (GTDB taxonomy): domain Bacteria; phylum Actinomycetota; class Thermoleophilia; order Solirubrobacterales; family Solirubrobacteraceae; genus Palsa-465. The sequence continues at coordinate 100,111 of CAVWOC010000008.1, forward strand.
GCCAGGTGTTCCGGCGGCCGGCGGAGCTCGAGGCGACGCTCCGGGCGCTGGTCAGGCGACCGTCGCGGCGGTCCCGATCGCGGCCTCGAGTCGCGAGCGGCTCATGAGCCGCTGCCGGCGGGCAAGCGCCTCGGCCACCTTCCACGCCGCGCGGCGGCGGAAGCACTTCATCTGCCCCGCTAGGCGGCCCGTCTCCTTGATCAGCGAGGTCATCCGCACGCCCTCCAGCCCGCAGGGCACGATCCACCCGAACGGCTGCAGATCGTTCTCGACGTTGACCGCGAACCCGTGCGTCGTAACGCCCTTGGCCACATGGACCCCGATTGAGGCGATCTTGCGGTCCTCGATCCACACGCCCGTGTAATCGGGGCCGTCCTCGGGCCGGGCGCGGGCGGCGATCCCCTCCTCTGCGAGCGCGGCGACGAGGGCCCGCTCGAGCGTTCGCACATAGGCGACGACGTCATCGACGGGCACGATCGGGTAGCCGACTAACTGGCCCGGGCCGTGGTATGTGACCTTGCCGCCGCGGTTGGTCTGCACGATCTCGATGCCCTGCATCGCATACCACTCCTCACCCATCGGAAGCTCCCCAGGCACTGAGCGGCGCCCGCGGGTGTAGACGGGCCAGTGCTCGAGCAGAAGCATCACGTCCGGAACTTCGTCGCGCTGCCGCGCCGCCCGGACGCGCTCTTGTAGAGCCAGCCCCTCTCGGTAATCCACGACCCCCAGGTCGCAGACCCAGAGCTCGGGCAGCTCTGGGCCTGGTCGGCGCGGCCGTGCGCGCCGCGCGGGGGCGAGCTCAGGCACCGGTCCACCCCTCCAGATAGCGCTTCACCGAGGCCAGGAACTGTGCCGCCTGGGCGCCGTCCAGCGCGCGGTGATCCCAGCTCAGCCCCAGGATGGTCGTCGGCCGGATGGCGATCGAATCGTTGCCGTCCGGGTCGGTGACGACGACTGGGTGCTTGTTGACCGACTCCAGGTCGAGGATCGCCACCTGCGGTTGGTTGATGATCGGGGTGGCCATGATCGATCCATACTGGCCGGGGTTGGTGATCGTGAACGTCCCCCCGCGCACCTCGTCAGGCTCAAGCTGACCCGCCCGCGCGCGCCGGGCCAGATCCTTGATGCGCGCCGCCAGCCCCTCGACCGATAGCTCGTGGGCGCCTTGGATCACCGGCACGATCAGGCCGTCCTCGCCCAGCGAGACGGCGATACCGAGATTGACCTGCTGATGGCGCGTATAGCGGTCGTCTTCGAGTGTGGCGTTGAGCGCCGGCTGCTCGCGCAGCGCGGCGATTGCAGCCCGCGCGACAAACGGCAGCGCCGTGAACCCCAGCGACGCCCGGGCGGCCTCCACGCGGTACATGTCCGCCTCGATCCAGGTCGTGCAGTGGGCAGCTGTCTGGAGCGAGCGCTTCATGTGCTCGCCGATCTGGCGGCGCATGCGCGACAGGCCGCCAGGGACCGTCCCCGCATCGGCCGACGCCGGCTCCGGCCGGTAGGGGCTTTCGATGTGAAGCGGCGGCTCGGCCACATTCGGCACCTGGGGTGCGGCGGCGCCCGACTCGAGATAGGCCAGCACGTCCTGTTTGCGAACGCGCCCGCCACGGCCGGTGCCCGGCACCTGCGAGAGATCGACGTCGTGCTCTGCCGCTATGCGCTGAACGACGGGGGAGTAGCGGCGGCCGTCCGGGCGCGCGGCGTGATCGGCACGCGCGCCATTCGTCTCGACCAGCGATGCACCGGTTTCGGGTTCATCAGAGACGAGCGGCGCTTGGGGAGCATCGGCCCCGGGTGCCGCCCCATCCGGCGCGATCCGTGCCCCGTCCGGCGCGATCCGTGCGCCATCCGGCGCGATCCGTGCCAGCACCTCACCCACCGCCACCGTCGTCTCCACCGGAACCAGGATCTCGCTCACCACGCCGCTGGTCGGGGCTGGCACCTCGGTATCGATCTTGTCCGTCGAGATCTCGCAGATCGTCTGCTCGGCCTCGATCCGGCCGCCGACCTCCACGCGCCACGCGACCACGGTGCCCTCGGCCACCGAGACGCCCATCTGGGGCATCGTCACATCGACGACTTCGGTCCCCTTAGTACTCGAGGAGCCCACGGCAAGCCTCCCTCACGCGCTCGACGTTTGGCAGAACCGCCTGCTCGAGCGGCGGCGAGAAGGGAATCGGGACGTCGGGTGTGGCGACGCGCACGACCGGGCCGTCGAGCGATTCGAAGCCCCGCTCCGCGATCAGCGCTGCGACCTCCGCGCCCGCGGCACAGCACGAGTTGGCTTCATCGACGATCACCACCTTCGAACATCGGGCGACCGAGCTAAGCACCGCCTCCTCGTCGAGAGGCACCAGGGAGCGCAGGTCGAGCACCTCCACAGAGGCGCCGTCAAGACCGTCGGCGACGGCCTCGAGCGCCACTTGGACCATGGCCCCGTAGGTGATGACGACCAGGTCGGCCCCGGGTCGGGCAACGCGGGCCGTGAACGGCGTCTCGAAAACACCCTCCGGCACGTCGCCCTTCACGCGCCTGTACAGGTGCTTGTGCTCCATGTAGCAGACCGGGTTGGGGTCGTGGATCGCAGCGTGCAGGAGCCCCTTGGCATCCTCGGCGGTGGACGGTGCGACGACCTTGATTCCCGGCGCGTGCATGAACCACGCCTCGGGATTCTGTGAGTGGAAGGGCCCGCCCGAGAAACCGCCGCCGGACGGCAGCCTGACGACGATCGGGACCGCCAAGCCCTGCCGGTAGTGCATCTTGCCGGCCACGTTGACCAGCTGGTCGAAGCCGCAGGAGATGAAGTCGGCGAACTGCATTTCGCAGACCGGGCGCATCCCAACCACGGCCGCCCCGATCGCGGTGCCGATGATTCCCGACTCGGCCAGCGGGGTGTCCATCACCCGCTCCGTTCCGAACTCCTCGGCGAAGCCGTCGGTGACCTTGAACGCCCCTCCGAACACCCCGATGTCCTCGCCCATCACGAGAACTCGTTCGTCAGTTCGGAGCTCGTCGCGCAGGGCAGCTGAGATCGCTTGCAGGTAGGTGAGTGTGCTCATGACGAGTAGCCGCTCCACGGCGCCTGCCCGTCGCCCAGCGGCTCGGCCTCCGTCTCGCAGAAGACGCCGGCCGTAGCGGTCGCGGGGTCGGGCATCGGGGAGGTCAGCGCCTGCTCGGTGGCCGCGTCGATCTCGGCCGCCACAGAGGCCCGCAATTCCTCCACGTCCACGCCGGCGGCTCGCAGCCGTTGCTCTTGGCGCTCGATCGGGTCACGGGACCGCCACTCCTCCACGAGCTCCTTGGGAACGTACTTCATGTCGTCGTGGGCGGCGTGGCCGTGCATGCGCATCGTGACCGCCTCGATCAAGGTCGGTCCGTGCCCAGCCACCGCCCGCTCACGCGCGGCAAGCGTGGCCTCGAACATCGCCTCCGCGTCGTTGCCGTCGACGGTCTCGCCGACGAAGCCGTAAGCGGCCGCGCGCTGCACCGGGTCGACCGCGAACTGCTTGCTAAGCGGGGTGGAATAGGCGTACTGGTTGTTCTCCAGCACGAACACCGCCGGCAACCGCTGGACGCCCGCCCAGTTCATCGCCTCGTGGAAGTCGCCGCGCGAGGTGGAGCCATCGCCAAACCAGGTCAGCGCGCAGCGCCGCTCGCCGCGCAACTTGAAAGCCATCGCCATCCCGGTCGCCACGAGCATCATGTCGGGCAGCATCGAGACCATGCCCACGCAACCGAGCTGCCGGTCACCGAAGTGAACGTTTCCGTCCCGGCCGCGCGTGATGCCGGACTCCCGACCTAAGTACTGCGCCAGCACGCGTGATGCATGCACACCTCGGATGAGATGCGCGGCGAGGTCACGATGGAGGATGCAAAGCCGGTCCTCCGGGGCCATGGCGAACGCCGGGCCGGCGGAAACCGCTTCCTGCCCGCAGCCGTCGTAAAACGAGCCCGGCACCTTGCCCTGCCGGTAGAGGCTCATCGCTCGTTCCTCGAGCCCCCGCATCATCAGCATCGCCCTCAGCAGCCCGATCCGATCCTGAAGCCGAAGGTGGCCTACCGCACCGGCTACGTCAACCGGTGCCTGAGCGGTATCAGTTGTCATCTCTGCTCCCTCTGGTCCGGGGCCGGAGGGGATCTCCCCCTTGCCCACTAGTCGAGCCGGTAGCGGGATCTCCGCCTTCCGGCTCCTCGATCAGGGACGAGACCGAGGTTACCTCACGCCCGGGCGTGAGATTGGGCGGCATTACCCTTGAACGATGGACGGTGCCTTGATCGCTCGGGTTCGCTGGCGCCGGAGGGGAGCATGGTTATGGCCGACGTTTGCCGGCCTGACGATCGCGGATGGCCTCATCGGCCACGCGCTTCCGCCCAGCGGCGAGACGCAGACGTTCTTCGCGGCGATGCTGCTCGGCTCCGGCTTGAACCTGGCCGCGGTCGTGGTTCTTCGGGCACCAGTTGGTGCGCTCGTGCGACGCGCTCGTCCTGACCTGCCGAAGCTGATCGCACGTGACTACGCCGGCACAGCCGCGGTGACGGCGGTGACCGCGGCGCTGCTCGGGATCGGCCTCGGCCACCATTCTCAGGTGGTCGCGCACCGCAACGCCCTGCGCGAAGCGATGACACGGGCCGAAGCCTGGATCGGGACGAAAGCGCCGGCGCAGTTTCGGCGCAACGCCGGCTCGATCTCCACGCTGACGATCGAGCCCGGATCCACGTACCGCAGTTGTGCCCCCAGCGCCGACGGCCGCAGCTTCTGCGTGATCGTCAGGCCACAGCTACCGCTTGCGCAGAGCGTCCGCTTCGACGGCTACGAGCCGAACTGGCTGTTCGCGCAGGGGATGGGTTAGCCGGGTGCCGAGCGCGAGCGTCAAGCGGATCGCCCTGATCGCCTCGATTCTCGGCTCCGGGATCGTGTTCCTCGACGGAACGATCGTCAACGTTGCCCTGCCGGCGATCCGCGGCGACCTTCATGGCGGCCTGGCGCAGCAGCAGTGGATCGTCGAGGCCTATCTGCTGACACTCTCCTCGCTGTTGCTGGTGGGGGGCTCGCTGGGGGACTTGTTCGGCCGGCGCCGACTGTTCGCGGCCGGGCTGCTCGGGTTCGGCGTTTGCTCTGTGGCTTGTGCGCTGGCACCGACTGGCGGCTTTCTGATCGGCGCTCGTGCCGTGCAGGGTCTGTTCGGGGCGATGCTGGTGCCGAGCCACGCTGGCGCTGCTCATTGACGTCTTTCCCGAGAACGAGCGCGCCGCGGCGATCGGCAGCTGGACGGCGTGGACGGGTATCGCCACGGTTATCGGTCCGCTGGGCGGCGGAGCGCTGGTGCAGCTCGTCTCCTGGCGGCTGATCTTCGCCGTGAACCTGCTGCCGGTGGCGATAACGCTGTGGCTGCTGCGCAACACCGGATCCGACGTCCGCGAGCCGGGCCACGTCGACATCCCCGGGGCTGCGCTCTGCGCTCTCGGGCTGGGTGGACCCGTGTTCGCGCTGATCGAGCAGCCGACGTATGGCTGGGGCGACGTTCGCGTCATGGCACCGCTGATCGCCGGCGTGGCGCTGTTTGTCGCGTTTTTGGCCTGGGAGGGGCGCTCACCCCAGCCGATGATGCCTTTGGCCCTGTTCAAGCGACGGAACTTCGCCGTCGGCAACCTGACAACGCTGACGCTCTACGCCGGGCTGGGCGTCGCCACCTTCTTTCTCGTCCTGTTTCTCCAGCAGGTTGGCGGCTACACCCCGATCTCGGCCGGACTGGCGCTGCTGCCGATGACCGTGGTCATGTTCCTTTTTTCGCGGCGGTTCGCCGCCTTGGCGGACCGTCTCGGACCTCACTACTTCATGGGTGGTGGTCCGCTGGTGGCGGGCGCGGGACTGCTGTTGCTGATCCGCACGGGAGCGGGCGCGGACTACGTGACGATGTCTTGCCTGGAGTGCTCGTATTCGCCCTGGGCCTATCGGCGACGGTTGCACCGCTTACCGCCACGGTGCTGGGCGCGGTCGAGCCCGGCCACTCTGGCGTCGCCAGCGGGGTCAACAACGCGATCGCGCGGGTGGCGAGTCTCCTGGCGATCGCCGCCCTGGGGGCGATCGTGGCCGGCAGCTTCGCCTCGCGGCTGGATCAAAATCTCGCGGGCCGGCCGCTGACGCCTTCGGCTAGGACGGCCGTGGTCACCGACCGTACTCGCGCGCTCGTGATCTCCACTGCCGGTGTCCCCGCGCAGGAGAAGCCGGAGGTACGGGCTGCACTCGTCAACGCCTCGGTCTATGCGTTTCATATCGGCCTGGGGATCGCCGCCGGCCTAGCGCTCCTCGGCGGGCTCGTGGCACTGGCGGGGATCGAGAATCCGCGCCGCGAGGTCCCATGTACGGATTGTCCCGGTGGCGCCTTGCAGGGCGCCAGCACCGACCTGGCGCGAGCGGCGCCTCAGTCCGCCGGCTCCACGCCAGACCCGGTGCCGGCTGCCCCTGGGTAGCGTCCCCGACGATGCTGTTCTACGAGCCTCAAGCCCGCGATCGCAGCGTGCTTCCCCATGATCCGTTCAAGGCCCTGGTCACTCCCCGGCCGATCGGCTGGATCTCCACGATCAACGCCCGGGGCGAGGTGAACCTGGCGCCCTACAGCTTCTTCAACGCCATCGGCGAAGAACCGGCGATGCTCGGGTTCTCCAGTCACGGCGCCAAGGACTCCTCGACGTTCGCCGGCGAGCTTCGGGAGTTCGTCTGGAACCTCGTCACCTATGAGCTGCGAGAGGCGATGAACGAGACCTCGGCGCCACTGCCGCGCGGCTCGAGCGAGTTCCGCCGCGCCGGTCTGGAGATGGCTGACTCCCGGCTGGTATCCCCGCCCCGCGTGGCCTCCAGCCCTTGCGCCATGGAATGCAAGGTCGTCCACTCGCTTCAGCTTCAGGACACCAGCGGGCGGCCGGTCGATCAGCACTTGGTGATCGGCCAGGTGGTGGGCGTTCACCTCGACGAGGCCGTGCTCGCCGACGGGATCGTCGACACGGCGCGGGTGCGTCCGGTCGCGCGGTGTGGTGGCCCGGCCGACTACACGGTGGTGGAGCGAATCTTCCGGATGTTCCGACCGCAGGAGTAGGACGGAGCTGGACCGAGACCGGACCGGCGGCTACGCCCTGCTCAGCACAACGATCGGGATCTCTCGCTCACCCGTAGTCCGGCCCTCGTAGACCCGGAAGCCCGGATAGAACTCGAGCATCTCGTGCCACAGCCGCTCGCGCTCCGGGTCTTCGGCCGTCCGGGCCACGTACTCGCCCGTCCGTCCCCCAGGCGCGTAGATCTTCACGCGTCGATTGGCTGTCACGTTGTGGTACCAGGCCGGATGCCGAGGACGACCGGTGGCGGAGGCCACAATCACGATCTGTCCGTCGATCTCGTTGAACAGCAGCGGCGTGCGACGGAGCTCGCCGCTGCGCGCACCGCGCACTTCAAGGCACAGCACGGGCTGCCCAAGCGAGACGCTGATCCGCCCCCCGGTCAGCGGCAGCAGGCGCCGGTCGATCGGGTTCGCGACGTGCAGGTAGAACCAGCTGCCGGGACGCGAGGCAGCTACCGAGGCCAGGGCTCGGGTCAAGCGCGCCACGCTACTCGCCTCCAGCCGTCGGTAGCCGGAAGAGGGTCGGGTAGCGCAGCGCCAGGAACCATCGGGCGTGGAAGATCGAGGCGCTGATCAACAGCGCCCAGCGTGCGGTCGAGCCGGCCGGAGTTGACTGGACCGTTCGCAGACTCGAGTCAGCGCTTTCTGAGGCGAATGCGGGATCCCGGGGCAACGGTGACCCGGCGCGTGGCCACCACGAGCTTGCCCTTGAGCTTAGGACTGAACACGTCCCGAACGGTTAGCGTCACCCGGAGCAACGACTGATGGTGGCGGCGCCGCACGAGGTTGTCGTGCGTGATGCGAGCCAGCAGCCGCACGCCGGCCTTGGTCAGGGTCAGCATCATCGTCCGCACCTGGCGAACGCGGATGAACTGGATCGCACCGGTGGCCAAGGTGACGTTTCGACCGTGCTTGCCGGTGCCAAGGCGCAGGGTGATCTTGGTCGTGAAGTTGCCGATGCCGAAGCTCGCCAGGTCGCTGGCTAGCATGCGGCGTCGGGCGCGGCTCACGCCCCCGGCATATAGCGTCACGGGTTTCCCTGCCGCGGCCGCGGCGGCGACCGGTTCGTTCACGGCATGGAAGTTGCCGCCGCCGGCGCCGATGATGTTCGCGCCGCCGGCGCCGATGATGTTCCCCGAGCCGGCGCCGATGATGTTCGCGCCGCCGGCGCCGATGATGTTCCCAGAACCGGCAGCGATGATCCGCCCATCGGCACCGGACGGTTGCCAGCCGGCGCCGTTGTCGCTGATGAGGTTCCCCGATCCGGCCGCGATGATGTTCCCCGAGCCGGCCGCGATGATGTTCCCCGAGCCGGCGGAGATGATGTTCCCAGAACCGGCAGCGATGATCCGCCCATCTGCACCGGACAGTTGCCAGCCGGCGCCGTTGTCGCTGATGAGGTTCCCCGATCCGGCGGCGATGATCGAGCCGTCGTTCATGTACCAGCCGACGATGTTGCCGCTCTGATCGGTGATCCCGTACTTGGCGTTGAACGGCGCCAGGCCGCCGGCCAGCAGGTCCTTTAGCGAGCCGGCGGTGTGCGAGGCGTCCTTCGAGGTGTCGGCCTGGGCGCCAGCCGTCGACGCAGCCGGATTGACGGAATAGCCGTACTGGACGCTCTTGCTGTCACCGTAGAGATCCTGCGCGGTGACCGCGATCTTGAAGTGACAGGTCGACGAACCCGAGCAGTTAGTCGGCAGATCTGCCTGGGCAGAGTCCACGCCGGTCGCATCGTCGTTGGTCCAGGGAGCGATCTGGTAGGAGTTGCCCTGGTCGTCGGTCACGCTGATCTGACAGTGCTGGATGCCCTCGGCGCTCGGCAACCCATCAACCGAGCATCCCCAATCCATCGGCTGCTCCGAGCCGGCGTCAAAAGGCGAACTCGGCGGATTGCTGGCAAAGCTCTGCAGCTGGAAGTTCGAGTCCAGGTAGTGGACCGTTATCCCCACCGCCGCCGAGCTCGTCGTTCCCTGCAAGATATTTCCATACGTCGTGCCGCCCGCATTGACGCCCACCACGCGGTAATACATCGTCGTATTGGGATTGAACCCGTTGCCGCCATAGCTCGAGATCCCGGCGCCCACCTGCTGGGACGAGTTACCGTTGAGCGGACCGGTGCCGCTGTCATTGGCAGTCTGCTCGGCATAGGCTACATCGGGATACGCGCTGTACTGGAAATACCAATCCGTCTGGCTCCCCTCCGGATTCACCACCCCGCTGAGATTGATCGTGTGCTCGTCCGCCCCGTTCGGCAGATCGGTGGAAACCTGCGGAGCGGCCGATGCAGGTGGCGCGCTCGTCGTGAACGCCTCTGACGACGGAGCGGCGCTCGTCACCGTGCCATTGGCGTTCGTCGCCGACAAGTCCCAGCTGTAAGTCGTCCCCGGCGACAAACCGCTGAGCGTGGCGTCCACGTTCACCGGGCTGGCGCCGCCAAACGGGGCGGGCGGCGAGCACGGCGCCTGCTGATGGGTACCGCTGCCGGTCCAGTAGTCGAAATGACAGTCCGTGACGGGCGCGCCGTTGGGGTTCACCTGTCCAGTAAGCGTCGCATTGGTGCTCGTGATGCTGTCGACCCCACCGGTGAAGACGTCTGGCCGCTCGCTCAGCGTCGTGAACGCCTCCGACGACGGAGCCGGGCTGGTCGTGGTGCCGATGGCGTTCGTGGCCGACAACGTCCCAGCTGTAAGTTGTTCCCGGCAGCAGATTGGTGATCGCCGCTGACACGTCCACCAGGCTGGAGCCGCCGCCGGGGCTCGGCGAGCAGGGCGCCTGCTGGTGGGGTCCGTTGCCGGTCCAGTAGTCGAAATGACAGTCGGTGACGGTCGAGCCGTTGGGGTTGACTTGGCCATGAAGCGTGGCTCCCGTGGCGGTGACGTTGGTGACCGTATGGCCAAAAGAGTCACCCGTGAACACCGTTGGCGCTTGCGTGCTCGCCGCGGCCACCGCCCATGTGGGGTCCGCGTTCGAGACGGTCGGGGTGCCGCCCCGGCCCGGGATGACCGTGGGCGTAGCGCCCGGCGTCGCCGCCATCGTCAGCAGCGAATGGGTGGGAGAGCCGCCCGGACCGACGGTAAAGGTGTTCTCATCGAACACGATCTGCCCGCCGTCGGGCGAGAACGATGGATGCTCGTACGTCTTGCCGGACGGGTTGGCGACCAGCAGCGCAGGCGATCCGCCGCCGGCGCTGACCTCGAACAGGCCGAGACCGCCCCGGTCGAACACCACCTCGCTGCCGTCGGGCGAGAAGTCGGGATTGCGGTCGAAGTTGCTACCGGTAGTGAGCTGCGTAGCGGTCGTGCACGGGTAGGCGCAGATCGACGGCGCGATGTAGATCAGCGCCGAGCTGGAGTCGGACGCGAGGCGCACGAACGCGAGCTTGCCGTCCGAGGAGACGGTCGGATCCGAATCATCGCCGTTCGTTATCTGCGTTGCCGGCCCCGCCGTCGGCGCGCCCGAGCTCGGGAGCGTCACGGACGCCTTGAAGATCCCGAGCGAGTTGCCCGTCGCGGAGTCGAACCGGTCGAAGAGGACGGTCGTGCCGGCGGGCGAGAGCGTGGGCGTGAGGTCGCTGTCTGCTGTGCTCTCGATGCTTGGCGTCGCCAGCAGGCTCAGGTCGGTCAGGTTGCTGCCGTCAGACCGCATGGCCATGACGTGCGTGGCAAAGCCGCCCGGAGCCGTCGAGGGGAAACCAGTGCGCTCGAAGACGATCCAGTGTCCGTCGGCCGACACGCGCGGATCGATGTCATTTTGGCCGCTAGGGGGCGAGGTCAGCGCATGCGGGTTCGTGCCGGCCGGGTTGACCGCGAAGATCTGCGTTGTCGTCGGCGCGTTTATCCCCGCCCCGGTGGTCTGATCGAACACGACCGGGCCATTGCTGGGCAACGCGCTTCCCACGACGACCTGGCTCAGGTCGCTGGCCGCGCACAGGGACGTGGTCGCGCACGAGACGTGAAGCAGGGCGGAGGCGAGGTGGAGGTTCTCGTGCAGACCGGTCACACGCGCCCGTCGAGTCGACCGAGAAGTCGTAGGTGTCGCCGTTGATATCGGTGGCGACGCACAGGTTCCCGTTGCTGTCCGCCGCGCACGAGACGTTCTGCAGCTCGGCCGACGAGGGCATGATGTTGTGCACATGCCACTGGCCGGCGCCACCGGTCGGCTGCACCGAGGTGACGACGTTTCCTTGGGCGTCGCCCCCTACGCAAAGGCTGATCGAGGGACACGAGATGCTGTACAGCCGATTGCTGCCGTCGACGTCGGCGCTGAACCACTGGGTGGAGGTAGGAGCGGTGGACCAAGTGACGTTGCCCTGGCCGTCGACCCCGAAGCAGCGATCGGTGGTGCTCCCGCGAGCGCAGGCGAGCGCGACCTGGAGGTTGCCGTTGTCGATCGTGACACCACTGATCTGGGTCCAGGTGGGGCTTGCGGCGGTCGGGTTGGTGCTCACATACAGCGCGCTCGGGAACGCGCTGACCGATGCGAGGCAGAGCGGACCCGTGTCGCACGCCAGCGCATAGACGGCGCCGGTGCCGGCAGGGACCAGGGCTGTCCCATGCCAACCCGTGGCTGGGCCCGTGGGCGTCGAGGTAGCGAATACCGCTCCGCCGGCGTCGCCGGTGACGCAGAGAGTCGGACTGGCGCAGGCGAGCGATTCAAGCGTGTTCGTCGCCGAGGTGTCGATCGTCGCCTTGGTCCACCCTCCGCTGGTGGGATTGGCATGGAAGACATCACCGCCGCCATCGCTTGTCAGGCAGAGGCTCGAGCTCGGACACGAGAGCGCGTACAGGTTGTTCTGCTCCCCGGTCACGTTGGTGGGGGTTCCCCAGGTCAAGGGATCGGCACTCGCGGCGGCAGGATTGGCCGCAGCGAACGCGGCGATCGTGATCGCCACCGCGACCAGACCGGAAACGAGCTTGCGGCCTACCCCTCCTGGCGCGCTTGCGCCGCCGCCGCTGGCTGAACTAACCGGCTTGGCACGCGCCAAGAGCCTTAAGCACCCCATGATCAAGTTGTTCCTCCCCGCCGGACTTCCATGTTTCCCCGCTCGACTTGCGCCTAGTCGAAGCCTGCCCCCGCAGCGTTTCAGCCGCGTTTCAAGTTGGCCTTATATCACACGGGCCGGGGGCTGCGCCAAGCTACTGCCCTCCAGCCGTCGGGAGCCGGAAGAGGGTCGGGAAGCGCAGCGCCAGGAAGGGGTCGCCCGCCAGCTCCAGGCGTCCGGCCGAGAGCAGCTCGGGCCAACCGGCGGCGCCGCTCGCCATCCGGATCAAGTCGTCGCTGCCGACGGTCACGCTCGCGCCGGCGTCAGGCACCGTCCCGGGGCGCACCTCGCAGCGCCCGCCGGTCACGCACAAGGCGAAGCGGGCTGGCTCGCCGCCACGCGGATCCCGCACGCAGAGCTCGAACGAAGCCTCCAGGTCGGCCGCCGCAGCGGGGTCGAAGCGCGCCGTGACCGCTCGCGGCAGCGCACGCAAGATCAGGCGGTGGGGGAGAGGCCGGCGGTCGAGGTCCGCCACACGGGACCCGCCGCGGCGCAGGGCGCGGTCGCGCAGCGCGGTCATGTCGAGAGCAGATGCTGCATGGCCTCGGTGGGATCCGAGAACAGCATCAGCGCTTCGTCGGTGGCCACCATGCGACCGTAGTGGGTCGACATCTCGTGCTGGATCGAATAGGCGTCGATCTCATAGCCCAGCTCCTCGGAGACCTCGTCGTAAGGGATCACCAGCCGGTTGGAGGCGCGAATGTCCCAGAACGCGGGCTGCTCGTAGACGACGATGTCCTCGCGGGTGCCGAGGATCCGTGCGACCGCGTCGCCCTCGGCGCTCTTGGCCATCACGATCCCGACGAAGTCGTAGGTGCCGTCGTCGTCGGTCGTGGGCGGGGGTGGCGGCGGCGCGGCCACGGCCCCTTCGGCGCGGGCGGATGGGTGCCGCTCGCGCGGCGGACGGACACGGCGGGCGCTGGCCGTGGGCGCAGCGACCGCCTCCACGGGCTCGTACCCCACCAGCTCGCACAGCTCCGGCAGGCCCGCCTCCTCGAACAGCGCGCCAGCGTAGGCCTGCACGCGAGACACCGCTTCCTCGACCTCGATCCCGTTGGGGACCTCGGCCGCGAGCGGCGCCAGCGCCAGCGCAGCCTCGACTGTCTGCGGCAGCCAGTCGCGCACCCAGGCCCCGAGCACCTCGCGGTTGGCGCTCCCGAACTGCGAGTCCTCTATCAGGAGCCGCGCCAGGGCCACCGTCCACCCCCGGGTCCACTCCCACTCCTGGGTCTCGACCCGGGCCAGCACGGGCGTGACCGAGTCGCCGTTGGCGGCGGCGGCGCGGGTCCCGAGCTCGCGGCGGATCAACGTGGCGACGACCGGCTCCAAGCATAGGTTCGCCCCCACGATCACCTCCCCCCAGTCGGGCGTGGCCGCGAGCCGCTCGAGCAGGCGCCGCGTCGGCTGCCAGGCCTTGTCGTTCAAGAACGCCTGGCGCGCGGCCTCGATCGAGAACTCGAGCTCGAACTGCTCCTCGAGGTCCATGGCATAGAGGACGATCGCCTGGGCCGAGCGCTGCTTCATCGCCGCCTGCAGGCAGACGCAGGTGGAGATCGAGTCCGACAGGCAGGCGCGCCCCGCCGTCGCCGTCGCGAACCACAGCCCGTGCTCGACGTAAGCGGGGATCTGCAGGAAGCGCCGCAGGAACTCGACCCATTCAGGGCGGAAGTCCTGGATCAGCCCCTCCTCTCGCGCCGAGCGCATCGCGCCTTCGATCTGGTGCTCGACCGCGGTCCCGGCCCGGTAGTAGGGGCGCTCCCACTGCTCGCCGGGGTCGCGGAACTGAAACCAATCAGTGGCGCTGAGGGCGGTGGATCCATCGTCCCACGTCCCGCGACCGTCTTCGAAGCTGACCGGCCAGCCCCGCGTCAGGTGGCGGTGGACCGACGGCTGGGTGTCGATCGTGACGTCCTCGTAGAGAGTCGCGCGACGCTTCGCCGGGGTGTACCAGGAGAACTGGCGCTCGTCCGCGTCCCCGCTGGGGGCGGGTTCCGCGGCCAGGCGCTTCGAGGGTGGCGCATTGCGCTCCGGGTCCGCCTCGGCGGCCGTCGTGAACTTGTCCTGGAAGATTCGCTGCTCATCGAGCTTGTGCTTCTCGATCAAGAGCGGCTCGGCCGCCTCCAGCATCGGCGGCGGACCGCACATGTAGACGTCGGGCTCAGCCGCAAGCTCACCGGAGGCCAGGAACTGATCGACCGCGCTCAGCATGGAGCGGTCGGGGAAGCGCGCGACTTGGAAGTCCGGCAGTGACAGCCCGCCGAGCTCGTCCGCGCACAGCGGCGTGCGCGAGGCGAAGAACAAGCGCACCGGTCGCCGGCAATCGCTCGCCTCGAGCTGGCGCAGCAGCGACAGGATCGGCGCGATCCCCGAGCCCGCCGCGATCATCAGGATCGGGCGCTCTGACTCCCGGACGCGAAGTGCCCCGTAGGGCCCGGTGAACCCAAGCTCGTCCCCGGGCTTCAGTTGTCCATCGAGCAGACCCGAGAAGCGTCCGCCGGGATAGCGCCTGACGATCAGCTCGATCCGGCCTGGATCGGCATTGGCCATCGAGAACGAGCGCTTGGCGCCGTCGACGTGAACGTCGACGAACTGGCCCGGAGTGAAGCTGAAACCCGGCGCGTCGAGTACAACGCGGCGGATGTCGTCTGCCAGAGCCTCGATCGCGGTGACGGTCGCGCTCGCGGTGTGGATCGGGTTCTCGAGCCGGTAGTTGTCGGGGTCGTAGTGCAGCAACTCGACGACCAGGTCCTGCTCCGGCATCGCGCGGCACATCAGCGAGTAGCCGCTCGACTCCTCCGTGTCGGATAGGGCGAAGTTCGAGTAGGGCTTGAGCGCCACCTCGCCCTCGATCAGAAAGCACTTGCACGCAGAGCACTGGCCTTCGCGGCAGCCGTAGGCCAGGTTGTAGCCCTGGCGAAAGGCGGCGTCGAGGACGCTCTCGTCGGAGGCGCAGTCGATCTCCTCGCCGATCGGCTCGAGGCGAACCTTCATCGCAGCGTGGCTCCGGTCAGCAGATCGGTCTCGGCCTCGCCCAGCGGCACGGAGCCATCGGAGGCCGGTACGCCCGACCAATCGCCGGACGGGAGCCCCAGCTCCGCGGCCACCCTGATGTTCGGGGAGACGATCCTCATACCGTGCGCCTTGATGTCCGAGAGCGTCCAGCGGCGCTCTGACTCCAGGTGCGGCTGGCCGATCAGCGTCTCGCCGTCCGAGCGGACGAGCCCGAGATCGCTGATCACCTCCGAGGCCTCCATGCCGTGGTAGCGGTCGAAGAAGTTGCGATCACCGGTGTAGCGGCCCAGGTTTGACTCGTCCAGCCACTGGCATTCGGGCGAGCAGTAGAACCGCGTGCGCTCTGCGACCACCCGATGGCGGCGATCCTGCTCTGAGACGCAGAACCCCTGACAGGTCCAGCACGAAGGCGGCGCGAGCTTGAGGAAGTCCAGCAGCAGGAGCCCCGACTGCGGGTAGATGCCGTGGCGGTAGGCCTCGAAGAACGCGCCGTACTGGGCGTACCACCCCGGATACTTGTCCTCGAACCACTCGAAGTCGCGCTCGTCCAGCGGGTCGAGCCGCCAGTTCGCAAGCGGCCATGCGGCGAACAGGAACAGGGCGTGGCGGTGGTGGACGCCGTTCACGATCCGCTCGCGCGCGCGCTCGAAGATGTCCGGCGGGATGTTAAGCCCGAGCTTGCCGAGCTTCATGATGTAGGCCCGGTGCCAGTCGTCACGCACCCAGCGGTCCCACTTGTCAAGAAACGACTCGGGGTCCGAGCGGTCGCGCGAGAAATACTCGATCACGATCGCCGAGAACACGTCGATGAACGCGTGGTTGATCCAGAACGCCTGCTGCAGGTCACGCTCGATCAGCGGCGCGTTGTGGTCGTCCTGGAGCACGGTCAGGAGCGTCGCGTAGCCGTTTGAGATGTGCCGCGCCTCGTCTGACTGGACGCTCAGGTACGTGGTGGGCAGCGTGAAGTCGCCGTTTCGGGCGGCGACGTCGGGAGTGGCCACGAACACGATGTTGGTGAACGCCGTCTCGGCCACGACCTGGAGCGTGAACGCGCACTGGATCGGGTCGCCGACCATGAAGTGCGAGAGCATGTTCAGCCCCGGCGAGAGCATCACCGAGTTGGCCAGCGCCTGGGGACCTATGTTCCAGCCCGCAGGATCGGGGACGTGCTTTGCGTACCAGCGGGCCAGCGACATCTGCATCCCGGTGTGGCGGATCTCGTCCACGAACTGCACGTGGTAGCCGTTGCGCAGCTCGTTGTTGGGCACCGCGCTCATCAGCATCGACATGCAGCGGCCGGCGCCGATCTCGGCGAAGTTGGTGACCGGGATGAACGCTTTCAGGATCTCCAGCCAGCGCTCGTGGGCCTTGTGCGGCATATCGGCCCGGACGGCTGCGTCGTGGCCGCCGTAGACCCGCTCGTCCTTCTCGAGCTCCATCGGCAGGTACTCCCGCATGATGTGCTTCATCGGGTCCTTGGCCTTGTGCGGGAAGCGATAGCGCGTCGGGTAGCGGACCGCGGGCTGGTGGTAGGAGGGCTCCCACCCCAGCTGCGCGATCCGCTCGTGGGTCTTGGTGATGCTGCGGCGTCGGGCTGTCATGAGACACACCCTACGCCCACGTAACCACCGTTTTCCACCGCCCTCGACACAGACTTTGCGGCGTTCGTTTATAAAGTTATGACAATGAGCTGGACCGCCGCAGCGATCGCCCCCGAGACCGTCAGGGCAGTGCGCCCGGTCGCCGGGCGGCTGGTGGAGGAGGTGCTTGCTGCGGTGCGTGGAGAGAACCCGGTCTACGCCGACGTCCTGACCGGACCGGAGGGTGTCGGCATCCGCCTGGGGATCGAGCAGGCGGTGAAATCGTTTCTGGACGCGGTCGAGCGGGGCGAGCGACCGAGCGCCGAGACGGGCGAGATCTGGCGCCGGCTCGGCGAGGCGGAGTTCCAAGCCGGTCGCGGCCTCGACGCGCTCCGGGCTGCGTTCCGCACCGGCGTACGGGCGGCCTGGCGCGCCGCCGCCGAGCTGGCCTCAGAGGCCGGCGTCCCCACCGACGGCGTGATCGCGCTGGCCGAGGCGATCTTCGTCTACTCCGACGAGCTGACCAACGACGTGGTCGAGGGCTACATCCGGATCCAGTCAGACGAGGCCACCGAGCGCGAGCGCCGCCGGCGGCGGCTGGCGGCACTGGTTCTAGAGCCGGACGGTCAGGACCCCGAGGGGCTGCGCCACGCGGCCGAGCTCGCCCGCTGGCCGCTGCCCCGGAACCTGGCAGCGGTGGCGCTGCCCACCGACGACCCCGGTCCGGTCGCGCGCCGCCTGGACCTCGACGTCCTGGCAGGCTCCGACCAGCACGGAGCATTCCTCGTGATCCCGGACCCCGCGGCACCGGGTCGCGAGCGGGCTCTGGCCCGGGCGCTAGGCGGCTCGCTGGCCGCGATCGGTCCGACCGTGACTCCCGCCGACGCCCACCGCTCGTTGCGCTGGGCGCGCCAGGCACTGGCGCTGGGGCGCTCGGGGCTGATCGCCCCGCGCGCGCCGGTGCGGGCCTCGGATCACCTCGCCACGCTGATCGTGCTTGGCGATCGCGAGCTGGCCGAGGCGCTGGTCACGGAGCGACTGGCGCCGCTGCTTGCGCTGCCGGAGCGAGAGCGGGAGCGCCTGCTTCAGACGCTCGCGGCGTGGCTCGAGCACCAGCGCCACACGCCCCGGATCGCCGTCCAGCTCCACGTCCATCCGCAGACCGTCCGCTATCGCGTGGCCAGGCTGCGAGAGCTGCTCGGCGAGGCGCTCGATAGCGCCGAGGGCCGCTTCGAGCTGCAGCTGGCGCTACGTGCACGGGCCGGGCGCGGGGCGTAGGATCACCCGCGATAAACGAGGCGAACTAGGAGGACGGCGATGGCTGAGGCGACCGAGGCCCCGACGAAGGCAGCGGAGACGCTGGCGGCGCTGCCCAGCGGCCCGGTGGCGGAGCGCGTGGCGAAGCTGCGCGAGCGGGCGCGGCAGGACCCCGACGGCGCGCGCGAGGAGGCCTGGGACTGGATCGCCGAGCTAGGCAAGCGGGCCGCCAGCGACCGCGAGGGAGCGCTTGCCGATCTGCAGGCCATGTTCCTGTGCGGGCGTCCGGCCGAGGGCATCGACGGCCAGACCGAGGGCATCCTCGTCACTTGGACCATGCACCCCCTGGCCGACAAGCTGATCGGCACGGTCACCGGCGCCTGGATGCCGTGGCTGGGCAAGAAGTTCAGCCCCGAGCAGCGCAGCGGCATCAACACGCTGACGAACAGCGCGCGCTGGCCGGCGAAGCTCTTGTGGCCGTTCTACTCCACCGAACCCGCCAAGCTGGGACGAAGCGCGTTCGACTTCAAGACCTATGTCGAGGCCGGTCGGCTCGACCCGTCTGTCGACGTGCTGGTGATCGACTACGCGAACGAGGAGCGCAACCCGAGGCTCCTGATCCGCCAGATCCGCGACGAGCTCGTGCAGATCGTGCCGGGCGCCAACCTGGGCAAGATGCTGGTCAACGTGCCCGGCCGCAGTGAGCCATTCCCGGCGCTGTACTTCGCGCTGAAGTCCGACCTGTAGAAGATCAATCGTCCAACGGCAGGACCGTGTGGCAGAAGTCCTCGCCGAAATTGGTCAGCTTGACGCTGCGGTGGACCGTCTTGGCGCGCCCCGCGTGCTTCATGGCGTCCATGGCATCGGGCTGGGCCTCGAGCACCTGGTAGCGCATCGGGTCCTCGATCGGGTCGCGCGGGAACCACACCAGGCCGAGTCGGTCGAGGTTGTTGAGGTACAGCGGCACCCGGTCCGGATGCCGGCAGCCGGCCTCGGTGCCGATCAGGTTGAGCCCCTGGGCCACGAGCTGCGAGCCGACGCCGATCAGGTTGGCCGAGCGCACATCGATCGTGGGCTGTGCCCCTTCGGTGGCCAGCAGCCGCAGAATGCGCCCCTCGTCGGGCGCCAGCTCGGAAAGGATCCGGGCGTACGCGGGGTGGGCGCCGTCGTCGGCGTTGACGTCGGCCGACTGGCGCAGCAGCTCGGCGCCCTGCTCGCGCAGCGAGAGCTCACCGCCACGGGCCGAGGCGCGCAGCTGACTGCCGGGCCCGGGTTGGATCTGGCTCAGGCGCTCGTCGAGGTCCTGGATCCCCAGTAGCTCCCAGGCATAGGTGCGAAGCCCGGAGCGCACCTCCTGGAGCCGGCGCAAAGCATCCTCGGGAGAAAGCGCCAGCCGAACCAGCCGGGCCGAGGTCTCCACTCCCCAGATCGCACCCCGGATCCACATCAACGCTGCGAACCGCAGCAGTCCGGGCATGGCCTGAGTCAGCTCGCCACTCGCCCCGCCGGAGTCGGCAGGCGCGGCCGTAGCGCCGCTGTCCTGGGCGATCGGCTGTTGGATGTCCGCCAGTGCCGGCGGCTCTCCTCCGGTGTGCTGATCGCTCATCCGAAGATGCCCAGGTGAATCAGGCCGCCGGCGAAGCCCAGCACCGCGCCGTGCAGCAGCAGCAGCCACTCGTCCTGCCTGGTTGCCGTCCGCAGAAGCTCGCTGAAGTCCTCGCGGGGCAGCTCACGCATCCGCTCGGCGATCAGCTTACGCATCGTCTTTGACTGCCTGCGGCTGAACTCGGGGTCTGAGAGCGGGGTCATCATGTGCTTGACGGGCTCGACGGCGAACGACTGCGAGAGCCGGTCGTACTCCTCGCCTCCTACTGCTACCCGCACTGCAGTCCGTGCCCGTCCAGTGGCACGGTCGACCGCCGGCCGCATCGCTGTCTCGATCAGGTTCCGCGTGCGATCCGCCCGCGGGCCGTCCAGCAGCTCGTGGCCGAAGTTCTCCATCGTCAGTACTTCCTCGGAGACGATCCGCGCGTAGGCGTCCGCCACCTCAGGCTGGCGCCGGATGAACAGGCCCCAGACGGTGATTGGACCGACCTTCCGCGGCTCGGGGGGCTCGTAGATCATCCACAGCGCCACCCAGTTCGTGACGTAGCCGACGATCACCCCCAGGAGCGGCAACAGAAACCAGGACGTGACGAAGTGGGTGATGAAGGCCACCGGTATTCCCAGCACGAATCCGAAGTAGAAGCCGAAGTTCTTGATGAACCGAAGCTCCCGGCCGCCCATATCCAGGAACACACGGTTCGCCAGCTCGGGCTGCTCCTCGAAGCGCTTGATGACCATCAGCTTGATGTCCAGCAGGTCCTCGATGTTCTCGCCGATCTCATCGGTCAGCTCGCGCACGATCTCCGGCAGCTGCTGGAGCACGCGGCTGTAGACCACCTGCCGGACCTGGGGAGGAAGGTCCGACCACAGCCGCGGGTGCTCGCGCGACATGATCCGGTCGACCGTCTCGCGCATGTCATCGCGGGCGCTCTCGAGGATCTGCTCAGCCATCTGCTCGGGATTGAGCTGCTGCCAGAACTCCGACGGCGTCCCCAGCTTGGCGATTCCCACGTCGACCGCCAGGCTGCCCATCTTGGCTGAGCGCGAAGGGACGATGCCCTGCCATCCGAGGCCCCCGACCATCACGCCGGGGATCTGCTGGATCTTGCGCGGCAGGAACTTCGACAGCGACGCGAACGAGGTCACGTGCAGTCCCTTGAACTGCACCGGATAGAACAGCATCAGCACTCCGGTCCAGTTCGTGACGTAGCCGATCGCGCCCGTGAAGAAGGGCACAGTCACCAGCGCGATCAGGCTCGAGCTGCTCACAGACCGGACAACGGTATCTTGCGCGCCCGTGGCATATGTAGCTTTGGTCACCGGGGCCTCGAGTGGGATCGGCGAAGCCGCCGCCCGGCGGCTGGCGCAGGAGCCAGACACGCGGCTGGTGCTGGTGGCCCGGCGCGAGGACCGCCTGCGCGCGCTGGCCGAGGAGTTGGGCGTAGCGACGGTGATCGCTCAGGACCTGCTCGAGCCTTCTGGTCCGGCCCGGATCAGGCGGATGGTGGAGCGCGACTTCGGCCAGCTCCACCTGTTGGTCAACAATGCCGGCCAGGCCTGGCGCGGGCGGTTCGGCGACGTGGGGTGGGCAAACGTCGAGCGCCACATGAGGCTGAACTTCGAGGCGCCGGTACGCCTGACCCAGGAGCTCTTGCCGCTGCTGCGACGGACCGCCGCTTCGCGGCCGGCTCGGCGAGTGGCGATCGTCAACGTGGCCTCGACGGCGGGCCGCGTCTCGCGCCCGGGGTCCGGCTCCTACTCGGCCAGCAAGTTCGCGCTCGCCGGCTGGAGCGACGCCCTGCACGCCGAGGAGCGGGCCTCCGGCGTGCACGTCGGGCTGGTGCTGCCGGGGTTCGTGAAGACCGAGGGCTTCCCGGCCCGCGAGCTGCTGTCCTCGGTGTTCACGCGCTGGATCGTCTCGCGCCCGGAGACTCGTGGCAGAGGCCATCTTGGAGGCCGGACCGGGTGGCAAAGCCGAGCGCTATGCACCGCGTGGCTACTGGCTGGCCGCCGCGGCTCGGATTCTCGCGCCGCGGCTCGTTCGCCTTGCGACCCGGGGCGGGGCGTTCACCCCGGCCGCCGGTTCGGGCGGCTCCTCGGACGGCGCGGCCGGCCCCGACCGCCGGTCAACCGCGGCCCGGGCGCAGTAGTCTGCTGCGCCGGCAGGGCTAACCTACACCCCTGTAAACATCACTCAGGAGCAGACGCTTAGATGAACTCTGAAACCCGTCGCGTGGCCGTCCTCGGCGGTAGCCGAATACCGTTCGCCCGCCAGAACGGACCCTACGCACGGGCGTCCAACCAGGACATGCTGACCGCCGCGCTGAACGCGCTGATCCAGAAGTTCTCGCTAGAGGGCCAGACGCTGGGAGAGGTGGCCGCCGGAGCGGTCCTCAAGCACAGCCGCGATTTCAATCTGGCGCGGGAGAGCGTGCTGGGCTCCAAGCTGGCGCCGGAGACGCCGGCCTATGACGTCCAGCAGGCGTGCGGCACGGGGCTCGAGGCCACGGTCCTGGTGGCGAACAAGATCGCGCTGGGCCAGGTCGACGTCGCGATCGCGGGCGGAGTCGACACCACCTCCGACGCGCCGTTGGCGCTCAACGAGGACCTGCGCGAAATCCTGCTCGAGGTCAACCGCTCGAAGTCGAACGCCGCCCGACTGCGGACGCTGGCCAAGATTCGTCCGCAGCAGCTGGTGCCAGAGATCCCGCGCAACGCCGAGCCGCGCACCGGGCTGTCGATGGGCGAGCACTGCGCGATCATGGCCAAGGAGTGGGACGTCGGCCGCCGCGAGCAGGATGAGCTGGCGGCTGAGAGTCACCGCAAGCTGGCCGAGGCCTATGAGTCCGGCTGGCTCGACGACCTGGTGGTCCCGTTCCTCGGGCTGGAGCGAGACCAGAACCTGCGCCCGGATTCGAGCGCTGAGAAGCTCTCGAACCTCAAGCCCGTGTTCGGCGGAGCGGAGGGAACGCTGACCGCCGGCAACTCGACGCCGCTGTCCGATGGCGCCTCGGCCGTCCTGCTCTCGAGCGAGGAGTGGGCCGCCGAGCACGGCATCCCGGTGCAGGCGTTCCTTTCCGAGGCCCAGACGGCGGGGGTGGACTACGTACACAAGCGCGAGGGGCTGCTGATGGCGCCCGCCTACGCCATGCCCCGGATGCTGAGTCGGGCGGATCTCAAGCTAGGCGACTTCGACTTCTACGAGATCCACGAGGCGTTCGCGGCCCAGGTGCTGTGCACTCTCAAGGCCTGGGAGGATGAGAAGTTCTGTCGCGACCGCCTGGGGCTCGACGAGCCACTGGGTTCGATCGACCCCGCCAAGCTGAACGTGCACGGCGGCTCGCTTGCAGCCGGTCATCCGTTCGGCGCCACAGGCGGGCGGATCGTGGCCACGATGGCGAAGCTCTTGTCCGAGGACGGCTCGGGCAAGCGTGGCGTGATCTCGATCTGCGCCGCCGGCGGGCTGGGAGTCACTGCGATCATGGAGGCCATTTGAGCGGAGCGAAGCGGAGCGGTCAAAGTCGGCTGGATGCCGACGTACGAAATCAAGGCGCCGACTGGAAGGAGGCAAGGGGTGCCCACTGACCGCTATCAACAACTAGTCAACACGCCGATCGGGCGGATCGTCTCCAAGCAGGTCGGGCTGCCGGCACCGGCCAGGCTCGAGCGCTACGAGCCGGGGCAGCCGGTGATCACGGGCCCGGTGCTGCTCGGCGGCGCGCGCGGCGGGCGCCTGGGGCAGCAGCTCGAGAGCGCGATTCGCGAAACGGGCGCCGAGCTGTTCACCGGTCTGCCCGGCGCAGACGAAGCCTTCAAGGCGCTGGTGTTCGACGCCACCGGTATCGCCTCCACCGCGGAGCTGCGCGAGGCATACAGCTTTTTTCATCCCGTGATCCGCTCGGTGCGGCCCTCGGGCCGGGTGATCGTTCTCGGAACCCACCCCGAGAAGGCGGCGGATCCGAACGAGGCGATCGCCCAGCGGGCGCTCGAAGGCTTCACGCGCTCGCTGGCAAAGGAGGTACGGCGAGGCATCGCGGCCCAGCTGTTGTACGTCGCCCCGGGGGCCGAGGATCAGCTCGCCTCGTCGCTGCGCTTCTTCCTCTCGCCGAAGTCGGCTTACGTCTCGGGACAGGTGGTGCGCATTGGGGAGGCGGTGTCGGTGGCCGTCCCCGGCAAGGAGTCGGGCCTGGAGATCGACTGGGAGCGACCGCTGTCGGGCAAGGTGGCGCTCATCACCGGCGCCTCGCGCGGGATCGGGGCGGCGATCGCCTCCGTGCTGGCCCGCGACGGCGCCCATGTGGTCGGGCTCGACGTGCCTGCGCAAGCCACCGACCTCGATGCGGTCGCCTCCGACCTCGGCGGCTCGTCGATCACCCTCGACATCACCGACGATGACGCCCCGGCGCGGATCGCCGGCTACCTGCAGGACAAGCACGGGGGCGTGGACATCGTCGTCCACAACGCGGGCGTGACCCGCGACCGGACCTTGGCGCGGATGAGCGAGCAGCTGTGGGACATGGTGCTCCAGATCAACTTGATCGCTCCGCAGCGGATCGACCAGGAGCTGTTCGAGCGCCGCGTGATCCGCGACAACGGACGGATCGTGTTTCTGTCCTCAATCGCCGGAATCGCCGGCAACGCGGGACAGACCAACTACGCTACCTCCAAGGCTGGTCTGATCGGCAGCGTGCAGGTGCGCGCCCCCCGGGCCGCCCAGCGCGGGGTGACGCTCAACGCTGTCGCGCCGGGATTCATAGAGACGCAGATGACGGCGGCGATGCCGATCGCGCTGCGGGAGGCCGGCCGGCGGATGAACAGCATGGCCCAGGGCGGGCTGCCGGTCGATGTGGCGGAGACCATCGCCTGGTTTGCCTCCCCTGCCTCGGCCGGGGTGACCGGCAACGTCGTCCGCGTCTGCGGCCAGAGCCTGATCGGGGCCTGAGCTCCATGGCCGGGGAGCGCACGTATGACTCGGCGCCCGGGATGGTGCCGCTGTTCGTACGGGCCGGGATGGGCCTGATCCCGGGCGCGTCGCGACTGCCGTTCGTGGGCGGAGGGCCGCGCTCAAGCGAGGTCCCCGACCGCGTCTTGGCGTTGAAGGACGTGTCGGTCTCGCGCGAGCGGCTCGAGGCCTATCAGAAGGTCTGTGGATTCTCGCTGAGCGACACGCTGCCGCCCACCTATCCCCATATCGCGGCCTTCCCCCTGCACCTGGCGCTGATGACAGATCCCAGCTTCCCGTTCCCGGCGATCGGGCTGGTTCACATTGCCAACCAGATCACTCAGCACCGGCCGCTGTCTGCCGCCGAGTCCTTATCGGTGCGAGTGTGGGCCACGCCGCTCGAGCCCCACCCGCGGGGACGGCAATTCTCGCTGCGAACCGAGGTCTCCGCCGCCGGGGAGGTCGTGTGGGATGAGACCTCCACGAACCTTCGCCGGGGCGGTGGCGACGGCTCGCGGTCCGGCGGTGAGCAGGCCGCGGGCCCCGAGCGCCGGGCGCCCGACGCCGAGGAGCTTCCGGCGACGGCCACCTGGCAGTTGGCGGGTGACCTGGGGCGCCGCTACGCGGCGGTGTCGGGCGACATCAACCCGATCCACATGCACGCCTTGAGCGCTCGGCTGTTCGGGTTTCCCTCGGCGATCGCTCACGGGATGTGGACCAAGGCCCACTGCCTGGCCGCGCTCGAGAACCGCCTACCCGATTCGTTCACGGTCGAGGTCGCATTCCGGCGACCGATCCTGCTACCGGCGAGCGTCGAGTTCGGGGTGCTCACGGGCCAGGGCAGCGACGTCCGCTTCGGCGTCCGCGACGCCCGCAAGGGAACCCCACACCTGGCAGGGTCGCTCAGCCGCTAGCCGTCGAAGGTTGGTCGCCGTCCGGGCCGCCGGCTTCGCGGTCCTCGGCGACCTCGTCAAACAGCGCGCGGATTGCGTGAAGAACTGCCGCCGCGGTCAGGAGGTCTTGTTCACTGAACCCTTCGTAGGGCGGCTCGCCAGCGCGGCTCGAACTGGGCCCGCCGGGCCTCGATCAGCGTCCGTCCGCGGTCGGTCAGCGATGTCAGTACGACCCGCTTGTCCGCCGCCGAGCGAACTCGCTCCACTAGGCCGGTGGCGGCCAGAGCGTCGAGCATCTCGGCGGCCGTGGCCGGCGATATGTCCGCCGCGTGCGCCAACTCCCGCGATGATCGCGCCACCCCGTCTGAGAGGCCGAACAGCAGGCCGTACTGCGCGTAGCTGAGCTCACCGGGGCGGTGGGTCTCGCGGCTCTTCATCCGCCGCATCGCGGCGACAGCCCCTTTGAACGCGGCGCCCAGCGCGTCGTGTGGCTGTGTCGAAGTCTGCGTATCGGCGATCATGCGGCCTCCAGCGCGGCTTCGGCGTCCGGCTGCTCCTCCTGCGGCCGCGCAGCCCGGGCTGCACGCTCGGCCCGCATCAGAAGGAGCGCCGGCAGCAAGCCGGCCGCCGCCAGTGCGGCGGAGGCCCAGAACGCGGTTCCGTACGCCGTGGCCATGGCCGCGTCGGTGTGGGCGCCCACCATCGCTCGCTGCAGTACAACGGCCAGGATCGCCACGCCCAGCGATCCGCCGATCCGCTGCAGGACGTTCAGCTGCGGCGTGGCGTCGGAGAGCTCCGAACGGTCCAGCGAGGCGAACGCCGCCGTCATCGTCGGCATGAAACCGAAGCCGATGCCGGTGCCGCGGAAGAACATGGCCACTGACAGCTCTGTGATCGAGGTGTGCGCACCGATGAGCCCGAAGGGGATCGTCAGCAGCGCCGTGATTGTCACACCGAGCAGCGCCAGCGGTCCGCCGCCGTAGCGGTCCGTCAGCTTGCCCGCGAGCGGCATGCTGAGCGCGGCGCCAACGCCCTGCGGCGCCATCAGCAGGCCGGCGTCGACGACGCTCTCGTGGCGCACTCCCTGCCAGTACAGCGGCAACAGGATCATGCCGCCGAACAGGGCGGCCGCCAGGCAGAACATGGCGATCGAGGCGGTGGAGAACGTCGGCCGGCGGTAGAGGCGCAGGTCGAGCAGCGGCCGCGGCACCCGCAATGAGACCAGCGCGAACACGGCCACCAGCGCCAGGCCCCCGATGATCGGGCCGACCACCTTGGCCGCGGTGAAACTGCCGGCGGTGCCGATCTCCGCCAGCCCGTAGGTGAGCAGCGCGGCCCCGCCGCTCATCAGGATCAGACCGCGCAGGTCGAGGGGATCGGTCGGTTTGCGCTCGACGCGGGGCAGCGTCCTAAAAGCCGCCAGCACCGCGATCACGCCGATCGGGACGTTGACGTAGAAGATCCAGCGCCAGCTGATGTTCTGGATGATCACGCCGCCGATCGTCGGTCCCAGGATCGGCGCCAGCATCATCGGCACGGCCACGATGCTCATCACGCGTCCCATGCGCTTGGGCCCTGCCGCCTCGGCCAGCATCAGCTGACCGATGGGGAGAAGCATTCCGCCACCCAAGCCCTGCAGTACGCGGAATATCACCAACTCGGGCGTGGAGGTGGCCAGGCCGCAAAGGGCGGACCCGGCGGTGAACAGCACCAGCGACAGCAGATACACCTGCTTGGCGCCGAACCGTCGCGCGGCCCAGCCGGTCACTGGGATCACGGCCGCCAGCGCGAGCATGTATCCGGTCACAACCCACTGAATCTGCGACACCGACGAATGCAGGTCGTGTCCGAGCGTGTCCAATGCCACATTGACGATCGTGGTGTCAAGAATCGACATCACCGAGCCCAGCAGCACGACCGCCGCCAAGCGCCAGACGCGCGCGTCGATGCGGTTGCCGGCGTCCGGTTCGGATCGAGGACTCGAGTAGCTCATCTCTTTCGGGACCGAATCATTCGGTTCCTAACTATACCACCGCGCGGCTATCTTCTCGTGGGTGAGCGAAGTGGCGCAACTCGGTTTCGGCAAGTTCGCCGACCTGGGCCTGTCCGAGAAGCTGCTGGAAGCGGTGCGGGGCTTAGGCTACGAGGCCCCCAGCCCGATCCAGGAACAGGCGATCCCGCCGCTGCTTAACGGACTGGACGTGATCGGGCAGGCGCAGACCGGTTCTGGCAAGACGGCGGCTTTCGGGTTGCCGATGCTGCAGTACATAGACCCAGAGCTCCAGGAAGTCCAGGGGCTGGTACTGACCCCGACGCGCGAGTTGTGCATCCAGGTCACGCAGGCCCTGCGGGCCTACGGAGCGCGCAAGGGGGTCGACGTGGTCGCCGTCTTCGGCGGCGCGCCGATCCGCTCGCAGCAGGCGCAGCTGCGGGCCGGCGGCCAGATCGTGGTGGGAACCGTGGGACGAGTCCGCGATTTGATCTCCCGCCACTCGCTGCTGCTTCACACCTGCCGCTTCGTCGTCCTCGACGAGGCCGACGAGATGCTCGACCTCGGCTTCTTGGAGGACGTGGAGCGGATCTTGGCGCTGATGCCCGCCAGTCGCCAGACGGCGCTGTTCTCGGCGACGATGCCGCCGGCTATCAGGCGCTTGGCCGATCAGTACCTGTACGACCCGGTGGTGGTCAAGGTCAAGACGGCGACGCTGACCGTCGACACCGTTGAGCAGTTCGCGTTGGAGGTGGGGGCACGGGATAAGTCAGAGGCGCTGGTCCGCTTGCTGGCAGCCGAGCAGCCGGAGCAGGCGATCGTGTTCGTGCGGACCAAGATCCGCTGCGAGCAGCTCTACCGCACGCTGCGCGACCGCGGCATGAACGTCAAGGCCCTCCATGGCGACATGACCCAGGGAGCACGTGACGGCGTCATGATCTCCTTCAAGGATGGGCGCCTGCCGCTGCTGGTAGCGACCGACGTCGCCGCTCGCGGACTCGACATCTCCGGCGTCTCGCACGTGATCAACTTCGATGTCCCGACGTCCCCCGACGTCTACGTGCATCGCATCGGCCGCACTGGACGCGTGGGCCGCAGCGGCCGGGCCATCACCTTCCATGAGCGCCGCCAGCGGCGCGATATCGAGGCCATCGAACGCCACGCGGGCGTCAAGCTCTCGCCGTGGGTGAAAGATGCCCACGTCGCGCCCACGCCGGTCAAGGCGCCGCCCCGCCGGCACTCGAAACCTCACGTCTCCGCCGATGGCACCCGGCCGGCGCGCAAGCTGATCGTCGCCGGGGGGCGCGCCGCCGGGCTCGAACCTTCGGACATCATCCACGCCATCACCGTGGCCACGGGGCTTGACGGAGAGGCGGTTCGCAACGTGCGGGTGCTCGAGCGCTTCGCGTTCGTCGAAGTGCCCGCAGCCGAGGCCGACCGCGTGGTCGAGCGGGTGTCAGGCTCGCAGCTGCGTGGTCACGAGCTGCGGATCGAAGCGGCTCGCGGGTAGCTTGCCGTCCATGAGCACAGCGAACATCAATACCACCCAGGGCAATATCGGTCTCGAGCTGTTCGACGAGGATGCGCCGAAGACCGTCGAGAACTTCCGCAAGCTGGCGTCGGAGCACTTCTACGACGGCATCATCTTCCACCGCATCATCCGCGATTTCATGATCCAGGGCGGCTGTCCCCAGGGAACCGGCACCGGAGGCCCGGGCTACACGTTCGAGGACGAGATCAACCCGCACAAGGTCGTCCGGGGGGCCCTGGCGATGGCCAACGCCGGGCCGAACACGAACGGCTCGCAGTTCTTCATCGTCACCACGCAGCAGGCGCCGTGGCTCGACGGCAAGCACACGGTCTTCGGCCAGGTAACGGCGGGGATGGAGACCGTCGACGCGATCGAAGCGCTGCCGACGGGGCCCGGCGACCGCCCGGTCGACCCGCCGCGGATCGAGTCGATCGAGCTGGACGTGTAGGGCCGGCGGGATGCTGCAATAACCCGTTCAGCGGCCCGGGCTAGACAGATGTTCGACGGAGGCCGCCAGTGGCAGCGGATTCCCCGCGCCCACTGGTCATTCGCAGACCCTGCTTTCTTGGTGGGGTATCAGGGAGTACATGGGCTCGTTTCTGGGTGACGGCTAGGGGTAGTGCTCGGGAAGTCGAGCAATTTTGAGGAGAGGCCACATGGCAATCGATTTCCAGGACACTGCGCGCGAGCTGCTCATCGGGGCATTAGGTGGTGACGCGAAACCGCCCAGCCCGAATGGCTCATCCAAGCGTGGTCTGTCCGGCCTCCGCGGACTCGCCGTAGGCGCGGGGGCCGCGGCACTGGCTCCAGTGGCCGCGAAGAACCTAGGCAAGCTGACGAATGTGCTCGGCGTCGAGGATCCCACTGAGCTGCTAAAGAACCCGGGAGGGGCGCTGGAGGGGGTGACCGGCAACGTCGGCGAGCGCATCGGCTCAAGCATTGGAGACAAGGTCACTGGCAAGATCGACTCGGCGGGCGGACCGTCGGGGATCCTGAAGGACACCGTCAAGGGTGTTCTCCCGTTCGGTGGTGGTGGCGGCGGCGGCAAGAGTGGAGCTGTGGGTGTGGGCAAGGGACGCCGGATGCCCGTTCAGCAGAGCATGGACATTGGCGCTCCGGTAGAGACCGTGTACAACCAGTTCACCCAGTTCGAGCAGTGGCCAGAGTTCATGCACCGCGTGAAGCGGGCGACGCAAGAGGACGAGTGCACGGTTTCGTTCTCCGCCAAGATCTGGGGCAGGAGCAGGGAGTTCACCGCCAAGATCGAGACGCAGCGCCCGAACGAGATCATCAAGTGGAAGGTCAGCCAGGGCATGACCCATACCGGTCTGGTCACATTTCACGAGCTTGGTCCCCGGCTGACTCGTGTGCTGGTCGGCTTTGACATAGAGCCCGGAGGCCTGGTGGAGAAGTTCGCGCGCGGGGCGCGGCACGTCAAGCGCGCGGGTCGCGGAGATCTCCATCGCTTCAAGGCGTTCATCGAGATGCTGGAAAACGAAACCGGGGCCTGGCGTGGTGTGATCGAGGACGGCGAGTTGGTCGAGGAACACGATCCTTCCTACGACGAGCAGCGTCAGTACGCCGATGCCTCCGAGCTGCTGGAAGACGACAATGAGGGAGAAGAGGAAGAAGCGGACAGCGGGGAAGAGGAGGAGGAGGAGGAGAGCTCCCGTGGTGGACGCGGGCGTAATGGTCGGTCCGGGGACGGCGGCGAACGTCGCCAGTCCGGTCGAGCCCGCGCCGCCTCGGGTGGAGCTCAGAGGTCGCGCTCAGCCGGCGGTCAGAGCTCGGGTTCGCGCGGACGCTCCAGCTCCGGTGCTACCAAGCGGTCGCAGAGCTCCCGCGGTCGCTCCAACTCCGGCGGCCGTTCGAAGTCCAGCGACGGGTCGAGTTCGCGGTCGTCGTCGCGCGCCTCATCGAGCCGGGGACGAAGCTCCGGTTCCAGCTCAACGGGCAACTCCGGTTCGAGTCGGGGGCGCAGCTCGGGATCGAGCTCTCGAGGCAGCTCTGGATCGAGCTCTCGAGGCAAGAGTGGCGCGCGACGCAAGAGCCAAAAGAGCTAAAGGGGGGGCTCCATGGCCATCGACTTACAACGCACTGTCCGGGCCGCGCTCGACGCGGCGCTAAAGGACGCCGGCTCGCCGCCGCCAGAGCCCAAGAAGCCATTTCTCTCCACCGGACGGGCGCTGCTCCTAGGTGCGGGGGCGATGACAGCAGGTCGGCTGTTAGCCGGCTCGCGGGGACATCAACTGCTCGGCTCGCTCGAGGAGCGGCTCGAAGGCGCGATCGGCCTCGATATCGGTCAGGAGGAGGAGCCCGAGGCCGAAGAGGATGAGGACTTCGAGGACGAGGAGTACGAGGAGGAGCCCGAGGCCGAGGACGATGAGGACTTCGAGGACGAGGAGTACGAGGAGGAGCCCGAGGCCGAGGACGATGAGGACTTCGAGGACGAGGAGTACGAGGAGGAGCCCGAGGCCGAGGAGGACGAGGACTTCGACGAGGATGAGGAGTACGAAGACGAGTCCGACGAAGAGGACGTAGACGACGAGGCTCCGCCCGACGAGGACTTCGACGAAGATGAGGAGTACGAGGAAGAGCCGGCGCCTAAGCGCCGCCGCCGTGTCCCCGCTCGGGCCCGCCGGTAGCCGTTAGCGCACCACCGACCGCCAGGGCGCGAACGCGTTCTCCGAGCCCTCGAGCGCCGGCGCCAGCTCCGGATGGTGGCGCAGCAGGACGTCGGCGAACAGGTTGTCCTCCACCCACTGGATTCCCTCCGCGGTGTAGACCTCGGGGTTGTAGTCGCTCGTGTAGAAGCGATCAGACTTCAGCCGGCGCGAGGCCATCAGGATGAAGATCCGGAACGCCGTATCGGAGAAACCGAAGCCGGGCGGCAGCTCCTCGCCGAGCATCCCCACCTGAGTGTCGACCTTGTCGATGTCGCCGTTGTAGACCTCGCGAATCTGCTCGTTCCACTCTGGGTTGGGAGTGAGGTCCTCGAACTTCTCCACCCGCGGCTTGCGCAGCTTCTCGCGGAAGTCGTTGTAGCGAGGTACGCCGCGCTCGCGATCGCGCAAGATGTCAATCGTGCCGATGTCGACCCGCTCGCCGCTGACGCGCACCAGGTCGCGCAGCGCGTTGGGGTGGTTGTGCAGCGTGATCGCCCCGGGGTGAGCCAGACCCATCGAGTACAGCCAGTCGGTCATCGAGTACTGGTCGAGCGCCTGACGCGTCCCATGGCCCTGGATCGACGTCAGATCGGTCTCGCCGATCACGAAGTCGGTCTCGTGCGAGCGGATCTGGTAGTCGTCGGGGATCAGGGGGTGCATGCGGTACACGGAGACGAACTCGCTGGTGATCGAGTACGGGGCCGTGTGGTGATCGATTGAGGAGCCGACGATTCCTGACAAGAGCTCACCCGAGCCGATGTGGCCGAAGCGCTTCTTGACCCAGCGCGGGAGCACGCCGTACCAGTTGGCATTCATCGCAATCTCGAGCGCGGGATGGGCGAGGATCCCCGGCGTCCACTCGACGGTGTGGATCTTGGCGATCAGCGCGGCGTTGATCAGCCGCGCCTTGAGAAACAGCTGCTCGTCGTCCCAGCTTGGGTAATGGCCCTTGAGCATGTCGCAGATCGCGTTGTGCTCCTTGGCAAACAGCGTGTGCATGAGCGACAGCCCGAGCCAGTAGTTGTCGGAGAAGCCTGTGAGGTCGATGCCGTGCAGATCCTCATTGGTCTCTTCGGGCAGACGCCCATCCTCCATCTTCAGCTTGCCGTCCTCCCCAGCGCGCAGCTCGCGGTTGCGCTCCTCCGTTGAGCCGTACAGCTGGGAACCGTCCCACCACGGTGTGACCTTGTTGATGTAGGTGTCGGGCAGATTGCCACCGGAGTTGGTGGAGTCCGGAGCGGTGCGGCGGACCTCCATCACGCCGTCTGACCACTCGTCCCCGTCCTTGAGCGGGACCTCGATGAATTCGGTCGCCGAGTTGTCACCGTGGCTGAACCAGTCGTGATTCTGGAACTGAAGCCAGCAGGCGGCGAGCATGTTGAGCGTGGTGGCCGGCTTGAAAGAGTCGCGGTTGAGCAGCGTGTTGGCGACCACCCGGGGGCTGGGGTCGAGCATCGATTGCTCGTCCGGGGACGTCGAGTCCGGCGGGAGGTTGCGACCGAAGCGGGTCCCGGTCTTGCCCATTGACGGGTTGTCAGGATCGGTGTAGGCGCCGTCGTAGCTGCGGTAGGTGGGAGGATCCGAGACGACCGCAGAGCTCGCTCCGTTCGCGGGCGTCTCGGTGTCGTAGAGGTTGAACGCTCGCAGGTCCTCCCGGAACATTGCCAGCGCTGCGAGCTGCGCCGGCAGCGGCAGGCGCCACCAGTGCATGCCGCGCTCGCTGGCTTCCTCGAACACTCTTCGGCGGACGCCACGTGCTGTGTCGAGCGTCACCTCGGCGGCCTTCGACACCGCACCTTTCGTCAGATCACCGGGCTTGTACGCCATGCTTGTTCTCCTCGGTTCAGGACCCTGGATCGCGCCTATATAGCCGCGGGCGCGAGTCTAACCCGAAGCCCTGTGAGGGTGGGGGCCGGTTAGGACCACCCCCAGCAGCCGCTCGAGCTCCGAGATCGTCTGTGCCGCGTCGACGTGGTGAACGGTGGCCATCCCCAGGTCGGCGGCAGGTTCGAGGTTGAAAGGAAGGTCGTCCACGAACACGCAGTCGCCGGGCGGTAGCCCGATCCGCTCCGCGCCCAGGGAGTACATCTCCGGAGCCGGCTTGCGCATCCCCAGCTCACCGGAGATCACCACGGCGTCAAACAGCTGCTCCAGCTGCGCGCGGTCGTAGCGCCGGGTGCCCCAGGAGTTTGAGATCAGACCGGTGCGGATGCCAGCCGCCCGGGCTGCTCTGACGGCGGCGATCATCGGCTCGTCGGGTCTCGAGCCCGCAAACAGCCGGTCGATCAGCCGTTCGGCGTCGTCGACGCCGATCATCTCGGCGAGCTTCGGCTCGAACTCCGCTTCGTCGATGCGCCCTGTCTCCAGGTCGATCAACAGCCGGCGGCTCTCTCGGTCCGATCCGAAGCGCGAGGCGATCGCGTCGGGGGCCAGGCCTTCGCGCTCGCAGAACGCCCGGAAGGAGTCGAACAGATTGCTCGTGAGCACGCCGCCGTAATCGATCAGCAGTCCGCGGTAGCGCCTGCTGCCGTCAGCGCCAGCGCCCTGCTGTTGCTCGCGGCCCCTGTCCTCAGAACCCATGCTCGGTGACGGCGACTGCCCGCCGTGCGAGCTCGAGAACTCCCTCGCCAAACGACTTCAGAAACGGATCGTCCGTGGAGCCGGAGACCGCGCGCTTGTAGTTACCTTCCATGAACACGACGGCCTTCCACAGGGCGAGTGTCACGTACCAATTGAGCGCCCGCATCGAGCGACCCGAGCGCTCCTCGTAGCGAGCGATCATCTCCTCACGTGACGGGAACCCGTCCTGTGTGGTGACCGTGTTGAGGTTGAACTGGCCGACTGCCTCATCGTCGGACTGCACCCAGTGGATCATCAGGTAGCCGAGGTCGGCCAAGGGATCACCGATCGTGGCCATTTCCCAGTCGAAGATCGCGATCAGATTGGCCGGGGGGTCGGGCGCCAGCATCGTGTTGCCGAGCCGGTAGTCGCCGTGGACGATCGTCGCCGGCGGTGAATCGGGGAGGTTCTCCCGCAGCCAGGTTCCGACCCGCTCCACCTCGGGGACGTCGCGTGTCTGGTTGTGCTCCCACAGTCCCGTGAACCGGCGCAGCTGGCGCTCGAGATAACCGGTCGGCTTGCCGAACCCCTCCAGTCCGACCTCCCGCCAGTCGACGGCGTGCAGCTCGGTGAGGCCGTCGATCAGCTCGTCGGCGATCTTCGCGCGCTGCTCGGGATTGTCGAGCGCGGCCGGTAGCGCGTCAGTCACGACCACGCCCTCCAGCCGCTCCATCACATAAAACGGCGCGCCGATCACGTCGGGGTCATCGCAACTCGCCAGCACTTTCGGCGCGCGGACCGGCGTTGGCTCGAGCGCTCGGAGCAGCCGCGCTTCGCGTAGGACGTCGTGTGCGCTGGGGGGCAGCGGCCCGCGTGGCGGGCGGCGGAGCACTACATCCGTCGAGAGCGAGAAGGTGACGTTGGAGTGGCCCTCGCCGATCGGCTCGGCCTCGAGGGCGGCGGGGGCGGCCAGATCATTGGCCTTCAGGAACTCGCGCAGCGGATCGAGGATCAGCAACGGCTCGCGCGAGTTGCTGGCCGCCTCGGCGTGGCTGCGGACGATGTCGTCGGGTGCGAGCGCGACGCTCACCCGCGCAGCGTATCCGCTTGGGGCGGCGAGAGCTCCGACCTGTTGCCGGCCCTCCGCGCCGTTCAGGCGGCGAGCGACGCGCTTCGCGGCGCTTGCGACGACGCGGTCGAAGCGCCAGCCGCGGAGCTGCTCCGAGCTCCCCGCCAGCCCGACGACCACCGCCCCGGTCCGACGCTCGATGGCATGGAGCAGCCGGGCCAAACGGTCCCGCCGAGCGGCGCCCGCAGCCGACTCATCTGTCGCCCAGTCCGCCGGCCCGTCCTCGAGCAGGACCGTGACCCGGTCCGCGCGGCGGTGGCCGCCCAGCTCGTCCAGAAGCGATCGTTCGTCATCTTCTGCTCTGAGCACTGCGAGGATCTCGCTCACGCCACCAGTGTCCGGCCAGGACCTAAGTCCTTCGTCAAGGTCGTTGAACAGTTTCGTGTCATGCGGTGAGCGGGGGCGCCGCTACAGTCGGTTGGGCCCGATGCCCGAGCTTCCCGAAGTTGAGATCACCGCCCGTCTGATCGGCGACGCCGTCGCCGGGGTACGGGTGAGTTCTGTGATGGCGCCGGGCGTCAACGCGCTCAAGAGCTTCGATCCTCCGCTCACGATGCTCGAGGGCAGAGAGATCGAGGGTGTTCGCCGGCGAGGGAAGCTGTTCCTGGCGCAGTTCGGCGGCGAGCTCGCGTTGCTCGTGCACCTGATGTCGGCCGGGCGCCTTCAGCTGTTCGACCAGCGCGCCTCGCTGCGGGACCGCACCTCACGCTTCCTGCTGCGCCTCGATGACGGTCGCGAGCTCCGGCTGCGCGAGTTCGGCACCAAGCAGCGGGCGTGGGTCAAGCTCTTGCGTAGCTCCGACGTTGAGGAGGAAGAGACGATCGCCTCCCTTGGCCCCGAGGCCTGGCCCGAGCCGCCGTCGCTGCTCGAGCTCCTGGACGCCGCGCGGCCGCTCTATGCATTGCTTCGTGATCAGCACGTGATCGCCGGCATCGGGCGCTCGTGGGTCGACGAGATTCTGCACACGGCCCAGCTGTCTCCGTTCAAGCGCGGCTCTGACCTGGACGAGGGAGAGGCCCAGCGGCTGCGAGCGTCGATCATCGGGCGTCTTGGCGGCGCGATCGCCCACTACGAGCACGCGATCTCGCTGCCGATCCCTGACAAGCTGCCGATGCCCTTGACGGTCCATCGCCGCAACGGCGAGGCCTGCCCCCGCTGCGGCGATCGTCTGGAGGCGGTGTTCTACGAGGACTACGTGATGTGCTATTGCCCGGCCTGCCAGACGGAAGGCAAGCTGATGAAGGACCGCCGGCTCTCACGGCTGCTGAAATAGCTGACATGACCCTCGAGCCTGGTCAGCCAGCCCCGGACTTCACGCTCACCGACCAGCACGGCGACCCGGTCACCCTTTCCGAGCTCCAAGGGCAGACGGTCGTCCTCTACTTCTATCCCAAGGCCGACACTCCCGGGTGCACGACGCAGGCATGCGGTGTGCGCGACCACGCTTTCGACTACGCACGAGCAGGAGCGAAGGTGTACGGCGTCTCGCCCGATCCGGTCGACCGAGTGGCGGCGTTCGATGAGAAGTATGGACTGGGCTTTCCGCTGCTGGCCGATTCAGACCACGCGGTGGCCGAGGCGTACGACGTGTGGGGCGAGAAGTCGATTTACGGGCGCACGTTCATGGGCAACGAGCGCACGACCTTCGTCATCGGCCCAGACGGCACGATCCAGCGGGTGCTCCGGAACGTCAAGCCAGCCGAGCACGACGAGCTCGTCCTAAGCGCGCTGGCCGAACGGTAGGCCGCCCCGCGAGGTCGAGCCTCGGGCAGCCGCCGGGAACTGACGGCTCAGCCTTTGACGATCGTGAACGTCAGCTTCTTCGCCGGAGACTGCTGTCCGCCGCTGATGGCGGTAATGGTCACGGTGTAGCGGCCGGGACGAAGCTTCTTGGCGGTCAGGCGTCCCTGGAATAGGACCTTGTCTTGGCCTGCGTGGCCGGTGAACTTCAGCGTGCCGTCGGTGACCTGGCGGCGACACCCTCGCTTGCCGCGGTTGCCCTTGTTGGGGGCTACACAGCGGCCTTTGACCTTGCGCCCAGCGGCGTATGGCTGAAGGTCAGGGTGACCTGCGCTTGCTCGTTGAGGGTGAAGGTGAAGGTCGTGCCGATCGGCGGCTGGCCGTAGTGATTGTTCCCAAACGCAGGGATCGTGTCGGTCTGCAATCCGGGGCATGGCACGCGGCCATGGCGGGCGACCGCCATAGGATGCGCGACTGAGGGGAGCTACTGCAGCCCCTCGCGCGCTTCGCGCACGAGCGTGACGGCCTCGGGGAACACGATCGCCATCACGGCACGCAGTTGCTCGGCCTGCTGGTCGGTCGTCCCCTGGATGTTCGCGCGATTGATCGCCGCCACGGTCAGATCGACCGCGAGCTTGATCGCGTTGTCCGCCCAGGCCAGCCGCTGTGCCCCCTGCATCTGCTCGGCGAATTCCCCCAGCCGACGCTGGAACTCGTCCGGATCTCCAAAAAGCTCGCCGAAGCCGCCGCTGCCTTCCATGACCCTATGGTAACCGTCGCGCCAGAACGGCAATCGTCCCGCCGCAGCCGCTGAGCCCCGCCCCGATCTCGGCCATTGCAGCGAGAGGGGCCAGGGGCAGGCCCAGCAGCGTGATCACGAGGTCCGGCGAGCGCAGCGGCGCGTTGTGCTTGAGCATGTTGTAGAGATAGGACGGATTTCGCGTGAAGCGGTTGAGCAGCGACTGCCACATCCCGAAAGGGTTGTGCTCGAGCAGCAAGTGCTCGGTCCGCAGCGTCTCGAAGCCGTAGTGGCGCAGCAGCGAGTCGACCCCCCAGGGGGTGAAGTGGACCCGGTGACGGGGAACGTCGAGGTGGTACCAGCGTGCGCCCCCGATCCGCGCCTGGAGACTCGCCAGATTTGGTACGCCGATCAGTAGCGCGCCCTCGGGACGCAGCCAGCCATGAATGCGCCCGAGCGCAGCCCCCGGATCGTCGAGGTGCTCGAGCACGTGCCATACCGTGACGGCATCCAGCGAGCGCTCGCCAATCGCGGCCTCACCGACCCCGGCCTGCACCACGTCGATTCCCAGCTCGCGCGCCGCGTCGAGGCCTCGGATAGAGGGCTCGATCCCGCGGGCGTCATAGCCCGCACGCGCGGCGCTCTGCACGAAGCGTCCGCGGCCGGTCCCGACATCGAGGAGGCTCATGCCCGGGCGCACGGCTCCGTTCAGCAGGGCGAGTCGCTGGCGGTCAAACGCCCGTAGCAGCGGCAGCGTCAGTCGCTGGAGCCGCGGGGCGCCCGGGCCGTACGCTCCGCTCTCGTGTATCGCGGGCGGGACGGCTCCCAGTGTCACCGCCGTCCCGCAGTGCGTGCAGCGGGCGAGGTCGTAGCGGAGTTTCACCAGCCTGGGCTCGGACGAGGGCACCGAACGCCAGCGGGACATCGGGCCGCCGCACGCGGGACAGGAGGCGTCCAGCGCGCTAGTGCCGCTTGCCATCGCACCGAGTCTATGGCGAGTGCGCTGAGCGGCACCTCCGTACACTGACGCCCGGAATGTCTGCCTCGGGCACCGATGCCGTCCTGCTCCAGAGGATCGAGCGCGTGATCGGTCTGATGGCGCCGCTGCTCGACCTGCTGCTTGCCGCCGGCGACCGCATCTCAAGGGTGCTCGACCCCGATGACCCAGATTACGCGCCACCTCGAATGGCGCGCCACGGCGACTTTGCCCCGCGCGGTCTCAGTGCGCTGCGGGTGCCCGAAGCGCCAGGAGAGCGGCGGGCCTCGGGATGAGCGCGGTAGCCGTTCGCGACAGGCTCTCCTACGAGGCTCGGGCTCGCCCGCGCCAGGCGATCGTGGCCGTGGCCGCCGGTGTGCTGCTGATCGTCGCCGCCGCACTGCAGCTGGCCGGGCCACACGCCACCGTCTCCGAGTTGACCGTGGCGCTGATCCTTGAGCACAAGCGCGTCGCGCTTGACTTGGTGGGGGCCGTGATCGAGGGGCTGGGATGGCTGGCGGTGGCCTGGACGCTCACGTTCCTGTACGGCGCGATCCGCGCCCGCGACGAGGGGATACATGTATTCATCCGCTACGTGGGGCTCGCCGGGGCTCCGCTGGCGGCTGCGGGGATCATTGGCTACATCGCCGCCTACGGCATCACCTCGAACAAGTTCTTAGCCCACGGCAGCCAGACCTACCCGGAAGCGAACCACCTGATGAGTACCGGGGCGTTGGCCGTCTTTCAGATCCTTGACTACGCGGGTGAGCTGCTGCTTGCGGTGGCGTTCGTACTGGTATCGATGCAGGCCATGCGCGTCGGCCTGCTCACGCGCTTCATGGGCTACTTGGGGATCATCGCCGGAATCCTGGTGTTGTTCGTGATCACGCCGGTGCCGGTCGTACAGGCCTACTGGTTGGTGGGGCTGGGTGTCCTGTTCGCGGGGCGCTGGCCGAACGGCACACCCCCCTCGTGGCAGACCGGCCGGATCGAGCGCTGGCCCTCCTCGCAAGAGCTACGAGAGCAGCGCATGCGCGACGCTCAGGCCAGGCAGCGTTCGAAGGAAAAGCCGAAACCGGCCCCCGAACCCGTGGCCACTGCAACTCAACCATCGGCTGCCCGCGGACCGAGGTCCACGACCTCCAAGCGCAAGCGCAAGCGCCGCAAGTAGCCGTTCACCCGTCCGCCCACCGGCTTCCGCTCGTCGCGCTCAGGCGGCCGTTCAGCGCCGCTAGGAGACCGCTCAGCGATCTCCCGTTGCGCTGGGCGGATGCGGTCTGCGAGTTTCGCTCCACCACCCGTCCACTACAAGTAGGAGGGAAGCTATGGAAGCTAGTCGTCCGGGAGCGCGCGAGGCCGATGTGGCCCCGGCGCCGGATCCGACAGGTGGCCGCAGCGCGGGCCACTGGACGCCCGCCGACCCGGGGCCGCTGGGGCTGGCCGGGTTCGCTGGCACGACGTTCCTGCTCAGTCTGGTCAATGCCAACCTGATCTCGGGTCCACTGACAGACGTGCCTGTTGTGCTGGGAGTGGCGCTGGCCTACGGCGGGCTCGCGCAGCTGATCGCCGGCATCTGGGAGTTCCGGACCGGCAATACGTTCGGTGCGGTCGCTTTCTGCTCGTACGGCGCGTTCTGGATCTCGTTCTACGTGTTGGTGAAGGTCGGGGTGCCGGCGATTCCCAAGGCCCACCTTGACAGCGCGCTCGGTGCGTACCTGTGGATGTGGGGGATCTTCACCACGTATATGTTCTTCGCCTCGCTGCGGACCACGGGAGCGATCGCGCTCGTGTTCCTGTTGCTGGCGGCGACTTACATCATCCTGGGCATCGGCAATTCGGGCGGCAATGTCAGCACGATCAAGGTCGGCGGCTACGTCGGCCTGGCCACGGCCATTGCTGCCTGGTATGCGTCGTTCGCGGTGGTCCTCAACTCCACTTTCGGCCGCGTACTCCTGCCGGTCTTCCCACTCAGGGCAGCGTAGTTCCGACATCCGAGAGAGGGCGCAGGAGGGGCCGGCAAGGAGCCGGCCCCTCTTTCGTTGGCAGCTCTCGCCGACAGATGACGCGCTCCGAACGCGGATCTGTCAGGATGCCGCCCGGAAGATCGCGTCGCAATCGAAACAAAGGGGGTTTGCGTGATCTTTTTCAAAGGGGCCGTTAGACGGGGCCTGCTTACTGTCGTCAGCGGCTCGGTGCTGGCCACGGTCGCACTGTTGATGGGGAACATCGGTGCAGCGTCAGCCGCACAGTTCACCCAGTGCCCGCAAGTGGGGAGCGACACCGGCTGCGCGCAGCTGATCGTCGTGAACAAGACCGGACCGGCAACGGTGCAGGTCGATCCCACCCAGGGACCGTACGACGGGGTTGAGGACACGCTGATCGGCGTACAGAACAACTCGGGCAAGCCGCTCGCCAGTCTCAACCTGGGAAGTCCTAGCGGCACCAACATCATGGGCTTCGATGGCGACGGTATCTGCTATCCGTCGCAGTGGCCCGCTCCGACCACGACGGTCACCCCTCCGGGGTGTCCCAATCCAGCGGTCGGCACTGGCTTCGGACCGACGGGCTACGAGGGCCCGGGCACCTCTTTCTCGAACATCAGCCCGAACACCACGACCGGCACGGTCAACTTCAACCCGGCCATAAAGGCGGGCGGCTCTGCCTACTTTGCGCTGGAGGAGGCCCTTCAATCCGGCCAGCTCCGCTCGTCGCAGAGCGGGCCGATCCCCGGTCCGATCACCGTCAGCGGTCGTACAGTTCAGTTCCAGCTGACTTGCGTCGGCGCCGCCAGC
The DNA here is from genome assembly GCA_963756555.1 of uncultured Actinomycetes bacterium. Classification (GTDB taxonomy): domain Bacteria; phylum Actinomycetota; class Thermoleophilia; order Solirubrobacterales; family Solirubrobacteraceae; genus Palsa-465. The sequence goes on from CAVWOC010000008.1 coordinate 141,675, forward strand.
TGCGCCGGCAAGGCCCGGCTGCTGATCAGGCGGATCGGCAATCGGCTGACGAGCAACATACTCGGCAACAAGGGCCACATCGTCGTGATCGGGTCGGTGCCGGTTTCGATCCCGGCCGGGCTCACGAGCAACGTGCTCATCAAGCCGAACAAGATGGGCAAAGGACTGCTTACGTCTCACCGTGGCGGGTTCAAGACCACAATCCGCGTGCTGCTCGGCAGCACCTCCTACACGATGGGATTGGCCAAGCTGAAGTAAATAGTCAGCGACGCCGTTGATTAGCGGGGCGCCGGGCGATGATCTCGCCCGGCGCCCTTTTCATACCCCGAGTTGGCGCCGGAGCTGGGCCACGTGCCGGCGGGCCACCGGGATCGTGTGCCCCGCGGCGAACGCCAGCTCTGCCGTGCCGCCGAGTTGGGGGCGCAACTCGTGTGCCTGTCCCAGGCTGGCCACGTACTGCCGGTGCACACGGACGAAGCCGAACTGCTGCCAGCGGCTCTCGATTTCGGCCAGCGTCGCCCGCAGCAGGTAACGACCTTCGCCAGTCACGATTCTGACGAAGTCACCGTGGGCCTGCGCGTAGAGAATTTCGCTGCGCGCTACGAGCCGGATGGCGCCGGTCCTGGCGCTGGCCACGGCGATCATGTCGTGCTCCGAAGGGGCGCGGCCGTCGTGGCTGGTGCGGCCGTCGTGGCTGGTGCGGCCGTCGGCGAGTTCAGGCCGGTCGCGGTCCAGCGCGGTGACGATGCGCTCGATCGTCTCCTCCAAGCGGTGTCGGCTTACTGGCTTTCTCAGGTAGTCGAGCGCCGCCAGCGCGAAAGCATCTACCGCCGCCGCGTCGTATGCGGAGACGAACACGATCTGGGGCGGTGATGCGAAGCGCTTCAGCACGCGCGCCAGCTCGAGGCCGTCAAGGTCGGGCATCCGCACGTCGAGAAAGATTGCGTCGTAGGGGTGCGTGGAGGCCTTGACCAGCGCGTCGTGGCCGTCGAACGCGCATTCCACGTCCTCCACCGCCGGAGAGGTGCGCAGGATCCGCGCCAGATCCTCGAGCTGCGTGTGCTCGTCATCGACTGCAAGGATCGTCAGCCGGTCTGAGCTCACGCCAGCTCCACCAGCGTTCGGCGCTGGGCCTCGGCCTGGAGGTTGGGAACGGTCATGATCGCGGTCGTCCCCTCTCCAGGCCGCGAGTCGATCTTCAGCGCGTAGCGCTCGCCGAACGTGGCGCGCAGGCGGCCGTCCACGTTCGAAATACCGATCCCGCCGCCGGTGCCCGCGAGCACCTCCGAGACTCGCTCCGGCTCGATCCCGCAGCCGTCGTCGCTCACAACGAGCTCAACGTCCTCCCCGGTCACCCGACCGATGACCTCAACCCGACCGGTTCCCGCCCGTTGCTCGACGCCGTGGCGTACCGCGTTCTCCACCAGGGGCTGAACCGACATCGCCGGCACGACCGCGTTCAGCGTCTCCGGCTCTACGTCGACCGTCAAGTGCAGGCCGTCTCGGAAGCGTGCCTGCTCGAGGCGGAGGTAGCGCTGCACGTGGTCAAGCTCCTCGGCCAAAGTGACGTACGAGCGGCCGTCGCGGAACAGGTAGCGGGTGAACTCCGCGAAGTCCGTCAGCAGCTCACGCGCTTCGTCGGGCCTGGTGTGGATCTCGCCCGCCACTGCAGCCAAGGCGTTGTAGATGAAATGCGGCGAGATCTGGGCCCGCAGCGCGCGTAGCTCGGCCTGCGCGATGCGCTCCTCCTGCTCCGCCAGGACCGAGAGTTCTACCTGAGCGGAGATCAGGCTTGCTGCCTCCTGCACGACTCGCAGCTCATCGTGGCGCGGTCGCCCCACCGCGCGATGGAACGCGATCAGCGTTCCGGCGCGCTTCCCCTGGACCAGCAGCGGCGCCATCACCGCCGAGCGCAAAGGACAATCCGGATCGGACGACACAAGGCGGGGCTCGATGTGGATCCGGTCATCTCGTGTGCGCTCCAGCAGGCGCGAGAGCAGGTCGCCAGGGCGGACCTGTTCGCGCCCTTCGCCATCGATCGCCAGCACGGCGCGCGTGTCCGCCAGGGCGATCGCCGCGGCGCCGGTCAGGGCGCGCAGATGCGATGCGGCGTCCTCGGCCGTGCGCGTGGTCAGCCCCCGGCGCAGGTGTGGGAGCGTGGAGGTGGCGGCGTGGAGCGCGGACTGCATCCCCAGCGCCTCGGCCGTGGGGGAGTCTCGGGCGCTGTGCAGCGTGCGCCACGCTCTCGCGGCGATGACCGCCAACGCAATCCCGACCACAGCGCCGAGCACAAAGGTCATGAAGCTGGTGTGAAGCTTAACGCCGCCCCGGACCGCTTCGCCCGGGGCGCGTTATCGGACCGCTTTGCTGGGGCGTGACACGCCCCCCGGTGCAGACTCCGACCGGAGGGCGTGTCGCCTACATCTGTCGCTGGGCGGGAGGCGGTGCGGCGGAGCGGAACGGGAACAGCGGGAACATCTCCCTCCCGATCGTGTCGTTGACCACCTCAGCCATCACGATGTACCACGCAAGCGTGGCCAGCACCATCTCTGCGTAGCCGCCGGCCTTCGTCGTGCTGTTGGCCATCGCGGTCCCGGTGAGCCCGGCGTTGCCGATGAACTCCAGGATCAGCGCGATATCAAAGACGACGAATGTAATGAGCACCGTCCAGTTGGTGCCGAGCGTGGCGAGTGTGAATATCAGCGTGATCACGGTCCACATGATCAGGAAGATGGTCACTGCCTGGTGAGCCGCCGTTCCCGCGTGGGGCACGACGTACAGGACCAGTCCCACGTAGCTGAGCCAGAACGCCCCGTATGAGGTCATGAACGCGGCCCCGAACAGCTCTCCCTTGGCGAGCGCGAACCAGCCGGCGATGAACTGAGTCAGGCCGCCGTAGAAAGCGGCGACCGCCAAGACCAGCACCGCCCCCTTAGGGTCGAACCGCCCCGACGTATACAGGCCGAGCGTAAACGTGGTCAGGGCAAACCCGCCAACGCCGACCGGCACGGGATTAGCGATCAGCGATATACGACGCGGCGCCTCGGGGGCGGGCGCGACGTCGGCTTCGCGACGGCCAATGCCACCAGCTTCCATAAACCCCTCCTCTTGGCTGTGGCCGGTCCCGCGCCTAGTTTGCGTCAACTGGGAGCCTGCGTCAAAAGAAAAGTAGGCAAACGGACACCGCGGGCGACGAGCGGTCGATAACGCACGACGAGCGGCGACCGCTGAGGGCCTATGCGGTGTGATCGACGCCATGTATGCACGGCGCGTCCGAAGTCAACTTGAAGCCGGGCTCCATCGGCGCAATCATGAGCCGATGAGCACCACGACGATCTCTTACGAGCAGGCCTGTTCTGAGCACCGCTGGCATGTGCCCGAGCGCTACAACATCGCGGCCGACATCTGCGACCGTCACCCACGAGACAAGCTGGCGATGATCCACGAGGACTTTGCGGGCAACGTACGCCGCGTCGATTGGGGCCAGATCCAGGACAACGCCAACCGCTTGGCCAACGTGCTGAGTTCGATCGGCGTGGAGCAGGGCGACCGGGTGGCGATGCTGCTGCCACCCACGCCGGAGACGGCTGCCGCATTCTTCGCCGTGTGGAAGGTGGGAGCGATCCTGCTGTCGATGTCCGTGCTCTATGGAGACGAAGGGATTCGGCACCGGCTAAAGGACTCCCAGGCCAAGGTGCTGTTCACCGACCAGGGCAATGCCGGGCGGATCGAGAGCTCACTGGTAGAGAACCTGCTCGTGCTGGACGAAGAGCTCTTGAGCCGAGGCTCGACATCGTTCGAGACCGTCGACACCGCCGCCGACGATCCAGGCCAGCTCTACTACTCCTCGGGGACCACGGGGCTGGCCAAGGGGATCCTGCACGCCCACCGCTACATCCTCGGCCACGAGGAGTTCATCTACTGCCACGACGTGCGCGAGAACGAGCTTTTCCACGGCATGGGCGAGTGGGCCTGGGCGGCCGGGATCGCCCCGCTACTCGGCCCATGGCGGATGGGGGCCGTGCAATGCGTCTACCAGCGCGAAGGCGGCTTCGACCCCCACAAGCAGCTCGACTTCCTCTCCCGCCACGAGGTCACGAATGTGTTCGGCACCCCGACCGCGATCCGGTCGATGATGTCGATCTCGGACGCGGCACAGCGGTACCCGCAGAAGTTCAGGATCGTCTGCTCAGCTGGCGAGCCGCTCAATCCGGAGGCCATCCGCTGGTTTCGCGAGCAGTACGGGATCACCGTGCTCGACTATTACGGGCTCACCGAGTCGTACCCGCTGTGCGCCAACTACCCGTTCATGGAAGTCCGAGAGGGATCGATGGGCAAGCCGATGCCGGGCTGGGAGGTGGAGATCCTGGACGAGGACGAGCGCCCGGTGGCCCAGGGGGGGCGCGGTGAGATCTGCCTCAAGGCCCGCTCCAACCCCCACTACCCGCTCGGCTACTGGAACCGCCCGGCCGAGGACAGCGAGGAGACGTTCGGCGGCCAGTGGTTCCACACCAAAGACGCAGCGAGCGCAGACGAGGACGGCTACTACTGGTACGAGGGCCGGGCCGACGACGTGATAATCGCCGCCGGATACCGGATCGGGCCGTTCGAGGTGGAGTCGGCTTGCCTCGAGCATCCGGCGGTAGCCGAGGCCGCGGCCGTCGCCTCGCCCGACGAGCGCCGCGGCAACGTCGTCAAGGCCTTCGTGGTGGCGGCGTCGGGCTACGAACCCTCAGATCAGCTGGCGGAGGAGATCAAGGCCTTCGTTCGCGAGCACCATTCGGCCTACGCCTACCCGCGGCTGATCGAGTTCGTTGACGATCTGCCGAAGACGCTGACCGGGAAGATCAGGCGGATCGAGCTGCGCCAGCAAGAACAGGAGCGCCAGCGCTCCTGAGCCCTGATCGGTAGGGCGGCCGCTCTGTCCGCGCGTGCGGGCGAGTCTTAGGCCGCCACCGGCAGCGCCGCCCGCAGCTCGTGGGGGGTGTCGGTGGTGATGGCGTCGAGTCCCAGGCCGGCGAGAAACGGCAGCATCTCCGGGTGATTGATGGTCCCGGTGGTGACGCTCAGACCCGCCACTCTGAGAATGTCGACCAACGACGGGGTGAGCAGGAAGTGCTCGACGCACACTCCGCCCACGCCGCTGCGCAGCGCCCACTCGGCGAGCTGATCGATGCCGTAGTCGGCGATGATCACGGCTCGCGAGGCGAAGCCGAGCTCGGCCGCCAGCTCGCAGGCGGCGGTAAAGAAGCTGATGATCTCAAGCCGCCGGCGCTCGCTGTGCTCCGCCAGCCGGTCACAGACTGCCCGCGTCGTCTCCCGGGCCAGGCCGGGGTCGGCGTGAGCCTTGATCTCCAGCTGCAGTGGCAGCTCCTCCGGAACCAGATCCAGCAGTTGGTCGAGCGTCAGCGGGTGCTCGGCGGAGATGTGGTCGTGACGGTTGCGCAGGTGGGATTGGCAGATCTGGGCGGCGGTGCGCTCGTGCGCCCAACCAAAACCGTCGGTCCCCAGCTGCAGCAGCGGGTCGTGGAGCAGCACGATGTCGCCGTCTTGGGTCAGACAGCAGTCGGTCTCGAGGCCGTCGACGGGCTCGGACAGCGTGGCGGCCAGTGCCGCCCGCGAGGAGTCCGGCCCGTACGCTCGCCCCAGCCGGTGGGCATAGATCGCGGGAACCATCGGTTTGGAGGATGTACGGATCCGCCCCGGGTTCGGTTACGCCGGCTCGGACACCCACGCTCGACGGTTAGGCGCGCGCGTGGCTGCGCATCTCGGCCAGGATGCGCTCCAGGCGGGGCTCGGTCTCTGGATCGACGTGGGTCATCGCACCCGCCACCGCGGGATGAACGCCAGCGATCTGGGCGTGCATCTCCTGCGCCACGGCCCTGTAGGACGGATGTCCCTCCCGTCCCGAGCGCAGCTCGATCAGCTGCATCGCTTCGCGGGCGTTGAGGTCAAGGATGAAGCGGATCCTGTAGCCGAGGCAGAGCGCGTAAGGGGCGGCGAGCGGCTGACCGGTTTCACGCAGGCGCTCGTACTCCGCTTGCGAGACATCCAGCGCGCGCCGGTATTGATCGCCGCAGCCGGCCTCGTCTACCTGCTCGGGCACGCCGGCCCCCAGGTCAGGCGTCAGGGCCTGCCACTGGACTGTCAGCATCCGGTGGCGCTGCAGATCGCGAAAGGCGCCGTAGTCGGCGACGATTTCGAACCTGTAACGGAGCGCCTCGAGGCCTCGCCCCGGGCGGTGCCGGCGATTGGCACGGCCGCCGAGCAGGTCCGCGAGCAGCTGTGCGCGCTGTTCGTCTGACAACCGCTCCACGGCTTCGGCGATCGACCTCTCCGAACAGCTCGACGCCTCGAACAAGAGTGCACAGATCAGCTGCTCCTCGTCCCCCTCGACGTGCATCAGCTCGACCGACGGTCCTCGGTCCCGTTCCTCATCCAGACCTAGCCGCTCGGCCCAGCGGCGCCCTGCGTTTTCGCGGCGCTCGAGATAGCCGATCCACTCGCCACCGCGGTCCGGGCGCTCGACGCGCTGAAGGAAACTTGGGACCACCGCCTTGAGCTCGCCGAGCATCAGCTCCCCGCAGCGACGAGCCTCGGGCAGCGGGTGGGCCAACAGGTGCATGACCAGCTGCTCATAGGTCTGCCCGGTGGCGAAGATCCCCATGTGCGAGAGCGAGCTTGCGGGCAACAGGCCCCGCAGGAGATCGAGTGCCTTGGCCTTGACCGCGCGAGCGTGGGCCGCCTCGGCCTCCTCCGGTGCGCGTGGAAACTGGCGGCCGGCCCACTCGACGACCCGTGGCAGCGAGTCCGAGTAGATCCCGAACAGTTCGTCCATGGCCGCCTCGTAGTGCGGGCCGAGCTCGGGCTGGCGGTAGTAGCGATAGCCGCCGGGGGGTTGGGGCATCGGTGAGTCGTAGGGGATGTAGCGCGTGGATTGCTCCAGGTAAGCCCCCAGCCTCGGACGCTGGAGGATCTTGGTGAGCACGTTCGACACCCATTCGCACGCGACATGTGCGCCGCCCAGTTGGGCAACCGAGTCATCGCCGTAGCCGGAGAAAACCCGCTCGTAGAGCTGGGCCGCCCGGCGACCCTCGCCGCCGCCGAGCTCGTGCTCGGCGGGCTGGGGGAGGTCGGCTGCGAACTCGTCCAGGAACAGGCGCCGCAGGGTGCCGGGGTAGCGCGAGTAGCGCGCGAACAGTGCGCCCTTCACCGTCTCCGGCAGGTTGACCAGTGCGAACACAGGCCGGTCTAGGTTCGTGAAGTGGGGGCGCAGCCGTTCCAGCTCTGCGTGGGTGAAGCTTTCGACGGGATACTGCATCGGGCGGGCCGATCGTAGCGGCGGCGGCGGCGCGTCTCCGGCCGCTCGGCGTGCGTTGCTAGCCCGCTCCGGAGGCTGGGCACATGAGCGGCCATATTTTCCGCTTAAACGCCCACCCTCGTGGTTTGCCCGCTCCGCAACGCCGGGGAGCGCGCGGCGGCGCTTTCCGGGCGACCGCCCGAGCCCGCCGCGTCAGCCAGCGGACCCTGGGCTGCCGGTGGCCTGCGAGCCTTCGGTGGAGGATCCCTCCTGGCCCTGGCTCTTGGGCTTGTCCTCGGACTCGCCGCTCTTGCTCATCCCGCCCGTGTCGGACTGGGGGGCCGAAGGCTCTTCCGCGTTCTGGCCCGAGACGTCGCCCGCCGGCTCTTCGTTTCCGTCGCTCGGTCGCATCTGGGGTTGGCTACCCGCGATCGCTTACGGACATGCAAACGCAGCAAATCTGCGGAGTTCCGGCGCTACACAAGACCCGCGATCGCGTTGCCGGCGTGAGCGGCGAGGTGAAACAGCGGCGAGGGGAAGATGCCGAACACCACCGAGGCGGCGGCGAACAGCAGCGCGACGAACGCGATCTCCGGCTGCGGAGTGTCGGCTGGCGGGCCGAGCTCCGCCTCGGAGGGCTCAGCCGGGACCGGTCCCTCGGCCTCGGGGGACCCCCCGGCGATCGGGGCCAGCACGGGCCCGCGCCGGGTCGAGCCGCTCATCCAGATCGTGGCAACCACACGCAGGTAATAGCCCAACGAGATCATCGAGCCGACCACCAGCACGATCGCCAGCCACGTGTAGTCGCCGTCGACCAGCGCGTGAATGAGCTGGAACTTTCCGATGAAGCCCACGGTGCCGGGGATGCCGGCCAGTGCCAGCATGGCGATCGTCATCGGCCACGCCAGCCACGGTTGACGGGCGCCGAGCCCGCCGAGCGACGCCAGGTCATCGCCTTCGCCCGTCACGTGCTCGACGGCGGAGATGACCGCGAACGCCGCCAGGTTCATCGCCAGGTAGACCGCGATGTAGAGGACTGTGGCGTCGATCCCCAGTCGCGTGCCGACCACGACGCCGCCCAGCATGTAGCCAGCCTGGGCCACGCCCGAATAGCCCAGCATCCGCTTCAGCGAGCTCTGCCCCAGTGCGCCCACGTTCCCCACGATCATTGTCACGCTGGCCAGCGCCGCCAGCATCGGGGCCCACGTGTTCTGGGCGCCGATCACGGCCACATCGAAGAAGCGCACAAAGACGCCCAGCGCCGCGGCCTTGGTGGCGGTGGCCATGAACGCCGTGATCGGCGTCGGCGCGCCCTCGTAGACGTCCGGGGTCCACTGGTGAAACGGGGCCACCGACGCCTTGAAGCCAAAGCCTGCGACCACCAAGCCCACACCCGTCAACAGCATCGCATTGCTGGCCAGGCCGCCGGCCAGCTTGCCGGTGGAGACCGCGGTGGAGATGGCGTGGAAGTCGGTCGAGCCACTCGCGCCGTAGACGAGAGCAAGCCCGTAAACCAGGGTGGCCGACCCCACCGACCCGATGACCAGGTACTTGAGCCCTGACTCCAGCGAGCCCTCGCGCCGGTGCTCGGCGGCGCACAAGATGTACAGCGGGATCGACAGAAGCTCGATGCCCAAGAACAGCGTCACCAGGTTCTGCGCCGAGACCAGCACGGTCATGCCCAGCACGCTGAAGATCAGCAGCGAGTGGTACTCGCCGTGGCCCGCCTCGTCAACGGCTCGAGCCCGCCAGGACATGACCACGGCGGCGATCGCCGCCACGACGAAGATCATGTCGAGCACCAGCGCCAGCTGGTCGATCTGGAGCGCGCCGGAGATGATCGACGCGTGGTGATGGAAGTAGACGATCTCCAGCGCCAGGGCGGCTCCCAGCGAGAGCACGGTCAGCACGGGCACGATCCGCTCGCGCATAAGCTCCGAGCGCAGCAACCCGACGAGCAGCACCAGCAACCCGCCGCAGGCCAAGGCGATAACTGGCGACAGACCCCGGTAGTCGATGTGAGGGCCGCGGAGGTGGGCAGCGGCCAGCACCAGGCGGTGGGGTGCGAGGACAGTCATCGCGACGCCTCCAGGCGCGCAGCCGGTGAATCGACGGCCTTCACCGTCGAGATCACGGTTGCCTGGGACCGGCGCAGGCCGAACTGCGGATAGAACGCAAACACCAGGACCACCAGGACCAACGGCGCCAGCGCGGCCATGTCGGCCAGGCCGATCTCGCGCGAAGCGACCTGCGCGCCGACGCGGTTGTGCATCGCGCCAATGAACACCCGCAGCGCGTAATAAGCGGCGCCGACCACTCCGGCGAAGGCAATCGCCGCGATCGCCAGCTTGGCTCTGAACACACCGAGCAGGATGAAGAACTCGCCCATGAAGTTGGAGGACCCCGGCATGGCCAGCGTGGCGAGCGCGACGATCATGAACAGCGACGCCAGCACCGGCGCCCGGAAAGCGATGCCGCCCATGTCGCGCAGCTTCTCTGAACCGCCGGCACGCGCCGCCAGCGCCGCGACGATGAAGAACAGCGGCGCGGTGATGAGCCCATGGTTGAGCATCTGCAGCAACGCTCCCTGGGCGCCCTCCGGGCGCAGCGAGAAAATCCCCAGCGTGATGAAGCTCAGCTGGGCCACGCTCGAGTAGGCCACGACCAGGCGGGCGTCGGACGTGGTGAACGCTACCGAGGTGGCCCAGAGAATCGATACCAGCGCGATCAGCAGCATCAACATCTGGAAGTGGACGGCGGCATAGGGAAACAGCGGCAGCACAATCCGCAGGAACCCATACGCCGCGACCTTTGAGAGGACGCCGGAAAACACCGCCACGGCAGGGATCGGCATCGCCTTGTAGCCGTCGGCCAGCCAGCCGTGGAACGGCGCCAGGGGCATCTTGACCAGGAACGCGGCCGCGAAGGCCAGGAAGATCCACTCCTGCGAGGCGTGCGACAGCGGCAAGCCGTGCAACGCCGAGATGACGAATGTGATCGACGTGCCGTGCTGGCTCGAGGCCAGGACGCCGGTAGCGATCGCCCCCGCCAGCATGAAGAACGAGCCGATCAGCGTGTAGACGACGAGCTTGGTCGTGGCCCGGACGCGCTCACCGGTGCCCCACATGCCGATCAGGAAGTAGAACGGGATCAGCATCAGGTCGAAGAACGCCACGAACAGCGCCAGGTCCTGGGAGCAGAAGGCGCCGAGCACCGCGCTCTGGGCCAGCCCGAAGTGGAAGTAGAACAACCGGGGGCGATCCCACTCCCGAAACGCAGCCCAGATCAGCGAGCCGCTGAACAGGACGCACGTTAGGAGCACGAGCGCAACGTTCAGCCCGTCGAGTCCCAGCTTGTAGTGGATCCCGAGCGCCCCGATCCACACCTTGTCGGTCACGAACTGCAGCCCCGCATGTCCGAGCTTGAACCGGGCCACGAACGAGATCGCCACGCCCAGCGTGGCCAGGCTGCCAAGTGCCGCGATGCGACCCTCGAAGCCGGTTGGCATGACAGCCACCAGCAGGGCGAGTGCCAGCGGTAGCCAGATGAGGATGGAGAGCGTCATCGGGCTTTTCTCACGAGCTCGAGATCAGGAAGTAGAGGGCCACGCCGGATAGGCAGACGACCATCGCCGCGGCGTAGTAGCGCAAGAAGCCCGTCTGCCAGCGGCGGACCGCCGCCGAGCAGGCTCGCACCGCGCCCAGCGTGCCGCCCGTCAGCACGCCTTGGATCAGGCCCCGCTCGAGCACCGACTCCGCCAGTCTGCCGAGCACCAGCGCCGGCCGGACCACCAGCAGGTCGATCGCCTCGTCGAAGTACCACTTGTGGAAGAGGAAGTCGTGCAGCGCCGGCATTCGCTCGCGCAGGCGGGTCGCGGTGCCGGGTTGCGCGACCCAGATGCGGAACGCCATCGTGATGCCGATCGCGGCGACCGCCGCTCCGATGGCCAGTCCGATCCAGTCCGCTGAGTCCGACGGGACCTTCCGGACGAGGTAAGAGTCGGCAAACGTGGGGGAGAGGAAGCGTTCGATCCCCAGGTCCACGCCGGGGATCTGGATCACGCCGCCGACCGTGGCCAGTACCGCCAGGATCCCCATGGCCAGCTTCATCGGCATCTCGCGCTCGGCGATGAAGTGCGGCCCCGGGAACCCCACGTCCGTGTCCTCCTCTTCGCCGGTTTGAGGGTTGAAGGGCACCTCGGCATGCGCCAGATGGCCTTGCTCCAGCTCACGCGCCTCCTTGCAGGGCTGGCCGAAGAAAGCTCGGAAGATCATCCGGAACGTGTAGAGCGCGGTCATCAGCGCGCCCACGTAACCCAGGATCCCGAGGACGAGGAACCCGCCGTGGCGGTGGTCGAGGTAGGCCAGGATGTCGTCCTTCGACAGCCATCCTGAAAAGGGCGGCAGGCCCGACAGGGCCAGGCCGCCCACCACAAAAGACACAAACGTGAACGGCATCGCGCGGCGGAAGCCGCTCATGCGATCGAGCGACTGCTCGCCGGCCATCGCGCCGATGATCGATCCGGCGGCCATGAACAGCAGTGCCTTGAAGAACGCGTGCGTCATGAGGTGGAACAAGCCCGCCGAATAGGCCCCCACGGAGACGCCCATGATCATGTAGCCGATCTGGGACATCGTCGAGTAGGCGATCACGCGCTTGAGGTCGGTGGCCACGAGCGCGATCGAGGCGGCGATCAGCAGCGTCAGGCAGCCGCCGATCCCCGTGATGTCGCCGGCCGTCGGCGCCTGGTCGAACAGTGGATGCATCCGCGCGATCAAATAGACGCCGGCGGTAACCATCGTCGCCGCGTGGATCAGCGCTGAGACCGGCGTGGGGCCCTCCATGGCGTCCGGAAGCCAGGTATGAAGCGGCACCTGAGCCGATTTGGCGAATGCGCCGACGCCGAGCAGCAGGCACGCAATGACCAGGGTGGTCGAGTCGTGGTGGAAGGCGTGTGGGGTGGCGTGAAAGACCTTCAGGAACTGAACCGAGCCCGTGTGCTTGAAGATGATGAACGTGCCTAGCACCAGCCCCACGTCGCCCACGACGTTGATGACGAATGCCTTGACCCCGGCCCGCGTGGCCGTGGTGCGCCTGTACCAGAAGGAGATCAGCAGATAGGAGGCGGCGCCCACGAAAGCCCAGCCAACGATCAGCAACACGAAGTTGCCCGCCAGGACGAGCAGCAGCATCGAGAACACAAAGAAGTTCAGGTAGGCGAAGTAGCGCGAGGAGCCGCGGTCCCCGGTGATGTAAGAGACCGAGTAGAGGTGGATCAGGGTCGAGACGCCGGAGACGACCAAGATCATCAGCACCGACAGTGGGTCGACCAGGATCTGGAGCTTGGCGTCGATGCCCACGCTCGAGGCGTAGCTCCACAACGTAGACGTGAACACGCGGTGCTCGGAGCCGTGCTGCAGCAGGTTGACCAGCACCACCACGGCGCAGCCGAACGAGGCCGCGATGGCCAACGTGCCGAGCCAGCCGGCCATGCGCCCCGGCAGGCGGCGGAAGCCGAGCGCGATGGTCACTGTTCCCACTAGTGGGAACAGCAGGACGAGCCATGCGAACGTTGTCGCGGTCACTTAAAGCTCTCGCTCACCCTTGAAGCTCGTGCAGCTCGTCGACGTCGATCGGCAGTTGCCGGCGGTATATGGCGACGATCAGGCCCAGGCCGACGGTCACCTCGCAAGCCGCGACGACCATCACTATCAGGGCGAAGATCTGCCCGTCCTCCCCGCCCCACATGCGGGCGAACGCCACAAGCGCCAGGTTGGCGCCGTTCAGCATCAGCTCCAGGCACAGCAGGATGACCAGCGGGTTTCGGCGCATCAGCACGCCGGCGGCGCCGGTGCAGAAGACCAATGCCGAGACTGCCAGGTACCAGCCGATCGCCACTACCAGCCCCCCTCGTTGCTGGGGCGCGAGCCGCTCCCGACCGGCTGCCCGCGGCGGCCGCGCTCGCGGTCACCGTCGGTCCCTCCGACGCGCTCAACTTCGGGCTCCGGAGTGGTGCCTGCGGACCTCGTCCCCGCAGCTTCGGCCATCGAACCGGCCCAGGAAGGCTCGGGCACACTGATCCGGTATTCCTCGTGAATGTCTGTATCGAGCCCGCGACGGCGGCGGGCGAGAACCACGGCTCCTACCGCCGAGACCAGCAGCAGAATCGAAGCGATCTCGAACGGGAACAGGTACTTGGTGAGAAACAGCTTGCCGATGTGGGCGGGCGTGCCAAAACCGAGGACGTAGTGTGCGCCCCTGGTTGTGACGCCCTTCAGCGCCGAGCCCAGCAGCGCGATGCACAGCTCCACCGCGAGCGCCAGAGCGAACAGGGGCCCGAGGACCTTCAGCGCCGCACCGCCGGCTCCCAGGGGCTCATCGCCGGCGCCCACATAGGCCACGACGAACACGTAGAGCACCATCACCGCGCCGGCGTAGACGATGACCTGAGCCGCGGCGACAAACTCGGCGTGCAGCAACAGGTAGAGGGCGGCCAGCGAGATCAGATGCAACACCAGCGACAGAACGCTGTAGAACGGATTACGGACGGTGACCACGGCCACCGCGCCGGCCAGGGTGCCGATCGCGGCGATGAAGAACAGAACAGCGCTCACCGAGCTCGCGTCCCCCGCACGGCCGTCACTCGTCCTCGGTGCGCAGCGGCGTGCGCTCGATCGCCTCGGCCAGCAGCATCTCCTTGGTGAAGATCAGATCCGAGCGCGTGTAGTCCGAGAGCTCGTAATCGTGCCCCATCGTGATTGCGTCGAACGGACAGGCCACCTCGCAGTAGCCGCAGAAGATGCAGCGGCTCATATTGATCTCGTACACCGCCGCGTAGCGCTCGCCCGCCGACACCCGGTTCTCGGGAGTGTTCTCCGCGGCCACCACGCGGATGCAGTCCGCTGGACATGCAGCCACGCACAGGGAGCATCCGACGCACTTCTCGAGTCCGGTGTCCTCGAAGCGGTGAAGCTTGTGGCGCCCGCGGAAGCGCGGGTAGACCGGGGTCTTCTCCTCGGGATACTGGATCGTCGCCGTGCCCTCGGGGATGCGGGCGAAGGTCGTCTTCAGTCCCTTGAGCGTGGCGCCGAAAGCGCGATAGACGCTCTGTGCCGGGCTGGGGCTCGGCTGGCGGAGAACCTCGATGACGTCTGCGCTGGGGTCGTAGGTCATGGGTAAGTGACTGTCACGTGCCGACGACGATCGCGGTCACGAGGACGTTCAACGTGGCGAGCGGGAGCAGGATCTTCCACCCGAACGACATCAGCTGGTCGTAGCGCAGTCGGGGAACGGTGAACCGGATCCAGATGAAGAAGGTGATGAAGATCATCATCTTCGCGAACACGATGATCGGGTCGATCCAGCCCGGGATGTGGGGGTTTCCGGGGATCAGCCAGCCCCCCAGGAACACAGTGGTGGCGATCGCCGAGATCACGATCATGTTCATGTACTCGGCGAACAGGAAGGCGGCGAAATGCGTGCCGCCGTACTCGGTGTTAAAGCCGCCCACCAACTCCGCGTCCGCCTCCACCAAGTCGAACGGGGGCCGGTTGATCTCGGCCAGGCTGGCCATCATGAAGATGATGAAGCCGGTGACCTGGGGAACGATGTACCACATGCCATGCTGGCCATGGACGATCGCCGTCAACGACAGCGTGCCTGCCGTGATCACCACGCCCACCAGCGACAGGCCCTGCGACACCTCGTAGGAGATCAGCTGCGCGGCAGTGCGCATCGCGCCCAGGAACGCATATTTGGAGCCCGATGCCCAGCCGCCGAGCATCACCCCGTAAAACGAGATCCCCGCGAACGCGAACACGAACAGTGGTCCGATGGAGACGTCGATGCCGTACAGCCCCACCCGCTGGCTGCCGATGTGCTGAACGTTTCCGAACGGGATAATCGCCAGCGCCGAGATCGCGGTCAACAGCGAGATCATCGGCGCCATCCGGTAGATGACCCCGATCGAGGTCCGCGGCCGGAAGGGCTCCTTGGTCGCGAACTTGACGATCTCGGCCATCGGCTGAAGCAAGCCGAACGGACCGACGCGGTTGGGTCCGTACCGGGACTGCAAACGGCCCATCAACTTGCGCTCGTACACAGTGAGCACCGGAAACACAGCCAAGACCAGCACGAAGATCACCAGCGCCTTGACGATCTGGATCCACCACGGCTCGTAATAGAAGGCGTCGGCCAGCGCGATCATGGCTTTGTGACCTCGACCGTCGCCTCGGTCAGCGCATTCGCCGAGTCTTGGGCAATCCCGTCCCCGAGGAAAGCGGTGCCCTCGGGGACACCGGTACGGACCGCGGCGGTCCCGCGCAACTTGGTCCCATTCTGCCTCACTTCCACCGTCTCCCCATGGGCTACGCCGAGCCGCTGCGCGTCGCGGGGCGAGAGCTCAACCTGCTGGTGGGCGATCGTGTAATGCAGGGCCGGCGAAATCTCCACCTCGGGTGTCGCCCAGATCGAGCGGTAGGTTCCGAGCCGCAGCGCGCCGTTTGACGCTGGCGAAGCGTCGGCCGGACGGGCGGCCGCCCTGGCGGGAACGGGCTCTGGCGCGGCTGGCGCGGACGCCGCCTCGGCCGCCGAGTCGAGCGCCTCACGGCTCGTGGCTTGAGCGCCGAGGTCGACCGCGGTCGTCTCCGGCGGCACCGCAGCCGTGGGCGCTACGGCGTGGCCGCTGGGCCCCTCGCCAAGTTCCCGCGCCTCATCGCGCTCGGGCCAGCGCACCCCGCGACCGCCGACTGCGTTAAGCGTCAGGCCCGCGTAGAACGGAACCGCCTCGGCGAGCTGCGAGAACGCCATCCCGCTGGTGAGCACGCCGGTGTCGAGGCCGACGCGCTTGCAGATCTCAGCCAGCACCCACCAACCCGGTCTGACCTCGTCCGGGTGGCCGATCGCCGAGCGGACGCGCTGGATGCGTCCGTCCGGATGGACGACGGTCCCTTCCTTCTCGGCGTGTGACTCCGCGGGGAAAATCACGCTGGCGTGCTCCCGAAGCCCTTCGGTCAGAACCGCGGCGTGAGCGACCACGAGCCCCGCGTGGTGAAGCGCCTGATCCCAGAGCTCGCGGTCCGGTAGATCGCGGACCGGATCGGTCTCGAACAGGTAAATCGCGCTCAGGGCGCCGTCCGCGGCGGCCTCGGCTATCTCCGGCGCGCTCCGGCCGGCGCGCTCCAGCGGCGCGTAGCCGGCTCCCGCGTTGGGGAGCGCCCCCGCCTCCCGCAGGCCGCGACCGTTTGTCGAGGCGGGGATCTCCAAGAGCCCGGCTCCTTCGCGCTCAGCGAGACCCAGTGTGTCTGCGATCTTGCGCAGATGGGGCAGGGCCCCCGCCGGCAGGCGCTCGCCCCACACGATGACCACCTGGTCGCCGCCGTCGCGCAGGAAGCTCGCCAGCTCGCCTCGCGCGTCGTCGGCCAGGTCCTCGGCCAGGGCGCGGATGAAACGTTCCTCGTCCCCGGGCGCGTAGCGGATGTGCAGCTTGGCGTTGGGGTCCAGCGCGCTGGGGCGGGCACTGGCCACGGCGAGCTTCGTGCCGGCGCGGCGAACGCCCTTGCGAATCCGCAGGTCAAGGATCGGCGCGTCGTCCAAGGGCTCGCAGCCGAGCACCAGGATCGCATCGGCGTACTCCAGGTCGGTTACCGTGGCCTGGAACGCCGGAGCCGCCAGCGCCCGGGCGAGCTCGAGCGCTACCGGGCCGTCGTAACGGGCGTCGATGTCGGTGCTTTCCAGCCCCTCGCGCAGCAGCCTCGAGAGCAGGAAGCCCTCCTCGTTTGATGCTCTACCGCCGACCACCGCGCCCACGTGCCCACGATGGCGCCCCAGGCCCGCGGCCACTTCGAGCGCCCGCTCCCAGGAAACCTCGCGCAGGTTGCCCCCGTCGCGGACCATCGGCCTGGTGATGCGCTCGTCAGCGTGGATCGCCTGGTAGGCAAAGCGCCCCTTGTCGCATAGCCAGCCGTCGTCGACCTCTGGGTGCAAACGCGACATCACGCGCAGCACCCGCTCGTCGCGGACCGTGAACTCGACGTTGCACTGCGAAGGGCAAAGCGTGCACACTCCCGCCGAGCCCTCGATGTCCCACGGCCGAGCGCGGAAGCGGTAGGGCTGGCTGGTAAGCGCCCCGACCGGGCACAGCTCGACGATATTGCCCGAGAACGGCGCCACGTACGGATGGCCGTCGTGCGTGGCCACGAAGGTGTCGGCGCCGCGCTCGGCGAAGATCAGCTGGTAGTCCTCGGAGATCTCCTGTGAGAAGCGCACGCAGCGGTAGCAGAGGATGCAGCGCTCGCGGTCGATGGCGATCAGCGGGCTCAGCGCCAGCGGCTTGTGAAAGTGGCGCTTGGGCTCGATGAACCGGGAGCGACCGAGGCCCCAGCCGAACGTGATGTCCTGCAGCGGGCACTCCCCGCCCTTGTCGCAGACCGGGCAGTCCAGCGGGTGGTTGACGAGTAGGAACTCCACGACCGCGTGCTGGGCATGGCGCACGCGGTCGGTCTGCGTGTGGACGACCATGCCGTCCTTGACCGGCGTGGAGCACGAGGTCTGGAGCTTCGGGATCCCCTCGATCTCCACCATGCACATGCGGCAAGCCCCGACCGGGTGACCGAGCTTGGGCTCGTAGCAGAAATACGGGATCTCGACGTCGCCCTGCTTGGCGGCGTCGACCAGCATCATCCCTTCCGCGGCGCGCACCTCGCGACCGTCGATGGTCAATTGGATCATCTTCGGCTCGGGGCGGGGCATCGCTTCCTCTCTAGTGGACCGGAAGCGGACCCGCGTGCTCGTCGGCGACGCCGATCGGGATTACGTCCTCCAGCTCACCGGTGCCGGCCCGCTGGCGCGCTGCCTCGATCTCGGCCTCGAGCTCGGGGCGGAACTTCTCGATCATCGAGCCGATCGGCATGGCCATCGCATCGCCGAGCACGCACAGGCAGTTGCCGATGATCTGCTCCTGGACAGAGGCCATGATGTCCAGGTCCATCGGCGTGGCCTCTCCTGAGGAGATGCGCTCCAGCATCTTCTCCGTCCAGTTGGTGCCCTCACGGCAGGGCACGCACTTTCCGCACGACTCGTGGGCGTAGAACTTCGCCAGCTTCTGCGCCACCTCGAGCACGGAGTGCGAGTCGTCGACGACGATGATCGCGCCCGAGCCGAGCATCGAACCGGCTTTGGCCAACGTGTCGAAGTCGTATGCCAGGTCGAGGTCGTCCTTGGTCAAGACGGGCGCGCTCGACCCCCCGGGAAACCAGAACTTGACCTCGCGTCCCATGGGCGGGCCCCCGGCCAGCCCGTAGATGATCTCGCGCGATGAGGTGCCCAGCGCGATCTCGTAGTTGCCGGGGCGCTGGACGTCGCCCGAGACCGAGACGAGCTTGGTGCCGGTGGAGGTCTCGGTGCCGAGCTCGGCGTACTTCGCGCCGCCCATCTCGATGATGTGCGGAACGGTGGCCAGGGTTTCCACGTTGTTGATCAGCGTCGGACCGTGGTACAGGCCCTCGATGGCTGGAAACGGCGGCTTCAAGCGAGGGTTGCCACGCTTTCCCTCGAGCGAGTCGAGCAGGCCGGTCTCCTCGCCGCAGATATAGGCCCCGGCGCCGCGGTGCACGACGAGCGAGACGGAGTGGTCCGAATCCATGATCCGCTCGCCGATGTAGCCGGCCTCCATGGCCTCGGCCACGGCGCGGTCAAGTATGTCCGCCTGGTAGTCATACTCGCCGCGGACGTAGATGAACGCCGTGTCGATCTCCGCGGCCCAGGTGGCGATCAGGATGCCCTCGATCAGCATGTGCGGGCTCTTCTGCATCAGCTCGCGATCCTTGAAGGTCCCGGGCTCTGACTCGTCGGCGTTGCAGACCAGGTACTTGTCCATATCGCCGTGGGGCAGGAAGCCAACCTTTTTGCCCATCTGAAAGCCGGCCCCGCCGCGGCCACGAATTCCGGACTCGTTGATCTGGTTGGCCACCTCTTCCGGGGACGTCGACAGCGCCTTGCGCAGCGCGCCGTAGCCCCCGCGACGCTCGTAGACCTCGAGCGTCGCCAGCCCGGGCTCGTCGATGTCCTTGAAGAGCAGCGCGCTCATTCGCTTGCAGCCTTCGGATCCACGCACCGCCTATAGCGCAACTGCTTTTCCTCCAGCACGGGGCCGCCGGCGCGCAGGTCGTCGACGATCTGCCCGGCGTCTTCGGTCGAGAGTGGGCCGACGTACTCGCCGTCCACGGACGCCATCGGTGCGATGTCGCAGGCCCCGAGGCACTCGAATGAGCGGACGCTGATGTCGGCGTCGGCCGCCGCCGCCACCATCGCCTCATAGAAATCGTCGGCGCCGCGCAGCGTGCAGGAGATGTTGGTGCACACGAACACGTCGTGTGTGGGCTTGGGGTGCGTCTCGAGCATGTCGTAGAAGGTCGCCACGCTGCTCAGATAGGCCGGGGTCAGCTGCATCACGGCCGCAACCTGCTCGATCGCCTGTGGCGAGCACCAGCCGTGTACCTCCTGAGCGGCGTGCAGCGCGGGTATGGCCGCCGAGCGTCGGTCGGGGTACTTGGCCATGGCGTCCTCCACCATCGCTCTCAGCCCTTCGGGGACCGGGGTCGTGGCTGGATCGGGGACGGTCGCTGGCGGCTTCGAGAGGTCGACCGATTCGTCCCAGCCCGGCACGCGCGAGCCGTGGCCGAAGCGCGGGACGGGGATGGGTGGCGTCATCGGACCGGGGCTCCTATTGGGATCGGAGGGGTCATCTATCGATCCCGCCCAGGATCGGGTCGAGCATTGCCAGCGTCGCAATCAGATCGGCGATGTAACCGTCTTTGACCATCGCCGGAAGCGCTTGCAGATTGTGGAAGCTCGGATCGCGCATGTGGACGCGCGCCGGCTTGGCCGAGCCGTCCGCGCGCACGAAGCACCCGAGCTCCCCGCGCGGTGACTCGATCGGGTAGTAGGCCTCGCCGGGCGGGACGCGGAAGCCCTCGGTGACCAGCTTGAAGTGGTGGATCAGCGCCTCCATGCTCGTCGCCAGCTCGTGGCGCGGGGGCAGCGCGACCTTGCGGTCCGGGGTGATGTGCGGGCCCTCCGGGAGGCCGTCCAACGCCTGCTCGATGATCTTCACCGATTCGTAGAGTTCGGCGTGTCTCACCCGGTAGCGGTCGTAGTTGTCGCCCACCGTTCCCACCGGGATCTTGAAGTCGAAGTGCTCGTAGCTGGAGTACGGGTGGGCCTTGCGCAGATCCCAGGGGTTTCCGGCCGCTCGCAGAAGCGGACCGGTCACGCCCAGGCCGAGCAGCGTCTGCTCGTCGACGACGCCTGTGCCCCTGAGCCGCTCCAGCACGATCTGATTCTTCTCCAGCAGGTCCGCGTACTGGTCGGCACGGGTCGGCATTTCCTTGCAGAACCGGCGAACCTGGCGGGCAAATCCGGGCGGAATGTCCTCGATGACGCCGCCCACCTGGATGTAGCGGGTGTGCATCCGCTGGCCCGAGGACATCTCGAATAGGTCGAGCACGCGCTCGCGCTCGCGAAAGCACCAGAAGAACGCGGTCGTGGCACCCAGGTCCAGCATGCTGGTGCCGTACCAGACGAGGTGCGACATGATCCGGTTGAGCTCGAGGTGGATGACGCGCAGGTACTGGGCACGCGTGGGCACCTCGACGCCGAGTAGCTCCTCCACGGCGCCGCAGTACGCCAGCGCGTTGAAGTAGTAGCTGACGTAGTCCATCCGCTCGACGACCGGAATCGCCTTCCAGTAGGCCTTGTCCTCGGCCGTCTTCTCGATGCCGGTGTGGACGTAGCCGATGATCGGCTTGATGTCCCGCACCACCTCGCCCTCGAGCGTCGCCAGCAATCGGAGCACGCCGTGCGTGGCGGGATGGTGGGGACCGATGTTGAGCGTCAGGAGCTCGTGCGTCTCACCCTCGCCCGCCGGCTCGGTGGCGAGCGTGATCGATTCCTCGCGCCTGCGGTAATCCTCTGTAAGCGTCATCGGGGCTAGGAGTCCTCCGCGATCCATCCAGGATCGCGTGTGGATTGTGAGCGCGAGTATGCGAGCGGGCCTCCAGCCTCACCTACCCGCTCGCGCTGCGCGCTCGCTTTCGCGGTCACTGCCACTTGCCGTAGCTCTGCTCTTCGTTGTAGGTGAACAGCACCGGCTCGCCGCCGATCGGGAAGTCGCGGCGCTGCGGATGACCCTCGTAGTCCTCGGGCATCAAGATCCGGCGTAGGTCCGGGTGGCCTTCGAAGACGACGCCGAACATGTCGAACACCTCTCGCTCGGGGTAATCGGCACCCGGCCAGAGGTCAACGACCGACGCGATCCGTGGGTCGTCGGTGTGAACCCGCGCCTTGACTGTCATGCGGTCGACGCGCTCCATGTCGAGCAGCTCGTAGATCACACCCAGTCGGGGCTCCTCGGGCTCGTAGTCGACTCCGTGCAGGCTGGCCAGAAACGTGTAGCCCCGGTCCCTCAGCTGCTCCAAGACGTCATGGACGTAGCGGGGATTTGCGATCAGCGTCGCCCGGTTGTGGTGGTAGTCGGTACCCGCGATCGAGTCGGGCATCGCCAGCGCCAGCTCCTGCGCGGTGAGCTCGAGGAAGGTGGCGTCAGGCACCGGCTGTATCTCCCGGCCGATAGATGTTGATCGCCGCCCGCTCGCCCTCACCGAGATCCTCCGGCAGGACCTCCTCGGTGCCGACGGCGTCGTAGCGCGTGCGCCAGCCCTCGCGCCCGTGTCCCTGGATCTTGTCGCGCAACCTGAGGATCCCGTGCAGCAGCGCCTCAGGACGCGGCGGGCAACCGGGGACATGGATGTCGATCGGCATGAACTTGTCGGAGGGCACCAGCGCGTAGTTGTTGAACACGCCCATCGACGAGCAGCAGGCGCCCATCGAGATCGCCCACTTCGGCTCGAGCATCTGGTCGTAGAGCCGGCGGATGACCGGGGCCATCTTGATCGACACTCGCCCCGAGAGAATGATCAAATCGGCCTGGCGGGGAGTAGCTCGCAGTACCTCGAATCCAAACCGGGCGATGTCGGCGCGGGGGGCAACGATCGACATCATTTCGATCGCGCAGCAGGCAAGTCCGAACGTCAGGGGATAGATGGAGTTTCCGCGGGCCCAGGCCACGGCCTTGTCGACGGTCGTGGTCAGGACCCGCTCCTGGACGTAGCGCTCGAGCTCCTCTTCCGGCATTTCGCCGCGCAGCATGTCGCGAGCCTGGAGCTGGCGAACGCGGAAGTCGCTGAGCGGCTGGCGCTCTATCTCCATACCAGCGCGCCCCGCCGCCAGACGTAGATGAACGCGATCATCAGGAGCACGATGAACAGCACCGTCTCGGACATCGCGAACGTCCCGAACGACCTGAGCTCGACGGCGATCGGATAGAGGAAGATCACCTCGATGTCGAACAGGATGAACATCATCGCCACGAGGTAGAAGCTGATCCCGAAGCGGAATCCGCGCTGGATCTCCGACGGCAGGCCACACTCGTAGGGCGCGTCCTTGGAGTGCATCGGATGACGCTCTTTACGGCCCGCGATCAGATTGAGAACGCCGAAAAGAAAGCCGAACGCCCCACCAAGGACCAAGAAGACGATTGCCGGTAGATACGTTCGGAGCATCGGGAGCCCCGTTATAGCACTGCAGAGCAGTAGTTTGTAACAGAGTGTTACTTAGTAGCGCACGCCACAAGTACTGGCTTCCCTGGACGCCCGAGCGCCGCTGGCTGCTTGTGGGCTCGGTCGTGCTGGAGGGGCGGCTCTGAAGGAGGTCCACATCGTGCTCGGCGTCGCGGCCATTTCCATCAATGGCTTGGCCTGCTTGTACGGCGCCTGGCGGTGGTGGCGAGTGCAGCCAAGCAGCGTGTGGTTCTGGCGTATCGTGCGCGTGGGCCAAGCCGTCGTGGTGCTGGAGGCTGCGCTCGGCGGCGTGCTAGAGCTCATCGGCCGCAAGGCTCCCGGCCTGCACGTTTTGTATGGAGTCTTACCTCTGCTCGTGTCGCTGATTGCCGAGCAGCTGCGGATCGCCTCCGCGCAGATGGTCCTCGACTCCCGCGGCTATGAGTCGGCCCAGGCCGTGGGCAAGCTGCCCGCGGACGAACAGCGCTCGATGGTGATCACCATCCTGCGCCGGGAGATGGGGGTTATGACGTTGGCGGCGCTTGTTGTGGTCGTGCTGCTGGCGCGCGCGGCGGGGACCGCATAAGGCGGGGACGTGCCCAAAGGGATTCACGACGCTGCGAGGACCGGCTTCGAACGCCAGGCCGAGGCCTACGAGCGCGGTCGGCCCGACTATCCCCCGGCGGCGATCGATTGGCTGAGCTCCAAGCTGCAGCTACGGCCGGGACGCCTCGTGGTGGACGTAGGGGCGGGCACCGGCAAGCTGACACGAGCTCTGCTCCGATCGGGCGCCGAGGCAGTGGCCGTAGAGCCAGTGGCCGCGATGCGCCAGGTGCTGGCCCGCGAAACTCCAGCTGCCCGCGCGCTGGACGGCACCGCCGAGGCGCTGTCCCTGCCCGACCACAGCGCGGACGCGATCGTCGCCGGGCAGGCGTTTCACTGGTTCGACGGCGATGTCGCGTTGCCCGAGTTTCACCGCGTGCTGCGCCCCGGTGGCCGACTGGGTTTGATCTGGAACAGGCGACGAGACGATCAGCCGCTGCAGCGGGCGATCGACGAAATCATCGAGCCCTACCGGGCCGGGACGCCGGGTCTCGGCAGCGGCGCCTGGCGTCAGGCACTCGAACGCAGCGCGCTGTTCGAGCCAACGGCCGAGTTCGAGACCAGATTTGAACAGCAGCTGGAGCCTGAGCAGTTCGTGGACCGCATCGCCTCGATCAGCTTCATCGCCGCGCTCGACGGCCCACGCCATGACGAGGTCCTGAGCCGCGTGCGGCAACTGGCAGCAACCAGCTTGGAGCCGCTGTCCTACGTCAGCGAGGTGTTCGTGTTCGAGCGGCGCTGAGCCGCCCGGGCGTGTCAGGCTGCCTCAAGTGAGCGGGGCGGTGTGGTAGCGGCCCGAATACCACAGCAGCGGCTCGCCGTCGCCGAGGCCCATCGCGACCACCTCCCCGATGGCGATCGTGTGATCGCCGCCGCCGATCAGCTCGCGCAAATCGCACGCGGCCCAGGCCAGCGAGGCCTCGATCACGGGCACACCGCGCTCGAGGCGATGACGGACGCCTACGAGCTTTTCGTGCTCTGGCAGCTTTGACGCGAACACCCCGGCCAGCTGGCGTTGGTCCGCGGTCAGCACATTGATCCCGAACCGACCTGCCTCCCGGACGATCGGCAACGTGCGAGCCTGGTTCTCGAAGCAAACCAGCACAAGCAGGGGGTCGAGCGACAGCGAGCACAGCGCGTTGGCCGTCATTCCGCCCACCCCGGCCGGGCCCGCGCCCGTAACGACTGCGACCCCCGTGGCGAAGCGGCCGAAGACCTCCCGGAACAGCTCCGGGTCGCGGTCGGAGTGCATGGCGGCGTTATAGCGAGGCGGTACCCGGGCGGGATCGAGACGGGCGCGCTGCGAGGCCCCGGCGCCGGCCCCTTTGGTTGCCGCCGTCGGAGGACGATCGCGCTGGTATATGAGGCGAGCGTCTCAATCGACCGGCGCCGGGGATGAGGTTCTGTTCGCTGCATCGGGGGCGCTTCCTGCCCATGCACCCTCAGCGCACGATCAGCGTCCCGTAGATCCCGAGGTCCTGATCCGAGAGGATCGTCGAATCCATCAGGTAGTTGCCTCGGGCCAGCATCACCCCGAGCGTTGCGTTGCCTCCGGGCGCGATTGGTGGCGTCGAGCCGATCGGCTTGCCGTCGCGGGAGATCGCGAGGTCGTGCGTCAGGCGCCCGTCGTTGTGCACCAGAAACGTCACGGGGCCGGCCGAAGCCTGGATCCGCTCGGGGTTCATCCGGTACTCCGTGAGCGCCACGCGAACCACGCCGCGCGCACCGACTACCTGAGTACGACCGCATGCGGCTAGCGATGCCAGCACCGCAATCGCGACGCCGAGTTGAGCGGCCGGCCGGGTCATCCGCGGCCGATTGTTCCGTATGATCCCGGCCCGCATGAGCCGGCCGGCAAGGGTTCTAGGAGTCGCTTCTGCCGTCGTCGCGGCGTCCGCGCTGATCGCAGCATGCGGCACTCAGCGCATCAGCGTGCCCAAGAGCCAGGGCGCGCTGCATCAGGGCGCCGTCCTCTTCAACCAGCGCTGCGCCGGCTGTCACACCCTCTCGTACGCCGCAACGCACGGGTCGGCCGCCAACGTCGGGACCGCGCAGGCCAACAACGGGCCGAACTTCAACGTCCGCTGCGAGCGGCCTGCTGCGCGCGTGCTCTACGCGATCGAGAACGGCGGCTTCTCGGGCGCGATCATGCCCCAGAACGTCGTCGTCGGGCAGGACGCGGTCGATGTGGCGGAGTTCGTGGCCACATACGCCGGACGCTCTGCCCCGAAGATCCCGAACGTCGCGCCCTGCCAGACGAAGTCGGTGCAGCCGCTGGTCCCGGTAACCGTCACGTCGGCCACGACCGCGACCAAGAAGACGACGACCAGCAAGAACTCGACATCTGCTCGGAATAAGCGGGCGGCGTCAGCGGCGTCCACCGCCAAGAACACCCAAAGCCGGACCCACGTAGCGTCGCCGTAGCCGAGTGCTCGACGTCAGGCTGATCCGCCACGACCCCGACTCCGTCCGGGAGGCGCTCGGACGCCGCGGGATGAGCTACGCCGAGGCTGTCGATCGCGTCATCGAGCTCGACGAGCGCTGGCGGTCGCTCACCGCCGAGGCCGAAGAGGTGCGAGCCGAGCTCAACCGTGCCAGCCGAGGGCGGAAGGGAGCTCCCAGCTTCGAAGAGCGCGAGCAGCTTGCGCGGCTGTCAGCGCGGGGTCGTGAGCTGAGCGACGGCGTCACGCGGGTCCTCGCCCAGCGTGACGCGGAGCTGGCGTCGCTTCCCAACCTGCCGGCGCCCGACGCCCCGGAGGGCGACGAGGTGCTGCGCGAGGTGGGCCAGGCAGGCAAAACCGGACGCGACCATCTGGAGCTCGCCGGCGAGCGGATCGACATGGCCCGGGCGGCCCTGACGTCTGGCTCACGCTTTGCCTATCTTCGCGGTGACCTGGCCCTGCTCGAGCTCTCGCTGGTGACCTTCGCCCTGCGAGAGCTCGCCAATCGAGGGTTCGAGCCCGTAATCCCGCCGGTGTTGGTCCGTGAGCGGGCGCTGTACGGGACGGGCTTCCTGCCGGACACCGAGCAGCAGATCTACCGGCTGGCGGACGATGATCTGTTCCTGGTCGGGACCTCCGAGGTGGCGTTGGCATCCCTGCACCAGGACGAGATCCTCGATGCCGAGATGTTGCCGCTGCGCTACGCCGGGTTCTCGACGTGCTTCAGGCGCGAGGCCGGAGCGGCGGGCAAGGACACGCGCGGCATGTTCCGCGTGCACCAGTTCGACAAGGTGGAGATGTTCTGCTTCTGCGAGCCTGACCAGGGGCGCGCTGAGCACGAGCGGCTGCTGGCCATCGAGGAGGAGATCCTTCAGCGGCTAGAGATCCCCTATCGCGTGGTGGCGATCTCGGTCGATGAACTCGGTGCCTCGGCGGCCAAGAAGTTCGATTGCGAGGCCTGGCTCCCAGGCCAGGGGCGCTACCGCGAGTTGACGTCGTGCTCGGACACGACCGACTACCAGGCGCGGCGCCTCGACATTCGCTACAGGCCGAACGGCGGCCGGCCGACCCACGTACACACGCTGAATGGCACCGCGGTCGCTGTGGGGAGAACGATCATCGCCCTGCTCGAGAACGGCCAGCGTGACGACGGTTCGGTCGCCCTGCCCGAGGTCCTTCGGCCTTACGGGGCCCCCGAGGTCCTGGCGCCGGCAACGACGCCAGCCTGACTCCGAAGCCCGGCTCGGCTAGGGCTTTCGCCCGCGCGCTTAGCTCTCGTCGACCGGGCGGAGGCTGCGCAGGGGCGAAGCGTCAAGGACCAGCAGCGCCGCCCGCGGTGGCCCGCACGGCGCGATCCGGATGCCCAGCCGGACCCCAAAGGTGTTCCAGGGACGAGCGAAGGCGAAGCAAACGTCGTCGCCTTTCGCCAGCGCATCGCTGATCGCTTCCGCCAGAGCGCTGGGGCGAGCGACGTCGGCGTCGGCCGCAATCAGCAGCTCGGAGATCGGCCGATTGACGGCATGCTCCTCAACCACGCCGAGCAGCCTCTCGGCTCGGCGCGAGAGGCCCTGCACTAGCAGCGTGGAGTCGACGACGAGAAATGCTTGGTGGGCCTCGGGAGTGGCGTCACGCCGGGTTTCGAGCAGCAAGCCCAGGCCACACTCGCGGCACACGCGCGCGTACGGCGCGGGGGCCGCTCCGTCGGGCGCCGGGGCGGCGCACCGTCCGCAGAACCAACCCCATTCGGCCGGCGGTTCCGGGCTGCCCCGGATCAGCCTAAGCGCCGGCGCTCTTGCGGTGCCCCGACTCAGATCGCTCACCGCGCCAACTATTGCACAGAGCGGCAAAGCTCCGCTACCGGCCCAGAATCACGTTGTCCTTTCCGGCAGACAGCAATCACGTCGAGGTGACATAGCGGCTAGCAGGCCGGAGGAGGCGGAGGATCAGAGGCCAGCGGAGAGGGGGGGATTCGAACCCCCGAACGAGGTCAACCCCCGTTACGCGATTTCCAGTCGCGCCCGTTCAACCACTCCGGCACCTCTCCGGGCGGCTGTAGCGTAGCGGTGGCTCGAGGAAGCAGGCGGCTGTAGGGACGCGGTGCCCGGCCGAGAGCGGGCGGACGTAGGGTCACGGCGCCGGGGTACGCTCACGGCCATGTCCACATCTTCCTCGCGGACGCTGCTGCTGAGCATCGACTTCGAGGACTGGCATCAGCTTGTCCGCCGTCGCATCGGTGCCAGCAACTGGGCGCAAGCCGGTCCAGCCTTGACGCGGCAGACGGACGCTCTCCTGTCGCTGCTCGACGAGCTCGGCGCCAAGGCCACTTTCTTCATCCTGGGCATGGCGGCACGCTCTCATCCACAGCTGGTGGAGACGGTGGCGGCCAGGGGACACGAGATCGCGTGTCACGGCGACGCCCACCTGCCGGTCCACACGCAGCTTCCGGCGGAGTTCGCCGCTGACCTCCGAGCGGCGCGGGAGACTATCGAGACCATCACCGGGCAGCGGCCGGTCGGCTTTCGGGCTCCCGCGTTCTCGATCACCGGCGAGTCGAGATGGGCGTTCGACGTGCTGGCGGACGAAGGGTTCTCATATGACTCGAGCCACCACGACAGACCACAGATCCGCGGGGGTTCACCGCTGAGCAGCAACGAACCACACCGCCTGTCGCTCAGGAACGGCGCGGAGCTGTGGGAGTTTCCGATCGCGGTGTGGCGCTGGCGCCGCGGTCGCGTGCCCCTCGGCGGGGCGTCCTACTGGGCGCTGCTGCCGACCGGGCTCGTGATCAGAGGGCTGGAACAGGCGGTGGACTATGGCGGTCTATACCTCCACCCCCAAGAGCTCGACCCTCGACCGCTGCGGGTCATGCTTCCGCCGGGCTCGTCCGGGGCCCAGCGAGCTCACGCGGCGCTACGCGCGCTGCAGCGAAACACCGCACGCCGGCGGGCCCCCGACATGCTGCGCGCGATCGCCGGGCGCTTCCGCCTGATCCCCTATGGTGAGGCCCATGCCCACCTTGACGCCGGCACCGGAGCGCGTCCGCAGCCGGTTCCGGGATAAGGCCCAGGAATTCGACGACCTCTACGAGGACGAGCGCCCGCTCGTTCGGCTGTTGCGTCCCGGTCTGCTCCGCCGAAGGCAGCTGGCGGTGGACACGGTCCGCTCCGCTCGGAATCCCGGGGTGCTGGACGTCGGGTGCGGCTCAGGGCGGATCGGGGAGCTCGTGCTCGAGGCCGGTGCCGCGCACTACGTAGGGATCGACTTTTCCGAGCCGATGCTCGAGCTCGCCCGCGCGCGGCTGAGGCGCTTCGAACGCGTCGAGCTGATCGAGGGCGAGTTCCTGAGCACGCCGCTCGAGGGCCCCTTCGGCGTGGTGCTGGCGCTCGGGCTGTTCGACTACCTGCCTGATCCGCATCGATTCAGCCGGCGGATGTTCGAGCTCTGCGCGCCGGGTGGGTGTGTGGTCGGCTCGTTCCCCGCTTGGTCGCTGGTCAAGGGTCCGGTTCGCAAGCTGCGCTACGAGGTGATCGGCGACTGTCCGATCTTCAACTACACCCGCCGGGAGCTGGAGCTGATGTTCGGCGCCAGCGGCTTCGAGCGCGTGGAGGTGGTAAGCCCGGGGCGCAGTGGCTTTCTGCTGCGGGCCTGGCGCGCGTAAACGCGGCCCTACAGCTGCCATTCCCCGCCGCGTAGCAGCGGCACCTCCGTGCCGTCGCGCTGTACACCAGTCACGGTCACGTCGTCGCCGCCCACCATGAAGTCGATGTGGATCTCCGAGCTGTTGACCTGTTGGACGTCGTGCTCCTCGCCCATCGCGAACTCGAAGCCCTGCCCCAGCGCCACATGGCTGGCCGCATTCTCGTCCAGCAGAGTGTCGTAGAAGACGGTGTTCAGCTGGCCGATTCGTCCCTCGCGGTCGACTAGCGCCACCTCACCCAGGCGGGCAGCGCCCGCGTCGCGTTGCGAGAGCCCGGCGAGCGTCTCGGCGCCTTGTTCGGCATCGAACTCCACCGCCCGTCCGCCTTCGAACCGCACAGTCAAGCCGGTGATCAGCGTGCCCGACGTGAACAGCGGCTTGGTCGAGCGCACCGTGCCATCGACGCGCTGGGGGTCGGGCGTGGTGAAGACCTCCTCTGTGGGGATGTTCGGCGCATGGACGATCCCCGCGGCGGTCTCAAATCGCCCGCACAACCAGCGCCCGCTCTGAAGCAGCCCGATCGTCAGGTCCGTGCCGGGTCCTTCGAAGTGCAGGGCATCGAGCGATAGGGCCGCCAGCTTCTCGGCCACGTCTACGAGCTGATCGAGCCTGGCCTCCCAGGCCGCGACCGGATCGTCCTCGTCGAGCCGGCAGACGCGCGCGATCTGCTGCCAGAGGCACTCGAGCGCGGTGCGCGGATCGAGGTCCGGATGCACGAGCTCGGCCCAGTCGGCGGTAGGGCACGGACCGATCGTCCAGTTGGTGGTGCGCTCGTTGAGCACCTTGATCGACTCCTTGATCGCCGGCAGCATGTCCTTGCCGGCCAGTGCGGGGTCGATGCCGTTCATGATCCGCGGAGCGACGGTCCCCGAAAGCGAGATCCGCGCGGCTCGGGCCTCGCTCAGCGCCAGTACCCGCTGTCCATACCACGGGGGCACGAATGACAGTGAATCGGGGTCGGCGTGTTGGGCACGTGCACGCTTGAGATGGACATCGAACACCGACAGGTCGACGAACTTGGCGCCCGCTCGGTAGGCGGCTTCGGCGATCGCGCGCGTCAGCGGTTCCTTGCCAGGCTCCGAACCAAGCGCCACGATCTGTCCCGGCTGTACGTTGGCGCCGAACCGCACCAACAGCTCGGCCAGCGAGCGGATGTACTCGTCGACTTGAACCTGCGAGGTCTGGGCCATGGCGGGACGGTATCCGGTCGGCGGTATGGTCCTCGCCGTGGGCGCGTTTCAGCTCGCGACCGCCGTCACCGCCCTTGGCCCGGTGCGCCAGCACTACCTCGACCAGGCGCGCCAGATGCAGGCCCTCTCGTTTGCGGTTCACATCCCGCTCGTCTGCTTCGGGATCGCCTTTCCGGCAATGGTGCTGTTCGTCGAGTGGCTCTACAGCCGAACGGGCGACGAGGTCTACTACGCGATCGCCCGCCGCTGGACGCGGATCATGGTGGCGCTGTTCGCGGTGGGAGTGATAACGGGGACGATTCTCAGCTTCGAGATGGGCCTCCTGTGGCCGAACTTCACGGCCACATTCGGCGGCGTTTTCGGGCTGGGATTCGCGATCGAAGGGTTCTCGTTCTTCATGGAGGCCATCTTCATCGGCATCTACGTCTACGGCTGGGACCGCCTCTCGCGTCGCACGCACATGCTCTCCAGCGGGCCGATCGTGATTGCCGGCTTCACCGGATCGCTGATGGTGATCTCCGTCAATGCCTGGATGAACCATCCGGGTGGCTTCCACGTGCGGGGGTCGAAGGTAGTGGACGTCAATCCGTTAAAGGCGCTGTTCGGCAATCCCTACCTGTGGAGCGAGCTGGTCCACATGTACATCGCGGGCTTCATCGTCACCGGCTTCTTGATGGCCGCGGCCTACGCCGTCTGCCGCCTCCGCGGTCGCTGGGGCCGCTATGAGCGCGTGGCGCTGGCGATCCCGCTGACTATCGCCGCCTTGGCCTCGCCGATTCAGGTGCTGGTCGGCGACTGGGTGGCGCGGGATGTGGCCAAGTACCAGCCGATCAAGCTGGCGTCGCTGGAGGGGGTGGGAAAGACGGCGCGCGGCGTACCCGAGCACATCGGTGGCTGGTACGTCAACGGCAAGGTGAAGTACGGGCTGGCGATCCCGGACTTGCTCTCGTTCCTGGCCTACCACAACTTCAACGCGCGGGTTGTGGGACTGGAGTCGGTCCCAGCCAATGACCGGCCGCCGGTCAACGGCGTGCGCATCGCCTTCCAGCTGATGGTCGCGGCGGGCACGTTGATGGCCCTGCTCGGTGTCTTCTACGTCATCGTGCGCTGGCGCCGGGGGCGGCTGCCGGACTCACCCTGGTTCTACCGCGCGGTCGTGGTGTGCGCCCCGCTGTCGTTGATCGCGTTGGTGGCGGGGTGGGTGACGACGGAGCTCGGCCGCCAGCCGTGGGTTGTGTACGGCACGATGCGCACCGCGCAGGCCGTGACCGGCGCGGGTGGCATCCCGGTCGGCTACGGCGCGCTGGCCGCGGTCTATCTGGGAGTGCTGGTCGCGGTTATCTGGATCCTCAGGCGGCTTGCGGCGGCACCAATCAGGGGGCAGGCGGGCGCGCCGCCGCGGGGGGCGACGGCGCCACCGGGCGCGGCGGCTGGGGAGCCGAGCTGATGCTCTACGTGCTGCCGCTCGCCTTTGCGCTCGTCGGACTGGCGCTATACGGCGTGCTGGGCGGCGCCGACTTCGGCTCCGGCTTCTGGCAGCTGACCGCCGGGTTGGGACCCGACCCAGAGCCGATCCGCGAGCACGCGCACGACTCGATGGCCCCGGTGTGGGAGGCCAATCACGTCTGGCTGATCTTCGTGCTGACCGTCATCTGGACCGCGTATCCCAAGTTCTTCGGTTCGCTGGCCTCGACGCTTTCGGTGGCACTGCTGATAGCGGGCTTGGGCATCATCTTCCGCGGCGCCACGTACGCCTTGCGCGCCGGCACCGCCACATCCCGCGAGCAGCGCGCGATCGACACGGTGTTCGGCGTCTCGTCGGTGATCACGCCGTTCGCTCTGGGGGCGGCCGCCGGTGGGATAGCCGCGGGCAAGGTCCCGGTGGGCAACGCGGCCGGCGGGCTGTTCTCGAGCTGGACGGGACCGGTATCGATACTCATCGGGGCGCTAGCGGTGGTGACCGGCGCCTATCTGGCGGCGGTGTTCCTGTCGGGCGACGCGGCGCGGGCGGGAGAGCAGAAGCTGGCGGAGCGCTTCCGCCTCAGAGCGCTGGGCTCGGGGCTCCTCGCCGGCGCGATGGCCATCGGCGGGCTCGTCGTCCTACACGCCGACGCCCACTCGCTCTACCACCAGTTGCTGGCCGGACGCGGATTGCCGGCGCTGGCTGTCTCAGTCGTGGCGGGGACGGGCACGCTGGCGTTGGTCTGGGTCCGGCGTTTCGAGGCCGCGCGGTACTGCGCCGCGCTGGCGGTGGCGGCAATCGTCGCCGGCTGGGCCCTGGCGCAGAGCCCTCACCTGCTGCCCGGGTTGACCGCCAGGCAAGCGGCGGCGCCTCACGACACGCAAGTGGCGGTGCTGGTTGCGATCCTCGGCGGGGGCGCGATCCTGCTGCCGTCGCTGGTTGCCCTATTTCGCCTGCACATCGGGGGATTCCTTGGCTATGGCGGCGCTCAGCACGAGGTCCCGATCGGGGCGCAAGCCGAACGCGCCCAGCCGCGCCGCCCGGCGCTGCTCACCCGCATCGCCGGCGCCCTGCTGATCGCCGGCTTCGGCTTCACCAACGTGGCCAACGCGGAGTGGGCCCACATCCTGGGCGCCGCTTGCTTTGTGGCGTTCGTGGTGAGCGCCTTCCGCGTGGCCGTACCGCTCGAGCGCGTCTGAGGCCAGCCGGGGGCGCGGCTAGCGAACGCTGCGCCAGAACGGCACCGCGAGCAGCGGCAGCCGGAGCTGCTTTTCGGCCGTACGGATGATTTCGTCGAGCGGCTCGCGCGGTGGTTGGCCGCCGTTGGTCGGCAGATCAAGGATCGCCGCGACATTGAGGATCGTCGTGTTGACCAGCAATCCGGCCAACATCTGTAGGTCCTCGTTGGTCCACTCCCGCAGCTGCGGAAAGCGCGCCAGGTCGGTGGCCAGCTCGCTCGTCACCAATCGGATCTCGTTGTTGACCGCGTGCCGGAGCACGGCATTGCCGGCCGTCCGTGCCCGCGCGATCAGCGAGAAGTGCTGACGGTGTGCCAGCACCTGCTCCACGATCACCTCGACTGAGCGACGGATGATGTGCTCGGGCGGCACGGGTTCCTCGCGAGCCTCGCGCAGTAGCGAGCGCAGCGTGCGAAACGATTCGTCGACGAGCGCCAACCCCAGCTCGTCCATGCTCGCGAAGTGGCGATAGAACGCCGCCGGCACGACGCCTGCCGCGCGCGCCACGCTGCGCAGGCTGAGGGCATCGAAGCTGTCGCCGCCGTCCATCTGCTCGAGCGCCGCGTCCATCAGCGCCTGGCGCGTGTGCTGGCGGCGCTCGGCCTGGGTGAGGCTGTGCTTGCGTCGCTTGCTGTGCGCTCGCGAGGCGTTTCGCGCCGCGGCGGAGCTCTTGCGGGCCGGGGCTGATGCCGTCCGAGCGTCCGACGGGCGCCTGCTCACGGCCATCGTGTGCACCTGATCACAGGTCAAGTGTATTCCCTTGACAGTCCGGGGAGAACTTAGTGAACATATGTACACCGCGATGCCGACATTGACCCGCACTCACCGTTTGCTGCGCTCGCCGCTCGTCGATCTACTGGTGGGCCCGCACGGCATCGACCGCTATCTGGAGCTCGTGCGGCCTACGTTGACGGTCCGCGACCCCCGCGCCGAGGTCGTGGCCGTGCACCGCCAGACGGCACGCAGCGTAACGCTGACCCTCAGGCCAAATTCCGCCTTTGGCGGCTTCCGGGCCGGGCAGTTCGTCCGCGTCGGGGTGGAGATAGACGGCGTGCGCCGCACTCGAACCTATTCCCCAGTGGGCTCAGAGCACGAGCCCGACCTGCTCGAGCTGACCGTCACGACCCATCCCGGTGGCCTCGTCTCAAATCACCTTTGCTCCGCAGTCGACCCGCGAACGGTCGTTCACCTGGGAGAGGCGGCCGGTGAGTTCGTGCTCCCCGAGCCGCGGCCGGAGCAATTGGCACTGATCTCCGGCGGCAGCGGGATCACGCCGGTGATGTCGATGCTGCGCACCCTGCGTGACGAGCGTCATCAGGGCCAAGTCAGCTTCATCCACTATGCGCGCACCTCCGCTGATTGGCTCTACCGCCGGGAGGCCGAGGAGATCGCCGCCCGGCATCCGAACGTCACCGTCCGCTACGTAGCCACCCGGGAAGGCGGCGAGCGCCTTACACCCCTTTCGCTGGGCGACCTGCAAGAGGCCTATGCCGCCGTTTGCGGGCCGCCGGCGCTACTCGACGCGGCCCGGTCAATCTTTCCGCCCCAGCGCCTGCTCATCGAGACATTCAGGCCGCGCGCGCCGGGCATCGAGGGGGACGGCACGCCGGGCGGCGCCGGCGAGGCGGCCACCGGAACGCTCCGCTTTCTGCGCTCCGGTCGCGAGAGCGAGGTCGGCGCTGGGACGCTGCTCGAACAGGCGGAGGCTGCCGGTCTAGAGCCCGAGTTCGGCTGCCGGATGGGCATCTGCCACACCTGCACGTGCCGCAAGGCGGCGGGCGCCGTCCGTGACACTCGCACCGGAGAGTTGCGCGAAGAAGAAGACGAGGACATTCAGCTCTGCGTGTCGGTTCCCGCCGGCGACGTCGCGCTTGAGATCTAGAGCTAGGAGGCAGCAGATGCCCACACCCCATCCACATCTGAGTGACGAGGAAATCGAGCAGTTGGGCGCCGAGCTCGACAAGCTCCGAAACCGCGTGATCGCCGACCTTGGTGAACGCGACGCTGACTACATCCGCCAGATCATCCGATGGCAGCGCGGCCTTGAGGTCTCGGGAAGGGTCCTGCTCGAAGCAGGCTTTCTCCCACCGGTCTGGCTGGGTGGCGTGCTTGCCCTGTCGCTGTCCAAGATCCTGGACAACATGGAGATCGGCCACAACGTGATGCATGGCCAGTACGACTGGATGAAAGATCCGGCGCTGGACTCCAAGCGCTTTGAGTGGGACACGGCGTGCCCGGGCGACCAGTGGCGCCACTCGCACAATTACATGCACCACACCCACACCAACGTCCTCGGCAAGGATCGCGACATCGGCTACGGCATCCTGCGCATGTCCGAGGATCAAGAGTGGCGCCCGCGTGATCTGGGCAACCCGCTGTGGGCCGCGCTGCTGGCGCTGCTGTTCGAATGGGGCGTCGCCGTACACGACCTGGAAGTCGAGCGGATCGAGGCCGGTGAGATCGAGCTCTCGGACAAGCGGGACATCCTGCGCGCGATCTGGCGCAAGGGCCGCCGTCAGGTGGCGAAGGACTACGTCTTGTTTCCGCTACTGGCGGGTCCGGGTGCGCCGTTCACCCTGGCCGGCAACGTCTCGGCCAACGTGATTCGCAACCTATGGGCGTTCATGATCATCTTCTGCGGCCACTTTCCGGAGGGCGTGGAGGAATTCTCCGAGGGGGAGGTCGAGAACGAGTCTCGCGGCGGCTGGTACCTGCGCCAGATGCTGGGCTCGGCCAACCTCACCGGCTCGCGCCTGTTCCACATCCTGAGCGGGAACCTCTCGCACCAGATCGAGCACCACCTGTTTCCCGACATCCCCGCTCACCGCTACGCGGAGATCGCGCAGGAGGTTCGGGCCATCTGCGAACGCTACGAGCTTCCTTACAACACCGGCCCGCTCCACAAGCAGTTCGGCTCGGTGGTCAAGAAGATCGTCAAGCTGGCGCTGCCCGGGCGAACTGGGGAAGACGCGAGCGCAGGGCGCGAGCCGGCAGCCATGGAGCCCGAGCAGCAGCTGGCCCTGGCCGCTTAGACTCGCCAACCATGAGCGAGCGGCCGCTGTGGGCCCCCTGGCGGATCGAGTACATCCAGGGTGAGAAGGGCGGGCGGTGCATCTTCTGCGATCCGGCCCCGGAGCAGGTGATCGAGCGGGGCGAGCGCTGCTCGACGATCTTGAACGCCTTTCCCTATGCCCCGGGGCACGTGATGGTCGCGCCCTACCGGCACGTGGCCGAGCTGGGCCAGCTCTCCGAGCACGAGGTCTCAGAGCTGATGGGCCTCGCGCGGCGGGCGGTCGACGCCCAGCGTGAGGCGATGAACCCCGACGGCTTCAACGTCGGGCTGAACCTGGGCAAGGTGGCCGGCGCCGGCATCGCCGATCACCTTCACCTGCACGTCGTGCCCCGCTGGGACGGCGATAACAACTTCATGCCGGTGCTGGGTGACACGCGGGTGATCAACCAGTCGCTCGAAGCCACCCGTCGCGCGTTGCAGGACGCGCTCGCTTCGGTGCGGTGACGCCGACGCGACGAGCGGCGTTCGTATTCGCGGCACTCTGTCCGGTGTTGTCCGCTTGTGGCGGAGCGTCGAAAGGAGCGGCGAGGCAACCGTCGACGGTCACCACGGCGAGCACCGCCGTGCGAACCCTGACGACCCCGCCGCGCCCGCGCCGACCCCTCGCTCCACCTCCCGGCTCGTTGCCTCAGACGCACCAGCTACCGAGCGCCACCTCGGCCGCGTTTCGGACCGATATGGGCGCACTGTGGGCTGGCGTCCGCAGCGACTCCGTGCCCAAGGCTGAACCGGCGTTCTTTCCCGAGCGGGCATACGCCCAGGTCAAGGCGATCGCCGACCCCGCCGCCGATTACCGCAACCGGCTGCTGTCCGAGTTCGGGCTCGACCTTGGGGCCGCGCATGCCCTGCTCGGCTCCCGGGCCGCCGGTGCACAGCTGCTCGCCGTCCGCGTACCGGAGTCCTACGCCCACTGGGTGCCGCCGGGAACCTGCTTCAACGGCGTGGGGTACTACGAGGTACCGAACTCGCGCATCGTCTACCGCCTGGGCGGCGTGGAGCGGTCGTTCGGGATCGCCTCGCTGATCTCCTGGCGGGGCATCTGGTATGTGGTGCATCTGGGTGCCGTGGTCCGTCCCGGCGCCGGCGGGATGGTCGACGACCCAGAGACTGGCCCGGGGACCTCAGCGCCTTCGTCCACGTGCTGAGGAGCGGCACGCGCTCACCCTCCCCAGGGGTACGATGGACGCGTGAGCCTTATCGCCTACCTCATCATCTTGTTCGTCGTCGGTCTGTTCATCGGCGCCATCGCCAGGCTTCTGTTGCCGGGTCCGGATCCGATGGGCATCGGCATGACGGCACTTGTCGGCATCCTGGGCTCCCTCAGCGCCGGGCTGTTCTCGTGGTACGTGCTGCATCGCCACGGAGCGGGTCTGGTCCTGTCGGTGGTCTTCTCGATGTTGATCGTCTTCATTTACCGCCGGACGTCTGCCGGGGGATACCGGCGGCCGCCCAGGCGTCGCGGCGGCCTGTAGCTGCCTCTCAGGAGTGGGAGCGCCGACTCGGGGCCGGCTCCGGCCCCGGGCTGGTTCCCCCAACCACCGGAAGCTCGGCCGGATCGGGTCTTGGCGCCGATGACATGCTCGGGGCTCCGCCGATGAAGTCCTGCCAGCGCTGGTAGCGCGCCTTGTAGCGCGCGAACCGCTCCGTCGCTCGGCGCAGCCGCCGGCCCTCTGGGGCATAGCGCCAACGGGCCCACGGCGAGCCGGGCTTGGCCAGGCGGATTGCGGCGAACAGCGCCAACGGCGGAAAGACCAGGCCGACGAGCCCCAATATGAACCGGCCCTTGATCAATGCAACGGCGCAGATGACGAGCACGATCAGGATCGCGGCGGCGATCTCGAGCACCGAGGAGGTGCTGCTGGCGTTGATCGGCCTGACCCCGACGAGGACTAGGCCAGCGATCACGGCGGCCACGATCACGGCGTCGATCGAGCGCCTGCCCTCCTCGCTCCAGTAGACGTCGTCGAGGTGCAGCCACAGGGCGTACTCGTCGAGCGTCAAACCGGCGCCGACCCCGAACCCGCCGGCCACGATCTCCAGCCACGGGCTGCGCAGGTGGAAGGCGATGGCCAGAAAGCCACAGATCAGGATCAGCGCGATGCCCCACACGAGATGGTGGATGTGAAGTCCGCCCGAGGTCTTGACGCTTCCCGGCCACCACGTGACGCGCGGATTGCGCATCAGCCGAGCGCTAGTCCTGATGAACGCAAACGAGATCAGGAACGCTCCCAGCAGGACAAAGCCCGCCCGCGCGGCCTGGGTGTGGAGCGCGTTATCGCTGAGCTCCAGAGTTATCAGGGCGTTGCCCAGCATCACCGCGCGGCCGCGTCAGGCACTTGCTTCTCCTGCCACACGAAGCGGAGCTCGATGTCGGCGAACTCCGCATAGCGCTTGCGATCGAAGTGGTGGGGGAGGACATCGACGACCACGCTCTGCGCGGACGGCCACAGCGCCACCCAGCCCACGACCACGATCGCCTGCGCGATCCCCGCCACGAGCACCGCCGTGCTGACCTGCTCGAGCAGCGTGGACACGGAGATCGAAAGCAGGAACACCACGATGCCCGTGGCGGCCGTGATCTTGTCGCGACGGGAGAGCGGGAACGCCTTGCGCAGGCGCTGCGTGTTGCGCCGGAGATCGGCCCTGATCGCTGTGGCCACGGCCTGCTCGTCGGTTGAATAGCGCTCGCTGGCAGGTGCGTACACCGTCAGCGTCGACGGTGCGCTCTCGCGCGCGTGCTCCCACTCGTCCAGGAGGTAGTAGCGGACGTCGTCGTCGAGCACGCGTTCGGCGACCGGCCCGGCCTGCAGGGGCGCGAACATGTCGTCGACCGAGCGCACCCTGATTGCAAACTCTGCCGACGCCGAGATCGCCGGCATCGATGCCGAGCTCGACCTGGCCTTGGCTGGAGGGCCGCGACGCAGAGCGCCCGTCACGGGTTCCTCCTCTCACCTACCCCCATCAACACTGGGCGGATTATCCGCGTCGGCAGTCCGGGTCGCAACGACCGGGCCTCGCGTTGCGAGCACCCGCGGGCTGTCGGCTATGAGCCCCCGAGCCCGTAGCCACGGAAGGCCCGTGCGGGAATCGTCGAGGTCCACGAGCGTGGCGTACGCGCCCACGGGGCGCAGGCCAAAGCGCTCCGCGCCGGTGACGAGCTCAAACCCGTCGATCTCGGTGCGGAAGCCACCGTGGCCAGGATGCACCTGTAGCGTCACCTCGCGGTCACCGGGAACGACGAGCGGTGGCCCGCATCCGCCGTGCATCTCGAGCGGCGTGCAGATGAACGCCCTGGTCTCAGGCGTTAGCAGCGCACCGCCGGCCGCCATCGAGTAAGCGCTCGATCCCAGCGGGGTCGCCACGACCATTCCGTCGCCCGCAAGCCGCACGTACAGCTCGGAGGCCACGTAAGCATCGAGGCTCAGCTGGGTGCCCGCGCGCCGAACCACCACGAAGTCATTGATCGCCCAGCCCACATGGTCCTCGTCCGCGCGGACCTCGAGCGCCGGCACCTCCTGCGCCGTCCAGGCGCCGGCCGCAAACCGGTTAAGGCCGGATGGAAGCTCGTCCTCGGGCACCGTTGTCAGCGCGCCGAGACTGCCGCAGGCCACTCCCAGCACCGGCGCTCTGGCGTCGGCCGCGGCGTGAAGCGCCTTCAGCACGGTGCCGTCCCCACCCAGCGCGACGATCAGATCGCACCCGTCAACTTCGCCGGCTGGTGCCACGGTCGGTTGGTCGCCACGCGGAATCTGCACCAGCTCGATTTGGCGCTCTTCCGTCCACCCACGCAGTGCCTGCAATGCATCCTCCACCGGCCTCGTGGGGTGTACAAGGACTCCAAGGCGCTTCATGGTCGGTGGAGATTAGGTTCCCTGGCGCGCAAGTGGCCCGCCGATCCATGCGCATGGCTCAGACGCCGACCTCCACCGAGAAGCTCTCACGAAGCTCGAAAGCTGGCTCAGCACCGATTCGGATCGACGCCGACGCGATCGAGCAGTGGCGGACGTCGCGGGGCTGCCCGCGGGGGCTTGCGTAGTCCCAGTGCACGGCGTTGTGGGCGGGTGAGGTGACGGTGATCGTCAGTCCGTTCTCGCAGCCATGAGGAAGCGAGACCTTTACCGTGTCGTGCTGCAGTTCCACGCGCAGTCCGCGCGCGGCGGCGGCGCTCACGCGCTGCAGCTTGCCCTCCAGCTGGAGGGCGCCGGCCGGGAGCCATGGCGAGAGCACGGGCCCGAGCCGGACCCGGGCCAGGATCAAGTCGAGCCAGCCGCCAGGATCGCGCTCGCCGAGGCCGGTGGCGTGCAGCCAGATCCAGCGCTCAGCGTGGTCGGCGCCCCAGTTGTGGCCCACCATTCCCCGCCAGCCGGTGAGCTCCACGGTCTGGCCTGCTGCGGTGATCCGGCCGGCGAAGGTGGCGCTAGGGACGAGCGCCACGCCGTTGGAGCGCGGCAGCGAGCGGTCGTACAGCGACCGCGAGGGTAGATACGGCAATGGCGGCGCGTGCGCATCCCAGGAGACCGTCCAGTCGCAGTCCTCCAGCGTGCCGTGGGCCTGCCCCGGGCCGATCGTCGCAGCCTCGATCTGAGCCCACGAACCCGGCGGCGGCCCGGACAGCGGCTGCGGGGACGCGGTGCGCCGCGCGGTGGGTGGACTCCCGGACTCAAACACGGTGCACCACAGCGAACCGCGCGGGGGCTCGGCTCGTCGCTTGAGCGAGGTGTAGCGCAGCCACACCGCCCGCCCGCCGCCAGGAGCGGCCGCCGTCAGGTAGTGCGACTCGTAGAGCCCTGCGCGGCTCGGCGCTACCGGAGCCCGGGCAGCGTCAAGGGGACGGTGTGCGCTCATCGGGCGCGAACCATAGGATCAACCGATGACGCGCGAGGATTGGTTCGATGAGCTGGCGGCCTCGCAGAACCCTGCCGGGTACCCCTGGGAGTCGCCGCCGCGGCCGAGCTGTTCCGGCAGTTCGGCTCGCTGGGGGCCGCCGCGTCCTAGCCTGGAACCGTGCGTGTAGCCGTCGTGGGAGCCGGGATCTTGGGCCTGGCGGTGGCGCGTGAGCTCCAGTCTCGCCTCGGAGGGGCCGAGGTGACCGTGCTCGACAAGGAGCCGCGGCTCGCCGCCCATCAGACATCACATAACAGCGGCGTGGCCCACGCCGGCGTCTACTACCTGCCGGGATCGCTGAAAGCGATCCTGTGCCGGCGGGGGATCGAGATGATGAAGGAGTACTGCGCCGCACACGAGGTCCCGTATTCCGAGTGCGGAAAGGTGATCGTGGCGCGTGACGGGAGCGAACTCGAGCGGCTGGATGAGATCGAGCGACGCGCCAGGGCGAACGGCGTGCCCGGGCTGCGCCGGCTGACATCGTCCGAGGTCACCGAGGTGGAGCCGCATTTGCGCGGGGTGGCTGCGCTGCACTCGCCGCACACGGCGATCGTCGACTTCGCCGCCGTGGCGCGGGCGCTGGGAGACGAGGTGCAGCAACGCGGAGGGAACATCAGGCTGGGCTTCGAGGTGACAGCGATCGAGCACTGGAACGGCGAGGTGGTCCTCATCTCTCGGGCCGGCGAACGGCTGGCAATCGATCGCGTGATCCTCTGCCCGGGGCTCTACGCCGACCGCCTGGCGCGCCTGGCGGGTGATGGCGACGGTCCGGCGATCGTCCCCTTCCGAGGCGAGTACTACCGTCTGCGTCCGCACCGCATCGAGCTGGTTAGGGGGCTGATCTATCCGGTGCCCGATCCCGCTTATCCGTTCCTGGGAGTCCACTTCACCCGGCGCGTCGATGGCGGCGTCGACGTCGGACCGAACGCGATACTGGCCCTGGCCCGCGAGGGCTACCGGTGGCGCGACGTATCGCTGCGTGACACCGCCGAGGCGCTCAGATGGCCCGGTTTTCGTCGCCTCGCGCGCCGCCACTGGCGAAC
Organism: uncultured Actinomycetes bacterium; assembly: GCA_963756555.1. Classification (GTDB taxonomy): domain Bacteria; phylum Actinomycetota; class Thermoleophilia; order Solirubrobacterales; family Solirubrobacteraceae; genus Palsa-465. Next base: position 184,220 of record CAVWOC010000008.1, read on the forward strand.
CGGCGCCTGGGAGCTTTACGGCTCGCTGTCGCGTCGGGAGTTCGCGGCCCGGGCCCGTAGCTTCATCCCCGAGCTGTCCGCGGCGGATCTCGAGCCAGCACCTGCCGGCGTACGGGCCCAGGCCGTCGACGAGGACGGCTCGCTCGTTGACGACTTCCGGATCGGCCAGGCGCCAGGAGTGGTGACGATCCGCAACGCCCCGTCGCCCGCGGCGACCTCGTCGCTGGCCATCGCGGAGCATTTACGTGAAAAGGTTTTGACGCGGTAGGGCCGGACGCGACCGAGCCGGCGCCGTGGGCCCGCGCCAGGAGGACGGACCCACGCGCCGTGGGCCCGCGCCAGGAGCACGGACCCACGCCAGATCTCAGCGCTCGGTCGCTATCGGCTTTGGCTCGGGGCGCTCGAGCGTGACCTCGGTCTCCTCGTCGGCCGGCCCGGAATCAGTCAGCGGCCGCGTCCGCTCGAACTCATCCCACAGCTCGCGGCTCGCCTCATGCTCCTCGTACCTGCGCCGCCACCACCACGATTCGTGGCACATGATGTGACCTCCTGATCGACCAACGACCATGATGGCCCCCTCACGCCGGGCGCGCAACCCGATCGTTCCGTCCGGGCGCTGAGCGGGCCACGGCGGCCCCCCTGCCAACCTGACCGCAGTGAGCGATCCCCACCACATCGAGCGCTTCCGTGCGGCTCGCGGCAACTCCACCCTCGCCGTGCTCGAAGGCTTTCATGCCGTCAAGCACGCGCTCCGCTTCGGCGCAAAGCTCGTGGCACTTGTCGGAACTGACGCCGACGACGCTCGGCGCCTCGCCGATGAGCTGGCCCCCGATCTGCGGGAGCGCTTTGCCGAGCGGTTGAGCGTGGTGTCGCCGCAGACATTCGCGCAGTTGGCGCCGAGAGCGCCGAGGACGGGCCTGATCGCAATCGCTCGCCGGCCGCCCGTCGATCTTCACACCGTTCTCTCATCTCCCGAGCCCCGACCGGTGGTGCTGCTCGAGGATCCCCGCAACCTCGGCAACGTCGGCGCCTGCATCCGGGTCGCGGCCGCGGCCGACGCGGCGGCGCTCCTGACCACAGGCGCTCAGGATCCCTGGCAGCCGGAGGCGCTGCGCGGCGCGGCGGGGCTTCATTTCGCGCTCCCAGTCGCCCGGGTCACCGAGGTCACCTTCTACAACCGTCCGCTGGTCGCCGTCGATCCCCACGGGGACCCTGTCGAGCCTGCCCGGATGCCCTCTCGCGCCGTGCTGGCGTTCGGCACCGAGCGCCACGGCATCGGGGAGCAGCTACTGGACCGTGCCGAGCAGCGGGTATCGATCCCCATGCGCTCCGGCGTCTCGAGCCTCAATCTCGCGACCTCGGTCGCCGCCGTTCTGTTCGCGTGGCGCCTGTCAGCGACGGTTCCCGCAGACTCCGGGTAGGCCGGACGACCAACTCGGCGTCCGGGCGCCAAAGGGAGCGCAAGGCCATGTCCTGAGCCTAAACAGCGGGCGGCTGCACGGCGACAACGCACCGGGCTTTTACAAGTTGGTCACAACTGAAGGGCCACGGTCGGTCAATCTCCGTGTCGTGTACGACCGTGCTGCTGGCGAGGTGCTCCGGGCGGGCGAGCTGGAGCTAAGGCCGAGCGAGTTCTTAGCGTTTGCCAATGGCCTGGTGCTGATGCTGTCCCAGAAGGAGCAGCAGCTGCTGGCGACGATGATGCGTAACCAAGGGAGAATTCTGAGTCGCGAGGAGCTATTCGCCCTGGTATGGGGCCGTAAATTTCGCCCCGGCGACCGCACGGTGGACGTCTACATCCGCAAGCTGCGAGCGCACCTTGAGGAAGCCTTTCCGGAGTGGAAGTTCATCCATACTCACTTCGGCCTCGGTTATCGCTTTGCCGCCGAATCCTCAACAACCGCAAACAGTCGGGTCACAAGTGGGTAACAACGGCGCTCCTCGCCACTGCGAATCTAGCCGCGCTCAATCAACAAAGGAGTGCGTTCTGTGAGGAAGATGCGAAGTTTGGCTCCGGTGCTACTGGTTGGCCTGGCGGCGCTGGTCGTGGCTGCTTGCGGGTCGAGCAGCAAGACGACGAGCGGCTCGAGTGCAACCAAGCCGAGCACCAGCGTGTCGGCCACGATCACTGGTGCGGGCTCGACGTTTGCGGCCCCGATCTACCAGCAGTGGAGTTCGAACCTGAAGTCCTCGGGCCTGACGGTCAACTACAGCTCCGTTGGCTCCGGTACCGGCGTCGTGGATCTGCAGACGGCGACGGCCAACTTCGCGGGCGACGACGGGCAGCTGTCATCGTCTGACAAGGCGAAGATGAAGGGCCCAACGCTGCAGTTCCCGGTGGCGACCGGCGCGATCACCCTTTCGTACAACCTGTCTGGCGTCAAGAGTGGGCTGAAGCTCAACGGCCCGGTCATCGCCGACATCTTTACGGGCAAGGTCAAGACGTGGAATGACCCGGCCATCGCTTCGCTGAACCCCGGCATGAAGCTCCCGAGCACGGCGATCTCGGTCGTGCACCGCTCCGACTCCTCGGGGACCACCGAGAGCTTCACCAGGTATCTCGCCGACGTCGACCCGGCATGGAAGTCCCTGGTCGGCGCAAAGGGTGCAAAGATCGTGAAGTGGCCAGTCGGTACCGGTGGTAAGGGCAACTCCGGCGTCGCCGCCGTCGTGAAGCAGACCCCGGGCGCGATCGGCTACGTCGAGCAGGCGTACGCGATCGAGAACGGCTTCACCTACGCGTCGGTCAAGAACTCCGCCGGCAGCTACATCCTCCCATCGCTTCCCGCCACTTCGGCGGCCGCGAACGGGATCGCAGTCCCGGCTGACCTCGGGATCTCGACGATCAACTCCCCGAACCCGAGCGCCTACCCGATCTCGTCGCAGACGTTCCTAGACGTGTACAAGGATCCATGCAAGGACGGCGGTGCCTCGAGCTCGGTGGCCAAGGGACTCAAGGCGTGGCTGACATACGCGTTCGGGACCGGCCAGACGACGTTCGGTACGGGCTCGAACCAGATTCCGTACGCGCCGATGCCCTCCGCAATCCTGTCGAAGGACAAGACCCAGCTGGCGACGATGGTCTGCAGCGGGTCGCCGATCTCCTGAGCGGGGACTAGTGGGGGCAAGCACCACCATTGTCAGCGGCGGCCGCTCGGTAATCGAGCGGTCGCCGCTGAGCCGTCTTCCTGACCGGCTGCTGCAGTGGATCCTGACCGGGCTCGCGGCGGCGATCCTGATCCTGATCGGCTACTTCTTCGTCCGGCTGATCGGCCAGTCGAGCGAGTCGATCAACAAGTTCGGGCTCAACTTCGTGTTCGGAAACAACTGGGACGCATCGAAGCTGATCTTCCACGGCCTGCCGCTGGTCGTCGGCACGATCGTGACCTCGGCGATCGCGCTGCTGATCGGCGTCCCGGTGGCGATCGCGACCGCGCTGTTCGTGACTGAGATGTGCCCCCGGCGGGTACGGGGACCGCTCGCGATCCTGCTCGACCTGCTCGCTGCGGTGCCGTCAGTCGTCTACGGCTTGTGGGGCGTGTTCGTGCTCGCGCCGAAGCTGATGCCGGTAGAGAAGTGGTTCGCGAGCACGTTCTCGTTCATCCCATGGATCGGCGGCGGCACGGTCAACATCTACAACTACTTCATCGCCGGGCTGATCCTGGCGATCATGATCCTGCCGATCGTCTCCGCAATCTCCCGGGAGGTGATCGCGACGGTCCCGGCGGCGGATAAGGAAGCCGCGCTCTCGCTCGGCGCGACCCGGTGGGAGATGATCAGGATCGCGGTGCTCCCCTACTCGCGCCCGGGCATCACCGGCAGCGCGATGCTCGGGCTCGGTCGGGCGATCGGCGAGACGATCGCGGTGGTGCTGGTGATCGGGTCGAACCCGATCCTGGGCAAGCATCTGTTCGCTCCCGGCTACAGCCTCGCGGCCGTGATCGCGAACGAGTTCGGCGAGGCGGCAAACGTGCCCATCTACAAGTCGGCGCTGTTCGAGGCCGGACTGGTGCTGTTCATCTTGACGCTGCTCGTGAACATCCTCGCGCGCTCGTTTGTGACACGCGGGACGCGCGGCAAGCGGGTGGCCGGTGGAGCGATCACGGGCGTGGCGGTGGGGAACAGATGACCGTCAGCGCCATGCCGCAGGTGAGCGCGCGCCGCCGTCGCACCGACCAGTTCATGCGCGGATCGCTGATCGCTGCGACCGCGCTCGCGCTGATCCCGCTGGTGCTGATCATCTACTTCCTGCTGAAGAAGGGCCTCTCGAGCTGGACGACCAGCGGTTTCTTCAGCACTGACCCGAACGGCAACTTCTTCGGCAATCCGGGCGGGATCCGCAGCGCGATCATCGGCACGCTCGAGATCGTCGCGTTGGCGACCGTGATCTCGGTGCCGATCGGGATCTGCGTTGCGCTGTACCTGACCGAATACGGCAAGGAGTCCCGGTTCGCGAACGTGATCCGCTACTTCGTCGATGTGATGACGGGCGTGCCGTCGATCGTTTTCGGCCTGTTCATCTACATCGTGCTGGTGATCGCAAAGGTCGGGGGAGCGTTCACGGCGTGGAAGGGGTCGATCGCGCTGTCGCTGCTGATGCTGCCGATCGTGATCCGCTCCTCTGAGGTCGTGCTGCTGCTCGTGCCGGAGAGCCTGCGTGAGGCGGCGCTCGCGCTCGGCGCACCGCGCTGGCGGGTGATCTCGCGGGTCGTGCTCCCGACCTCGCTGTCCGGGCTGGTGACCGGCTCGCTGCTCGCGGTCGCTCGCGGGATGGGCGAGACCGCCCCGCTCCTGTTCACGGTCTCCTCTGCGTACGTCCTCACGGGCAGCCTGTCGCAGCAGATGAACACGCTGCCGGTCCAGATCTATAACGACATCCAGTCTCCTCGTAACACAATCGAGGCGCGTGCCTGGGGCGCCGGGCTCACGTTGGTCGCAATGGTGCTGATCTTCAACGTGATCGCGCGAATCGCCTCCCGAAGGAGCCGCATGGCATGAACCCACCTGAAGCAACAAGCAAGGAAACCACGAACGTGGACAATCAATGGACCGAGTCGGGGCAGCGGCAGAGGGAGCCGCAGAGAGCTGCAGTCGCTCCCAGTCCCGCGAAGGGACACGGGGTCGCGGTGCGGGGCTTGAACGCCTACTACGGCGCGTTCCATTCCGTCAAGGGGATGGACATCGATTTTCCGGCGAATCAGGTGACGGCGATCATCGGTCCATCGGGGTCCGGAAAATCGACCGTCGTGCGTTGCATTAACCGTATGCACGAGGAGATTCCCGGCGCGCGCGCCGAGGGCCAGGTCACGCTTGACGGCCGCGACGTCTACGGCGACGGCGTCGACGTCACGTCGGTGCGGCGGCTGATCGGGATGGTGTTCCAGAAGCCGAATCCGTTCCCGACCATGTCGGTGTTCGAGAACGTGGCCGCGGGCCTGCGCCTGACGGGCACGCGCGGCTCGAACCTCCGCGAGCGGGTCCACGGGGCGTTGCGCGGCGTCGGCTTGTGGGAGGAGGTCAAGGACCGGCTCGACAAGCCGGGCATCGGTCTGTCCGGTGGCCAGCAGCAGCGGCTGTGCATCGCGCGCACGATCGCCGTCGAGCCCGAGGTGATCCTGATGGACGAGCCCTGCTCGGCGCTCGACCCGGTGGCCACGCTGAGGATCGAGGAGCTGATCGATGAGCTCAAGGAGCGCTACACGATCGTGATCGTGACCCACAACATGCAGCAGGCTGGGCGGGTGTCGGACTCCACCGTGTTCATGCTGGACGGCGAGCTGATCGAGCACTCACCGACGACCGAGCTCTTCACCCGGCCCAAGGATGAGCGGACCGAGCGCTACGTGACCGGGAAGTTCGGATAGTCCCTCCGGCAAGCGCAGAGGAGCAGAAACCATGCAAGAGGTCCGTCATCAGTACCGCGAGGCGCTCAAGGGGCTCGAGCAGCAGACGCTCGGTGGCCTCGACCTCGTCACGCAGCAGCTGGACCGTGCGCTCGAGTGCGTGTCCTACCAGGACGTGGAGCTGGCGGGCATGGTGGTCGCCGACGACGACCGCATCGACGGCCGCTATCTCGAGGTTCATCAGGGCGTGTTGTCGCTGCTCGCCCGCCAGGCGCCGGTGGCCGGCGACCTGAGGATCGTGGCTGCCCTGCTGCACAGTCTCCGCTGCATGGAGCGGATGGGCGATCAGTGCGTCAACATCGCCAAGCTGGTGCCGCTCTCGGGCTACGAGTCGCCGAAGGACAAGGACATCCTCGACTCGATCGAGCGCATGGGCCGCCACGCCCGGTCACAGGTCTCGCAGGCGAAGCAGTCGTTCGCCGAGCGCAACGTGGAGCTGGCGAAGGACATCGTCCGCCAAGACGCGGAGATCAACCGTCTCAACCGATCGATCTTCAAGCGCGCCGTGGAGATCGGAGACGACGTCGACACGCGCGAATGGGCGATGTTTATGATCCTCGTGGCCCGGGCGCTAGAGCGCATCGGCGACAACGCGGTCGACATCGCCGAGCAGGTGGTGTTCGTCGTCACCGGCCTGTTCCGCGAGGTCGCGGATGCCTCCACACCCAACCGACAGACGACCCCATCTGCTCCTTCCCAATAGCTCGTCACAGTGCGGGACGGCGAGCTTGGAGCAAGTGCGGGTGCCAGAGAACCGGTGCGCGTCGGTGGCGGGACGGTGCCTTCGGGCCCCGGGGGAGCTGGCCTATGACCCCGAGGAGGATCGGGTGCAGGTCCCGATCACGAGCGCATCGTGGTCGAGCGCTTGCTCGTCGGCTCGAGGCCCCGACCATCCGCGCTCGAGCTGGAATCGCCGTGCGGCAGCACGACCTCGGCGGCCTCTTCGGGGGTGACGTCCGGGTAGAGCAGCCGCAGAACGCCCACCGCGACCGCGCCACCGACCAGCTGCGCCATCACAAAACCCGGAACCGACGCCGGCGCGATCCCCGCGAACGAGTTGGAGAACATCCGCCCCACGCTGATCGCGGGGTTGGCGAAGCTTGCGGAGCTGGTGAAGAAGTACGCGGCGCCGATGTATGCGCCGACGGCCGCCGGGGTCACAGTGGTCCGTCTGGTGCGGGCCAGCGCGAAGATCACGAGCATTAGCCCGAGCGTTGCGATCACCTCGCCGAACAGGTGGGCGGGACTCGCTCGGTGGTGGGTGGAGATGCTGATCGCGGCCTTGGCGAACATGCCGTTGGCAGTGATCGCTCCGAGGACGCAGCCCGCGATTTGAGCGGGGACGTAGGCGACCGCGTTACGCCAGCTGATCCCGCCGAAGTGCGCGTCGACCATCGAAACGACCGGATTGAAGTGCCCGCCGGACACCGGCCCGAACATGAGGATGATCGCGAATAGGCCCGCCGCCGTGACGGCGGCGTTCTCGAACAGCTGGAGGCCGACATCGCCTGGCGAGAGTTGCTGGGCGGCGATTCCCGAGCCAATCACCACCGCGGCCAAAAACGCCGAGCCCAGCAGCTCCGCAACCAGACGTCGACCCAGCGCCCCGTTCATCAATCAGCGCCCTGCTGTCTCGAGCACCTCACAATGCTCCTTGCGTAGACAGTCGCGGGTGCGCTTGTGCGCGAGCGAGAGGATGTGGCTGCGAATGGAAACCTCGTCGTAACCATCGAGCTCGCGGTCAGCACAACCGCGAACCACCTCCGGCCTTTCGCCGAACTCCTCGATCAGGGCGGGCAGCACGTACCTCATCCCTCCTCCTTCTCGCTATGCGGCTGAAACCAGCTTCTCGGCATACTCGCCCGGCAGTCCGGCCGCGGCGACCTCGCGCGCGACCGACTCGGCGTCGTAGGGCACCCGCTCAATCGACGCCTGGACCGCGCCGCTGTCGTCGAGCTCCAGGAGCGCGAACCCGGCCCGCGGATCGCCGTCCTTGGGCTTCCCCACCGATCCGCAATTGACGAACAGCACCCCGCCGTACTCGTGGATCCACGGCTTGTGCGTATGCCCGAACACCAGCACGTCGCATTCCGCCAGTCCGGCGAGTCGCTCATACAGACGCGCCGGCTTGTCCTCGAACAGGTACTCGTTGACCTTCCGAGGAGATCCGTGCACGAGCCGCACCCGACGGCCGCCCAGCTCAAACCGGATGTCGAACGGCAGCTCGCGCATGAACTGCTTTGAGCGCCCGTCCGCGTGCTCAAGCGTCCAGGCCACCGACCGCTGCCCGAGCTCGCGGTCGTGCTGGTCGACGTACGCGCACCCGCAGTCGTCCAGGTCTCGGGCGATCGCGTAGTCGTAGTTGCCGTAGATCGTCGGCATCGCACGCTCCTGGATCAGCGTGCAGACCTCATTGGGGTGGGGACCGTAACCGACGAGGTCGCCCCCGCAGTAGACCGCATCGACATCGATCACGTCAATCGCCCGAAGGCTCGTCTCCAGCGCCGGCAGGTTGCCATGGATATCGGTGATGACCGCGACGCGATTCAAGATGGGCTCGGTTCAGTTCCGACGACCGAGATCAGGGCGCGGATGATGTGCACGGCCGGCCTCCCAGGCAATCCGCAGGAGTCTATTGATTGACAAGCATCAGTTCAATCGGTATATGTATATAGATGGCTGTCGATCTGGAACTGACCCCCAAGACCAAGCGGCCCGCCGGCGAGCCGTGCTGCGAGCCGGTGGTCTACCCCGACGTTCAACGCGACCAGGCGCAACGGATGGCGGTCATCGCCAAGGCCCTGGGCGACCCCGTTCGACTGCAGCTCGTAGACGTCCTGCGCCGGCATGCGGGCAAGGTCTGCGTGTGCGAGCTCGTGCCGCTGTTCGACCTCTCACAGCCCACCGTCTCTCACCATCTCAAGGTTCTGCGCCAGGCCGGGATCGTCGGATCAGAACGCGAGGGACTGTGGGCTTACTACTACGTGATCCCCGACGCCCTCGAGGAGTTATCTGCATGGCTGAGCTAGAGACCGACTGCTGCACACCCGATGCCCAGGCGAGCTGCTGCGAGCCCGAAGCGAAGGCCGACTGCTGCGGACAAGGTGAAGGCTGCGGGTGCTCTGCTGCCGTCGCTGCGAGCGAGGTGGAAGAGGTTCGCCAAACCGTCCGTGCCCGGTATGCGGTGGCTGCTCGGGGCGCCGGCGCCGAGAGCTGCGGTTGCACTCCCAGCGTCTCGGTCACCGACCCGCGCGCAGCAATCGCAATGCTCCTCTGAAAAGAGTCTTCGCAATTTGGGCGAATCGGTCGATCGCTTGAGCCGAGTGCAGCCGCTCGCTCTTCGGAGGCGCCTAGACTCGGCCTCGGTGACCGGTGCCTGTCGGAAGCCAACCTTCCCCGCCGATCTTCCACAGATCAGGGCTGCCGTCGGCTATGCGCAGCGCATGCATGTCGGCCAGCGACGAGCCGATGGCGGGCCGTACATCGAGCACCCGCTTGAGGTCGCCTCGCTGCTGTATTACGGCGGCGCGCCGGATCATCTGATTGCAGCAGGGGTATTACACGACCTGATCGAAAAGACCGATGCGACAGCGCCGGCGATCAGCCAGCGTTTCGGGTCCCGGATCACGGAGCTGGTGCTCGCGGTCAGCGATAACGACCAGATTCGGGGTTACGCGAAGCGCAAGGCGGCTCTCCGCCGACAGGTCACACGCGCAGGCGAAGAGGCCCTGTCCTTGTTCGCCGCCGACAAGCTCTCGAAGCTGCGCGAGCTGCGCCGCGAGGCCAAGGCCGCCGCTGAGAGCGGCGGGACTGCCGGGCAGGGCCGCAAGCTCCGTGCGCGCCGCCTGGCTCACTATCAGCGCTCGCTAGCGATGCTGGAAGAACGGCTACCCGAATCGCCGCTCGTGAGCGACCTGCGCGAGGAGCTGCGGGCGCTTGTTCGCGACCGCACGCTCCTGACGCACACTCGCTAACGGGGGTAGCGTCGCGCGACTCGCGCACCGCGACACAGAGCATGCGCAGACCAGTTCACATGCTGATCACAGCGACGACTCGTTTTGATCACACGAATCCGGTATTAGCAGGGGAATCTGTGCTTCATGAACGAACAGAGAAATCATCAGGCTGAGGAATCGGTCCTCGCCGGCTGGGCGGTGCGCGCCGACCTGCACTGCCATTCGAGTGCTTCACAGGAATCGAGACTGGGAGTGCAGCGCGCGGTGGCGCTGCCCGAGTGCGCGACCTCCCCCGAGGAGGTCTACGAGCTGGCCAAGCGACGTGGCATGGACTTCGTGACAATTACCGATCACGACACGATCGCGGGCGTCATGGAGATCGCAGACCGTCCGGACGTGTTCGTCTCCGAGGAGCTGACCGCCTGGTTCCCAGCGGAGCCACACGCCGTACACGTGCTGTGCTTTGGCATCACGCCGGATGACCACGACTGGCTGCAGGAGCACAGCCGGAACGTGCTCGCCTGTGCGGACTACCTGCACCGGGAGAGGATCGCGTTCGCTCTGGCGCACCCCTTCTTTCACGTCGCGGCGCCGCTCAGCGCCTCGCACCGGCGTACCCTCGCGCGATTGTTCCCGGTTTGGGAGACGCGGAACGGTTCGCGAGCCAGGGAGCTGAACGCTCCGGCGGCCGTATATATCGAAACCCAGGGAGGTGTGGCGGTCGGCGGTTCCGACGACCACGCGGGCATCGACATTGGGCGCACCTATACGCAGGCGCCAGCGGCGGCCACGCCGGAGGAGTTCCTGGATCACATCCGCGCCGGCCGCGTCGAGCCCGGTGGCCAGGTGGGTAGTCCGGCCAAGCTCGCCCACAGCGCGATCGTGCTAGCGGCCCGCGCTCTTTGGTCATCGCCGGTCTCCGGCGCCGACGGCAGAAGCGGCGGCGGTCGCGCCGCCCCGGACCCTCGGCGGGTGCTCGAGCTGGCGGAACGGGTGATGCGCGAAGGCCAAGCCCGCCGAGGAGCAGCGGGCCGCGGTCTGGGACCGAACGATGCGCACCAGCTGCTGGCAGCCTGGGTGAACGAGATCGGGCTCGAGACGCGGCTCGAAGGTCTGATCGAGGCCTTTCAAGCCGACGAGTTCCGCCACGGCAGCCTCGAGCGACGAGCGCGCCGGGCCCACGAGCGAAGGCTAGGGGAGGCCGCGACCAAGCTAGTTTCGGTTCAAGCGAAAGAGCTTGGCCAAGCCGCGGGGGCCCTGTTCGAGGCCTGCATCCCCGCCGTCCCGTACCTGCCCGCGGCGGCCTTCCTCTCCCGCGAACGCGCGAAGCTCACCGCGGATCCGACCGATCCGGTGCGCGTGGCGGTGATCGCCGACGGCATCGGCAGCGTGCATGGCGTCGCCCACACGCTCATGCACTTGCGCGACCGCGGGATCGATGGGCACGAGATCGACGTGATCGGGACCGACGGCAGCGTCGACCGTCGCCTGGCCGCAGCGACCGAGATCGAGCTCCCTCACTATCCCGGGCTGCGAATCGGCGTGCCCAGCCTTTTCGCCCTCAGCGAAGCGCTGACCGAACGGGCGTACGACCTGGTCCACGTCTGCGCGCCCGGGCCGGCAGGCGTGGGAGCTGCCCTGCTCGCGCGGATCATGGGGTTGCCGCTCGTCGGCAGCTACCACACCGAGCTCCAGGACTACGCCCTGCGCCGTACCGGGCAGACCGAGCTGGAGCACCTGGTTCGTGCGATCGTTGGAGCGTTCTACCGCCACTGCGACCTTGTCCTCGCCCCAAGTCCAGCCGCGGATACCTCGCTCGCACAGCTCGGCGTTCCGGACACGCAGCTGGGGCGATGGGGACGCGGCGTGGACACCGAGCGCTTCAGCCCGACCCATCGTTGTCCGGGCCTGCTCCCCGGCCCGTTCAACGTCCTGTACGTCGGGCGGCTAAGTCGCGAGAAGGGATTGGACCTCCTCTCCGAGGCGTTCCTGATGGCCCGACAGCGCGACCCGCGGCTGCATCTGACGCTCGTCGGCCGCGGTCCGGAGGAGCAGGAGTTGCGGGAGCGTCTCGGCGACACCGCGACATTCCTGGGCTGGCTGCAGGGCGAGCAGCTGGCCAGGGTCTACGCAAGCGCAGACGCGTTTCTGTTCGCGAGCACCACCGACACCTTCGGCCAGGTGATCCTCGAGGCGCACGCGAGCGGACTGCCCGTGCTCGCCGTCAACGCCGGAGGGCCGACCGACCTGATCGAGGACGGGCGCAGCGGCTGCCTAGTCAGCCCGGATCCGCAATCCCTGGCCGACGCACTGCGGCGCCTAGCACAGCGCGATGTGCTCCGGCGGCAGCTCGCCACCCGAGCCCTAGCCGCGGCCCGCAAGCGGACATGGGAGCGCTCGATGGAGGAACTCGCGGCAGGATACGCGAGGGCGCTCGAGGAGCGTCGGACGCTGGCCAAGACGCTCCCAACGGAGGACTCCCGCCGGGCAGCGTGACGCCCAAGCGGCGCACCGCGCGGCCAGCGCGATGCCGAGTCGCGGGCAGCCTCGAAAGCGTGCACATCGACGCCGCCGTGCTCGCCGCGGCAGGCCTACGCCGGACTACCGTTGCCGCGGCCATGCGGTCGGAGGCAAGGTTGGCATTGAAAAAAAGGGGATGGTATGTTTCCCGCTCAGCGAGCGGCCTGACAGGCCGTTGGGACGAAGGCGTGGGAGTTGTCGCGAATCGACTCGGTCGGCGAGTCGAGCAAAGGAGTGCGGGCAAATGCGCAATTGGAAGCTGGCCTTTCGGCGTAGGTTTGCGATAGTGGGGTTCGGGCTGGCGCTCGGCGTAGCACTCGTCGGCGCCAGCGAAGCGCAGGCGAGCAGCATCTTCTTCATCCGCTCGGGCGAGATCTGGGTGGCCAATCCGAACGGGTCGGGCGCCAGGCAGGTGACGAGCGACGGCGGCAGCGGGCAGCCGTACGTCTGGGTGTCGGCGGCGAAGGGCAGCAAGCCGATCCTGGCCTACCTGCGTGACAACACGACTGGAGGCAGTCCGCGGCAGCTGTTCGGAACCATGAACCCCGACGGGACGGGTTCGACGGTGAATCCCGACAACTCCCCGAACATGCAGCCACTGGCCGCCTCCGAGGGCCTGACGACCTCGATCGACGCGGCCGGCGACAGGGTGGCGTGGCCGAAGAGCTATCTCTCGCCCATTAGCTTTGCCTACACGTATTTCGCCGCCTATTCGGTGGGCGTCGACGGGACAAACGAGGCCCATCTGTTGACCGCCGCTGCGACTCACGTCACGTTTGGGGATCCGTCTGGGCAAACGCTGCTGTTCGGGGATCTCAGCGGCGGCTACAACACATTGCCAGCTGGCTGCGTCTCCAACGCCGCCCACTTCGTCCTTGTGCGTCAAGCGCCGGCGCCGACCGGCGGACAGCCCGGCACGCCCACGTTCTACTGCGCGAGCGGCGGCGCCGATCTCACCCAACCGGCACTGCGAGCCGACGGGCAGATGATCGCGGCCGTGCAGGGCGGGAGCCCTGGCAGCATCGTCACGATCCCAATCGGCGGCACCGCCACCGGCGGCGCTGGGTCCCCGGTCATGCAGGTGACGCCGGCCGGAGTCACTGGCGATTACCCCGACTTCTCGCCTGACGGCACGCAGATCGCCTTCCAGGGCGCCGGCAGCACGATCGACACGGTTTCGGCATCCGGCGGCACGCCAACACAGGTGCTGACGAACGCGACCTCCCCGGCTTTCAGCCCGTACACGCTGCCCGGCGGCGGGGGCGGATCGACGAGCACAGGAAACCTCACAGTGCATGTCAGGCTGGTGTTCCAGCGCAAGGCCATCAAGGTCGTCGTCACGGTCGGCGGTCCTTCGGTCAGCCTGAACATCAAGCTGTACCGCAATGGCCACTTCGTGCGGACCAGCTTCAACGGCAACGTGAAGCCGGGGAAGATCTCCCTACACATTCACCCGACCAAACGTGGGAAGTACGTGCTCAAGGTGACTGCCAAGGTCGGCAACGCGACGAAGGCGCTGAAGCGGCACTTCAAGATCAAGTAGCGCCCGCCGTTAGGTGGCTGCGTCGAGGCGCCGGGCATTGGGGTCTGGGGCCTCGCGCGTTATTGCGTGAGCGTCGTGACGGGTAGCGGCCCGGCATGAGCAAGCTGATCGATGAAGTGAGGAAGGCCCTCGCCGGTATACGAGATCAGCCGGCACACCACCGCCGCCGCCGCGATTCCGACTCTGTCGGTCACTCCTCGGCCAAAGAGATTGAGAACGCTTCGCCTGAGCAGGCGGGCGAGCTCGCGGGTCATGCCGTCGAGCGGGTCGACACCTGATCGAGCCACTGCGCGAAGATGGCGATGCGGAGAGGGAGGTGTCTGGGTTCACGACATATGTCTCAGGTGATGTGTCGCTGGTGAGTCGGGACATAGGTCGCGGCGGGTTGGGCTGAAGTTGGGGTTTTGGCGGTCGTTGCGGAGGCGGAGCCCGGAGGGCGACGCCGGAGCGGCGATCGCCGGCGCGGGTTGTGTCCGGGGGTGGGCTGAGAGTCGGGGGGTATGTCCCGAGCTCATGTTGCTGTTCTCCAGGTCGTCTCCCAGCAGTTGTCCGTTACTCAGGCTGCTGCCGATTACGGGTTCTCCCGCCGGCATCTGCACCGCCTTCTCGTTCTCTACCGCCAGGGCGGCCTGGAGGCTATGGAGCCCCGCTCTCGGCGGCCGAGAACGAACCCGGCCCAGACCTCGGAGGAGGTTCGGGAGCGGGTTATCGCTCTGCGCGGCCAGCTCAGCGCGCACGGACTCGACGCCGGGCCGGTGACGATCGCTTGGCATTTGGAGCGCAAGGGCTTGCGAGTCCCGTCGACCTCCACGATCCGCCGGATCCTGCATCAAGCCGGGCTGATCACTCCAGAGCCGCGCAAGCGGCCGAGATCGTCCTATGTGCGCTTCGAGATGGTCCAGCCCAACGAGATGTGGCAATCGGACTTGATCCACTGGCGGCTGGCTGACGGGACCGAGGTGGAGGTTCTGAACTGGCTCGATGACCACTCCCGCTACCTGCTCTCCTGCACCGGCCATGAGCCTGTCACCGGCGATGGTGTGGTGGCCGTATTCCTTGGCAACGTGGAGCAATACGGTGCGCCGGCCAGCACACTGACCGATAACGGCAGCGTCTACACATCCCGCTTCACCGGCGGACGCAACGCATTCGAATACGTCCTCCCGCTCCTAGGGATCCGCCAGAAGAACGGGTCCCCGGGGCACCCTCAAACCCAAGGGAAGATCTGTGTCTTAGCTTGACGTTGCCGTCCGGTGTGGCGGCGAGGCTCCCCGCACCTGTTGGTCTGACTCAGGCAAAAGGCGTGCCAGTCCGTTCTCAATCACCAGCCAGCGATTGGTCTGAACCGCAGAGCGGGCTTGGCTTGCGCTCGATTCGTCGACCAGCGGGATGCGGGCGGGCCGGCAAGCTGACTTGATAGGAGATTCGCGCCGATGCGGCTGCACCAACACAGAAGCGTCGCTCGCCGGCCCGGCCTCAATCTATCCCTAGGAGAGGAGGTCGCTGTTGATCGTCGGAGTCGACGTTCATAAGCACAACCATGCCGTCGCGTTGATCGACGAGCGCGGCGCCCAGATCGGAACGCTCTGGCTGCCCAACAGCCCCGCCGGCTATCGCCGACTGATCGACTGGCTGTTCGACCACCAGGCCGTTGACGCGGTCATCGGCGTCGAGAGCCCAGGAAGCTACGGCCGCTGCCTGGTCGCCGCTTTGACGGCCGCTGGCTTTGAGGTGCTGCAGGTTCCGCCATGGCGCACGCACCGCGAGCGGCACCGCCGCGGGCCCGGCAAGACCGATCCAGGCGACGCTCTGTCGATCGCTCACGTTGTGCTGACTGCCCGCCACGAGCTCGGACCTGCCGAGGACCCGGAGATCGTGAGAGCGCTAGCGACGCTCGAGCTGCAACGACGCCGGTTCGTCCGCGACCGCACCCAAGCGATCCAGCGGCTGCGCTCTGACTGGACCCAGCACGATCCGGTCGGCGAGGCGGCAACGATCCGCTGCGACCGTCAGCGCGAGCTGCGCAAGCTCAAGCGCATCAACCTCGGTGGGGGCCTGGCGCAGCAGGTCGCCGCGCGCTGCATCCGCGAGCTCGCGCGCGACATCGAGGACCTCAACCAGCGGATCGCCGCTCTGGACGCCGAGATCGCAGCGCTGCTCAGCGACTACGGCAACCCGCTCGAGGAGCTCCAGGGCGCAGGCAGCAACCTCACCGCAACGATCATCGCCCAAGCCGGCGACGTTCGGCGCTTCCGCGACGCCAGCGCCTTCGCGCGCTTCTGCGGCGCGGCGCCCATCCCCTGCGGATCCGGCCAGACCAGCGGACGGCACCGACTACACCGCGGCGGCAACCGCCAACTCAACGCCGCCCTCTACCGCATCGCGATCGTCCAACAACGCCACCATCCCCACGCTAAGCAATACCTCGCCCGCAAGGTCACCGAAGGCAAAACACCCCGCGAAGCCCGACGAGCCCTCAAACGCCACCTGGCGAACGTCCTCTACCGCCAGCTCTACGACTGGGCCGAAAACACGCTCCCAGCACAAATCTCTTGACATAGGAGAATCGAGCGCTTCCACCAGACCCTGCAGCGCTGGCTCAGAGCCCGACCACCAGCCTCCAAGCTCCCCGAGCTACAGCACCAGCTCGACGCGTTCCGCGAGCACTACAACGAGCACCGCCCGCACCGCGCGCTACGGCGCAACACCCCCGGCCACGCCTACCGAGCCACCCCCAAAGCCCTCCCCGCCACTAACGGACACGGCCCGGGCCACTACCGGCTGCGCTACGACCGGCTCGACACCAAAGGCACGATGACGCTACGCCGCGCCGGCCGCATGCACCACCTCGGAGTCGGCACCACCCACGCCCGCAAACGCGTGCTTGCCTTCGCCGACGACCACCAGATCACCGTCGCCGACCTCAACACCGGAGAGGTCCTCTCCATCCACCTGATCGAGCCCCACAAGACCTACTGGCGCAACCAAAACAAAGAACCCGGCCGCTGGCCGAGCTCCCAAAGTGACCCATGACGCGACTCATCTGAGACACATGTCGCGACTCATCACAGATGCGGAGAGGGAGGGATTCGAACCCTCGATGGACGAAGCCGCCCATACCGGTTTTCGAGACCGGCGCATTCAACCGCTCTGCCACCTCTCCGGTTGTGGGCCCACACGTTAGAGGACCATAATCAGCGCTGGTGGCCGCGCTGCGCGCCAGCCGAGCCCGCCGTGGCCTCTACCGCCTGGAAGCGAAGAAGCTCTGTAGTAGCTCAGCGGAGTCGGCAGCCAGGAGCCCGCGCTCCACGGCCGGGCGGTGGTTGAGGCGGGCCTCGCCGAGCACGTCGAGCACGCTGCCGGCGGCGCCGGCCTTGGGATCGCTGGCGCCGAAGACGACCCGCGGAATTCGAGCCAGCACAATCGCCCCGGCGCACATGGCGCAGGGTTCGAGCGTCACGTACATCACCGCGTCCAGCACGCGCCAGCTCTCGATCGTCCGCGCTGCCTCGCGAAGGGCGATCATCTCGGCGTGCGCCGTCGGGTCCGCTCGCAGCTCGCGCTCGTTGTGTCCCGAACCGATCAGCTCGCCCCCGCGTACGACCACCGCGCCGATCGGCACGTCGTCGTGTTCGAGCGCTCGCCCCGCCTCTCGCAGCGCCAGCCTCATGAAGTATTCGTCCTTGGGGAAGAAGTGCGAGCTCAACGGCGGCGGAGGAGTACCGTTTTTACTTTCAGGGAAGCTGCCGGCCTCCTCGATGATGTCTTAAGCGTTCGCGGACCGCTCGGGCTGCGGCGCAGGATCCGCTCCGTTGATTCGCTTGCATTCCAGAGCCGTGGTGCTGTCGATTGCTGCACTCGCCGCAGCGATCGGGCTCGCGGTGCCGTTCGCAGGCCGGGCCAGCGACGTTGGCGGGAGGGCTCGCCCCCTGAACAACGAGATCACCGTGCCGGCGAGGCCAAGCTATGTACCCGGCGAGGTAGTGATCGGCTATCGGCCGGGGCCCTTGGCGCACGCGGCCCTGGCCAGGGCAAGCCAGGTGTCGCGTTTGCCTGCTCAGGCGATCGACCCGAGCACCGAGCTCCTGCGGTTGCCGGCGGGAGAGAGCGTTCCTACCGCAATCACGAAGCTGCAGGGCACGCCCGGAGTGGCCTACGCCGCCCCTAACTACGTAGCTCACATCGCCAGTCCGTGGATTCCAAACGATCCCGGACGCAGCGGGACGCCTGGTGGGTGGGAGAGCATGCAGTGGAACTTCTTGCCCGGGGCCGGGGTGGACGCCCCGACCGCCTGGGGCAACCTGATTGCCGACCGGCGCCCGGGCGGAAGCGGCGTGGTGATAGCGGTGCTCGACACGGGGGTTGCCTACCGGAGTTGGCGCCGCTTCACCCGCTCGCCCGATCTCAAGGGCACGCGCTTCGTATCGCCCTACGACTTCGTGGCACACAACGGGTTTCCGCTCGACCGCGAAGGCCACGGGACATTCGTAGCCAGCGAAATCGCCGAGGCAACTAACAACAACTTCGGCCTGACGGGCTTGGCCTACGGCGCCTCGATCATGCCGGTCCGAGTCCTGGCTGCCGACGGCACGGGCGACGCCGCGACGATCTCCCGGGGCATCCGCTACGCCGTCCGACAGGGGGCGAAAGTGATCAACCTCAGTCTCGAGTTCGGGATCGGCATCAGGGCGTCGGATATCCCGGTCATCGTGAACGCTATCCGGTTCGCACGCGGTCGGGGCGTCGTGGTCGTCGGCGCTGCGGGCAACGATGACGCGCCCCAGGTCGCCTATCCGGCGCGCGTTCCCGGCGTGATCGCGGTGGGAGCCACGACCAGCGACCGGTGTCTGGCCTGGTACTCGAACACTGGCCCCGGCGTGTCGCTAGTGGCTCCCGGCGGCGACGACGATGCCACGCTGCCCTCGGATCCGGACTGCCACCCTGACCAAAACCTCCCCGCGATCAACCAGATGACTTTCACCAACGCGTCGAATCCGCGACGGTTCGGCTACCCGCGGGGGATCTACGGGACGTCGATGGCGACGCCGGAGGTGTCCGCCACAGCCGCATTGGTGATCGCCAGCGGAGTGATCGGGCGCCACCCATCGCCTGACGCCGTTCTACAGCGGTTGGAGCAGACGGCCGTCCCGATCGGCGGCTCGCCGCTTCCTAACCAGGCCTACGGGTACGGACTCCTCAACGCGGCCGCCGCGACCTCTTCGACGACGTCCGGCGCGCAGCACCGCGGCTGAGCGGCGCCGGAGTCAGGTCGTGCGCACGATCAGCACCGAGCAGGGAGCGTGGTGCGAGACCTTGTTCGGCACCGAGCCCAACAAAAAGCGCTTTGCCCCGGTCATCCCCTTGTTGCCGACGACGATCAGGTCGCATCGCTGCTCCTCCGCCACGTCGAGAATCGCGTCGGCGGCGTCGCCCTGACGGGCGAACGTCTCCACCGTCTCGACGCCGACCGACTCCGCCTCCTCGCGTGCCTGGTCAAGCTGCGCGAGCACATCCTCGCGCGGGCTAATCGTCCACTGCACGTCGTCCGGCGCCTCCAGGGCCTCACTTTGCAGACGATCCCCGGGGACGGGCTCGTACGCGCTCACCACTTGGAGCTTGGCGCCAAGCTCGCGCGCCAGGTCAATGGCGTAGCGGACCGCGGTCGTGGCCGTGGCCGAGCCATCGGTACCGACGAGGATCGAGGCGAACACCGGCGCGATCCTATGCGAGCCGCGTGATCGCGATCACCATGCCGGCGAACACGAAGATGGCGATCAAGACCTGCACCCAGATCCACAAGCGGGGCATGGCCCGGGAAGTTACCGAGGTCCTCTAGCGCGCCAGCGTGGGGTCTATCTTCAGAGGGCGATGCCCCACCAGCTTTCCCCGGCGCTGAAAGCGGTCAGCGACGCCGTGCTGGCGGTCGCGTCGCAGCGCTCGGTGGAGCAGGTTCTTCAGCGGCTCGTGCACTCGGCGCGGGAGCTGGCCGGCGCACGCTATGCGGCGCTCGGCATACCGGACGGCGACGGCGGTTTTAGGAGCTTCATCGTCTCCGGCATGAGCGACGAGTTGATCGCGGCCATGGGGCCTCTGCCGCGAACTCACGGAATGCTGGGAGCGATGCTCGAGGGACCGGACCCGTTTCGCACCGATGACATCCGTCGCGATCCGCGCTTCCGCGGCTGGTGGCCGCCCCAGCACCCGGACATGCGCTCGTTCCTGGGCGTGCCGATCGTCGCCGGGGAGGAGGTGATCGGCGCGTTCTACCTGACCGAGAAGCTGGGTGGCTCCGGCACCGGAGGCCGCGGGGAGAACGAACCGGGAGACGAGCGCAAGCTCACGCGCGGTACGTTCGACGACGCCGACCAGGAGCTGATCGAGCTGCTCGCGGCTCATGCCGCAATCGCGATCACCAACGCCCGTCTCTACGAGCGTAGCCGCGAGCTGTCGATCGTTTCCGAGCGCAATCGGCTGGCGCTGGAGCTCCACGACGTGGTCAGCCAGAAGCTGTTCGGCCTGGTGCTGGGCGCGGAGGCCGCGGCGACCCTGATCGACCGCGACAACGGTCCGGACCGCAGTGCCGCTCGGGCTCAGGTCGCGCGGGTCGGCGAGCTGGCGCGCGAGGCACTGTCCGAGCTTCGCTCGCTGATCCTCGGGCTCCGCCCCCCCGAGCTGGAGCGCGACGGTCTCGCAGCCGCGATTCGCAAGGAGGTCGGGATGCTGGCCCAGATCCACGACGCGCAGATCGAGCTTCATGCCGATGACGCCACGGCGATCGACTCGGAGCGGAGCCTGGCTGTGCTGCGGATCGCACACGAGGCGCTCAACAACGCCCTGCGCCACGCGGGCGCAGAGGTGATCACGGTCAGGCTCGGCGGCGAGGACGGCAGACTGAGGCTGGAGGTCAGCGACGATGGCTCGGGTTTCGAGCCAGCGCGCGCGGAGGTGCGCTCCAAGCACCTGGGACTGACGTCGATGGAGGAGCGCGCCAGCGAGATCGGTGGCCACCTGGCGATCGCCAGCTCGCCTGGGGCGGGCACGACCGTCACCCTCGAGGTGCCAACGCCGTGATCCGGGTGTTGATCGCAGACGATCACGCGGTGGTGCGCGAGGGCCTGCGCATGTTCCTCGAGCTTCAGGACGAGATCGAGGTGATCGGCGAAGCCGGAGACGGCGTGCAAGCGGTTGCGCAGGCCGAGCGCCTCAGCCCGGATGTCGTGCTCATGGACCTCGTCATGCCCAGGCTGGACGGGGTTGGCGCGATGCGCCAGATCCGCAGCCGGATGCCTGCAACCCGGGTGATAGTGCTCACCAGCTTCCTCGACGACGAGCGGCTGCTGCCGGCAATCCATGCCGGCGCGGCGGGATATCTACTCAAGGATGTGGAGCCGGCCGAGCTGGCGCGGGCGGTCAGGGCGGCCCACGCCGGCGAGGCCATGCTCGACCCCTCTGCCGCGGCACGGCTGCTGGAGGCGATGGCCGATGGGAATCGCCCGCCGAGCTTCGCCCACCAGGAGCAGCTGACCCGGCGCGAGCACGAGGTGCTCGAGCTGATCACGCGGGGCTACGCGAACAAGCGGATCGCCTTGGAGCTCGACATCTCGGAAAAGACCGTGAAGGCGCACGTGGGACGCGTGCTGGCCAAGCTGGGGGTCACCGACCGCACCCAGGCGGCGGTCCTGGCGGTCCGCGAGGGGCTAGTGGCGGGGTCTTAAGCCCAATTGCCCCTACAGAACGAGACCACGGGGTGCCTACCTTGAGCCCATGCCACTTGCACTCATCACCGGCGCCTCGCGCGGGCTTGGTCTCGCGCTGGCGCGCGCACTCGCGAACCGGCACTGGGCGCTCGTCATCGACGCTCGCGGAGCGGATGGCCTGAGCCGTGCCGAGCGCGAGCTCGCCGACCTTACGGATGTTGTCGCCGTTCGCGGCGACGTAGCCAATGCCGCTCACCGCCGGGCACTGATCGCCGCCGCTGGCGACCAGCTGGACCTGCTGGTCAACAACGCCAGTGTCCTCGGCTCCAGCCCGCAGCCGTTCCTGTCCGCCTATCCCCTCGACGCACTCGAGCACGTCTATCGTGTCAACGCCCTCGCGCCGCTGGCGCTGACGCAGCTCGCGCTTCCGCGTCTACCCGACGGAGGACGGATCATCAATGTCACCTCCGACGCGGCGCTCGAGCCCTACCCGGGCTGGGGCGGCTACGGCTCGGCCAAGGCGGCGCTCGAGCAGCTATCCGCGGTACTGGCGGCCGAGCACCCCGAGCTACGAATCTACGCGGTCGATCCCGGAGACATGCGCACTCAGATGCACCAGGAGGCATTCCCTGGCGAGGACATCTCCGACCGCCCGCCGCCCGAGCAGAGCGTCCCCGGGCTGCTGTCGCTGATCGATGGCGAGCTCGAAAGCGGCCGCTACCGCGTTCAGGATCTGGCCGGAGTCGCAGCGTGAGCGCGCTGGCGTTCGAGCTGCCCCCGCCGCTCGAGGCGCGCGAGCCACCAGAGCTACGCGACCCCCCGACGCCGCGCGACCGCGTAAAGCTGCTCGTCAGCCATCGCTCCGAGGGCCGGATCGAGCACACCCGCTTCGACGACTTGCCGCGTCTGCTTCGGCCGGGCGATTTGCTGGTGATCAATGTTTCGGCGACGATCCCCGCCGCGATCGCCGCCCGCCGACCGGGCGGAGCCCCGGCCCGGGTCCACGTCTCGACCCGGGCTCCCGGACTCGGAGACTCGTGGCGCGTCGTGGAGCTCCGCAGCACTGACGGTAGCCGCCCGCTGCGCGGCCGGACGGGAGAGCGGATCGGGCTGCGTGTAGGGGCGACGCTACAGCTCGCTGCCGCATACGCCTCGGAAGCGCGGCTGGTGCTGGCCCGCTTCGAGGGCGCGGGCTCGCTCGAGAGCTATCTCGCTCGTCACGGGGAGCCGATCCGCTACGGCTACGTTCGCCGGCCCTGGCCGCTCGAGCGCTACCAGAACGTGTACGCCACGGTTCCCGGCAGCGCCGAGATGCCAAGCGCCGGTCGCCCGTTTAGCGCGAAGCTGATCGCCCGGCTCGCCGCGCGGGGCGTGGTGATCGCGCCACTCACGCTACACACCGGGGTCTCCTCCCCCGAGGCGCACGAGCCGCCGTTCCCGGAGCAGTTCGAAGTGCCATCGGTCACCGCGCGGCTGGTGAACGCGACGCACGCCGCGGGAGGACGGGTGATCGCGGTGGGGACCACCGTGGTCCGAGCGCTCGAGACGGCGGCCCGGGCGAGCGGAGATGTGGAGGCAGCGTCGGGGTGGACGAGCGTGGTCATCGACCCAAGACGCGGAGTGAAGGTCGTCGACGGGCTGATCACCGGCTGGCACGAGCCCCAGGCTTCACACCTGCAGATGCTTGAGGCGATTGCGGGCGAGGAGCTACTCGCTCGCTCCTATCAAGCCGCACTCGCCGATGGCTACTTGTGGCACGAGTTCGGCGACAGTCAGCTGATTGTGTGAGTGCAGGCCACCACCGGGCATGACGGACCGCTCGTATGCCGCCGAGTCGCTGCCCGGTTCAGCGCACCCGCTATGCGGGCGCCACGAACCCCGCGTCCGCCCAAAGGTGAACGTGGGGTACGTCGTGACCGCTCAGGCCGCGGCGACCCTGTCCAGACAGCGGCCCCCCCGGCGGGCGCCCCAAGGTATCCCCTACGCAGCGGCGGCAAGCGCCGGGAAGCGCAACACCACGCCGCGAGGAAGCACCAGCACCGGCGAGCTCGCACTCTCAAGCGCACGCTCGGCCAGAGCGGAGACCATCACCCGGCCCTCGGAGGCCTCCGGTCGTGAGCCGACCACCAGCAAATCGACACGGGGCTCGTCGCGCGTGATGCTCGCGCCGAACGACTCGGCAAGCTCGCGTGCAGTCTCGAGCGCCGCGTCGTCGCCGGGTTCGGCCAGCAGGCCGATCGTGCGGATGCGGCCCCAGCCGTCGCTGCAATATCTCGCCGGGGCGATGGCCACGGCTGTGGAACCGCCCTGGAGCAGGCGCTCCGCCGAGTGCTGCGGCGCGACATGGCCCGGCGTCGTCCGGTAGTCCGAGCCGAACACGACGATGTCGGCGTCCTCCTCGTCAGCAAGCCACGCCAGACCCTCGCCGGTGGAGCCGGAGACGATGACCCGGCGGGCGGCGTCGAGTCCGTCGAGACCGCGCTGGCCGCGCTCGAGCAAGGCGTGCGCTTCGTGCTCCTCGAGCTCCTCGCGATGGCGCTTGCTCTGGGTCGTGTGACGCACGTAGGCCAGCGTGAGCTCGGCGCCGGCCTCAGCCAGAACCTGCCCCAGCATCAGTGCGTCGTGGTCGTTGGGGGTGTCGTCGTAGGAAACGATCGCTCTGAGGGACATGTGCTCTTCTCCCAACCTCGCCGGAGTTGACATCTGCGTGGTTTCGCCGCGAGGATCGCATCGACCTCCTATCAGCGCTAGTGAACTTATTCATTCTCACGATAAGGTTTGCTTATGCTGCATCTGAGTCGTCTGAAGGTGCTCGTGGAGGTCGTCCAGAGAGGCTCGTTTTCCGCGGCCGCGGAATCCCTGTCCTACACCCAGTCCGCGGTCTCGCAATCCGTCGCCCGGTTGGAGGCCGAGACTGGCGCTCCGCTGGTCGTCCGTGACCGACGCGGCGTGCGCCCCACCGCCGCGGGGGCGACGCTGGTGGAGCACGCCGAGGAGATCTTCGCCCGCGTAAGCGCGGCCGAAGCGGATCTGCAGGCCGTGCTCGGCCTGCGCAGCGGCCGGCTTCGGGTGGCCTCCTTCCCGTCGGCCGGCGCCACGCTGATGCCGCTGGCCGTCGCAGCCTTCCGCGAGTCCTTCCCGGGGATCGCGCTGACGCTGGCCGAGGGCGAGCCCGAGGAGATCGTCCCCCGGCTCAGAGCGGGCGACTTCGACCTGGCGCTGCTGTTCGAGTTTCCGGGCGTCCGCGAGCAGCCCAGCAGCGGTCTGCGCTCGGCGCAGCTACTCGAGGACCCGATGCACATTGCGCTCCCCGCCCGCCACCGCCTGGCGGAGAAGCCGGCGCTGAAGCTCGCCGATCTGTCAGGAGAGGACTGGGTTCAGACCTCGGCCTACAGCCCCTGTGCCCGCCACGTGGTGCGGCTTTGCGTCCAGGCCGGGTTCGAGCCGCACGTCACGTTCGAGTCGGACGACTACGAGACGGTCCAGGGGCTCGTCGCGGCGGGCGTAGGCGCGGCACTGATTCCCAGACTGGCGTTGACGCACGTGCACCCGGGGGTGGTGGTTCGCGAGCTGGCGCCGCGAAGCCCGGCGCGCCGCGTGACGGCCGCGACGATCGGCGCGCGTGGGGCGCCGGCCGCGCGGGCGATGGTGACCATTCTCGAGGATGTGGCCCGCCGCTATATGGAGCGCGAGTTGCCCTCGGCGGCCTGAGACGCTCAGCCCACCCCCAGGCGCCGGGCGAGCTCCTTGGCCCGAGGGTCGACCAGCATCGCCCGGGCGACGCGCTCCAGCGGCCCCCGCGCCAGCCGGCCCACAGGCCCGGGATCAACCGCCAGCCCGTACGTGGCACGCGTCAGGCCAGAGCCCACGACCTCGAGCTCCCAGTAGCCCTCCATCGAATCGAGCTCACCCTCGATCATCGTCCAGGACAAACGTTCGGGCGGCTCGTAGGTGAAGCGCTGGCGGGTGCGAACCTTGCGCAGCTTGACGTCGGAGACCGCGTCGCAGATCAGCGGACGTCCCTGCTGGTCGCGCTCCAGCACGACGAGCTCGGCTAGACCACCCTGCCACTCCGGCGCGCTCGCTACGTCCTCCACCACTTCCCAGCAGCGCTCGATCGGAGCCTCGATCTCCGCGGACGCGGAACCCGTGATCACCGCCATGCCGCCTCAACTCCTCGGCGCAACCTTGGCCGTGAATTGCGACCCGTGACCCACGGCGTCGGTCGCCGTGACCGCCACCGTCAGCCTCCCCGCCCGACCGCGGCGAGCGGCCTTGGCCTCGCGGCGTGTGGGGGCGATAGCGGGGTAGCCAATCCTGATCCTGACCTGAGTCTTGACGGTCCGCAGCACGATCGTCAGCACGCCACGGCGCACCGTGGCGCTGAATGCCGCCCGCTTGCCCTGGGGCCCGGTGATCGTGATGCGGCGAAGCCGACGGCCGAGGCGCACTTTCGCCCCCAGCCGGATCTGAAATTCCTTGAGTGCCGGGGCGTTGCTGCCGGCGGTGAGAGTCAGCGCCAGCAACGGCCGCTGGCGCTTGACGCCGGACAGCGATACCGATGAAAGCCGCGGCGAGCCGACCAGCAGTCGCTGCGTGCTGCTGCTCGTGCAGAACGTGGCAGCGAGTGAGGACGCGAACGGCGTTCCCAACCCGGTGGCCATGTCGAAGCCCGCTCCCGCGGCGTAGTGGCCGCCGTTGGTGCCGGTGAAGTCGTTGTTGCCCGCCAGCACGTCGTTGAAGTCGCTGCTGTACGCGCTGCTTGCAGCGTTGTACAGGGCAGGATTCGCGAAGCCCACGCGGTCGCCGCCGCAGGCGCTTGAGGCGTTGATCAAGGCGAACAGCGAAGCCCACAGCGGCGCTCCGCCGCTGGTGCCGCCGATGCCTTGCCACCCCACCGGCTGCCCTGGCTCGCGTCCCGATCCATTCCAGTAGATCACGTACCCGGTGAGCGGATCGGCGTCGGCCGAGACATCGGGGACCTCGCGGGACTGGGACTGGCCGACGTGCAGGAACGCTGCCGCTCCCGACTGGTAGGTGGGCATGGCCCACAGCGAGGAACTCCCGCCGCCGCTCGCCCCGGGCTGGATCCCAGTGGCCCCGGTCAGGAAGCTAGCGCCGTTATTCCACACGCTCTCGCTGGGGCGGGGGCCAAGGGCGCTCACAGTGGTGCCCCCGACCCCGGTCACGAATGGCTGGCTGGCGGGGTCGTCGACCGCCAGCGAAGTGTTCGGTAGCCCGCTACCGGACAGCAGCGGTGAGTCGCAGTCCTCCGAGCCGTTGTCGCCCGAGGCGGCGACGATCGTCTGCCCCTGCGCCGCTGCCTCCTGAAACAGCGTGCTCTCTGCGCGAGCATCGGAGCTGCCGTCGAGCGCCTCGCACCGTCCCCAGGAGCCCGTGACCACTTGGGCCCGGTCCTGGCTGACGATCGCGTTCCACGTGTCGTACGGTCCTGCCCCCGGTGCCCCGGAGCTGGAATTGGGCCCCTCGTAGACGAGCAGGCTGGCTCCCGGAGCCAGCCCCACCGCCTGCTCGATGTCAAACGCCGCCTCGCCGGAGCCGGGCCCGCTGCCGGCGCCGCCGTCTACGGCCACGTTGGCGATCGGGACGTGCGTGCCATAGCAGGACTGGTAGGTCGCGACGTCGCTCGGGTCGTAGGGCTCGAGTTCAAAGATCGCGATCGTCTGGCCCTGCCCCGTGTCGCTCTGGCCATAGAGACCGGGAAAGCCGTAGGCGGAGGCGATCTGATCGGCGGTGTAGGAGGTATTCGCCGGACCGGCCAGGGAGGCGGCGGTGCAGGGTTGCGGGCCGCCGGTCACGACATGGCGCAGAGCGTCGGGCTGCGAGGCGGTCGCGTCCGCCTGCTGGAGCAGCGGCTGCGGTGCGGAGACATTGCTCAAGCCGACGACACTCTGGACCAGTCCGGCGACGCTTGAGTCCAGCAGCGGCGGCGCCGTGCTGGAGATCGCAGCCCGCCGGCCCGGGAGCGCGAGGCGGTTGAACGACACGGAGAATGCACTCGAGAGCTGCCCCGCGCTGGCCGTGACCGGAATCGATAGACCGTTGGCGCTGACCGGACCGGGGTCGAGGCCATGGGCCCGCAGCGACGACTCCACGGCGTCGATCGACGCGCTCGTGGGAGCGAAGCGAGTAGCGAACTCCGCCGGTGTGAGGTATTGGTGGTAGACGGCCGAGCCGGGCGTCGCCACCGCCTGGGCGAATGCCTCCAGAGCTGCGGGATCGCGGGGGGCGAGTGCCACCGTGACGCTCAGCGGCGTCGCGCTCGGTAGCGGTCCCACGACGCTGCTCCCGCTGGGCAGCGCTGGCAGCGCGCCGACGCGAGTGGCGCTCGCAGCAGACGCCGAGGAGGCCGCCGTCACCGCGATCGCCAGCGCACACGCCACGGCCATGATCGTCCGTGTCAGAAGGGACATCGGCGCAGGCAGGCTAGCGGCCGATGCCCGCCGTGCGTGTCAGTACAGCCACGAACCAACGGCTGTCGTGAAGCACGATGCCGCCACCGAGCTCGGCTTCAGCTCGTCGGCGCTGAAATAGCGCCGGGGTGCGTCGTACTCGGGCCGCTCGCCTACCCGCTAGGAAGGCTCCTCACCACGCCGACCATGTGGCCCTCCGGATCGGCGAACTGCCCGAGCTCCACCTGGGCGCCCGGCGGCTGGTCCGGCCCCATTAGGCGCTTGCCACCAAGGCTTTCGGCGTGTTGAAGCGCCTCCTCGACATCTGGGACCTCGACATAGAAGGTGACGTGGCCGTCGTAGTTCGGCATTCCGCCACCGATGCCTCCGGCGATCCCAGCCCCCGCTGCGTTGACGTTGCCCTCGCGGGCAATCATTCCGTAGCCGATTGGGTTGTCGGTGTTCATCTCCCAGCCGAACAACTCCGAGTAGTACGCCTGGAGTTTCTGCGCGTCCTTACCGATGACCTCGAAGTGGACCACAGGCTGTCCCATGCTCACTCCTTTCTGCGCGCGGCGCGCGACCGTCGATCTGGTGTCCGACAGCCAAGCCTAGTCCTTCGAACCCTGGTTGACACTTAGACACCAAATGTCATATCGTCCGGCCTGGGACAGCCATGGCGGTACTGGCAGAGAACACCAGCGCTGACGGGACCACCAACGTCATCCTCGATGCCGCGCGCGCCGCGGTGCTCGAGTTCGGGGTGCGCCGCGCGACCTTGTCGGACGTCGCTCGCCGCGCAGGCGTGAGCCGGATGACGGTCTACAACCGTTTCGACGAAAAGTCGACGCTGATGCGAGCGTTGATGACCCGGGAGTTCAGCGCGCTGTTGGAGCGGGTGGCGGCCGATGTTGACGGCCAGCACGCTCGGGCGCGTCTGGTGGCGTCGCTGGTACTCGTAGCTCGGGCGCTGCCAGCGGACGAGCTGTTTCGCAAAGTGCGCCGCGCGGAGCCCGAGCTGCTCGCGCCCTACGTATTCGAGCGGCTGGGGGAGACGCAACAGGTGGGCCTCGAGCTGGCGGAGCAAGCGATCTGCGAAGGTCAGCGCGACGGATCGATTCGTGCCGGTCGCCCACGGGCGATCGCCGCCACGCTACTGCTGATCGAGCAGTCGTTCGTGTTCTCCGCGGCCACGATTCCTGGCGTCGGCCGGGGGCAGCTGCTGGCCGAGCTCGAGATCGCGCTTCACGCCGCGCTGTCCCCTGTCGCCCCAGACGCCGCGCTGTCTCCCGCTGCCCGGCGCGGCTGATGCTCTGGTCGGGATGGGGAGAGCCCGCGCGGGCGACGCCGCTGTCTCCGGAGTTGCTTGAGCTGCTGCGCGGCGCGCTGGGCGTCCGTCATGAAGCGCCGGCGGTCGCCCTGGAAGACGTGCGATTGCGGCCGCCGCGGCTGAGCGCAGCTGCCCGTGAGCGACTCGTGGCGCTGGTCGGCAGCGAGCACGTGGTGGACGATGATCTCTCGCGGGTCCTACACACGCGCGGTAAGTCGACCCCTGACCTGCTGCGCATCAGAGCGGGCGACGCCGGCGATGCCCCAGACGCCGTGGTGTTGCCAGTCTCGCACGGGCAGGTGGTCGCGCTGCTGGAGGTTTGCTCGGAGCTTGGGCTAACCGTCGTGCCGTTCGGCGGGGGGACGTCGGTCGTCGGGGGACTGGCGTCTGGGCGCGGCGGACCGGAGGGAGTCGTGGCGCTTGATCTGCGACGCATGGATCGCCTGCTCGATCTTGACGAGCGCTCGCGAACGGCGACGCTCGAGCCCGGACTGCGCGGCCCGGAGGCCGAGGCGCTGCTCGCGGCGCGCGGCTACACGATCGGCCACTTTCCTCAGTCGTTTGAGTTCGCTTCGCTTGGCGGGTTTGCGGCCACCCGCTCTAGCGGCCAGGCGTCGGCCGGCTATGGCCGCTTCGACGAGCGCGTCGTCGGCCTGCGGTTGGCCACTCCACGAGGAACGATCGAGCTCGGCAGGGCGCCAAAGTCGGCGGCCGGTCCCGATCTGCGCCAGCTGTTCGTGGGCTCCGAGGGAGCGCTTGGTGTCGTCACCTCGTTGCGTTTAGAGGTCCGGCCGGCGCCCGAAGTCCGCGTGTACGAGGGTTGGCGGTTTGACTCCTTTTCAAGCGGTTGCGAGGCGCTCCGCCGTTTGGCGCAGGACGGGCCGCTCCCGACCGTGCTGCGGCTCTCCGATGAGCCGGAGACCGCGCTCAACCTCGCACGTCCGGATCGGCTTGGGGCCGGCGGTGGCGCCGGCGCGCTGGCCATCACAGGGTATGAGGGGGGCAAGCAGGAGGTCGCCGCACGCCGAGCGGGAGCAAGCCGGGTGCTGCGCGGGCTGGGTGCTGAGACCGACGCAGAGGCCGGCGATGCCTGGCTCCAGGGACGCTACGACGCGCCATACCTGCGCGATTCGCTGCTTGGCGCGGGCGCGCTGGTGGAGACGCTCGAGACCGCCACCTTCTGGTCTGGCCTCGAGCCTCTCTATGCCGCGGTCCGGGAAGCGGTGGCCACCACGCTGACGGGGCTCGGCAGCCCCCCGGTGGTCCTGTGCCACGTCTCGCACGTCTATTGCTCGGGAGCCTCCCTCTACTTCACGGTGGGCGCTGCCCAGCTCGACGATCCGCTCGCGCAGTGGCAGTCGGCGAAGCGGGCAGCCAGCGATGCCATCGCCGACGCCGGCGGCACGATCACGCATCACCACGGCGTGGGGACCGAGCACCGCGAGCACTACGGCCGGGAAGTGGGGCCGCTGGCTCTCGAAGCGCTCCGTGCGGTCAAGGCCGTGCTCGATCCGGCGGGAATCCTCAACCCGGGGGTACTGGTGGGGTGAGGACGGGACAGCGTCACGAGGAGGCCGGCAAATGAGCGCCGGGAGAAGGGACAGCGAGCGCCTTCGGGCTCCCGCCGGGACAGGAACTTTTCTGACCGCCGCCCGCCGGGCGCGGGAGCTCGAACAGCTGGCGGATGGGAAGCTGGTCGACGTGCTGGTCGTCGGCGGCGGCGTCACCGGCGCCGGTGTGGCGCTCGACGCCGCCAGCCGGGGGCTGTCCGTCGCCCTGATCGAGCGTCGCGACCTGGCAAACGGGACCAGCCGCTTCAGCTCAAAGCTTGTCCACGGCGGGCTTCGCTATCTGGCGAGTCTCGGCTTCGATGTGGCCTGGGAGTCGGCCAGAGAGCGGGCGACGCTGGCGGGAGTGACCGCCCCGCATATGGTGCGAGCGCTGCCACAGCTAACGCCTGTCTACGGACGCTACCCGGGGGCCGCTTCGCTGGCGGTGGAGGCAGGCATTCGTGCCGGCGACGCCATGCGCTCGCTGGCGGGTACGAGTCGACGGCGCCTGCCGGTTGCCAGGCGCGTCGGGGCCGAGGAGGTCAGGCTATGGGCCCCCGCGGCGAGGCTGGAGGGCCTCCGCGGCGCGATCCTCGCCTGGGACGGCCAGCTCGAGGACGACGCCAGGCTCGTGGTGGCACTGGCGCGCACCGCGGCCGCTTACGGCGCACGCATCTGCACCTACTGCGAGGCCATCGCGCTCTGCTCGAGCGGAGCGGAAGTGCGCGACGCGGTGAGCGGCCAGAGGTTCCATCTCGCCGCCAGGCACGTCGTCAACGCCACCGGCGTGTGGGCCGCGGGGTTGATCGCGGATATCGATCTGCGGCCCAGCAAGGGTGCGCATCTGCTCGTACCGGCTGAGCGGCTTGGAAATCCGCGGGCCATGCTGAGCGTGCCGCTGCCAGGTCATTTCGGGCGGTTTGTGTTTGCCATTCCGCGTTCGGACTCCCTGGTCCTCGTTGGCCTGACGGACGAGCCCCACAGCGGTCCGATCCCGGATGCGCCTCCGGTGAGCGCGGAAGAGGAGCGGTTCCTGCTGGAGGCCGTATCGACGGCGCTCGAGTGGCCGCTCCAGAGCGCCGACGTGGTCGGTCGCTACGCCGGCCTTCGACCCCTGCTGGCGGCGTACGGGGAGACCGCCGACCTTTCCCGCCGGCACGCGGTGCTGGAGGACGAGGCGACGGGCGCGATCACCGTGGTGGGCGGCAAGCTCACCACTTATCGCAAGATGGCCCAAGACGCCGTCGACCTGATCGCTGCGCGGGGGGGCGTGAGAGCGGGGCCGTGCCGGACGGCGCGCCTGCCGCTGGTCGGTGCGCCCGTGCGCGGCCGGGGGGTCCCACCGGGCGTACCGCCGAGGCTCTGGCGGCGGTTCGGGACGGAGTCGTTTGAGCTGCTCGAGCTGGCCTACGAGCACCCGGAGCTGCTCGAGCCGATCGTGCCCGGCGTGCCCGCGCTGCGCCTCGAGCTCGCCGCGGCGTTGGAGCGGGAAGGTTCCCTGTGCGCAGAGGACGTGATCGAGCGCCGGATGCGGCTGGGCCTTGTCGATGGCTGGCGCCGGGCTGCGATGGTGGCGGCCGAGCAGGCGCTTGACGGCATGGACCTCAGCCCGGTCCAGCCGACGGCCCCGGCGCTAGCGTCGGCAGGTAGGACCGCTCCTTGGGATTGATCCAGAGCTCCTCCACCAGGATGATCGACAGCGAGAGCAGCGGGATGGCGATGATCACGCCGAACAGCCCGAATAGCTGCGCCATCACCAGAACGCCGATCGCCACCAGCGCCGGGTGCATGTCGACGGTCCTGGCCATCACCAGCGGCAGGATCAGGTTGCCTTCGATCTGGTTGACGATCACGTAGACGATCAGCACCAAGACCGCCTTGCCGGGGGACTGCGCCAAGCCGAACAGCACCGGCGGAATGGCGCTGATGATCGAGCCGTAATTGGGAATCACGGTCAGCAGCGCAGAGAACACCGCAAAGCCGATGGCGAACCCCAGTCCCACGATCGTCAGGCCCAGATACAGCAGCCCGCCCAGCACCAGCATGTCGATGCCCATGGCCTGCAGCCACCCCAACCAGGCCAGGCGTGTGCGGGACATGACCTGCTGAGCCACGGCGCGGCGCTCAGCGGGCAACAGACTGAGCACTGCCTTTGCCAATGGCTCCGGGTTGACGGCGATGTACATGGCGGTGATCAGCACCACAACCAGCCCTGCCAAGATCCCTACCACGCTCAGTCCCACGCTCTCGAGGGGCGCCACCAGGGTCTTGGGATGGTTGGTGTATTTCTGAACGAAGCCGGTGACGTCATTGGCCAGCTGCTGTTTGGTCACTCCCGTCACCCCGTGCAGATACCGTTCGGCCTGGGAGATCGTGTGCGGTAGCGAGTTAGCGAAGTCCTTTGCCTGGCTGATGAACGAGGGGACGATGAAATAGCCGAGCAGGGCGATCAGGCCGAACACGCCGAGCAGTCCCGCGGCCGCTCCCAACACTCGCGGTATGTGGCGGCGCTGGGCAAGGTCAGCTGCGGCCGACAGCGGCAGCGAGACGATGATCGTCAGCACCAGCGCCAGCAGCAGCGTGATCAGTTGCTGGACGAGCAGCGCGAGCACCACGAGTGCCGCGGCCAGGGCCACGGCGCGGTAGCCCACCCTGGCGCTCATCGTGGTCCGTCCGCTGCGAGCAGCGCGGGCGGGGCCGGCGCGAATGCCGCTGCGTGGATCATTACGTCCATTGTCGGCTCAAAAGATGCCCGAACGGGAAGATGTGTCAACTAATGGGCGAGCCGAAGGTCAGCCCGGCAGCGATTTACAAAGCGGTTCTACTCGCTTTCGGGCTGGTCGTTGCCGGGCTGGTTTTCCAGCAGCTGGTGACGTTGATCCTGGCGATGTTGATCGTGGTCATCGTGGCCATCC
This sequence comes from uncultured Actinomycetes bacterium, assembly GCA_963756555.1. Lineage (GTDB taxonomy): Bacteria > Actinomycetota > Thermoleophilia > Solirubrobacterales > Solirubrobacteraceae > Palsa-465. Next base: position 218,047 of record CAVWOC010000008.1, read on the forward strand.
CGCTGGCGGCGTTCGCCACGCTGCTGGAACGCTTCCGGATTCCGCGCGGCGTGGGTGTGGTGTTTGGATTGCTGATCGGGCTGGGTCTGCTGGCGCTGCTGATCGTCCTGATCATTCCCGTCTTCACCCACGAGATCAACAGCTTTGTCAACTCGCTGCCCACCATTGTCGACGCCCTGCGCCACAAGATCGGGGCCATCACCGGCAACTCGCCCACCAAGACCGGGCAGCAGATTCAGAACTTCGTCAACAGCTACACGCACCACCCCTCCAAGCTGTTGGGCCCGATCGCCTCGATTGGCACCAGCGTGGCCACCGCGGTGGCCGCGATCGTCGTCGTGCTGCTGACCGCCGTCTATACGGCGATCCAGCCCGAGCCGCTCGTCGAGGGCTCGGTGAGGGTGGTCTCGCCCGAGCACCGGGCGCACGCAGGCGAGATCCTGGGGCGGCTGCGAGCCGCTTACCTCAGCTGGCTGCGCGGACTGATCGTGGGGATGGTGATCCTCGGCATCCTCACCTACCTCGGCCTGCGACTGGTAGGGCTAAATTTCGCGGCCTTCTTCGCCGTGCTCACGGCGATCGCCATGATCATTCCCTACTTCGGAGCGCTGGCGAGCTCGATCCCACCGATCCTCTACGCGCTGACGATCTCCCCGGGGAAGGCGCTGATCGTCGCAATCATCTACGTGGTCGCCCACCAGGTCGAGAGCAACATGATCCAGCCGCTCGTGATGGCCCGGGCGGTAAAGCTGCACCCCGCAGTCGTGGCGGTGGGAGTGGTGGCAGTCGAGCGGCTGTTCGGATTCGTCGGCTTGATCATCGCCGTGCCGATCCTGGCCACGGTCAGGATCCTGATCCAGGAGCTGTGGATCAGCCCGATGGAAGAGCGCAACCTCACGCTGGCCAAGCCGGGCCCGATCGCCGCCGAGCCCACTCCGCTCAGACGGCGCGGTCCGGACGGCGGCTAGTGTTCGAGAAGCCGGCGAACTGAGGAGGACGCGATGAAGATCGGTGTGATCGGTAGAGGCAACGTTGGAGGCGGTCTAGCCGATCTCTGGGATAAGGCCGGGCACGACGTATCACGGATCGGGCGCGACGGGGGCGATGTATCAGACGTCGACGCCGTCGTGCTGGCGATGCCCGGGGGCGCCATCGTCGAAGCGCTTGACAACGTCAGCGGACTCGAGGGCAAGACCACAATCGACGCCACGAACCTGATCGGCAGCTCGCCGCCCGACGGGTTTGCGTCCAACGCGGAGTACGTGAAGTCGAGAACGGGCGGCCCGACCGCTAAGTCATTCAACATCAACTTCGCGTCGATCTATGACCGAATCGACGCTGCCAGCTCCAAGCCCGGAAACCTGTGGTGCGGCGACGAGCAAGCGCGGGGCGTGTTAGAGCAGCTGAACCGGGACGCCGGGTACGAGCCGATCTATGCGGGTGGCCTGGAGAACGCCGCCATCCAGGAGAGCTTCCTCCAGCTCGTCTTCGCCATCAATCAGGGCGGACTAGGCCCGTTCTTCTACCGCATGGCGCCGCCCGAGAGCTTCTGAGCAGTTGACCCCGCGGGGTTACCTGACTAAGGTCAGAGAATGGCCGACGCGATGGTGGAGCAGGTTCGTCGCTTCAACCGCCTCGTCACCGAGCGCGTTGGTGCGCTGAACGATCGCTTCCTCGGGCGGGCGATGCCGCTCAGCGAGGCGCGCCTGCTGTGGGAGATCGGACCCGACGGCTGCGAGGTCCGTCTGCTGCGTTCCCGGTTGGGCCTGGACTCCGGGTACCTGAGTCGGTTGATGCGCTCGTTGGAAAGCGCCGGGCTGGTTCAGGTTTCGCCGGGCGGCTCCGACAAGCGCGTTCGAGTCGCGCGCCTGACTGCCGCCGGTGAGCGCGAGCGAGCGACGCTCGACGAGTGCTCGGACGCATTTGCCGAATCCCTGCTCGCGCCGCTGACTCTCGAGCAGCGACAGCGTCTGGTGGCGTCGATGCGAGACGTCGAGCGCCTGATGGTGGCTGCGACCGTGAAGATCACTCCCGTCGATCCGGAGCATCCAGACGCCCAGTACTGCCTGGCCGAGTATGTCGCCGAGCTGAACCGCCGCTCGACCCGCGGCTTTGACCCGTCAATCGGTGCTACGGCTTTGCCACACGAGGTCCGGTCACCTGCCGGCCAGTTCTTCGTCCTGTACCTGCACGGCGAGCCACTCGGCTGCGGTGCCGTCAAGCACCACTCAGATTCCCCAGCCGAGATCAAGCGCATGTGGATCGCTCAACAAGCTCGCGGGTTGGGGCTCGGCCGGCGGCTGCTCGAGCAGCTCGAGGCCTGCGCGCGTGACGGCGGGGCGACGGTCGCCCACATCGAGACCAGTGCTGTCCTTCGCGAGGCCCTCGCGCTCTACCGCTCGAACGGATGGATGGAGGTAGCGCGCTTTAACGACGAGCCGTTTGCCGACCATTGGCTGGAGAAGACGCTCAGCTGAAGACACCGCCGAGCGCTTCGTCGATCGGCTGCTCGCCGCCATTGACATAAAGCACGCGTCTGAAGCTCCGGGCATCGGCCAGCAACTGCGCCACGACGGCGGCCACGTCGTCCCTCGCGACCTCGCCGCGAAATGGTGTCGAGTCGATGCGGGCGCGGCCCGTACCGGGGTCGTCGGTGAGACGACCTGGTCTGAGGATGGTCCAATCCACATCGCTGGCTTGGACCGCTTCGTCGGCTTCGGCCTTGGCCCGCAGATAGACGTTGAAGACGTCGTCTCCCGGAGGCGGATTATCGGCCCCGACCGAACTGATGATCACGTAGCGTCGAATGCCACTGCTCTCCGCGGCCCGAAGCAACTTGATCGCCCCGTCCCTATCGATTGTCAGCTTTCGCTCCGCTCCGCTGCCCGCTCCTGCGCCGGCGGCGAACACTGCGGCCTCGGAGCCTTCGATTGCCGCGGCGATCTCCTCGACTGTCGCGTGCTCGAGGTCGCAGACGACGGCCGATGCGCCGCTTCGATCGACATCAGCGCTGTGATTTGGATTGCGAATCAGGCCCAGCACGCGGTGGTCCCCGTCGGCCAATAATCGCGCCAGCCTCAGCGCGATCTTGCCGTGAGCGCCAGCGATTGCCACCACCACAATGTTGATGAGCCTAGCCGGTCGCCATGCGGCCGCCCTTCACGGTGACTATCACTGAAAACTGCGGTCCCCCGTTCGGAGGTCCGGTGGTCGCTGGCCCGGCCCTCGTAGGATCGAGGTGTCGATACTGACTCAAGCGAGGAGCGAGAATGAAGATCGGAATCATCGGCGCCGGAAACATCGGTGGCGCGCTGACCAAGCGCTTTGCCGAGCTGGGACATGAGGTGTCTGTAGCCAACTCGCGCGGCCCGGATACCCTGCGCGAGCTCGAGCAGGAGACGGGGGCCACCGCCGTGACGGCGCACGAGGCCGCTCGCGGCAAGGACGTCGTGGTCGTCACGATTCCGGAGAGAAACGTCCCGCAGTTGCCTGCCGACCTGTTCGACGCTGTCGGCGACGAGGTGGTCGTCGTCGATACGGGCAACTATTACCCTCGCCATCGCGACGGGCGGATCGACGCGATCGAGGAGGGGACGCCGGAGAGCGTCTGGGTCTCCCAGCAGCTCGGACGGCCGGTCATCAAGGCGTTCAACAACATCTACGCCCAGCACCTGCGAGACCACGGCCGGCCGTCCGGGGCGCCGGACCGGATCGCTTTGCCGGTCGCGGGCGACAGTCAGGGGGCAAAGTCAACCGTGATGGGCCTGGTAGAGGAACTGGGGTTCGACGCCATCGACAGCGGCGGCCTCGACGAGTCGTGGCGCCAGCAGCCCGGCACCCCGGTGTACGCGACGGATCTCGACGCCGAGGGCGTACGGCGGCGGCTGGCCGAGGCCAGCCGTGAGCGGCCAGAGGACTTCCGCGCCACCCCCAACAGCCCAGGCACGTACACCGACCCGGCGTGAATGAGGGCGTCCCCGACCGCTCCGGCGTTCGAGAGCGGCGCAGGGGCGCAGGGCCGTCGTCAGGGGCGACTGTAGGCATCGCCCCGCGCCCGGCAACCGGCGGCGCTCGGGGCTAGCGGGTGCGGCCAAAGCCCTATGCTGAATCCATGCGTGATCGATTGCGCGTCATCGCCGCGACTGGCAATGACGTCCTGCGCTTTACCCTCGTGGATCGACAGGCCAGTGATGTGGAGAGAGTGCTGTCGGGGGTGGGCGCGCAATGCGTGGCAGTCGATCCCCACGACCCTGCTCGCGTCTACGTCGGCAGCTTCGACTGCGGCCTCCATGTCAGCCAGGACGGCGGGACGACTTGGAGCCGTGCCGAGGAGGGACTCCTGGACCAGCGGGTGATGTCGGTCGCGGTCTCACCGTCGCACCGCGAGTCGGGCACCTCGGTTGTCTACGCCGGCACGGAGCCCAGCAACCTGTACCGCTCGAGCGATGGCGGAAATAGCTGGCAGCTACTACCGGCGCTGCGCGAGCTGCCCAGCGAACCGCAGTGGTCCTTCCCTCCGCGTCCATGGACCCATCACGTCAGGACGATCGCGCTTCATCCCACCGATCCGCAGTGGCTCGGGGTTGGGGTCGAGCTCGGCGGGGTGATGCGCTCCGTCGATGGCGGGATCACATGGTTCGATCACAATCCTGAGGCGCACAGCGACGCCCATCAGCTACTGACGCACCCGCTGGCGCCCGACCGGATCTACGAGGTCGCAGGCCAAGGCATCGCCCGCTCAGACGATCGCGGCGAAAGCTGGAGCCGCTTCGAGAACGGACTCGACCGTCATTACGCCTGGGCAGAGGCGGTCGATCCTGAGGATCCCGACCTCTGGTACGTGTCCGTCAGCCGCTCGCCGTTCGACGCGCACGGCCAGGGGGACGGTCACGCTCGCCTCTGGCGCTCTCACGGCGACGGCTGGGCAGCGATCGACAGCTGGGGCGACGCTCCCGAACTTCGTCGGATGCCCTATGCCCTTAGCGCGCTGCCCGGGCGGCCTCACTCTTTGCTGGTCGGGCTTCGCGGCGGAACGTTCATGCTCACCGAGGATGCCGGCGAGACCTGGACACGACTGGAAGCGAACGTGCCAGACGTGTTCGACGTCGCTCTCGGCCCGAACAGCCGCTAGCGCCCCTCGTCCGAGGCGTTGGTCTTACCGGCGAGCGCCTGAGAACGTCGCCTCGGCCTGTAGCACATCGCCTGAGCCTCGCAGCTGCAGTCCAAACGTCACCGGCCGCCCCCGCCGGCCGGTTCTTCGATCAGCTTCAGGCTCTCTGGTCGTGCCAGCGCCTCGATGGCGTCCTTCGTGAGCAACCACCGATCCCGCCGCTCTCGAACCAGGAGGCCAGTGCGCGCGAGACGCTGAAGGCCGACCGTGACCGTCGGCCGTCGGGCGCCGACGAGCATCGCCAGAAGGTCATGCGTAAGCGGCAGGCTGACGTGTACGCCCTCCGGGCCTACCCGGCCCCAGCGCTCGGCGAGTAACCAAAAGTAGATGAGAAGACGCGCGTCCACCCGTGGCAGGTGAGTAACGGCTGCGGTCAGAGCCAGGTAGCGAGCCCGCTGCGCCACCCGGCCGATCAGGCGACTGGTAATCGTCGGCCACGGTGCAACCCGCATCGAAAATGCGGCGTCGAGAAGGGCGAGGCGGGAGCGGGTGAGGATCAGCCAATCGACCGAGATCGGAAGCGGGTCGTATTCGCCGTCCGCGTCCCAGGGGCGGATCAGGTCGCCGGGGCCGAATAGCTCGCAGGCCGGGCGCTTGCCGACGAGCACCCTACGCACCATCAGCCCGTCCAGCACGAAGAGGCCGAGCGAGCCGTCGCCCGCGACCGCACCGACATCGTCCGGGTTCCAGTCGGGTGGGTCGAGTTCGAGCACCGCCGCTATCGCCCGACGGCGAGCCTCTGGGAGGTCCGTCCCGCTCAAGCCCTCGGCCAACTCAGGGTCGGCGTCCAGTAACCCGACGCGCTGATGCAAGTTGTGCAGACGCGAAGTCATCTCTCTAAGAGCGCTACCCCACCATGCTTTGTCATCGCAGTGACGTCAATTGTCTGACCCCGGACGACGGTGCGGGATACCCCGCAAAGTGGCAGATATACCAATCGCAAGACGCTAATTAGGAGAAGTCAAATGCGGATCAGATTTAGAGAAGCTTTCGCAGCGACGGCGGAGGAAGCTGAGCAGCTCCTCGATCCGACAGCCGGTCGCTCCGCTGGCACGGTCTGGAATGCCGAAATGGACCCCACTCGCGGTAGCTCCGCAGGGAGCGAATGGAATCTGGAGTTGGATCCGACGCGGCCGCAGCCCCCACGTCGCCGTCGGCGGGACGACCGCGGTGGTCGCGGTCCTCTCCACGGTCTATTGCCATAACGTTCCAGCACTAACGCTGATCCAGGACGCCGGGCTGGGGGTAGGATCGGCCCGTGCCGGAGCTGCTGTCACTCGTCACCCTACCGGCCCGCGCCGCAATCGCAGGCGCCGAGCTGGTCGTGGCGGCGGCGCGGCTGGTAGCCCCTGAGGGTCCCGTCCGACGTTCCGGCGGCCTGCTCGAGCAGCTGCTCGCTCCCGACGGAACATTCGAACGGCTTGTCCGTCCCGGGCCGCCGAACGGCTCAGCGAAGTGGTCGAGCCCCTCAGCCGCCTTGCGGGCCGCTTACCGGGCCAGCGGGGGCGTGACTGAGCGCCTCGGCGGACGCCGGACGTGGTTAGTCGCAACTTTCCCACCACCAAGCCGTTCCCGGTTGCAGTGATCGCGAGGGGACTAAGCGGCGCTAGGTACTCAGTTCATCCTGGGCGCAGTCCCGACCCAAGCGAAAGGCCCCGCCTCGCGGCGGGGCTTTTCGTTAGGCCGCTTCGTCAGGGGCGAGCAGTCGCGACGCGCAAACGAGGCCGGCGGCAGGGTTCGGAACGGAGCGGGAACATCTGCCAGGTGGCGTTGATTCGCATAAGGCCAGCCGAGGAGCTCGAGCAGGAGACGAGAGCGGCGTTTGAGCTCCACCGGGAATTGCTCCTGGTCCTGCTCCCTGGTGCGGAGGTGGAACACGTTGGTTCCACCGCGGTGCCAGGAGCCCTGACCAAGGGTGACCTTGATCTGGTCGTACGCGTCGACCAGGCCACGTTCCCGACGGCGATCGGGATGCTGGGCAGTCATTACGCAGCCCACCAACCCAAGAACTGGACACCGACGCTCGCGAGCTTCAAGGATCCGAGCAGCCGCCGTCCAGAGGTCGGCGTCCAGTTGGTCGTCGCTGGCTCGCACGACGACCGTCTGTTCGGACCTTTTCGAGACGCGCTCGTCCGTGATCCAGCACTGCTGGCGCGGTACAACGAGCTGAAGCGAGGTCTTGACGGTGCGGAGTACCAGCGCTACACGGAGCAAAAGGGCAAGTTCATCGAACGCGTCCTTCGCGAGATCGGCAGTTCCGGTAGATAGGCGGTTTAGGCCATAGCTAGGCGCGCAGGTCAAGACGCCAGTCGTTGCAGGTCATGAAGTGTCCCTTCGGGAACTCGAACTCGCACGCCTCGAGTAGCTCGAAGCCGAGCTTGCGACAGATCGCGTTCGACGGCGCGTTATCGATGTCCGGGAAGGCGTGCATGAAGCGGTACCTGCCGTCGCTCTTGGCGAGCTCGATCGCCTTTGCGGTGGCCGCCACCGCGATCCCCCGGCCCTGGAATTCCGGCACGACCATCCAGCCGACCTCGTAGACCCGCTCGTCGCGCCACTCCTTGGCCCAGAAGCCGACGGAGCCGACGCCGGCGCCGCTCCCCACATCGACAACCTTGAGCATGCGATCGCCGCCCGCGAGGCGCTCGTAGCGGGCTTGACGCTCGCGCAGCTTCTCCGCGCTCTCGGGACCGCCGAGGTGCTCGGTCATGCGCGGGTCGCCCATCAGCCGCTCGAGCAGCGGCAGGTCGCTGCTGCCCCAGGGCTCGAGGCTCACCGTCGCGCTCACTCACGCAGCGTAGTTAGCGAGTTCGTCGTCGTCGCCCTACCCCGCCATGGCGAGGTTTTACGGCCGGGCTCTTCGCGCGGCCTCAAAGGGCTCGCGGTCGAAGATGAAGTGGCTATGGATGATCTTCCCGTCGCGGACGGTGACGCATTCGGCGCCAGGGGCCCGCTTGACCGGGACGGTTTCGGTGTCATATATCACCACGGCGGTTTCTTGGTCGCCGAACGAGGCGATGATGTTCGAGCTGACGAGGATCTGCACGAACGGGGCCATGAAGGCTCGGTACGCTTCGGCGCCGTCGATTCGGCCGGCAGGGGCTTCGCACACGATGTCCTGCGCGATGTAGCTCATCGCTTGGTCAAGATCCTTACTGGTCCAGGCTCGGTAGTAGGCAAGCGCGATCTCGAGCGCGGGGCTGGACCTATCGGTCATGTCTGCTCCTTGTCGTAGAGGCGCCTGTCGCAGATCACTTGACCAGCGCGCATTGAAGCCGGTCGCGCTAACGATTGCCTTGAAGGTGACTTGGCCGGGAAGAGGGTGCTGCTAACCCTGGACGCCGTCAACCTTGACGCGCGAGGTGCCGCCTGCGTGACGACTTTTTGGCCGTGATTATGACCTTGGCCCCGCCCGAGGCCGACTTCGGGCCGCTCACGTGCGTGGCGCCGGCGACGACATAGCTCGACCCGCCACCGCCGCCACCGGGGTTCTGCAAGCTGGCGCCGCCACCGCCGCCACCACCGCCGTAATAGCCGCCGCCGCCGCCTCCTCCTCCTACCGACACTCCGCTCGTGGCACCGGCTCCGCCTGCCCCACCGGTCCCTAGCGAGCCCGCAAACCCGGCGCGAGCATCCGAGCTTCCTGCCGCGCCGCCAGCGCCGCCCGCCGACTGCCCACCGGCCCCACCCGCGCTACCGGCCATCGCGCCGGCGTGGCCGGGCGAGCCAGCATTGCCGCCATCGACCCCCACGGTCGGAGAAAAGTCGGTGCTTCCTCCACCGCCGCCGGCGACGACGAGTGCCTTGCTGAACTGCGAAGAGGAACTCCGTGGGCCGACGAACGACGCGCCGCCGCCACCAGCGCCGGGCGAGCCCTTCGACGTGTTGCCTGCGCCGCCAGTACCTCCGCCGCCGAATCCGCCAGACGCAGGCACTTTGTTGCATCCGAGACCCGGACCGCCGACACCCACTACCAGCTTCTCACCCGGCTTCACCGGGACCGTAGCCGTGATCGCGGCACCGTTACCCCCGTGACCGGGCGTGCAATTACCGCCCCGTGCCCCGACCGCTGTGACAGTGATCCTCTTCACCCCAGCCGGGACCTTGTAGGAATGCGCGCCCGGTGAGGCAAACCTCTTGATCGTCGCCCCCCAGGCGCCTCCAGCCCCCAAGAGTCCGCAGGACACAAGGGCGGCCAGAACCGCCAGCACCCGCCAGGCTCGCGTCGGCACGGTACCCCTCATGTCAGGTGGACAATACAGTTAACGTCGGCGAGCAGACGACTGGTCGTCGCCCCCTGGTCCCCATCGCGCTCGTCCGTTGACAGCGGCCAGGTCGGCGAAAGCAGTCCACGGGGGCCAGTTCGATCTAGCATCGGTCAATGCGTCCCGGTTCACATGATTTCGGTTAGCCGGATCGACTACCGGGTATCCGCCCTCGCGTACGGAGGCGTCATCAGGCGCACGAGGCGCACACACCAGGCTGAGCTCAACCGCGGTTTAGCGGGAGGAATCATGAGACGTGCTAGTTCTATTGCCAGGCGACTCGTTGTGTGTGGGACGAGTGTCGCGGCGATGGGGGCACTGGCTGCTTGCGGCAGCAGTTCGTCGAGTTCGTCGAGCAGTTCGTCGAGCTCGAGCCAGGATCCAGTGGCGGCAGCCCTTCAAAACCCTGGCGTAAGAGAGGTGGTGATCCCCAAGCAGCACAACCCGCTTACGCTCGCGATCACCACTTGCTCCGAGGCGGCGGTCACCGGTTCATCAGCGACGAGCACCGTCCCTCCGGGCTCCAACATGATCGTGATACCGCGGAGCGCAGTGACCCAGACCGTGGCGATTGAGCCGTGTGGATCACCTTCGAGCTCGAGCAGCAGTAGTAGTAGCAGCAGCAGCAGCTCAAGCTCGAGCCAAGCCGTCGCCCCGCCCCCGGCAAGCACGATCCTCGTAACTCCGGGAGGCAGCTCAAGCGCTGCTGCCGCCGGGGCAACACCCCAGAACGAACTGGTCCTACCGGCCAACAGCGGCGTCACGACGCTGATCGTGCCTCCGTGCCTTCCCCCATCGAGTTCGAGTTCGAGTAGTAGCAGCAGCTCGAGTAGCTCCGGGCCAACGCAGTCAACTGTGGTCCCATCGACGAATAAGACGGTCGCTACCGCCTCGGGCTGCCAGGCCTCGAGCAGCAGCAGTAGCAGCAGTAGCAGCAGTAGTAGCTAGGCGATCCAATGCAGCAGGACCGCACGGTGCTCATTACGATCGTGGGGCTAATCGTCGTCCTGGCGATCGGGGGCACCATCGCCAGCAGCATCAGCAGCAGTAGCAGCACGAGCAGCGACGTCAACGCAGGCACGCGCGCGGTCATCGTGCCGACGGCGGATGCGGTCCGCACGGTCGTGGTTCCGCCGTGCGGCACGGGTACCGGTGTGCGCACGTCCAACGCAGCGGCGATCATGCAAACGCCCGGCACCACGAGCGTCGAGCTGCCTCAGGGCGCGGGAGTGCGCTTGGTTCTCGTCCCGAGATGCGGCGCTGGACAAGGCGGCACGTCGGGAGCCAGCAACCTGCCCTCGGCGGTGTTCGTACCCAGTCCGGGCGCGAAGCTGCCATCGGTGGGAACGGGACGTAACGCGAGTTCATCGCAGGTGGCCGCCTCACAGGATGCGCAACTCCAGCTGACGGTCCCGAATGGAAGCCCCATCAAGACAATCATCGTCGGGCCATGCGAGAAAGCACACGTCGTGGGTCCTGCTGAACAGCTGCTGAGCGCGGAGAATGGCTCGACAACCGCCGTTGCGCCTCCGTGCTGATCAGCGGCGGCCCCTCGGCGCTCGCGTGGTCAAGCGGCCGAGAGATTCCGCGCTCGGGACGACATGCACAAGCCTCGACCCTCCAACGGCAGCTTCGGAGAGTGGTCCTTTGCCACGAACGCGACACTGCTGCCCACCGTCTCTCAGCGTCGCTGCTTGGATCGATTAGCGACGGTCTACGTGACTCGAGACGCGCCGCGGGTCGGCGCGGTTTCCGGCTGGTGGCGTCCGACGCTCGCCACGCTGTATTTCGTAACTCAGCGTCGGCGTGCAACCAGCAGTAGCAGCCAACAGAACTTTGCAGCCGTGGGGCTCGCAAACGCCACTGGAATCGACCCGAAGAAGACCGCTGGCGCGATTGCCCAGTGCTCCCGCTGAGCAGCGGCAGCCTCTCCTAGCTGCGTCAGCAGATGAGCCCTCTGTGCATGGATCCGCATGAGCGAGCCGATGCTCGCCACCATCCCACACGTGGTTGCATAGAGCACGACGGACGCGGTCTGATCTCCGTACGCGCCGAGGACGTGGGTGGGGTATGGCAAGAACGCGACGAACCCGAGGTAGGTGAGGTTCAGCACCGTTATCGGAGTGTCGATGACTTCAAGCCTGCGCATGAATGCGTGATGGCGTATCCAGAGCAACGCGATCACCGCGAAGCTGAGCGCGTACGAACCTAGCTCTCCTCGCCTGGCCAACAGTTGTCTCCCGATCTCGCCGTGGCGTCCTGACGCCAGCTCCGGAAAACTGATGCCCAGGACGAGCAGGGTTAGCGCGATCGCGAACACGCCGTCGCTCAACGCAACTGTCCGCGCGTAGTCGAAACCGCGCTCTTCAGGTGATTCGTCGGTGAGGCCTGCGTCGTCCGTCATGCTGCGATTCGGTGGAACACATCTTCAGCTGGTACTTCGCGAGCTTTAGCCGTCGCTAGGTGGATTCCTTCCCATCGACCAGCTACTGCCGGTCAAGCAGAACGAGCGCGACTCTGGCGAAACCGAACGCGCCGGGGGGCCGCATAGGCCGGGGCGTCCGGTCGGCGGCTCCTGAGAACATGGATCCCGCGCGCGAACGACGCTTCACTCGAGACTTGACAGGACTAGCGCTTGGCCTCTTGGGCGTCGGCGTGATGACGGTGCTGGTGTGTGGCCGGCGTCTTTTCACCGGCGCCGGCGGGCGCCTAACCTCAGCGCGCCCGGAGAGATTCGAACTCCCGACCTTCGGTTCCGTGCACTTGAGCGAGGGTGGTTAGGGGATTCGGTCTGGTCGGTTCCCGAGGGTCATATTTGCTCAGTACGATACAAGGTTGGGGACAAGGACGAGACGGTCCCGAACCGAAGAGATTGGTTTCCGCGGCCAGATTAGTGTCTAGGGACAAGGTTTGGCGAGACAGAACCCGATCGGTCAGGAACCGAAGGGCACTAAGTAGGCGAACTGAGAGGAAGAGCAACCACTTCTCCGAAGAGAGCAGCTACTTTACTGTGCTTCGGCGGGATGGAGCTAGACCAGTAAGCAGAGGGGGAAGCTTGTCTGACCGAAACGCATCTACAGAGACCCCAAACCGAGGTGCACGCTGGATACTCCCGGTAAGCGGCGACGCGGCAGTAGCGGAAGGGGATCGACATGATAGAATCCCGAGTGTTTGACTGGGGCGATCTAGGGCGAGCTGGCTGGGCATCAGCGTGGGGGAGCGGCGCGCAGTAGGAGACGATAGCGAAGTGGGACGACTCGAAACAGCGACTTACACGCTGTGCTAGGTAGGTTTATAGACAGTGAGAGACGACCACAACGAGGGGGCACCAGATGGGTTTGAAGATAAGGCTACGTTGGCTAAGCAACGGGGTCGAGGTTGATCGTAGAGATGGCGATGGGCGCGTAGGAGTGTGCAGATGGCTGATGGTAGACTAAAAGGAGAGAGGCTAGGCATACCGGGGGACCAACGAGAAGATCGTGTACGAGGTGCAAGGGAGCGGGGGCTCAGGCTAGGTCAAGATAAACCCTGACGGCAGAGGCAACAAGAAAAAAAAGAGATAATACGGTAACACCGACGAAGTTGGTCCCAGGTTCTCGAAGACGGCAACAAGCTCGTATGGATACACACTACAAATTTCCTATCTGCGTCGCAGCTTCCCGAGATTTGCATCGCGAACGCCGACGGCTAGAGTGCACATCAGGTGTAGATCTACGGCATGAAGGCAACGTCCTGGCCGGAGCAACCAACGTTCACGACGAACGAGACCAAGATCGAGAAAGGCATTATCTACCCGGAGCAGGCTGCCAACATTACGGTAGCATAGCAGAAGGACGATGAATGGCGGTAGCGTGACCTGTTGACGCGGTGAGACATGAGCCGACGTTTACGGCCGATAGGAAGTTGGCGTTCATCCGTGGTCTAGATTACATAAACGGACCTCCTGGTGTCGGACGCCCGAGTTCACAAGTGCTCGAACTCGCGAATGCCGACGGCAGTAACCCACGCCGCTCTACCAAGCCGCTTGACCGAGGATCTGGATACGTTCGGCAACTGGAACGGCACACCGGAGTTCTCCCCCGACGGGAGGACGATCGTGTTCGACTAGATATCGCTGTCGGGCGGTGGGGCCAGCATCTACACCATCTCCACGCTGATGGAACGCGACGTACCTGACTGGTGGTATGGACCCGGCGTACTCGCCTGATGGCACGAAGATCGCCTTCGTAAGTACGGGCGAGATTGTGATTGAGCTAGTAAGGCGGCGCTACTACGAAGAACAACAGAGAGAGAGACGATAAAGATAGAGGGATAGAGACCAGCGGTTCGACGATACAGGAAAACTAAAGCTGCATGTCAGGCTGGTGTAACAGAGCAAGGCCATAAAGGTCATCGTCAAGAAAGGCGAAAATAGATATAACTGAAAGAGAAGCTGAAAAGAAAAGGCTACTAAGAGAGGAACAGCTACAACGGCAAGGAGAAGCAAGAGAAAAAGTAACTGCACAAACAACAGACCAAGCGCGGGATGTACCTGCTCAAGGTGACCGCCAAGCTAGGCAACACAACGAAAGCGGTGAGAGGCACTTCATCATCAAATAGCGCCCGCAGACATATAATGCGTCGAGCGCAGGACAATCGAGTATGGCGAATAGAGAGCTGAAAGGCTGCTGCCCTAGAGGCCTAGTAGCGGCTGACGCTCTGATAGAGCAACGGGAGAGAGCTAGAGAGAGCTGGAGCTGTTCTAGGGTGAGATGCTTGAGCCGGGACGTTTCGGGACGTTTAGACGTCGGATCTCGCAACTGGGGTGTTGACTAGGGTGCTAAGTAGGTAGAAAAAAGAGGCTGCAAGAGAGAGCGTTAGCCGCTGACCACGACCGCTCTACGTTACGTCCGGTCGGGGTCCAGCCGCAACCGCGCGCGGGCTAGATTGTGCGAAAGAGACAAAACAGAGATAAAATGGGGCAAGGGAACAGAGAAAGAAGAGACCGGCGAAACGAGCTGGCGTGATCTGTTTGGATGCTCTATCGAGCGAGCATCGGCTGGCGCACGGGGTAAAGAAGAGCAGCCTGGTAAAGCGGCTCGGGAGCCATGTCGAGACCGTTCGGCCAGGCGATCGTTCCGAACTGCCGGTCGACGTAGACCTGGGCGAACACGGCTGGATCTCGGAAGGGCTCGAACACGCCCGTCCACTCGCGCTCCTCGAAGCAGACGTCGCCGACGACGCCGTCCTCGAAGAGCAGACGCAGCTGGTAGTCACCGATCACGGCGACGCCGGTGACATGGACGAGAGGGAGCACGTCTCCATCGAGACGAATGTTAGGAGAGCGGACTCGATCCGATCGAGAGACTCGTCGCGCCGAGCTCGCTCCCAGTTCGCTAGCAGCTCATCACGGTGCAGCTCGGCCCACTCACGCACGAGACGGAGCTGCCGCGCGACAGGGATCCAGCGAGCACGCGTGCCATCGAGCGCTACGGACGCTTCGTGAACCGCTGTACGCAGCATGGAAATGGGGGAGCGGATGGTGAGCTTCGTCCCAGAACATGGCGATCGTGATGCCGTAGAAGAAGCTGATCCGCGGCACTACGTCGGACTCTCGACAGCGGCCACGTCATCGATCTCGAAAGCCTCGGCGACGAGCGCGGCTTCGTCGCCGCGAGGCGCGTAGTGCAGGTAGCGCATCGTCGTCTGGATGTCGGCATGACCCATCCACTCCTGCACGCGGCGGATGTCGGCCTTGGCGATCATCCGCGTCCCGAACGTGTGGCGCAGATCGTGGAAGCGCAGGGGTCGGAGGCCGGCCTGCGTTGAGCGCGGGCGCGTAGCGACGGCGCAGCGCGGAGCCGTCGAGGTAGCCGCCGAGCGTCGCCGACGAAGACGAGATCGTCGTCGCCGACGAACAGCTCGCGTTGCCCGAGCCGCGCCAGAGCCGACGCGACGTCGATGGCGCCATGGGCACCGGAGCGCACCTTCCCGGACTTCGGCGTGGTCAGCTTGCCGGCCGGCGTAGCTCGCACGCACGCGGATGACCGAGCCAGGGAAGTCGACGTCGCGCCAGCGCAGCGCGAGCAGCTCGCCGCGGCGCAGACCGGTGAAGGCGGCGGTGAGGAAGATTGCGCGCGTCCTGCTCCGAGGTCGCGGCTCGGACGAGCGCCATCACCTCCTCGGGAGAGAACACTCGATGTCGCCGCTCGAGCGCTGCGGATGCTTCTCGACGAGCGTGCGACGGGATTCGTCGGGAGCCCCAGACGTGTCTGCGCGCGGCGCATGACGCCGTGCATCACGACGAGCAGCTTGTTCTTCGTGCGGTTCGACACTCCGGTCAAGCGACGCCGCGCCAGCGATCGATCTCCGCGGGCGTGATCTCCTCGAGCCGCATCGAGCCGAACGCAGGCAGCAGGTGAGCCTCGAGGTTCGAGCGATAGTCGCGCAGCGTCGAGGGCTTGCAGCCGCGATCGTGCTCCGCGTAGCGGAGGAACTCGGCTGCGGCGTCGGCGAACGTCGCGCCGGTACGCACCATGCCGGGCAGCGTGCCGCGCCGCGCCTCGTACGAGCACGGCGCGCAGCGTATCCTCTGCCTGTGCGCTTGGTGAAGTAGCCGGCTGGCGGTCGCCCGCGGTCGCGTCCACGCCGGTCCGAGCTTCTTCTGCACCTGCCGGCCGTCAGGCAGCCGGTACTTCATGTACCAGACGGGTCCGCGAGAGCGCTCGACGCGGTACACGTGTCCAGTTGGAGGGCGCACGGCGTCAAATCGTACGCCTATCTTGGGACATATTGGGGACATATTCCGTGTTGGCACAAATGTGGAGCAAATATAAAGCCCCGCTGAGGTTCTCAGCGCGCCCGGAGAGATTCGAACTCCCGACCTTCGGTTCCGTAGACCGACGCTCTATCCAGCTGAGCTACGGGCGCCTGCGCGTCGATTCTAGCCGCGGTTCAGCGACCGACGACGAGCCACCAAACGACCCTAGAACGGCCCGCGGCCTGCTCAGCCGCTCAGACCCGAACGCCCTCGGCCCGGGGCGAGGGCACCTGGCCGTCGCCATCGGCTGAACCGGCAAGGTACTGCGCCGGCTCGTAGTAGCGAGCGACGGTGAATCCGACGAGCGTCGGGACGTGGATCGCAAACACGGCGATCGAGAGCGTCAGCACGACCAGGGTGCCGCCCTTGACGTGGTTCTGGACGAACGCGTACTCGATCAGGCCACCGATCACGAGATACGCCAGAAACGACCATCTCGCCACTTGGAAGAAGCGCTCCCAGTGGAACGCCTTGATGCGGGCCAGCGAGGCGATGTTCGCCACCATCAGCAGGGCCGAGAGCGCCAGCAAGATGATCGCCGGCGTCAGCGGCACGTGCTGTGGCAAGTGAGCGGACAGGTAGATGCCTCCGGCCACGATCAGCGCCAGCGACAACATCGCCACCTCCGTCACCGGTGGGAACTGGCGATCCTTCACGAGGAGCCCAGCTTGGTCATGATCACCAATGTCGCGATCTGCATCACGCCGAGGATCCCCGAGCAGTAGATGAAGCGCTTCATCAACTGGTCGATCACCTCGGGGCGAGGACGAGGCTTCTTCAACTCGATCAGGACGGCGATGTTCGCCGGCTCGAGCAGGCCAAGCGCCAGCACCGACATGACGCCCACCACGATGAAGCTGGCCAGCACCCATCCGTGGACGTCGCTGCCCGAGAACACGTCGCCCGTGTGAACCCCCAGCTGCCAGCCGGCGGCCAGCGTCATACCAACAACGATGGGCATGATCACGACCATCTTCGGCATCAGCCGAGTCGTGAACTGCACCCGCGCCGGCGGGGGCATGGCGCCCATGATCGGCCCCAGAATCAACCCCACGAACAGATCGACGATCGTCCAAGCCGCTCCGCCGGCGACGTGCAGGAACATCAGCGGCCACAGCTTGTTGACGGCGATGGCTACGACGATCGCGGTGGTTGCGATCGCGGCGAAGATCAGCCCCACACGCGGCACGATCTCGAAGTCCGGGATCTCGAACGGAGGCGGCGGAGCCAGCTCATGCTCGTCCCGGATCGAGAGCGCCCCTTCGACCATTGCCGCCGCAGTCTACTGCCGGGTCCGCCGATTTACTAGCGAATTCGGCCGAACGTGAGCGGAGGGGGCGGGATTCGAACCCGCGGTCCGGGGTCACCGGACGCTGGTTTTCAAGACCAGTGCATTCGACCGCTCTGCCACCCCTCCGGGCCGCCATGATGCTAGTGGCCGCTCGCGGCCAGCCTCTACACTGCCGTGTTCCAAACGGGAGAGGTGGCCGAGTGGCTGAAGGCACTCGCCTGCTAAGCGAGTATGCGGTTCACGCCGCATCGCGGGTTCGAATCCCGCCCTCTCCGCTCCGCTCTGGTCATCGGATCAACTGCCCGTTTTAATGGGCGATCGAAGGACTGAGCCCTCCGGCGAGCGCATTGACGTATAGGCCACCCATGATCCCGCGGGTCAGCACTCCTACAGACCTGCGGAACGATTCCGGCGTGTCCTCGTGTTGGACGATTCGCCATACATCGCGCATGTACGGGACGTCTACGTACTCCCCCGCTGGACCCGTCGCCAGTTCGTCCAGCGCCGTCTCCACTTCGTCCGCGCAGTCGCGAAGCCGGCGGACGAGGTCGGCGGCCTGCATGCCCACCGAGCGGTTCAACCGAACCTGATCGGGCAGGCGTCCGCGCATCGCGTCGCGGATGAGCCAGCGATCGAGTCCCCTGTCGGGATCGATGAAGACCCAGTCGGGTACGGACATCGTGAACTCGATGACCCTCAGGTCACACGTCGGGTCCCTGACATCCTGATTGAATCGCGCTCCCATCTCCGCCCATAGGGAGCCGAGAGTTGAGCGGCCCGGCATCAGTATGCTCAGCCGCTCCTGCAGAGGCGAGCGCGGGAAGCTGTCCGGGTCCTCCAAGCGCCGTGCGATCAGGTTCAGCCGTCGCGCGAACGTTGGATTGATCGCCGTCGATCGATACCACTCCGGATCGAGTCGGCGACGGGCGGCTCGGACTAGGACCACGCGTGGAAGCGCCCGACTGAGGCGAGCCTTCGCCAAACCCTTAGCTCCGAGGCGACGGAGCTGGAACGCCAGTGGCTGCGACAGCGGGCTCCCGTGCCAGGAGATCGTGGCGTTGCCCATCGCACCTGTCAGCAGCACACGACACCCGCTTTGTTGCGCCGCTTCCATCAGATCGAGGATCCAGAACATGTTCGCGGCCGCATGGACTGGCGTTCCGCAGAGGTCCAGCGCGCGTCGGATCCCCTCGATCGGACTCACCGTGTGCGAATTGGTCGCGGACAGATCTATGTTGCCTGCAAAGGTCGCCGTGGCCCGCGCTAACGGCAGCTCGTCGCCGAAACCATCGCGGACATACGCTGCCGTGTCGGCGATCGGCACGGCCGTGAACGCTGGCAATCGAGCGCCCTGCTGGCCCAGGAGTCTGGCCGCCGTCGAGGCCACCGAGCCGGAATCAAGGCCGCCGCTCAGCGTCGCGGCGATCGGCCCGCATGAGCGCAGGCGTGACCGAACTGCTGCGTCAAACACGTCGCGAAACGCTTCCGCGTAGTCCGAACGCCGGGGCAGTCGAAGCTGAGATGGCTCTTCCATCCCCCAGTACGGGCGCACGTCGATTCGGTCAGCTGTCACCGTCAGCACATGCGCTGGCGGCAGGCGTCGGATCGGCGAGTAGGCGGCCCGCTGGCCGTGGTATGCCTGCCACGAGATCAGGTACTGCGCCAGATGCAACTCGTCGAGCTCGATCGCTACGAGCCTAAGCGCGAGTATCGCCAGGTGCGAGGAAGCGAAGGCAAAAGTGCGCTCGTCAGCGTAGTAATAGAGCGCCGTGTGGCCGTATTGGTCGCGCGCCAAGAACAGCTCTCGCTGTGCCGGATGCCAGGCGGCGAATGACCAATCGCCAAGCAGGCGAGCGGGCGACCGTGCACCCCAGCGGCGAAAGGCCGCCAGCAACAGGTCGTCGTCGCTGAGCGCCTCGTGGCGACCCGTGCCATCGCGGCACGCAACTTCGGCCAGTAGCCCCTCCCGGTTGTCGAGTCGCGCTGCCGCGGAGAGCACCCATCCCGCCGTTTGATCGTGCAGAGGCAGCGCTTCTGAGCGCGACTCAGGGGTTGACCACGTGCGGGCTTGTCCCAGCGCGGCGCAGCCGTCGGACCACTCCCCGAAGCCGTCCCGCCCCCAGTTCGCCATCGCCTGCCGCATGTTCTCCAGCGGCGAAAGGCCGACGGGCGCCCCGTCCCGGCGAACAATCCCGAAGATGCCGCTCACGAAGACGTGCTGCGTAAACGGCGATCAGCAGCTAGGTCACAGCGGGCGCTACCAGTCAGCAACCTCCGCGGCCCGTATGCAGCATGTCGATGGCGCTACCGGCAAAGCACAGCGTCCGTTCCAGGCCGAAGCGTGTCGCCACCGGGCGCCGCCATACGGCGCGATGCCCGACCGCGATGGACTCCTGCTTGAGCGCGGACTGGGGCCGGTCCGGCACACACTCCGGGACCGGAGGAACATTCGGTCTGGGTTGGCCGTCGCTGAACATCGATTCCCCCCATCGCCGATCATCGGTACGCGGGTGTGCCCCAGAGCGGGCACGCGGCCATCCTAACCGCTGCGGGCGCCGTCATCAAGCAGGCGACATGCGATCGGGCTTCTCATAGCGCCGAGCCCAAACGGTCCGAATTGACCACAGCGAAACTCGCGAGCACGGTGAATCGCTTTCGCTCGGCCTCACCGACAAGAACTCGTGAGCCGCAGCGCAGCCAGGCATGGGCGAGCATTCCCTCGGGTGCGGCCGGCTCCCTGGAAATCCCGAGGTATAGGGTCGCGCCGATCCCGCACCGGCGCAGAAGCGACGCAGCTGCCAACGCCTGCATGAGGCAAGTGCTGTGCCACGGCATGTGCGCTGCCGCCGAACTGACCGCGTGACCTACCAGGGCAGCGCGTGACTCGGTCGCTGGATCCGTGACCTCGGCGGACTGTCCTTCCCGCAGGCTCAAGGCTCGTGCGATCGTGCTGAATGGAACCCGCCCGACCGCCACCCGGAGGATTGCCAGCGCCACCGTCGCGCGCACGAGCATCCAGCGCTCCGCCCACGAGCAAGAGCGGAGCTTATGGAGAGGGCTGATCGATGACACGTACCATCCCCTCGCGCTCGAGGTCCTTGAGGAAGGCCAACACGTCGATGGCGATCACGTCTCGTGTCGCCTCGAATTCATCGCTCAGCTCCGCGGCGAGATCGGCGATCCGCTTGGGTTTGCAAAGCAGCTCCCAGATGCGGCGTCCGATCGCGTCGAGCGCTACATAGCAGTCATTGGCCGTATTGAGGAACACAATTTCGCGCTCCACGGGAGCAGACGGAAGCTCCTCGTTACGGCCGATCAGCGAGTCCAGATCCGTTATCCACCCCCCGGCCTGGAAGAGAGCAATACGTCGATCAGCTCCTCGATTGACCAGCGATCCCAGGGGCGCTCGATTCGGTAGACCTCGACCTGGGTGGCGACGGCTGCACACAGCGCAAACAACGCGGCGTGCTCCTCCGCGAACAGCGGTCCGTAAACGCAGAGCTGCAGAGCATCGAACCGGTCCGCACCGGCGAGCCGGGTGACGCGCACCTCCGAGCCGCCATGCGTGTCCAGCACGTAGATCGCCTGCAGCCTTCCAGCCGAGCGCGCCATGTTGTTGTCGATTGGCAGCGCCGCCTTCATCCCTCGCCGAGTCTGTCGCTCGGGACTGAGTGTGTAACCCAAGCCCCGCGCCGCCTCTTCGGTCAAATGGATCTGCGCAGAGCCAGGCAGCGCCTCGACAATACCGTCGGCCGCTAGTCGCAGCGCAGTGACGTCGTCCGCAACCATCGCGCATCCACGCGCCAGCAAAGCCGCCGCCGCCGTAGACTTGCCGGCCCCCGACCGTCCGGCGAGCACGACAACTCCCCTCTGCGTCACTGCCACGTTCGCATGTAGGACGAGCATCCCCCGCTGCCGAAGGACGGCCGCGAGAACCGGAGCCGTGAACAGTTGCGCAAGGATGGGGTCCTCAGCACCGGGATGGCGCTCCAGCTTGACGCGACCGTCTTCGACCAAGAACCGGCCCGCGCGTGGGCCCCCTTTCAGAAGAAGGCGCCCCGGCTCTGCCTCGCACCAATCCTCTCTAACCACGGCTGTGATGAGGCTGCTTGGAACGGGGCCCTCCTCAACCACGACGTCCGCGGCGACGCCAGGCTCGGCCGCGCGAAGGCCGGGGCACGGAAAAGGGAGCTGGACGGTCATCCCGTACGCCGAGTATGTGTAGGTCCTCATGGTCGTCTGGTAGAAAACCACGTCTAGATGGGCCCACGGGCCGGCACCCCGCTCAGCCGCGCGTGAGAGTCCCCCGGCCCACGCTCAGGCGAAGCGCCTGGCGGAACGCGAGCAGCGCGACCGGTAGGGCGATTGAGCAGAATCCGACAAGCACGCCGACCCTGCCGATCCAGTCGCCACCGCCGTACAGCGAGGTGCGCAGGGCGTCGAGTGCATAGCGGGTCGGGGTCAGGTAGCTGAGCGCGCGCAACCATGCGGGGAGCACCGAGATCGGGAAGTAGGCGCCACCCAGGAAACCGAGCGCGAACACCGCTACGCTTACGATCGCTTCGCCCTGGCGGGCAGCCACGACGATCGCAGCGAGCAGGATCCCAATCGCGGTCAGCGCCAGGCTAGAGACCGCCATCGTCGTGATCGCGCCGATCCAGCTTGGATGCCTGATCCCAAGTCCGAGCCACAGGCCGGTGATCAGCAGGTAGCCGGCGGCTCTGGCAATTGCGAACAGGTACTGGAAGCCAGCTAACCCGAAGGCCAGCGCGGGTGACCTGACCGGCTGGGTGCAAAGCGCTTCGAGCGTGCCCGTCAGCTCCTCCTCCCGCACGCGACGCGCGAGCCCTGCGCTGGCAGCCTGAATCACCAGCATGTATGCAAGCCCGACCGCAGCAAATTCAAAGTACGTGTGCGCTCCGTGCAGCTGCCCGGTGCTCGGGCGCCGTAGCACGTGTGAGATGTAGAAGAACACCACCAAGTTGAGCATCCCGAACACGAGGTCGAACGCAATGGCGAAGCGGAACGTGCGGCGTTCCTGGTAGTCGCGGCGGATCAGTGCGAGGGTTGCGCCTAACCCTCTAGCGGCGGGGCGCCGCGAGGTGGAGCGTTCGCGTGCAGTGGTCGAGATCATCATCGCTGTGAGTCGCGATCAGCAGCGTAGTTGTCGTCCGCTGCTCGAGCGCGGACCACATCCGTCGGCGGGCATCATCGTCAAGCGAGCGGCTTGGTTCGTCGAGCAGTAGGACGGGCGGATCGCCAAGCAGCGCACGGGCGAATGCCAGCTGACCGAGCATCCCGGCCGAGCAACGCTCGATGCGGACCAGCGCGATCTGCTCGAGCTCTAGCTCCTCCTCTACGGTCGCCACTGCCGTGCGAGCAGCGCCCTCGCTCATCCGAAGCCGAGCGAACAGCAGGAGGTTGTCGCGGCCACTCAAGCGTCCGTAAAACCCTCGACCCTGCATGAGCGAAACCCCAAGCTGCGCCTTGGCTGCGTTGGCTCCGGCGGGCGCCGTACCGATGTGGATCGAGCCACTGGTCACGCTCAGCGTCCCCGCGATCAGGCGCAGCAGCGTCGTTTTACCAGCGCCGTTCGGGCCGTGAACAGCCAGACGCTCCCCGGGGCCAACCGTCAAGCTCAGGTCGCGCAGCACGCGTCGGGTGCCGAAGCTGCGGCTCACAGACCGAAGCGTGACGACCCCCTCTTCGAGCACGCGGTGATTGCACCACACTGGGGCAAACCAGCGTGTCCCGATCGTTCATCATGAAAGCGATGCATGCCGGCCGGCAACCCGACCACGACGCTCGGACGGATCTGCTTATGGGGGCAGCCACCCGCCTCGCCCTGGACGCAGCCGCGGTCGACCTCGTTCGCGCGCTCAGGAGTGAGCGCGTCCGCGCGATTCTGATCAAGGGGCCAGCGACAGCCGCGCGGCTCTATGACGATCCCGCTGAGCGCCACTATGGCGACATCGACCTGCTCGTTGAGCAGCGCTCGGTGCCAGCTGCGGAGCGGATCCTTGACGCACTGGGCTTCCGCGACATGCGCGCCGGCGCCGGCCCGAGCGATCATGTCAATCACGCCAACCCGTGGCAGCGAATAGCGCCTCCGCGAGTCACTGTCGATCTGCACACCAGGATCTACTGGTACAACGGCCCGCCGTGCGCTCTGTGGGCGGAGCTCGGGCGGGCCACGGCTCGCATCGAGATCGGTGGCGAGCCCATCGAGGTTCTCGGCGACTCGGCCCAGGCTCTCGTGGTCGCCACCCATGCCGTGCAACACGGCGCCTCGGCAAAGCCGCTGGAGGATCTCGAGCGAGCTCTGACGAGGATCGACCACCAGGCATGGCGTGAGGCGGCCGCGATCGCCGCCCGGCTCGATTTGGCCGCGCCGTTCGCCGCAGGGCTGAGCCGCACCGCGGCTGGGGCGCGGCTCGTGGACGAGTTGCGGATCGAGGCCGACGCCTCGGTTGAGATGCGGTTGCGCCTCGCGGGGGCTCCTGCGCTTTCGCTCGACTTTGCGAGGCTCGCTGCCAGTCCGCCACGCGACCGGGTTGCACTCATCATCGGCAGGCTGATTCCCAGTCCAAGCATCATGCGGCTGATCGACCCGCAGGCACGACGAGGGAAGGCCGGGCTGGCGCTCGCCTATCTGAAGCGGCTGTTCCGGGTCACGCCTCAGGCCCCAGCTGCGCTCCGGGCGTGGCGTGCGGTTTCGGTCCCCCGATCCGGACGGTGCGCTCGAGCTGATCGGTAATGCATTTCCCGCCTCGCAGGACCCGCCCCACCATCGAGTCGCGGCTGACGCTCAGGGCCCCGGACGGTCCGCCGGACCAACGGTAAGCCTGCGACCACATCCATGGCCAGATCCGTTGTACCGGCCTAGGGGCGGGAGTACATTCCGTCTGACCAGCCCCGTCGTCAGGAGGAGAGCCATGTACGAGCGGAACGGCGAGAAGTACTTCATCGTCGACGCGCACACCCACTACTGGGACGCGAGCCCGCCGAACTGGGTTAAAGGGCAGGAGGAGTACGCCAAGGGCTGGATCGAGTGCTTCCACGCCTACATGGGCCTCGGGCCGCCGGAGACGCATTGGTCGCTGGAGAAGTTCATGAAGTACTCCGAGGAGGACTTCGTCAAGGATGTCTTCGAGGACGCCGGCGTGGATGTGGCCATCCTTCAGTCGACCTATCTCAAGGAGTGGTACACGGAGGGCTTCAACACCGCCCAGCGCAATGGCGCCCTGGCCGAGAAGTACCCGGACAAGCTGATCGTCAACGGCCGTTGGGATCCACGTGAGGGCGACGAGGGCCTGCGCCAGCTGGAGGAGGACGCCAAGCGCTATCAGCTCAAGGGGGTCAAGCTCTACACCGCCGAGTGGTATCGGGGCTCACGCGGGTGGACGCTTGCCGATGAAGAGTGCAAGCCCTTCTACGAGAAGTGCAAGGAGCTCGGGATCAAGAACATCCACGTGCACAAGGGCCCGACGATATGGCCGCTTGACAAAGACGCCTTCGACGCCAAGGACGTCGACATCGCGGCGACCGACAACACCGAGCTCAACTTCATCATCGAGCACGTAGGGCTGCCGCGGATCGAGGACTTCTGCTTCATGGCCACCCAGGAGCCGAACGTCTATGCCGGGCTGGCGGTGGTTCTCGGCGGGCTGATGTTCGCTCGGCCCCGGTTTTTCTCCAAGGTCATGGGCGAGCTGCTGTTCTGGGTCGGGGAGGACAAGATGCTGTTCGGCAGCGACTACGGCATCTGGGAGCCCAAGTGGCAGATCGACGGCTTCCTCGATTGGGACTATCCGGACGATCAGTTCTCGGACTATCCCCGCGTTACGGAGGCCACCAGGCGCAAGATCCTGGGCTTGAACGCCGCCGGCCTGTACGACATCGACGTGCCGCAGGAGCTCCGGCTGCCGGACGAGGCCGGCGCCCCGGCGGCGCAGGAGGACGCCCAGCTGGTCGAGCAAGCGTGATGGTCGCCGACGAGGTCCGCGCCGGGGTGCTGACAGCTCTGGGCGCGGTGATCGACCCGGAGCTCGACGAGCCCATAACCACACTGGGGTTCGTCAGCCGAGTCGACGTCTCACCAGACGGCGACGCCGAGGTGCGCCTGCGTCTGCCCACGCCGCAGTGCGCGCCCAATTTCGCGTTCCTGATGGCTGCCGACGCGAGGCGAGTCGTCGGCCGAGTGTCGGGGATCCGCAAAGCGAGCGTAAAGCTCGAGGACCACTACACCGGGCAGGAGATCAACGCCGCCCTTGCGCGCGGGGACGGTTTCACAGGCGCCTTCCCCGGCGAGACCGAGGATGACGACCTGGAGGCCCTGCGTACCCTGTTCAGCCGCAAGGCGCTGGTCGCACGGCAGTCGCGCATCTGCGAGCAGCTGATCGAGGATGGCGCCGGCGTCGAGGAGGTGGTGGCGCTGCGCCTGGAGCACCTACCCGACGACTCCCAGGCGCGCCGCTGTGTTCAGCTGCGCGAGCAGCTAGGGATCACGACCAGCCCCGACTCGCCGGCATTCGTCTCCTCCGGTGGCGAGCCGCTCGACTCCGCGGGGCTCGAACGCTGGCTGCGCGCCGCACGCCTGATCCGCACCAGCCTGGAGGCCAATGGAGAGATCTGCCGCGGCCTGCTGGCGGTCCGCGACAAGCAACGAGAGCACGAGGAGGTCGCACGATGAAGGCCGCCAGATTGCACGCCTATGAAGAGCCGCTCAAGCTCGAGAGCGTCGAGGAGCCCTCCGCCGCAGGGCCGCTTGACGTCGTGGTGCGGATTGGCGCCGCCGGGCTTTGCCGAACCGACCTGCACATCCAGGAGGGACAGTGGGCCGAGAAGTCGCAGGTCAAGCTGCCCTACACGCCGGGTCATGAGAACGCCGGCTGGGTGCACGAGGTGGGCTCGGCGGTCACCAACGTCGAGCCGGGCGACACGGTCATCGTCCACCCGTTCATCTCCTGCGGGCTATGCGAGCCGTGCCGGCGGGGCGACGACATGCACTGCCTGAACGGCTCGTTCCCGGGCATCGATCGCGACGGCGGTTTTGCCGATTTCCTGCTCACGTCGGCCCGCTCGGTGGTCAAGCTCGATCCCGGGCTTGACCCCAAGGACATCGCCGCCCTGGCCGATGCCGGGCTGACCGCGATCCACGCCGTCAAGAAGGCGATCCCAGTATTGAGCGCCGGCTCCCACGCCGTGGTGATCGGCGCCGGGGGCTTGGGGCACATCGGGATCCAGTGCCTGAAGGCCATGACCCCTGCCAAGGTGATCGTCACCGACCCCTCGGAGCAGGCGCTGGCACTGGCACGCGAGATGGGCGCCGACGAGACAGTGCAGGTCGACGGAGGTCACCTCGACACGGTCAAGGAGATGACGGACGGGTTGGGAGCCGAGGCGATCGTCGACTTCGTCGGCGAGAAGGGAGCGATCGAGGACGGGATCGGCATGATCCGCGACGGCGGCTTCTACTACGTGATCGGCTACGGCGAGAACATCAACGTTCCGACGATCGATGTCATCTCACGCGAGATCTCGTTCATCGGCAACCTGGTCGGGACGTACAACGACCTGGTCGAGCTGATGACGCTGACCGCCGAGGGGAAGGTCAGCCTCCACACCTCTATTTATTCATTGGACGCGATCAACGACGCGATGGGCGACCTTGACGGCGGGCGCCTGCAGGGCCGCGGAATCCTGGTGCCGGCGGGCGCGTAGGCCCGGCCGTCAACCCAGCTCCGGCGCGTAGAAGGCGAACATCCGCCGCGCATCGATCCGGGCGTAGACCGGGCCGGAATCGAGGAACTGCTCCCACTCAGGGCCATAGCGAGGCGTGTAGACATCGATCAGCGTCCGCCGGAACTCCGACGGGGCCGCGACATCTACCAGCTGCGCGCGGCCATGGACGCTGACGGCCAGGGTCTCGGAGGGCACATGTGCGGCGCTCACGTCAGGGCGCGCGCGGATATGCCGGATGCGCACGGAGTCGGGGTCAGAGCCGAAGTGAAAGGAGCCGCGGAAGAAGATCCCGTCGACGGGGCCCACGATCGGTCTGCCGTCGGCCGTCGCCGTGGCCAGCACCAGCAGGCACATTCCGGTCAGGCGCTCAGCCAGCTGGGTGGCGCTCAGCCGGCGCTCTGGGCGGTGAATCCCGAGCAGGTGGGAGCCCGCCGCGGCGTAGCTTCGGTCTAGGAGCCCTTGGAGCGCGCGTAGGTCGTCGGCCGTCTCGTGCATCGCATCCGGGGCCCCGGGCGACTAGCCGACCGGCCTGGGCCTAGCGCGGCCTGGTGGCGGTACGGAAGACGTGGTCCCAGAATGGGGCGCTGATGCCGAAGCCGCGCTCGTGGTCCTGGAAGTGGTGACGCATGTGGAGCTCACGCAGTCTGCGTCCGAGCGCCGTCCTCGGGCGGTGATGGTGCACGTGGTAGTGCAGCATGTCGTAGGCCAGATAGCCGCCGAGGAAGCCCGCGGCGAACGGCAAGAAGGCCGGGGTGCCGAAGACGGCGTAGAAGCCGAGTACGAACAGCACCGCCAGTGGCACGCTGACCGATGGCGGCATCACCAGTCGCATCGGGTCGTTGGGATGGTCGTGGTGGACGCCGTGAATGATCCAGTGAAGCCGGGCGCCGATCCCCTTCTCGGGCTCGAAGTGGAACACGATCCGGTGCAGCCAGTACTCGGTCAGCGTCCAGAACAGATAGCCCCCGGCGATCCAGCCGATCGTGGCCCAGCCAGACCCACGGACCAGCCCCTCGACAAACAGGATCACGATCGCCGGCCCGAACAAAAGCGGCGGCACGCTGGGGTGAACGCGCGAGACCTTGTCGAGCCAGCGCGTCTCGAACATCGCCGGCGACGCCCGCAAGGCTTCGCTGCGGCTCATGCCCTCGAGCTCTTCGGGATGCACGGCCATCGGAGCAAGGATAGCTGCGCCGCCAGGTGGCACCCGGTCGCGAGCGACCGCCTCGTGGCAGCCGACACTAAGCTCGAATCGATATGCCGGGTGCCCCTGAAGCCCGCTGGTGGAACGTGCGCCGGGCACAGAACCGAAAGCCCGCCACCTACCGCTGCCCGCTCTGCGGCCGCCACCTGCCGGCCCTCTCGGAGCACATGCTGATCGCGCCCGAGGGAGACTCATCGCGCCGGCGCCATGCCCACACCGAATGCGTGCTCGCGGCCCGCCGTAGCGGCCGGCTCCCCACCCGCGACGAATGGCTCGACACTCAGCCCCGTCCGCCGGCGCTGTGGCGTAGGGTTCTGCGCCGATGGCGAAGGAGCTGAAGCTCGGCCTGAACCTCGGCTACTGGGCCGGCGGGCCGCCGCCCGGGGCCGCAGAGTCGGTCAGGGAGGCCGACCGGCTGGGGTTCGACTCGCTCTGGACCGCGGAGGCCTACGGGTCGGACGCGCTGATGCCGCTGGCCTGGTGGGGTTCGCAGACCGAGCGCCTCAAGCTGGGGACCGCGATCGTCCAGCTCTCAGCGCGGACCCCTGCGGCCACGGCGATGGCCGCCATGACCCTCGACCATCTGTCCCAAGGACGCCTGATCCTCGGCTTGGGCGTCTCAGGGCCCCAGGTCGTGGAGGGCTGGTACGGGCAGCCGTTCGCAAAGCCCCTCGCGCGCACGCGCGAGTACATCGGCATCCTGCGAGACATCTGGGCGCGCCAGGGGCCGGTGACCAGTGACGGCCCGCACTACCCGCTGCCCCTCAAGGATTCGCCCGATGGTCCCGAGCCCACCGGTCTGGGCAAACCGCTCAAATCGAGCATCCATCCGCTGCGCGAGGACATCCCGATCTATCTGGCGGCAGAGGGACCGAAGAACATCGCTTTGGCCGGCGAGCTGTGCGACGGCTGGCTGGCGCTGTTCTTCTCGCCCCACCATGACGACTTCTATCGCCAGGCGCTGCGTGAGGGGCTCGGGCGCCCCGGCGCTCGCCGCTCGGAAGACGACTTTGAGGTGGCGGCGACCGTCCCCCTGATCATCACCGACGAGCTAGAGCAGGCGGCCGATGCCCTGCGCCCGATGTACGCGCTCTACTTTGGGGGAATGGGCGCCCGCGGCGCCAACTTCCACGCCAACGTGGCCATCAGGATGGGCTACGAGCGAGAGGTGGAGAAGATCCAGGAGCTGTACCTCGATGGCAAGAAGCAGGAGGCGGCGGCCGCTGTGCCTACCAAGCTGGTCGAGCAGTTGACCCTCATTGGGTCCAAGGACAAGATCCGGAACGACCTCGAGGCGTGGCGCGAGTCGATCGTCACCACGCTGCTCGTGGCCGGAGACCCGGCGACGTTGCAAAGCGCCGCCGAGCTGGTGCTCTCGTGAGCCGCGCCGGCGGACGCGTGGACGGCCCCGAGCCCGCTAGCCCGTAGCCGCCCCCACCGCCTCGGCACCGACGATGAACGTCTCGTCGCTCGCCGAGCGCTCAGTCTGGGCGTTGATCCGCGCGCCCACCGGCGCCGGCACAGGGCCGTCCAGCAGCGGATCCTCGGTCTTGATCATCCACCGCTCGAGTCGCTCCCTGAGGTCATCCGCGATCTGTGCGTAGTCGGGATCATCGATCAGGTTGCGTCCCTCGCCGGGGTTGAAGAACAGATCGTGAAGCGCCTCCCGGCTGACCGGCCGCTTCGCCCAGCCGCGGGCGATGTAGGCCTCCTTGCTCGGGCTGTCGTCGCAGTTGGCGAGCACCGGGAAGGGGTAGTCATCGAAGCGGCGGATGTACTTGTAGCGCTCGGTACGGATTGCCCGCTGGGGCTCATAGGCGGCGTGGTAGGTGAGCTCCGCGAACACCTCGGGCCGCGAGCCCGGCGGCTCTGAGCCATCGACAAGCCCCAGCAGCGAGTGGCCCTGGAGCCAGGAGGGTGGCTCAATCCCGGCCACTTCGCAGACCGTCGGGAACACGTCGATGTGCGAGACCAGCTCGTCGCAGGCATGGCCGCCAAAGAACCCCGTGCCGCGCAGGATCAGCATCACGCCGATGCCGCGGTCCAGCAGGCTGGCCTTGGCGGTGGGGAACGCCAGGCCGTGATCGGTCGTGCAGATCACGAGCGTGTTGCGGTCGAGCCCCGTCTCGTGGAGGGTGTTCAGCACCGCCCCGACACCGTGGTCGAGCGCGCGGGCGCTGTCCTTGTAGGAGGCCACGTCCTGGCGGATCTCGGCCGTGTCGGGCAAAAAAGGCGGCGGCAGCGAGTAGACGCGGTCGCGAATCGAGCTGGGGGCGAAGAAGCTGCGGTGGGTCTCGTAGAAGCCGACCGACATGAAGAACGGCTGCGGCAGGTCGGGGCGCCCGAGCGTCTTCACAGCCAGCGGTGCCACGGCGCCGGCGCGCGTGTCCTCCACCGGATGCACGACGTCGTAGCCCAGCACGCCGGGGTCTTCAGAGACGTGCTGCTCGCCGATCAGCTCCGAGTAGTAGCCCGCCTGGCGCAGCGTCTGGACGATGTGGTGGTCGTAGTCGTAGAGCCGAAAGCCGCGGTGGGCCAGCCCCATCATGCCGTTCGAGTGGCAGTACTGGCCGGTCAGCAGCGCCGCACGGCTGCCGGAGCAGGACGGCGCGGCGCAGAAGGCGTTGCGGAACATCACGCCCTGGTCTGCCAGCCATTGGATGTTAGGGGTGGGGATCGCGTGACCGTAGGGCTGGACGTAGCGCCCGGTGTCGTGGGAGTGCAGGTAGAGGATGTTTGGTCGCATCGAGGAGCTAGCGGCCGCTGAGCGCAGTCTGCTCGCTGCGCTCGGCCGCATCCCGATGGTACGCGGCCACCCATGCATCGGACAGCGAGTCGGCCTGGCGCTTGATCGGCTCCGCCGCGTGCCAGCCTGCGGGCGCCTCGACACCGATGTGCTCGAGTACGGCCAACACCGTGCCGGTGCGGTCGCGCAGCAGATCCTCTTCGTAGCGCACCTTCAGCACGGGGATCTGGTGCTCTCGAAAGAGCCCCTCCCAGCCGACGTCGTTCTCGCTCAGCGAGCGCACGAGGTGGTCGATGCCTTGGAACGAGTAGTGAAGCTCTGCGTCAGCGTCGTCTTGCCCGGGATGCCCGGCGCGCCAGGTGCGGGTCTGAAGCGCGCGCCACAAGCTGATCGCCTGCCGCACCTTGTCTCGCCGCGAAACCCATACATAACGGGGCTGGTCGAACAGTACATCCAGCAGCCCCGCGCCTCGCAGCCCGCGGTACTCGGGCAGCTCGCCGGCTAGTGCTTCGAGCTCGGGCAGCTGGCGCCACATCAGCTTCGCGCCGAACACGCCGTTCTGCGAAGTGCCGAGGCGAAAGCTGCGCTCGAGGTGCGTCCGGTAGTCGACGACCTCGTGCAACGCGGAGTGCTCGGGAGCCGGAGGCGGCCGCACGTCTTGGCGAATTCCGACGCCGGTGGGGGGCAGATCGTCGAGGTAGTCCCCGGGGTGCGGCGGCAGCCCGGTTTCGGCCTTGGCCTCGAAGTACTCCTCGGGGCTGCCGGCCACGCCGGTGTCCTTCAGCAGCTCACAGAGGAGAGTCGAGCCGCTGCGCTGCGTGGCGCAGACCAGGTATGAGTGTGTCGGCGCCATGACACTAAGTCTACTGACTTAGTCCAGTACGGTTTCAGGCCAGTACGATTTCTAAGTGGACTGGCCGATCACGATCGCTCGGCCCGGCCGGGCCCGCCGCGCACGCGCGACGGCCAGCACGACGACTTACGCGTCGTGGTACAGCGCGAACTCCCAGGGATGCGGCCGCATCCGGATCGCGTCGACCTCTTCCTCGCGCTTGTAGCGGATATAGGCCTCGATCAGACCGCTCGTGAACGCGTCGCCTTCGAGCAGGAACCCGTGGTCAGCCTCGAGCGCGTCAAGCGAGGACTCGAGCGACGAGGGGATCGTGCCGATTTGGGCGAGCGTCTCCTCGGGCTGCTCGTAGATGTCAGCATCGAGTGGCTCTCCCGGGTCGAGCTGGCGCTTGATGCCGTCCAGTCCGGCAAGCATCAGCGCGCTGAACGCTAGGTAGGGATTGGCGGTGGGATCGGGCGAGCGGAACTCGATCCGCTTTGTCTTTGGCGCCTCGTGGTACATCGGCACGCGAACACAAGCCGAGCGGTTGCGTGCCGAGTAGACGAGGTTGACCGGGGCCTCGAAGCCCGGCACCAGGCGGCGGTAAGAGTTCGTGGTCGGGGCGCAGAAGGCCATCAACGCCGGGGCGTGGATCAGCAGGCCGGCGATGTAGCTCTTGGCCAGCCCGGATAGATGGGCGTAGCCGCCCTGCTCGAACATCAGCGGCTCGCCGTCCTTCCACAGCGACTGATGCACGTGCATCCCGGAGCCGTTCTCCTCAAAGATCGGCTTGGGCATGAACGTCGCCGTCTTGCCCGCTGCCGCCGCGGTGTTCTTGACCACGTACTTGTAGATCATCATCTGGTCGGCCATGCGCAGCAGAGGCTGGAAGCGCATGTCGATCTCGCCCTGGCCGCCGGAAGAGACCTCGTGGTGGTGAAACTCGCAGCGGATGCCCAGCGATTCCATCGCCAGGACCATCTCGCTGCGGAGGTTGGCCAGCGAGTCCGCCGGCGGCACCGGGAAGTAGCCCTCCTTCTGGCGCAGCTTGTACGCCAGGTTGGGGGTGGCGGTTGGCGACTGGCCCGTGTTCCAGAAGCCTTCGCTCGAATCGACCTCGTAGAACGCACGGTGCTCGACCTGCTCGTAGGCGATGTGATCGAAGACGAAGAACTCGGCCTCGGGGCCGAAATAGGCGACATCGGCGATACCAGTCTGCACCAGGTGACGCTCGGCCTTCTGGGCCACGAACCGCGGGTCACGCGCGTAGGGCGAGCCCAGCACGGGGTCCGCCACTGAGCAGATCAACGACAGCGTGGACCGCGTGTAGTAGGGGTCGATGAACGCGGTCGTCGGGTCGGGCATCAGCAGCATGTCTGACTCGTGGATCTCCTGAAAGCCACGGATCGAGGAGCCGTCGAAGCCCAACCCGGACTCGAAGTCGTCGGCCTCGATTGCGCCTACCGGCAGCGTCATGTGCTGCCATGTGCCGGGCAGATCGACGAACTTCAGATCGACCAGCTGGACGCCGCGCTCCTGTGCGAACTCGAGGACCTCCGATGCGGTGTTGGCTCCAGCGGCCGCCGCTGTCTGGCCCGGGTCGGTGGTGATGGTCACCCTCTGTTCCTCCTTTTACGGATCCGTAGGCGCGAGCCTATCCAGGTTTCATAAATGGTCGCGGCCGGCTCCACCGGGCCGGCCACTGAGTTGTTCATTGGCCGCCTCCACTGGGCCGGCCATTGACTCGTTCGTTGGCACTGAGGATCTGGTCGGCCTTGAGCCCCAGGCTCAGCCGCTCGCGACCCTCGGACTCATAAGGGGACAGGCCCGAGACCTCCTGCACGCGGGCCAGCCGGTATCCGACCGTGTGGCGGTGAAGCGACATCGCCGCGGCCGTCTCGTTGGTCGCACCGTCGTGGCGCAGAAACTCGCGCACCGTCTCCACCAACTCCGTGTCGTGATGCGCGTCGTACTCCTTGAGCCGGGAGACGGTCTCTTCGCACAGGCGCTCCAGCTCGCCGGGGTCGCGGATCAGGACGCCCACCAGCAGGCGGTAGGTGGGATCTGCCTCGGGGGCCAGCGCGCCGAGCTCCTCCAGCAGCTGCTGCTCTCGCACAGGGCCGGGAGACCGGGAGGCGGCCGAAGCCGCCCCCCGGTCTGCCTTTGTCTCTAGCCCCAGCCCAAGCGGCTGTTCACGCTGCATCCGTGTCGGGACCGACTACCGAGGCGATGGTGCATGACAGCCGGGCGCATCATGCTCTCGACGGCGCTGCCTCGGACGGCTCCGAGGACGCGAACGCCGGCACTCCGGACGGCAGCGCTAGCGATGGGACGTCCGAGGGATAGACCTCGTGCCCGTGCTCGGCGATGTCGCCCTCTTCCATGTTCTTGTCCGCCATCCGTAGCGGGATGAACAAGCCCACGAGCTTGAGCAGCGCGAACGTGATGATCGCTGTCCAGGCGATCACGAACAGGGCTGCCAGCGCCTGCCACAGGAGCAGGTGAGCGCTGCCGTGAATCAGGCCCGTGGCCGTCCCCGTAGCGGTCAGCCCGTGCTTGCCGGTCTTGTAGCCGAGAGCCATGTTCGGGTCGGCGAAGATCCCGACCAACAGCCCGCCGAGCAGGCCGGCGCACCCGTGGGTGTAAATGACACCCAACGTGTCATCGACGTTGCGGAACGGCCGCAGGCGGCTCATGTAGTTGAGGGCGAAGTAGACCGCGGTGGAAGCGATCACCCCCAGAGCAATGGCTCCCCAACCATTGACGTAGCCAGCGGCCGGGGTGATCGCCACCAGTCCGGTGATCATCCCGTTGACGCCCGAGATCAGGCCCGGCTTGCGACCGGTGAGATAGTCCCAGCCGACCCAGATCATGAACGCGACGGCGGTGCACAGGTTGGTGTTCAGCACCGCGGCGGCGGCCGACATGTTCGCGGCATAGGGATCGCCGCCGTTGAAGCCGTTCCAACCCAGCCACAGCAGGCCGGCGCCCACGGCCAGCATGGCCACGTTGTTGGGGGCGTCGATCTCGCGGTCGCGTTGCAGTCGCGGTCCGATCACCGCCGCCGCCACGAAGCCTGCCACGCCGGCCGAGAGGTGGATTACGTACCCGCCTGAGAAGTCGACGGCGCCCTTCTGCGCGAAGAAGCCGCCGCCCCAGATCAGGAACGCGTCAACGCAATAGACGCACGTGATCCACAGCAGGCAGAACGGAATCCACGCCTTGATGTTCACCCGGCCGAGCACTGACCCCAATGCCAAGATCGGCGTGATCGCCGCGAACACGAACTGGAAGTAGACGAGCGCCGACTTGGGAAACGCCTGGCTGCCGATCAAGGGAATGTTCGACTGGTGCTGAAGCTCGGTGTGAGAGAGCACCGGACCCGGCTTGCCGATGAAGTTGCCGAAGAAGCCGGCGTGCGAGAGCCCGTGGAACGGGGAGCCAAATCCCATCTTGAAGCCCCACAGGACCCAGACGATCAGCACGATGGAGAACGTGCCGAACGTCAGCATCATGCTGTTGATCGACCAGCGCTTCTGCATCACACCGCCGTAGAGGACCGCGAGGCCCGGAACGCTCATCAGACCGACGAGCGTTGCGGCTGTTATCTGCCAGGAGGTATCTCCGGAGGTCAGCCAAGAAGGTGCTTCGAGTGGCATGGATCTCCTTGTCCTGTAGGGGACACGCAAGAAGTGCCCACCGCTCGGCGCGGTGGTCGGCCCACTGGGCCATTACGGCAGCCAGTGTGCTCTGGGCCACCGTTGGCGGCCATGGCCTTGGGTCTAGGGAAGTGAGGCCCCTTCTGGACATTGGGATAAACAGATCCCGCAGGTACCGGGAAAGCGGCCGGCAACCATGCTTTGCGGGCCGCCCCGCCTCGCTTTGCGGGCCGCCCGCGCCCGCGCCTCGCGCTACCGCGTCAGCGCCCGACCGGGAGCCCCGCTCTGCGACACGCCACTGTGACGGTCTGCGCGGCCTGCTGTGTGAAGGCCTTGGGGTTCTCGGCCGTGGCACAGATCGAGCGCGCCTGGAGGCCGCAGCGATTCAGCTCCTGTGCTCCGGTGGCAGCGGGCACCGTGACGTAGATGCAGCCATGGCCGGAACTGTGCCCCGGGGTGGCAAGCGACACCGCCACGACCGCGACGATGATCGCGGCCACCGCTCCCGCCACCGCACGGACCATCCACTTCTCTCGCTGCGTGAGGCGGCGCATGGCGCCTACGGACTGCGCGTGCCCCGGGGGGAGGATCAGCACCGCGCGAGTGTAAAAGCAGCGGCCCCGGCGGCTAGAGCCGTACAGCCGTCCCCCGCGGCAGCACGAGCACTGCGCTGCGGGCGCGATCCAGCCCGCCGCGCATCGCGCCGCTCAAAGCGATGCGTCCATCCGCTGCCCCCGGCTGTGAGCCGACCACGAGCAGCTGTGCAGTGCCGTGACCGTCGCCGGAGACGACAGTGGCGCCGAGTGCGGAAGCCAAAGCATCGGCCGTCTCAGTGACCGTTGCATCCTCGCCTTCGGGATACGCGGCGATGAAGCTGATCGGCGCATCGGCATCCGCTCGCATGCCCGCAGGAGCAACGGCCACGGGAACGGAGCCGCCCTCGAGCATGCTCTGAGCCGTGCCGCCCGGCTCCACTCTTCCTGGCGGGGTCCGGTAGTCGGAGCCGAAAACCACCATCGACGCTCCCTCGCTCCTCGCCAGCTGGGCAAGCCCCTCGCCAGTCGAGGCGCTGAACACCACATGCTGGGCGATGTCCGGCTGGCCCAGCCAGGCCGCTCCCTGCTCGAGCCGCCGGGCCGCGTCGTGTTGCGCGAGCTGCTCGCGTCCTGGGTCGAATTCGCGCGCATGGCGCACGTAGGCCAGCGCCAGCCGGGCGCCGGTTCGCTCCAGCAACCGCCCAAGCGCCAGAGCATCGTCGTCGTTTGGCGTGCCGTCGTAGGAGATGATGATGTCGGCGCTCATCTCAGCGTGGGAATCGTGCCCGCTTGAGGGTGGGTGCGCCATTGGCCATATGGCCAAGGTTCGCCATGCGGGTCTGTACACCGGGTGCGTGTGCCACGATCGCAGTGTGCCTCCTGCCGTGAGTACGCCCGACGCGACCCGATTTGCGGTGGGGACGTAGTGAAGGAAGCTCGGTGCACGTAGCGGGAGCGGTTCCCCCGGTGGCGACCGTCCTCGTCCCGGCGCTGCACGTCTTCCACGTCCACATCCACATCCACATCCACCACAAGTTTCACGGGCCCCCGTTCGACTACGCCGGTCTGGCCGCCGCGGCGGGAGCGAGCTGGATTGGGCTGCCGGGACCTGGTGAGCCGCTGCTGATCGCGGCCGGGATCCTCGCCGCGCACCACAAGCTGGACATCGGCTCGGTTCTGCTGGTGGCGTTCGCCGCCGCCTGGGGAGGCGGCATGTTCGGCTGGCTGGTCGGCCTGATCGGTGGGCGCAGGCTGCTGACCGCTGCCGGCCCGCTGCACAAGCTGAGACTGCGGGTGCTGACGCGCGGCGATGAGGTCTTCAGTCGCTACGTGGCGGTGGCGGTGCTGATTGCGCCGTCAGTCATGGCGGGAATTCATCGGGTCCGCTGGACGATCTACCTGCTGCTCAACACCGTCTACGCGCTCCTTTGGGCGGTGGGTATTGGCCTCGGCGCGTATTACGCAGGACCGCCGATCGTCGAAGCGGTCTCCGACTTGGGGTGGGTCTTCGGCGGCGGGTTGGTGTTGCTGGTGGCCGCGGGGGTATGGCTAGAGATCCGGCGGCGCCGCCGTCAGCGCGTGCACGGGCAGCCGGCGTAGCGCCGGCAGGCCCCTATCGCCGCCCGCGACCGCCTCCGAGGAGGCTCAGCATCAACATGAAGATGTTGAAGATGTCGAGGAAGATGCCCGCTGCGATCGGCACGGCGCTGGCCATGTTCGCCCGGCGCAGCCGGTTGAAGTCGAAGATCGTGAAGGCTCCGAACACGACCAGGCCCAGGGCCGCGTAGATCACGTTGCCGTGGGGGATGGCGACGAAGATTCCGACGATCCCGAACGCGATCAGCCCCAGCAGCGCCCAGAACAAGGTCCGCGCCCACCTGGAGAGGTCCCGTCGGGTCGCGTAGCCGTAGGTGCCGAGCGCGGCCACGAACGCCGCCGTGGCCCCGGCTGCCTGATAGAGAACGCCGGGCTGCGCCTTGGCGTACAGGGCCAGAACCGGGCCAACCGCCATGCCAAGCAGGAGCCCGAGGCCGAACAACAGACCGATCGCCAGCTGCTCGTGGCCCCTGGCCGATGCGATGTTCAATCCGAACACGCAGGCGAAGGCGCCGATGAAGAACACGATCCAGAGGTGACCACTCGTGTTGCGGGTGACGAAGGCGCCGAGCGCCGTGCATCCCAGCGTCAGGGCCACGAGGCCCATGACCTGGCCGAAGACGGACCGCGCACGGTCTGCAGTTATCGGCCCCCGGCCGACAGTCAGCTGGTCATATGTGGGCATTACCGTTGCTCCTAGGTCAGATTTGTCAGGAAACGAACGGTAGACGATCGCGCCATCGTTCACCGCTATTTCCCGCGAGGTAGGATCGCTTACCGCGGATGCCAAGCGATCGCCGCCTGACCCCACCGTTCCTGCGTCAGCTGGCGGGAGACGCGCTGGGCCTCGGGCGCTCGGCACAGTCGCAGCGGTCGGTAGGGCTCGAGCCCCGCACCAAGACCGCCGACAAGGTGGTGCAGTCGATCTGCCCCTACTGCGCGGTGGGCTGCGGCCAGAAGGTCTACGTCAAGGACGAGAAGGTGGTGCAGATCGAGGGCGACCCCGACTCACCCGTCTCCCGCGGAAGACTGTGTCCGAAGGGTGCTGCCTCGGAAGCACTCGTAAACCAACCGGGGCGGGTCAAGGAGATCCTCTACCGCCGTCCGGGCGGCACCGATTGGGAGCGGATCAGCTTGGAGCAGGCGACGGACATGATCGCCGAGCGGCTGATCAGAACTCGCGCGCAGACCTGGGAGGAACAGACTGAGGACGGAAAGCCGCTCAAGCGGACGCTGGGGATGCACTTCCTCGGTGGGGCGACGCTCGACTCCGAGGAGAACTACCTGATCAAGAAGTTCTTCTGCGCCGCCGGCGCGCTGTCGATCGAGAACCAGGCCCGGATATGACATAGCTCTACGGTCCCCGGTCTGGGGACCTCGTTCGGCCGCGGCGGGGCCACCACCTTCCAGCAGGACCTCCAGAACTCGGACTGCATCCTGAGCATGGGCTCGAACATGGCCGAGCAGCACCCGGTCGGCTTTCAGTGGGTTATGGAGGCCAAGGAGCGCGGCGCCAAGTACCTCCACGTCGACCCCCGGTTCACCCGCACGAGCGCGATGGCCGATCTGCACGTCCCTCTCAGAGCCGGGACCGACATCGTGTTCCTGGGCGGGATCGTCAACTACATCTTCGAGCACGACGCGTGGTTCAAGGAGTACGTGCAGCACTACACCAACGGGCCGGTGCTCATTCGTGAGGACTACGTCGATGCCGAGGATGCGGCCGGGATGTTCTCCGGATGGGATCCCGAGCGCAACGCTTACGACATCACGAGCTGGGGCTACGATGAGACCTCGCATGAAGCCGCGGGGGGCAAGCGCGAGCAGCAGGGCGACGTCTCAGGCGAGCAGGCGCACGGTGCCCACGGGATGAAGCTCGTGCGCGGCAACCCGCCTAACGTCGACAACGAGATGCAGCACCCGAGGTGCGTGCTTCAAATCCTCAAGCGGCACTTCGCACGCTACACGCCCCAGGTTGTATCCGAGGTCTGTGGTTGCTCGGAGGAGCAGTTCCTGGCGGTGGCCCGGTCGCTGTGCGAGAACTCCGGGCGGGAGAGAACCTCAGCGATCGTCTATTCGGTCGGCTGGACCCAGCACACCGTAGGGGTGCAGAACATCCGCGCGGCGTCGATCATCCAGATGCTGCTCGGGAACATGGGCCGTCCCGGCGGCGGGATCCTGGCGCTCCGGGGCCACGCGAACATCCAGGGCTCGACCGACATCCCGACGCTCTACAACATCCTGCCGGGCTACATACCGATGCCCCACCCCACTTCGGGCCCGGACCTGGACAAGTTCATCGAGCTAAACGGTCCAGACACGGGCGCCTGGGGAAACCTCCGCAACTACATGGTGTCGTTGCTCAAGGCCTGGTGGGGAGACGCCGCGACGGAGGAGAACGACTACCGCTACGACTATCTGCCGCGCATCGACGGCGACCACTCTCACTATCCGATGATGATGAAGATGCTGGATGGAGAAGTGCAGGGCATGTTCTGCGTGGGCCAGAACCCGACAGTCGGCTCGGCCAACTCG
The DNA here is from genome assembly GCA_963756555.1 of uncultured Actinomycetes bacterium. Lineage (GTDB taxonomy): Bacteria > Actinomycetota > Thermoleophilia > Solirubrobacterales > Solirubrobacteraceae > Palsa-465. The sequence continues at coordinate 258,424 of CAVWOC010000008.1, forward strand.
AAGCTCATGCGCCTTGCACTGGCGAAACTGGACTGGTTCGTGGTGCGGGACTTCCAGCCCACCGATTCGGCGCTGTTCTGGAAGGACTCGCCCGAGCACGAGTCAGGCGAGGTCAGGGCAGAGGACATACAGACCGAGGTCTTCTTCCTCCCCTGCGCCGCGCACACCGAAAAGGACGGCAACTACACCAACACCCAGCGGCTGCTCCAGTGGCACTGGAAGGCAGTCGAGCCGCCCGGCGACGCGCGCTCCGAGCTCCACTGGATCTACCACCTGGGCAAAGCGGTCCGCGAGAAGCTGGCTGGGTCAAGCGATCCGAAGGATCGAGCGATCCTTGACCTTGTCTGGGATTACCCGGTCCACGGACCGCACGACGAGCCCGATGCTCAAGCGGTGCTAAAGGAGATCAACGGCCGCGGGCCAGACGGCAAGATGCTCTCCACCTACGAGGAGCTCAAGGACGACGGCTCCACCGCGGCCGGCTCATGGATCCACTGCGGCATCTTCAAGGACGGCGTCAACCAGTCGGCGCGCAGGAAGCCGGGTCAGGACCAGAACTGGGTGGCGCACGAGTGGGGGTGGTCGTGGCCCAAGGATGTGAGGATCCTCTACAACCGGGCATCGGCTGATCCGGAAGGGCGACCGTGGTCTGAGCGCAAGCGCTACGTGTGGTGGGACGAGCAGGAGGGCAAGTGGACGAGCCTCGGTGACTCCCCGGACTTCCCGGCGGGCAAGGATCCGCATTTTGAACCCGAGCAGGACGCCAAGGCGATGGAGGCGATCTCGGGCGACAAGCCGTTCATCCTCCATCCAGACGGGCGCGCCTGGCTTTATGCGCCCTCCGGCCTGGTCGACGGCCCGTTGCCGACCCACTACGAGCCGGAGGAGACGCCGTTCGAGAACGTGCTCTACAAGCAGCAGCAGAACCCGACGCGGCAGGAGTTCGCGCGCAAGGAGAACCCCTACAGCCCGATCGGCTCGCCTGTGTTCCCATACGTGCTCTCGACTTGGCGGCTGACCGAGCACCACACCTCGGGCGCCATGTCGCGCACCGTGCCATACCTGGCCGAGCTGCAACCGGAGTTCTTTGTCGAAGTGTCGCCGGCGCTAGCGGCCGTGCGCGGGCTTGAGCACGCGGGGTGGGCGACGATCGTCACCCCGCGTAACGCGGTCGAGGCGCGGGTGATGGTGACCGACCGGATCATGCCGCTTCGGATCGAGGGACGGCTGGTGCACCGGGTCGGCGCTCCCTACCACTGGGGCGGCGTCGGCATCGTCACCGGCGACTCGGCAAATGAGCTGCTGCCGGTGGTGCTCGACAACAACGTTCACATCAGCGAGTACAAGGTGGCCACCTGCGACATCAGGCCGGGACGTAGGCCGCGCGGGCCGGCGCGGCTCAAGCTCGTGGAGGAGTACCGCCAGCGGGCCGGAGTGAGGACGTCATGACGCTTGAGACCAGCTCCTGGCCGGGCACCTACGGCGATGAGGCCAAGCCCCGGAAGGGGTTCTTCACCGATACCTCGATCTGCATCGGCTGCAAGGCCTGCGAGGTGGCGTGCAAGGAGTGGAACGGGATCCCGATGGAGATCGAGGGCTTCACCGGCAAGTCCTTCGACAACAGCGTCGCGCTGGGGGCAAACCGGTGGCGCCACGTGGCGTTCATCGAACAGCGGCTGCCCTTGCACGTCGACGAGGGCGCTTCGCTGGTGGAGGCGGCGGCGCGCGCCGAGGCGGTCGACGCCGGCGTGCAGAGCTACCAGGAGGGAGATGGCTTCCGGTGGCTGATGTCCTCGGACGTCTGCAAGCACTGCACCGACGCTGCCTGCCTCGAGGTCTGCCCCACAGGCGCGCTTTTCCGAACCGAGTTCGGCACCGTCGTGGTGCAGGAGGACATCTGTAACGGCTGTGGCTACTGCATTCCGGCCTGCCCGTTCGGAGTCCTCGACCAGCGCAAGGAGGACGGCCGGGTGTGGAAATGCACGCTCTGCTACGACAGGCTCAAGGAGGACCAGGAGCCGGCATGCGCGCAGGCCTGTCCCACCGACTCGATCCAGTTCGGCGAGCTGTCCGAGCTGCGGGGACGCGCCGAGCGGCGACTGAAGCGGCTGCAGGACGCGGGCCAGAGCGAGGCTCGCCTGTATCTGGCCGACGACGACGACGATATCGGCGGCGCGGGCGCCTTCTTCCTGCTGCTCGACGAGCCCGAGGTCTACGGCCTGCCTCCCGACCCGGTCGACACCCGGCGCGACCTAGGCTCGATCTGGGCGGCGGCCGGAGCCGCGGCGGTCGCGCTCGGCGCTGGACTGGCGGCTGCGGTCTTCGGAGGGCCTCGGTGACCGCTGCCCACACGGACGCCCCGACGACGGTTGCAATGCCGGCACCGGGCGCGATCGCCGGCGACGGCGGGATCCGCTCATACCACGGCCAGCCGGTGCTCAAGGAGCCCGTCTGGAGCTGGGAGATCCCCTGTTACTTCTACACCGGAGGGCTGACCGGCGCGGCGTCAGGGCTGGCGTTCCTCTCCGAGATGCGCGGCAACGATCTGCTCGCCCGGCGGGCCTGGGTCGCGGCGGCGTTCGGCGCCGCCGCCAGCCCGGTTCTGCTGATCTCGGACCTTGGCAGGCCTGCGCGGTTTCTCAACATGCTCCGGATGTTCAAGGTCACCTCGCCGATGAGCGTTGGCTCGTGGATCCTTGTCGCGGTCGGAGGATGCGCGCCGATCGCCGCCGTCGATGCCTGGACAGGGGTGATCCCCGGCGGCAGATACGCGCGCGGGGTCGCGGCCCTGTTCGGCCTGCCGCTTGCCACTTACACCGCGGCGCTGATCTCGAACACGGCCGTTCCGGTGTGGCACCAGGCCCACCGCATGCTGCCGTTCGTATTCGGAGCGGGCGCGGCGATGAGCGCCGGCGCGGCGACGGTGGCCTTAACTCCTCCGGCGGCCGCAGCTCCGGCCCGGCGGCTGGCGCTCGCCGGGGCGGCGGCGGCGGTGACCAGCTCGGAGCTGATGGAGTGGCGCCTGGGCGAGCAGGGCGAGCCTTACCAACAGGGCGCCGCGGCCCGATTCAGGCGAGTCAGCCGGGTAGCCGGGGCCGCCGGCGCGCTGCTGCTCGCCTCTCGAGGCCATTCGTCGCGGGCCGCTGCGGTGGCCTCGGGCCTGCTGCTATCGGGCGCGGCACTGAGCACCAGGTGGAGCGTGTTCAAGGCCGGCTTCCAATCCGCGGCCGACCCCAAGTACGTGATCGGGCCGCAGCGGGAGGCGATCCGAAGCGGGGAGCGCCGCGGCGCCACGCGTCGCGATCCGCGCTAGAGCCGCGGTTCTGTGACGGCGCTCACCGTTCCCGCTGTGTGCCGGACCTCACGGGAAAGGCGAACGTCAGTTCCTACCGTTGTTGTTGTCAACCAATAGGAACTGACTCATGACCAACGCCTTTGAAATTGTGATAATCGCCGTGGCCATGGCGGCGACCTTGATGTCGCTCACGCGCTACTTCAGAGTCGGCCGCGCGCTAGCGGACCTCGGGCGCCAGGGGGCGATGTGGTTCGAGCACGATGAGGACCGCGAGGTCGACGAGCTGTTTGGCGAGGACGCCCTCGAGACCCCGATTCCGCGCCGTCCGTTGCGCGGGCGCTACTAGATCGCACGCACCTGACTGATAAGGGCGCCTCCCTGCAGGGGAGGCGCCTTTTTTTGTTGGTGGCAGGCGGGTAGCCCGCCATCCATGACTGACTTCGGCTACACGATGATGTGCGAGCAGGCGGGCCCGAACCAGCTCGTGCGCGATGTGAAGAAGGCGGAGGACGCGGGTTTCGACTTTTCGGTGATCAGCGATCACTTCCAGCCGTGGCTCGAGGAGCAGGGGCATTCGCCGTACGCGTGGTCGGTGCTCGGGGCGGCCGCACAGGCCACGGAGCGAATCGGTCTGATGAGCTACGTGACCTGCCCGACTCTGCGCTACCACCCGGCCGTCGTGGCCCAGAAGGCAGCCACTGTGCAGATCCTGTCTGGCAACCGCTTCCGTCTTGGTCTCGGCGCAGGAGAGAACCTCAACGAGCACGTGATCGGCAGGGGATGGCCATCCGTCGGCGCGCGCCACCGCATGCTCCGGGAAGCCGTCGACATCATCGGCGCGCTGTTCGACTCAGGCGGCGACACCGTCAACTATCGCGGCAACTACTTCGATCTCGAGACGGCAAAGCTTTGGGACCTGCCGGACCAGCGAGTGCCGATCGGCGTAGCCGTGTCGGGGCCGGACTCCTGCAGGCTCGCCGGCGAGAAGGCCGACGTCATGGTGGCGGTCGAGCCGAAGGGAGAGCTCGGGGAAATGTTCGATGCCGCGGGCGGCGAGGGCAAGCCCCGTGTCGGCCAGACCGCGATCTGCTACGACCCCGATCGCGAGGCGGCGGTCAAGCGCGCCCACGAGCAGTTCCGCTGGTTCGGCCTGGGCTGGAAGGTCAACGCCGACTTGCCGAACCCCGAGTCGTTCGACTCCGCGACGCAGTTCGTGACGCCCCAGCAGGTGGCGGAGTCGATCCCATGCGGACCCGATGTCGAGGAGCATGTGGAGGGGATCAAGCCGTTCATCGACGCCGGGTTCACCGAGATGGCGCTCGTCCAGATCGGCGCAGACCACCAGGATCAGTTCATCGACTGGGCCCAGTCCGAGCTGCTGCCCGCCCTGCGCTCGCTTTAGGGCGCAGGTGGCGTTTGCCGCGGCGCTTCGCGGGTACTCCCGAGGCATGGCCACCCAAAAGCAACGCGAGACGGCACGCAAGAACGTCAAGAAGGCCCAGAGCGGCGCGCGTAGCAAGCGCACGATCTCCAAGCTGTCCAAGCAAACTCGCTCCGCGCTGGGGCGTGAAGGCGCTAAGGCGGCGGCCCGCAAGCGCGGCGCCTCCAAAGGGACAGGCAGCGGTGCGGGCGCGATGACCGTCACTGAGCTACGCCGCGAAGCGGCGAAGCTCGACATCAGCGGTCGCTCGAAGATGGGCAAGGCGCAGCTGATCCGCGCCGTCTCCCAGAAGCGCCGCTCGCGCTCGAAGTAGCTCGGCCTACTCGCTCGGGCGGCGGTCAGGGGCCGCCGCCCGCGAGTAGCTCGCGGAGCTGCGCCGCGTTGCGCACGCCGTAATCGCGGTAGCAGTTGTTCATCAGCAGGTGTGTCTCGCGGGCCCGCCCCGCGGCCCGAGCCAGCGGGCGCGCCAGCTCGCGCAGCTCGTCCTCCGAATAGAGATACTGGAAGCGCTCGGCCGCCGAGCGCGAGTTGCCCTTCCAGGTGCCGTCCGAGCGTCCGTGGAAGCGCACCAGCAGCAGCTCGTCGTTGGTGGCGGTGAACACGCCGCGCGGCAGCTCCGAGATGGCCGGGGCGTCGACGCACGCCAGAACCAACTCGCGGTCCCGTAGCAGCCCCAGCGTGCGCTCGCGGTCTCTCCTCTCCTGCAGCCAGCTTGGAGCTCGCAGCTCGACGCTCAGCAGGTAGTCGGGCATTCGCTCCCGGAGACGCTTGATCTCGTCGCGGTTGTCGCGCCGGGGGACGAACCATGGCGGGTACTGGAACAGCACCGCGCCGAGCTTGCCGGCGTCGTGCAATGGCTTGATGGCCGTCGCGAAGCGTCGCCAGGCCTCCTCCAGCGCGTCGCCCGGGAGGTGGTGCGCGTAGATGTTGCGCTTGCCCTCTGCCTCCGGGTCGAGCTGCGCGCGGATATCGGGCCACAGCGACGCCGGGCGTGTCGGGTGGCCGGTGAGCAGCGAGTACGCCTTGACGTCGAAGCGAAAGCCGTCCGGCGTCCGAGCTGCCCAGAGCTCTGACTGATGCTCGGCCGGCGGCGCGTAGTAGGTCGAGTCGATCTCGGTGACCGGAAACTGCGACGCGTAGTAGAGCAGCCGGTCCTTGGCGCTCATCGTCTTGCGTGGGTACCAGTCGCTCTCCCTGACCAGCGTCCGGTCGGTCCAGGAGCACGTGCCGGTAAGGACGTCGTGCCCGCTCAGCTCTATCTTCGCTCCGAGCTCGAGCTCGTGGGCGGACGCAGGGAGCTCCATCTGGGCATTCCTGGCCATACGCCGACTCTTATCAAGCCTCGGCGCCGGCTAGCTGCAGAGAGGCGTCCAGAGCCGGATCGAAGAGCTCACGCAGGCGGGCCGCGGCCGCTCGCTCCTGGACCACGATGCCCGTAACCACGTCGGCCGTCTGCTCGTCGCCGGCCCGCGTGGCGACGCGCTTCAGCAGCTCATAGGCGGCGACCTCCAGGTGCTCGAAGGCGTAGGCGAAACCGGCCAGCTTGATCGGCGTGTCGACCTGCGCCTTGAAGAACATGCCCAGGTTGAGTGCCCCCAGGCGGAGCGCGGCGTCCTTGATCGCCGACGGACTCTCGCCGCGGGCCCTCAGCCGCTCTTCGAGCGTTTCGCTGTGCCGGCAGGTCTCGGCGAGGTGATCCTCGAAAGCACTGCCGAGCTCCTGCACCTCCGTCAGCTTCCGGCCCTTCTTGAGCAGCTGGGTGGCCTGCTCCTCGAGCGCGTGCCCGTCGGCGAGGTACCTGTTCAGCTGCCTGTCGAGCGTCCCGGCTGCCCCGCTCTCCAGCGACGCCTCGACCGCCCGGTCGAACAGTCCCTCGAGGCGCTCGGCCATCGTCCGCTCCTCCTGCTCGATCATCCGGGCCGTCAGCACGGTGTCGCCGTCGCCGGCGCGCTCGGCGAGCCGTTCGAGGATCGCGTAAGCGGCCATCTCCATCCGCTCATAGGCGTAGGCATGGGCGACGAGCTTGCCGGGTGTGTCGGGCTGAAAGCGGGCGAACAGGACCATGCCCACACCTCCCACGCGGCCCGCGAGGTCCTTCTGCGGGACGGGCGACCATTCGCGCGCCTGGAGACGGTCCTCGACGTAGCGCTGATGGCGCTCGGTCTCCCGCACGTGGTCTGCGAACGCGGCCTCGATCTCGGGATGGCCGGCGATCTTCTGCGCGCGCGTGACTTGCGCTAGAGCCTGTAGCTCGATCGCGTGAACGTCGGTCAGGTAGATACTGAGCTGCTGGTCGAGGCTAGGCGGCATGGCGTACCGCTACCCGGATGGCTCCGGACGTAGCCCGCGCATAGGGGACGAGCCTTTCGGGCAGCCATAGCAGACTGTGCTGCTGGCGACCTACCTCAACGACCACCTGGCCGGCTCGACGGTTGGCGTCGAGCTGTCAAGGCGCGCCGCGGGCAGCAACCGGGGGACGGACCACGGCCCGTTTCTCGACGAGCTGGCCCGAGAGCTGGTCGAGGACCGCCAGACGCTCCTCGAGATCATGCGTGCGCTGGGAGTGCGAGTGGACCGGTTGAAGATGCTCGGCGCCTGGGGAGCCGAGAAGCTCGGCAGGCTGAAGCCGAATGGGCGTCTGTTCGAGTATTCGCCGCTCAGTAGGGTCGTCGAGCTGGAGGGGCTGGCACTCGGAATCAGTGGCAAGCTCGCCCTGTGGCGGTCGCTCGAGCAGCTCGCGCCCCAACGTCCCGAGCTGGCGAACTTCGATCTCGGCGTCCTCGCGGCGCGGGCGGAGGACCAGCGTCAGCGGCTCGAGCCCCATCGCCTGCGCGCGGTGGCTGAGGCGCTCGGCTGAGGCCCGCGCGCCGACCGGTATCACGCCTGCGAATCTGGCCCTCGGTCGGTCCCTGAGTCTGGAATCAGAGCGAGAATTAAATGATTCCGGATCTGGGTATCGTGGCTGTAGTGGCCCAGATCGATCGTGTCGAGCTGAGAGCCCGGGGAAGCGCTGCGCGCGACAACGTATATAGCTCAGCAGAAGGAGAGCGCTAAATGACCGACAAGCCACCTCGCACCACGACCGACGCCGGCATCGATGTCGCGAGCGACGAATTCTCGTTGACCGTCGGCCCTGACGGGCCGATTCTGCTCCAGGACCAATACCTGATCGAGCAGATGGCCAACTTCAACCGCGAGCGGATTCCCGAGCGCCAGCCGCACGCCAAGGGTTCGGGCGCCTTCGGCGTATTCGAGACGACCGAGGATGTCAGCGCCTACACACGGGCCGCGCTGTTCCAGCCGGGCGTCAAGACCGAGATGCTGGCCCGTTTCTCGACCGTGGCCGGCGAGAGTGGCAGCCCCGACACCTGGCGCGACCCGCGAGGGTTCGCGCTGAAGTTCTATACGACCGAGGGCAACTACGACATGGTCGGCAACAACACGCCGATCTTCTTCGTCCGCGATCCGATGAAGTTCCAACACTTCATCCGCAGCCAGAAGCGTCGCGCCGACAACGGTCTGCGTGACCACGACATGCAATGGGACTTCTGGACGCTGTCGCCGGAGTCAGCGCACCAGGTGACGTGGCTGATGGGTGACCGCGGCATCCCCAAGACCTACCGCCACATGAACGGCTACTCCAGCCACACGTACATGTGGGTCAACGCCGCCGGCGACAAGTTCTGGGTCAAATATCACTTCAAGACCGACCAGGGGATCGACTTCCTCACCCAGGAGGAGGCCGACCGGATCGCCGGCGAGAACCCCGACTATCACCGCCAGGACCTGTTCGACGCCATCCGCGAGGGCGATTTCCCCAGCTGGACGCTGTACATGCAGATCATGCCCTTCGAGGAGGCCAAGACCTACCGGTTCAACCCCTTTGACCTGACGAAGGTGTGGCCCCACGGGGACTACCCGCTGATCAAGGTGGGCACGATGACGCTGAACCGCAACCTGACCGACTTCCACACCGAAATGGAGCAGGCAGCCTTCGAGCCCAACAACCTCGTGCCGGGCATCGGCCTGAGCCCGGACAAGATGCTTATGGCGCGGGGGTTCTCCTATGCCGACGCCCACCGTGCCCGGCTCGGGGTCAACTACAAGCAGATCCCGGTCAACAGCCCGCATGTTCCGGTCCACAGCTACAGCAAGGACGGCGTCGGGCGGACGGTGAACGTCACCGACCCCGTCTACGCCCCCAACTCCTACGATGGTCCCAAGGCGGACCCGACGCGAACCGACGCGGCTGGGCTGTGGGCGGCCGACGGGGACATGGTCCGCTCGGCCTACACGCCGCGGGCCGATGACGACGACTTCGGCCAGGCGGGCACGCAGGTGCGGGAAGTTCTCGATGACGACGCCCGCGAGCGCCTGGTCTCGAATGTCGCCGGTCATCTTCTGGACGGCGTCTCAGACGACGTCCTGGAGCGGGCCTTCCAGTACTGGAGGAACGTCGATCAGGAGCTCGGCGAGCGGATCGAGCAGGCGGTTAGGGCGACGGTTGGCGTGTAGGGCGGAGAGCCAGTCTTCAGCGAGCCTCGCCGCTCGTGGCCTCAACCAGGTCTGGCTCCGGAGTGGGCGGCGCGCGCCGGTCGCGCTCCTCGAAGAATTCGGCCCCTTCGATCGAGATCTCTGGCACCACGCGGTCGAGCCAGCGCGGCATGAACCAGTTGATCTTGCCCATGGCCACCATCAGGGCGGGCACCAGCAGGCAGCGGACCACCGTGGCGTCCAGGATCACCGCCACGGCCAGCCCGATCCCGAACTGCTTGATCGTCGGGTCGCCGCTGATCACGAAGCTGCCGAACACGAACACCATGATCAGCGCCGCGGCGGTGATGACGCGAGCACTGGTGATCAGACCCGAGATCACGGAGCTGCGGTTGTCCTCGCCGGCGTGGACGTGCTCCTCGATCTGACTCACCAGGAACACCTCGTAGTCCATCGAGAGGCCGAACAAGATCGCAAACATGAACAGCGGCACGTAGGAGACGATCGGCACCTTTCCGCTCAAGCCGATGATTCCGGTGAGCCAGCCGGACTGGAAGACAGCCGTCAGCACGCCGTACGACGCGCCGATCGAGAGAAGATTCATCACTGCCGCCTGGGGCGGAACGACGACCGTACGGAAGGCCAGGATCAGCAGCAGGAAGCTCAGGGCGATCACGACCAGGATCTGGAGCGGCAGCTTGCTCGAGATGCGGGAGGCCAGGTCCTCGTACCCGGCCGTACTGCCGCCGACGTAGGCGTGCATGTTGGTGCCCTTGTCCGCGCTCGGGATCACGCTCTTTCTGAGCGTGTTCAGGAGGTTGGTCGTTGCGTTCTCCGCCGGTCCGGACTTGGAGATGGCGGTGAAGAACGCGGTCGTGCCGGCTTGATCGATCTGTATCGGCGAGATCCCGGCCACGCCAGCTGTGCTCTTGACGTCCTTCTGGAGCGTCTGCAGGCGAGGATCTGTGGCCCGCGGGTCGCTGTTCGAGGAGCTCGAGGACGAAGACGAGGAGGACGAGGAGCCCGACGCGGGTTGCGCCGGCGAGCCCAGCGACACCGCGATCAGCAGTGGACCGTTGACCCCGGGCCCGAAGTACTTCGAGGTCAAATCGTAGGCCCGGCGAGCAGTGGTCGAAGTTGACAGCGCGGCCGTGTCCTGCTGCCCCAGTTGCAGCGAGAACAGGGGGATCGCGAGCGGAATCAGGATCGCAAGCGCGGTGATGCCCGCGACGATTGGCCGCTTGCCGATGTCCTTGGCCCAGGTGGCCCACAGTCCCGACCTGGCCGCCTCCTCTGTAGCAGGATGGCGAACCCGGAGGCTGTTGATGTGCGGGCCGAGGAGGGCCAGGACTGCGGGCAGCAGCGTCAGCGCTCCGAGCACCGATACGACGACGGCGATGGCCGCCATAAGCCCCATCGTCGTGACCAGGGGAATCCCGGCTACGGCTAGCGAGACGAGCGCGATCGTCACCGTGCAGCCGGCAAAGAACACGGCACCGCCAGAGGTGGCCGCCGCGCGCGCGATCGACTCGTCCATCGGCAGGCCGTCAGACAGGCCCCTGAAATGGCGGGTGACGATGAACAGGGCGTAGTCGATGCCCACGCCGAGACCGATCATCGTGGCGAGCGTCGGCGCCACGGTCGGCACCGTCAGCGCATGGCCCAGGATACGGATGATCGATAGGGTCGAGACCACGCCGAAGATCGCCGTCAGGATCGGGATCAGCATCGCCGTGACCGTCCCGAAGGTCAGCGTCAGGATGATCATCGCGGCCACGATTCCCACCACCTCGCTGGACTCGGTCGACGGCTTCGAGACCTTCTGGCCGAGCTGACCACCGGTCTCGACCTGGAGCCCTGCGGCTTGAGCAGGTTTGGCGGCGGCGTCGATGATCGTCTGCGCGTCGCCAACCGATAACGCGCCAGGAGCGATCTTCAGTCCCACGGTCAGGTAACCGGTGGACTGGTCGTTGCTGAGCGCCGATGCCCCCTGCGGGGTCAGCGGGTTGACGACCGACGCCACGTTTGGTGCCTTCGCCACGTCCGAGGCCGCGCTGTTGACAGCACTGGCGTAGTTCGAGTCCGTCAGCTTGCCGCTCTTGGCGTGCAGGATGATCGGGCTGGTGCCGTTTGCCTGGGTGGGAAACGGCTTCTTCAGCGTCTGGGTGGCGCGCTGGCTGTCGGTTCCCGGAAGCGAAAGGTTGTCGTTGGTGTTGTCGCCCAACCGATGGGACACGACCACCAGCGCGATCGCCGCCACCAGCCAGACCCCCAGGACGATCAGGCGCCGCCTTACGCAGAGCCTCGCCAGGCCGTACAGCATCGGAGTCAAGAGCCTCTCTCCTTCCGTGGTGCGCCCAAACCGGCATCGGACGATCCCACACCCGCGGCCTTCGCGCAATGTCCAGCGCCCTATTCCCGACACATGGTTTGCTCTAACCTGTCGGAATCCTGCCACTGCTGGGGGTGGCTCGTTCGGTGTTGAGGAGCTGGGCTGATGCGTCGGGCGGCGGTTGTGCGCTTTGCCGAGCGGAACGTGAAGGGCGTGGCCGCCTGCGGGCTGGCGCTCGCGGCCGCTGGGTTGCTCGCAGGTGGCTCTCAGGCTCGTTCAGCCGCCGCTCGCCCGGGCGGGGTCGATCTGAAGAGCGCTTTGCGGACCCTCGTGGCGCTGCCAGGGGGTCCCCCTGGATTGATCGTGATCGTGCAGAGGCCGGGGCACAAGACCGTGTACTTCGGCGGCTCGCGCCAGCTTGGTGCTCCGGGCTTCCCACGCGTCTTTGACCGCATGCGCCTGGCCAGCGCGTCCAAGGCGTTCAGCGGCGCGGTGGCCCTGTCGCTGGTGGCGAAGCGTTCCCTGCGCTTGAGCGACACGATCGGCAAGTGGTTGCCCAAGCTTCCTCGCGCCTGGCGCAGAGTCACGCTGGCCGAAGCACTCCAGCACACCAGCGGCCTGCCCGATTTCAGCGCCGCTCCCGCGTTCACCGCTTATCTACAGGCGCATCCGCACGCCACGCCACCGCCGCTGTTCGTGCTGCGCTTGATCGCACGACAGCGGCTCCTGTTCGCTCCCGGATCGCGATACCACTACTCCAACACCGACAACTTTATCGTGGCCCTGATGGCCGAGGCTGCCACGCACGGGAGCTACAACCAGCTGTTGGCCAGCGAGGTGTATAAGCCACTCGGCCTCCGGCACACGAGCCTGCCGCGGGGGGCCGGGCTGCCGGCGCCGTACCTGCACGGCTACGCCATCGACCCGCCCCAGCCGCCCGAGGACGTGTCGAGCGCCTTCAGCGCGGCGTTCGCATGGGCCTCCGGCGGGCTGGTCTCAACCCCCGGCGATATGAACGCGTTCATCCGCGGCTACGCGAGCGGGCGTCTGTTCGGACCGAGCGTCCAGCGTCAGCAGCTGCGCTTCGTGGCCGGCAACTCAGACCCCATCGGCCCGGGCGCCAACTCCGCCGGCCTCGGCATCTTCCGCTACCGCACCCGCTGCGGGACCGTGTACGGGCACACCGGCAACACGCCGGGCTACACCCAGTTCGCCGCGGCGACTCTTGACGGCCGGCGGTCGGTCACAGTCTCGATCAGCGAGCAGATAGGCCAGATCTCCACCGGTCCGCGGGCGGTTGCCTTCCGCCGCTTGCGCCAGGTCGAGGCCGACGCGGTCTGCGCGGCGATGTCGTGAGGGCGCCCCATGGGCGCGCCTGGGT
>CAVWOC010000009.1:0-29688 GCA_963756555.1 uncultured Actinomycetes bacterium
GCCTCGTACCAGCTCGACCACTCGACGCCAGATAGCGAACTTCTCCATGCCGCTCGCGACGCATGGGACGAGGCCATAGAGCTCGGCGAGGAGCACGGTTATAGAAACGCACAGGCGGTAGTCATTGCACCGACTGGAACTATTTCCTTCCTCCTCGACTGTGACACTACGGGCATTGAGCCCGACTTCTCGCTCGTGAAGTTCAAGGAGCTCGTAGGTGGGGGTCAGATGTCGATCATCAATCGCACCGTCCCGCTCGCGCTTCAGACACTCGGTTATTCCGACGAGCAGATCGAGCAGATCGTCGCGTACGTCAACGAGCACGGAACGATTGTCGATGCCCCGGAGCTGAAGGAGGAGCACCTGCCTGTTTTCGACGTGGCGGTCGGCGAGCGCGCCATCTCACCGATGGGGCACATCAAGATGATGGCTGCCGTTCAGCCGTTCGTGAGCGGCGCAATCTCGAAGACAATTAACATGCCTGCCGATTCAACGGTCGAAGACATCGAGGACGCCTACATACGGGGCTGGAAACTCGGGTTGAAGGCGCTGGCGATCTACCGCGACGGCTCAAAGACGGCACAGGCGCTCCGCACCGACGCGCAGACGGTTGCCCCGGCTTCCCCGCATGCCCAGGCTGCGATCGACAAGGCGGTCGCCGACGCGCTCGCCAAGGCGCCTCCTAAGCGCCGGCGGATGCCGCGCGAGCGCCAGTCGCTGACGCATAAGTTCTCGATCGGCGGCCACGAGGGATACATCACCGCGGGCATGTACGAGGACGGGACGGTCGGTGAGATCTTCCTGACCGACATCGGCAAGGAAGGCTCGACCCTGCGCGGGATGATGAACTCGTTCGCGACCGCGATCTCGATCGCGCTCCAGTATGGGGTGCCGCTCGAGACGCTGGTGCGGAAGTTCAGCTACATGCGCTTCGAACCCGAGGGGATGACCTCCAACCCCGAGATCCCGTTCTCGAAGTCGATGCCCGACTACATCATGCGCTGGCTGGCATCGCGCTTTCTGGACGTCGACCTCCAGGAGGAGCTGGGGATCCTCACCAAGGAGGTCCGCGCGCGCCAGGCGGCCGAGGACGCCGCCAGCTCGCACTTGGGCGACACCTCCACCCCAGCGTCGGAGACATCTGACGATCAGGAGGTCGCGCCGCCAGCGCCTCGTCCGGCTGCCTCGGCGCTGACCGACGAGCCACCGGTCGTTCCGGCCGTACGCCGCGGGCTTGACCTCGGACCGGCTTGCCAGCAGTGTGGCGGCATGATGCAGCGGACCGGGAGCTGTTACACGTGCTCGAGCTGCGGGTTCAACACCGGCTGCGGTTGATGACGGCGGACGTTCGGTTGATGCTGATGGCGTTCTGGCCCGTGCCGTGTAGAGCCGCAGAGGAGCAACATCTCATCGCTCCACCTGGCTAGCTAGGCTAGCTAAGAACGTGATATCCTCCCGGCATGGCTCAGGTCGGGATGCACGAGGCAAAGACCAAGCTCTCCCAGCTTGTGGAGCGGGCGCAGTCCGGAGAGGACATCATCATCACCCGCAACGGAAAGCCGGTAGTTCGACTGCTCCCGCTGCGCGGCGCATCCTCACTGACGTCGGTACGCGGCGCTTGGCGCGGCCGCGTCCACATCGCTGACGACTTCGATCAGTTGCCGGACGACATCGCCAAGGCGTTCGGCGCCGGGTGAAGCTTCTTCTCGACACGCACGCCGCCCTTTGGTGGTTGTCTGACGACGCCCGTATCGGGCAAGAGGCCGCGCGTCAGCTGACCGATGACAGAAACCAGGTCTTACTCAGCGCCACGGTGGTGTGGGAGGTCGCGATCAAGCGCTCGCTGGGCAAGCTTGACGCGCCGGGGGACTTTGCGGCCACGCTGTTGGACGCGGGAGCTCAGCCGCTCTCGATCACCCTGGACCATGCAGCCGCCGTAGAGAGCCTGCCCTGGCACCACAGCGACCCGTTCGACCGGCTGCTCATCGCCCAAGCGCTGGCCGAAGGCGCGGCGCTCATCTCAGACGATGAGCGGCTCGGCGGATACGGCGTCCAGCTCATCTGGTAGTGCGTATCGGTTGACCCTGGAACCAGGGCCGCTGGCGAATTCGTAACGGCCCGGCAACCCCGGTCGTAGGGTCCGGAGCGCCGCCCACGGCGAGCGTGATCGGCCGTGGCCGGAACGCCTCGCTCCATGCCCCCCACGCTCGCGCGAGTGTGTCCCTACGCTCGCCCGGGTGTCCCCTACGATCAGACGATGCCCAGAACCACGATCGACGATCTGCTCGCCGCGGCGAGAAGCCGACTCAGCCGCCTGGACCCCCACGCGGCGCGCGCCGCCGTCGAAGACGGCGCGACGCTGATCGACATCCGCCAGGACTGGCAGATCGCTAGCGAGGGGACGATTCCCGGAGCGCTCCTGATCCACCGCAACGTGCTCGAGTGGCGTCTTGATCCCGGTAGCGAGAACCGCGACCCGCGTGCTCCTGGTCTCGACGATGTGGTGATCGTCATGTGCGATGCCGGCTACACGTCGAGCCTTGCCGCGGCGACCCTTCAGGAGCTCGGGTTCAGCCGCGCGACTGACCTCGACGGAGGCTTTCAGGCCTGGCGCGAGGCGGGGCTGCCCGTCGAGCCCTCGCCCGACGCCTGAAACCTGACGACGCTTCACGCCACACGCGGCGGTGGGCCACCCGAACGCCCTCACAGGCCCTTAAACGTCCGCGTGACCGACGTCGGTAGCCTGAATCGAGTACGACCCCGGCCGGAACGGAGGCAGCGCTGATGGATCGCAAGTGGTGGACGCTGATCGCCGTGTGCGTCGGCACGCTGATGCTGCTGCTCGACGTGACGATCGTCAACGTTGCCCTGCCCTCGATCCAGCGCTCTCTCCACGCGTCGTTCAGCGATCTGCAGTGGGTGGTTGACGCCTACGCGCTGACGCTGGCGGCGCTGCTGCTCACCACGGGTTCGCTGGCCGACCTGTTCGGGCGCCGGCGGCTGTTCATGATCGGCCTGGTCCTCTTCACCGCCAGCTCGTTGGCCTCGGGACTGGCTGCCAGCCCGCTGTGGCTGAACCTCGCCCGCGGCGCGCAGGGCGTCGGCGGCGCCGCGATGTTCTCGACTTCGCTGGCTTTGCTCGGAACTGCCTTCCAGGGTCGCGAGCGCGGCACGGCGTTTGGCATCTGGGGAGCGATTACGGGCGTGGCGGTCGCGATCGGACCGGTCATCGGCGGCGCTCTGACCAGCGGGATCTCGTGGCGATGGATCTTTCTCGTCAATGTCCCGATCG
Source organism: uncultured Actinomycetes bacterium (assembly GCA_963756555.1). Lineage (GTDB taxonomy): Bacteria > Actinomycetota > Thermoleophilia > Solirubrobacterales > Solirubrobacteraceae > Palsa-465. The sequence continues at coordinate 3,293 of CAVWOC010000009.1, forward strand.
GCGCGGTCGCGCTGGTCCTCAGCCTGCTGCGCGTGGATGAGTCTCGCCGGAGCGACGCTCAGCGCCCTGATGTGATCGGCGTGATCACCTTCAGCGGCGCGCTCGGGGCGCTCGTCTACGCCTTGATCAAGGGCAACAGCAAGGGCTGGGGATCTACGGTGATCCTCGCGTGCCTGATCGGCGCTGCCGTGCTGCTCGTGCTGTTCGTCGTGGCCGAGCTGGTCCAGCGTGAACGCGCGATGTTCGATCTGTCGCTGTTCCGCAAGCCCACCTTCAGCGGCGGGTTGATCGCTGCCTTCGCGATCTCAGCCGGGCTGTTTGCCCTGTTTCTGTACATGACGCTCTACATCCAGGACGTGCTCGGCTATTCGGCGTTCCAGACCGGGCTGCGCTTCCTCGTGCTGTCAGGAGCGATTCTGCTCACCTCGGGGCTGGCGGGCCGACTGACGGCGCTGATCCCGATCCGCTTCTTGATCGCTCCCGGGCTGGCTCTGATCGGCGTGGGTCTGCTGCTGATGCGCGGACTGGACGCCAGCTCGGGCTGGACGCACCTGATCCCGGGGTTCATCGCCGCCGGCGCCGGCACCGGGCTGGTCAATCCGCCGCTGGCCTCGACCGCGATTGGCGTTGTCACCCCCGATCGGTCCGGGATGGCCTCGGGGATCAACTCGACCTTTCGCCAGGTGGGAATCGCGACCGGCATCGCCGGCCTGGGCGCCGTGTTCTCCCACACCGTGCGCACGCAGATCGTGTCCCTGCTCGATAGCTCCAAGGCGGTCAGCCCCCACGCTTCGCACGCGATCGCTAACAATGTTGCGCAGGGAAGCGGAGCCCGCGGTGGGCTGGCCCACTTGCCCGCGCGAGCGCGTCTGGACGTCGTACACGCGATCCGCGTCGCCTTTGTCACCGGACTCAACGACGTGTTCCTGATCGGCGCGATCCTGGTGTTCGTGTCCGCTGGGCTCACGCTGGTCTTGATCCGCAGCCGCGATTTCGAGGCAGGGGCGGCTCGGGGGCCGCAGGCCCAACCGGGCCAGCCGGGGGGCGCGGCGCCACCCCAGCAGCCTGAGCCGGCGCCGACGCGCTGACCACCCGCCCAGCCCGCGCCGACGCCCTGACAACCCGGCACCCCCAGCGGGCGCCAACCTCCTGACCCACGCGCCCATCGCTCACCGTTTGTTGCGCGCATGTTGCTTCAGGCGCGCCTGAGCCGGCGTTTATCCAGGATTGACTCCCCGGGTGACCGTGCGTCGCACAGCTCGTGAACGCAAGGTCCACAGGAGCGCGGTGCATCGCCGCAGCGGCGGGCATGCGGTCATCGGTGCCGCGGCGGCTGACCGCGATCGTGCTCGTCACCGTGGCCGCATTCGCGGGCGTGGCGGTCTTTAGCCACGTCCAACTGGCGGCTTCACACCAGGCGCCGATGCCGCGGGCGACGGTGGCGGTCGCCGCCGGCGAGGCCGTCTCGCCCGTTCCCCGCTCCTACCTCGGCTTTTCCACCGAGTACTGGACGCTGCCTCTGTACGCGCGCCACCTGCCCCTGGTCGAGCGGCTCCTCTCGATGCTCCGCGTCCGCGGCGACGGGCCGCTCGTGTTGCGGATCGGTGGTGACTCCGCCGATCGCGTGTTCTGGGATCCCCGCCCGCGCGCAGTGCCGAGTTGGGCCTTCCCCGTGACGCCTCAGTGGACGCGGCTCGTGGCCAGGCTGGTACGCCGAGTCGGGATCCGGCTGATCATCGACCTCAACCTGATCACCGGCTCGTCGCTGACCGCGGCCGCCTGGGCCCGGGCGGCCGAGGCACGGCTTCCGCACCGGAGCATCGTCGGTTTCGAAATCGGAAACGAGCCCGACATCTATACCCACACGGCCTGGCGCAAAGTGACGGCACCCGGGCCGTTCGAGAACATCGCCCTGCCGACCGCGCTGACGCCGGATGATTACGTGACCGACTTTCGCCGCTACGCACAGGCGCTGCGATCCGTCGCGCCGGGCGTCCCGCTGCTCGGGCCGGCGCTGGCGAATCCCCGCGCGCATCAGTACTGGACCACCGGGCTGATCGCCAGCCATCAGCCGGCCCTGGGCACGATCACCGCGCACCGTTACGTGTACTCGGGCTGCGTTCGCCGCCGCTCGCGGCGCTATCCGACCATCGCGCGGTTGTTCAACCAACGAGCGACGGCTGACCTCGCCGCCAGCGTGGCCGGCGAGGTGAAGGCCGCCCAACGGGCCGGCCTGCGCTTCCGGCTCACCGAGCTCAACTCGGTCAACTGCGGCGGCAGGCCCGGTGTCAGCAATGCCTTCGCGACCGCGCTGTGGGTACCCCAGGCTCTGTTTGAGCTGCTCAAGGCCGGGGTCGACGGGGTGAACATCCACACGCGTGCGGACACCATCAACGCTCCGTTTGCCCTTGGGCCCCGCGGACTGCAGGCGCGTCCGCTCCTGTACGGCCTGCTGACGTTCGTGCGAACCCTCGGCTCGCACCCGGGGCTCGTTGCGCTCCGCGTTCACCGCTCGCACGCCCTCAAGCTCGCGGTATGGGCGGTGCGAAGTGGCGGTGCCGAACTCCACGTGCTGCTGATCAACGAGAACCGCCGCCCGGTGCATGTGCGACTTGCCCTGCCCACAAGCGGCCGGGCCGTGATCGAGCGACTGCTCGCCCCCTCGGTGCGCTCAACCTCCGGCGTCACCCTCGACGGTCAATGGCTCGGGCAAAACGGCAGTTGGCAGGGCCGGCCCACCCCCGCGAGTGCCCGCATGACCCATCGCGGCTACCGGGTCAGCGTGCCCCGGTTCAGCGCCGCGCTCGTGACCGCGCGTCTGGCTCGCGGAGCTCTGGTCCGGGTTCAGCGCCGCGCTGGTGACCGCGCGTCTGGCTCGCGGAGCTCTGGTCCGTAGCCATCTGAGTGCGCCGGTAGCTCAGATCGAACGCCAGGCCCGGCCCGCTCGAGCAGGTCCTGACCGACCGGGAGCTCGTCGTCGAGCACGCGCCCCGAGCGCCCGGCGGCGAGCAGCGCGGCCAGAACGAGCGCAACTCCGACCAGCTGCAGCCCACTCGGCGACTCGCCGAAGATCAGCGCCGCCAGCGCCACGGAGCCGACCGGCTGGACGGTGAGCAGCATCGAGGTCATCGCCGCCGGCAGGCGGGGAAGTGAGGTTCCGATCAAAAGCCAGCCCAGCACCTGCGAGCCGAGCGCGAGCGCGATCAGCCATCCGGCTCCCGGCCACGTCGGCACCAGGCGCGCATCACCGATCACCAGCCCCGCGCCGAGGCAAAGAACCCCGCCGACCGCGGTGGCGTCAAACAGCGGACCGGCCGGGCGGCGCAGGTCAGCGCCGCCGTGGCGCAGCAGCAGCAGAAACCCGACGTAAGCAACGCCGGCGGCCAAGCCGAACAGCGTGCCCTGGGTGGGAGCGCGTCCGTACGCTCCCTGCTCGAGCACGCCGGAGATCAGCAGCACGCCCAGCAGCGAGACGGGCAGCGCCACCAGCACATGCCGGCGGGGGCGCTCGCCCAGGATCGCCCACGCGACCAGCGGCACCAGGACGACCTGAATGTTTGCCAGCACGGTGGCCAGGCCCGCGCCCACATCCGCGATCGAGTGATTCCAGAGCAGCAGGTCAAAGGCAAAGAACACCCCTGCCAACAGCGCCGGCCGGCGCTCTCGCCAGGGCCGCGCGCCGAAGCGGCGGGTCTCGAGCAGCGCCAGCAGCCCCAGGACCGGCAGCGCGTAGGCGCAACGCCAGATCGCCGCGGTCGATGGCGAAGCGTGGCTGAGGCGCACGAAGATGCCCGAGAAGGCGATCGTGACCGCGCCGAGCAGCGCGCACTGGCGCTCTCGCCCGCGGACCCATGCCATCAATCCGGCGTCATCGCCGCGGGCGCGTTGGTCCATCGCACCATTTCTAGCGTGCCCGGCTCCCGCGGCTAGGCATGGCCGGCTCCTGCGCCCCAGGGAAGGCGCCTCTGCGCGCCGCGCCTGACAGGATGGCCGGCCGGATGACCGACGACTCACAGCTCGAGCTGATACGCCAGCGGTGCCTGGAGGTCCTGAGCCAGAACTGGCGTGAGGGAACCCGCTCGACGGACGGCACCCGCTTTGCCTACACGTGCCCGAGCCCCGGCCATTACCCGTGGCAGTGGTATTGGGACTCGTGCTTTACGGCGATGTCGTGGCGGCGGTTCGACGAGCACAAGCCGGGCCGGGAGCTGCGGTCGCTGCTGGCGGCCCAGCGCGACGACGGGTTCATCGGGCACACGATCTTCTGGAACCAGCCGCTGACCGGCAGCCGACGCTACACGTACAACGTGACCTCCGACACCGCGACGATGACGGCCAGCATCCAGCCGCCGGCGCTCGCGTGGGCCTGGCGGATCGCGGTCGGGGATCCCGCCCGAGAGCCCGCCATCCGCCGCCACCACGAGTGGCTGGCCGAGAACCGCGACCTCGACGGCGACAGCCTTCTGTGGATCGTGCAGCCTGACGAGTCCGGACTCGACGCCTCCAGCCAGTTCGACCCGATCTGGGGTCATCGCGCGCACGGCCTGCCCGCATTCTGGTTCCTCGTGCGGCGAAACCGGAGGCTGGGCTATGACCTGCGCCGAACCGCGGCGGCCGGCGGCCCAGTGTGTCTCGAGGTCCTCACCAACGTGCTCTACAACCTCTCGCGCCTGGCCCTGGGTCTTCCTTCGCTCACCGAGGCGCTGGTGGAGCGGACCTATGACGAGCGCCGGGGGCTGTTCGTGCCCCAGTCGCGTCCGGCGCCGGAGCGGACGCCGCCGGTCGCCGTGGCAGCGCTCGCACCGCTGGCCCTGCCCGATCTGCCCGAGGCGATCGGGCGCCGCTTGGTCGAGGAGCATGTGCTCGATCCGGAGCGGTTCTGGCTGCCCGTTCCGTGCCCGTCGGTATCGGCGGCCGAACCGAGCTTCTCGTTGCAGGACAGCGGCACGCTCGGGCTGCGCCGGTACTGGCGCGGTCCCACCTGGATCAACACGGCATGGCTGGTGTGGCTGGGGCTCATCCGGCTGGGTTACGACCAAGCGGCGGTCGAACTCGCGCAGCGGCTCGCGGGCGCGATGGCTGCCGTGGGGCTGCGCGAGTACTACGACCCCTATACCGGGGCGGGCATGGGCGCCGTCGATTTCGGCTGGTCGAGCCTGGTGCTCGAGCTGCTCGATCCAGATCCGCGGGCGAGGCTCAGCTACCTCGGCGCCCCGGCCGCTCAACCGCCCGCCCGTCGGCCGTAATCCGCGGGCTCGGGCTTGTCATCTGTCGCGGGCTCGGGCTTGTCATCTGTCGCGGGTTCGGGCTTGTCATCGCCGCCCTGTGGCCGCAGCGCCAGAAACCTCGATAGCGCTGGGGCAAAGCCGCGATCGGCCATTACCGTCACGTGCCCGCGCCCTTCGAACAGTCGTAGCTCGCTGCCGGGAATCAGCCGCGCCGTCTCCGCAAACAGCTCTGGCCCGTAGACGCTGTCCTGGCCGCCCGCGAGGATGAGCGTCGGTGCCGTGATGGGCGTGGCGCAGGCGGCCAGGTCGAAGCCGTCCTCGGCCTCGATCGTGGTCGCCATGTCATCGAGGTCGTAGTCCTGCTTGACCACCGAGGGACCAAACAGCCAGGCCGCGCCCGCGGCCGCGATCTGCCCGGGTCGGGTCGGGACCAGGTCGGCCATCATCAAGGCCAGCGCCTGTCGTGTCGCCCCGCCCCTGATCCGGGCAGCGACGCGACGCTGGAGATCTCGACCGGTCGTGCCCAGGCGGCACGCGGTGCTTATGAGAACCAGACGACCGACCACGTCGGGATGGTCGGCGGCCAGCTGCTGGGCGATGCTGCCTCCCGTCGAGGCCCCGACCACGTCGACCGGCGAACCGAGCCCCTCGCGGATCGCCACGGCGTGTTCGCCGGCAAGCTCGGCGATCGTCATCCCGCGGGGCAGGTGCGGCCGGCGGTTGAAGACCACGATCCGACGGCTCGAGGTCAGCGATGCCACCGGACCGAGCATCGCCCGCAGCATCCGGTCGCCGTCGACCCCCGTGGTCGGAGACAGACCGGCGAGAAACGCAATCGCGGGACCGGTTCCGAAGGCCGCCGTGGGCAGGCAGCCCATCGTCGCGCGCTCGAGGTCCACGAACCACAGTCTGGCAGGGGACCCGACGGGTCCCGGAGGCGAGGCCCGCGGCCTACTGGTGCCCCACGCGCTACGCCCAGTTACCCCGGACGTTTCGAGTGGGGGCCGACGCGTCCGCCCCAACCCGAGCCCGGGCCGCGCTAACGTGAGGGGCATGGAAACCGATCGCCAGATGCACCTAACCGACGAGGAGTGGCGTCAGCGGCTGACGCCAGAGCAGTACGACGTGCTGCGCGGGCACGGGACCGAGCGGCCCTTTACCGGCGCCTACGTCGATGTCAAGGATGACGGCACCTACCGCTGCGCCGGCTGTGGCGCCGAGCTGTTCAGCTCGGACACGAAGTTCGAGTCCGGGACCGGCTGGCCCAGCTTCTATGAGCCCACCGTCGCCGAGAACGTCGAGCTGCGCGAGGACCGCAGCCTGGGGATGCGGCGCACCGAGGTGATCTGCAAGCGATGCGGCGGCCACCTCGGCCACGTGTTCGACGACGGCCCCGAACCCACGGGTCAGCGGTATTGCATCAACAGCTGCGCGCTCGAGCTGGACGCCGCCCGGAGCTGAGGGCGAGCAAGCCGTCTACTCCGCGCGGTGGCGCCGCTCGCGGAGCTTGACATAGCCGTAGCCGGCAACCACCAGCACGACCAGCGCGCCCGCAGCGTAAACACCAAAGCGCGTGATCAGGTCGGCGGCAGCGGTGCCGACGAAGTAACCGACCAACCCATAGGTCACGCCCCAGGTGATCCCACCGGCCGCGTTCCAGACGAAGAACGTGCCGAAGTGCATCTTGTTGATTCCGGCCAGCCACGCCGCGGCAAAGCGCACGAATGCGATCCAGCGGGCGATGAACACGGCCTTGGGACCATGACGCTTGAAGAACCTGTCACCGGCCGCGATCGCGTCGATGCGGCGCTGGCGCAGCGGGCCGGGGGCCTCGAGCACGTCGCGGCCGAGGCGGCGCCCGAGCAGGTAGCCGATGTTGTCACCGACGATCGCGGACGCGACTCCGATCACGATCACCAGCCAGATCTGGAGCTTGCCCTGGCTCGCGAGCACCGCGGCCAGGACCAGCGCCGTCTCGCCCGGTGACGGAACCCCCATCGACTCGAGCCCGATGATCGCCGGCAGGAAATAGCCGAGGCTGCCGGAGGCGTTGATGATCGCCGCCGACCCGACGATCGCCGCGGAGGCCTGGATGATCGCGACGGGCCCGGGCATCACCGGGGCCGCAGCGACGAGCGGCCGGCGCTCACGCGTCCGTCCAGGGCTTTCGGAGCACCGCCAGCAGTGACAGGCCGGCCGGTAGTCTCCCGCCCCAGCGCAGCCACCCGGCCTCGAGCCTCAGGGGCTGCTCGAGCGCGTCGTTGAGCCATGTCGGTCCGAGTTCGAGATCGTTGGTGTAGCCGTTACGGCTCCCGAGCCGGCGCTGGCTCAACCGCACGATCGCGGCCGGGGCCAGCAGCAGGCTGTTGAAGGAGCTGATCCGGGCGATCGCCCAGCCGCCCTCGACGGCCGCCTCTCGCAGCGAGCGTCGGGAGTAGCGGCGATAGTGGTGGTTGGCTTCGTCGTGCCGTGACCAGAGCATCTGATAGGCGGGCACCGTGACCAGCAGGAAGCCGCCCGGCTTGCCCACCCGCCGCAGCTCGCGGAGCGTTGCCCGGTCGTCGGGGGTGTGCTCGATCACATCCAGGCAGGTGATCAGGTCGAAGGTGTCCGGCGGCCACGGCAGCTCCTCGAGCCGACCGACCAGCACCTCCGCGACCTCCCGCGCGCGCGCCACCTCGGCGGCGTCCTCATCTAACTCGATCCCGGCCACCTGGCCGTAGTCGACCAGCTCCTCGAGCGTGCGGCCCGAGCCACAGCCGGCGTCGAGGATGCGCGCGTCTTGAGGCAGCGGCAGCCGGTCCAGCTCGGCCCGGATGATCCGACGGCGCCCCCGGTACCACCAGTGGCGGCCGTCGACCTCGAGCGTCGCCTTCATCAATTGTGGGTCCATCGCGAGTGATGCTGTCAGCTGGCGGCAGGCGACAGCGTCCTGCTCACCTGCGGCGCGGCCGGGAGCCGAAGCGTGAACTTTGCCCCGGGTCCGTCGCCATCCTCGAGCAGCAGCTCTCCCCCCATCCGCTCGGCCAGCTCGCGGCCGATCGCCAAGCCCAGACCGAAGCCCGCGTCCCCGCGACTCTCGCGCCCGCGCTCAAAGCGCCGGAAGATCTGCTCGCGCTCCTCGGTGGGAACGCCTGGTCCTTGATCGCAGACGCTGATCTGGGCATCGACCCCGCGCTGCACCGTGACGCGCAGCTCCGAATCAGGGGGACTGACCCGGACGGCGTTGTCGAGCAGGATCCGGAGAATGCGCGCGATGCTCCCGGGATCGCCGATCGCCCAGGCCGGATCTCCATGGTCGTCCAGGCGCGGCACGATTCCTCGCTCGACCGTGCCCAGCTCGAATTCAGCCATCACCGCACGGCTCAGCTCGCCGAGCTCGACCGGCTCGGAACGAAGCTCGACCTTGGCGTCGAGCCGGGAGAGATCGAGGAGATCTGCCGCCAGGCGCCCCAGACGGCGGGACTGGACGCGGGCGCGGTCCAGTAGAGCGCGCGCGTCCTCGAGGTCGGGCTGTTCGTAGCGGAGGTCGTCGTCGAGCAGCTCGAGCATCCCGTCCAGCGACGTGAGCGGCGTGCGCAGCTCGTGCGAGGCGGTGGCCACGAACGATCGGCGTGCCTCCTCCTGCTGCTGGAGGCGCTTCTGCATCGTGGCCAGCGTCCGCGCCAGGTCACCGACCTCGTCGCGGGCCCGGTCGACGGGCACCTCTACCTCGGGCCCCTCCTGGGCGAGCTCGAGCGCGGCCTCGCGCAATCTCCTCAGCCGCCGCACGAGCCTCGCCGACAGCGGGACGCTGAGAATCAGGGTCAGCGCAAGTCCGGCGAGCGCGGCGGTGATGAACGCGTTGCGCACGGCGGTCACGGCGCTGGTGATTTCGTCGATCGGCTTGCGGACCGCGAGCACGTACAAGCTCGTTTTCGAGCCGCGACGGTGGTCGAACGGGATCGCCGCCTCGGCATACTCGGTGCCGTCGATCGTGGCGAAGCTGTAAATGCGCCTGTTGGTACTGAAGGCCCGGGCCACGTCACTGTAGGCGTCGTCGTTCGCGGTGTCGTGTGGTCGCAGAAGCGGCGTGCTGTAGGCGCCGTACGGGCCCGGGTTGCCCAGCACCGTGACCGTGGCGCCGATGCGCGTCTGGAGCGTGGTCTGGGCGTCCTCCAGATCGGAGCGCTCATCCGCCGAGTTGGCCACGTTGGCCAGCTGCAGGTGCGAGAAGGTCCGGATCGTCCCCTTCTTGCGCAGATCCTGTTTCAGCGTCACCTTCTCGGAATTGCGCAGGCTCTGCTCGAGCGGGCCAAGCAGCGCGAGCGCGGCCACGGCAAGCGTCGCGACGGTGGTCACGAGCACGGCGCCGACGATCCGACCGCGTAGACCGAGGGCGCCACGGCCTGGCCGCCCCAGCATCACTATGGGCCTCGCAGGCGGTAGCCGGCGCCGCGCACGGTGAGGATGTAACGCGGCTTCTCGGGTTCGGGCTCGAGCTTTTCGCGCAGGTGGCGGATGTGCACGTCGATGGCCCGGGGATCACGGTAGGCGCTGTCGCCCCAGATCGCGCGCAGCAGCTCCTGGCGGTTCAGCAGTCGACCGGGATCGGCCATCAAGGCGTCCAGGAGTTCGAATTCGGAGAAGGTCAGCTTCACGGGAGCGCCCGAGATCGTCACCTCGCGCTGGGCGCGGTCAAGCGAGATCGGTCCGACGACCAGCACCTCGTCGCCCATCGCGCGGGTTCCGGCGCGACGCAGTACGGCCCGGATCCGGCTGCGGAGCTCGGCCAGCCCGAACGGCTTGGTGACGTAATCGTCGGCTCCGGCCTCCAACCCGAGCACCGCGTCGGCCTCGGAATCGAGCGCCGTCAGCATGATGATCGGTACCACGTTGCGCCGGCTGCGCAGCGTCCGGCACACCTCGTAGCCGTCGGGGCCGGCCCCGAGGGCCACGTCGAGCAGGACGATGTCGAACTGATCCGTGCTGGCCCTGTCAACGGCCGCGCGGCCGTCGGCCACGGCCAGCACGCGGTGGCCCTCGCGCGAGAACGAGCGGGTGAGCATCTCTCGCAGGTCGGATTCGTCGTCGACCACCAGGATGCTGAGCGAGGCGTCGGTGTGTCGCGGAGGTGCCGCCACCGCAGTCTGACGTTCAGTCGCCATCAATCGATGCGATCGTACCCCAGTGACCCCGCGCCACCGCGCAGTGGACCGCGCACGCGGCACCGGGGCCGCGCGCCCGAGGGCGGAGGTCTATCGCCGCTAGGAGAGGCGCGCGATCGCCTCCAGATCGTGCTCCGAGACCTGGGGCTCGGCGGCTGCTGCCTCGGCCCGGCGCGGCGCCAGCCGACCGGCGGCGGCGACCGCCCACAGCAGCGCCAACCAGGTGGCCGTGGCCAGACCGACGTGGACCCACACCATGTCCGAGGGGAGGTGCAGCTCGTACTGCACGGTACCCACCAGTCCCTGGGCGGCCACCAGCACGCCGAGCGCTGTCAGCGGCTCGAGCCTGCGCTCGGAGGCCCCCCGGTGGCGCTGGAACAGCCACACCAAGATCACGGCCACCCCGAACAGCGCGGCGATGGCCGCATGCTGGTGGACCGTCCAAGTAAGGGTGTCGGCTCCCTTGAAGTGAAGGCGATGGACGTCCTGTCCCGAGAATCCGCCCGAATGGGGTCCGGCCGCCGTCGCGGCCGTGCCCGCGAAGATCGTCAGCGCGCCCAGCGGCGCCAGCGCCCGCACCGCCCAGACGGCCACCCGGTCGGCGGAACGCGCACGCGATCCCGGCTCATACGTGCTTCGCCAGGCCAGCGCGAAGGCCGCGATCAGGATTAGCAACGACAGGCTGAAATGCGCCATCACGAATCCTGGCGCCAGATGGTGCAGCACCGTGAACCCGCCGAGCACGGCCTGGGCCACCACGCCCAGGGGCAGCGCCAGCGCCAGCCACGCGAGATCGCGCCGGAACGGCCGCCGGCTGAAGGCGAGCACCGCGGCCACGACCGTGATCACCCCCACGACCCCCGACACCGCCCGGTTGCCGAACTCGATCAACGCGTGGGAGCTCAGCGGCGGCAACGGCGTGCCCCCGCACTTGGGCCAGTTTGCGCACCCCAGCCCGGAGTCCGTCAGCCGCACCGCGGCTCCGCTGAGCACGATCAGCGTCAGGGAGGCGAGCGTCACGTAGGCGACGCGTCGGTACTGGGTCGGCGTGACGGCGAGGCGTTGCAGCACTCCGTTGCACATGGTATTGCCCTGGGCCGGCCGGGCGTACGGTTCGGTCGCCCGCGGCGGCGATGCGAATGATCGCGTTTATCGGGTTCGCTTGATCTTTCCCGACAAAGCCCGATACCTAGCGGCCCTCTCTCGAGCTTCGAGTCGATCAGCCCTGCAGGGATCGAAGCTCGGCGTCGACCATCCGCTCGATCAGCTGCTCGAAGGTCAGGGTCGGTCGCCAGCCGAGGCGGTGGCGCGCGCGGCTTGGATCACCGATCAGAAGCGTGCGCTCGGGTTCGCGCACCAGATCGGGATCGACTCGGATGTGGTCCTCCGCGCCCAGCTCAACGTGGGCGAATGCGAGTTGCGCCAGGTCGGCAACGGTATGGCCGGTGCCGCTCGAGAGGATGTAGTCGTCGGGCTGATCCTGCTGGAGCATCAGCCAGGCTCCCCGCATCATGTCGCCGGCGAATGACCAGTCGCGGACGGCACTCAGATCGCCGAGGACGAGCTCATCGGCCAATCCGAGCTTGATGGCAGCCGCGGCGCGGGTGACCTTCCGCGAGACAAATGACTCCGGACGGCGCTCGGACTCGTGGTTGTAGAGGATTCCCGAGCAGGCGAAGATGCCGTCGTGGGCGCGTAACTGCTGCACGAGCGCATGCGCGGCGAGCTTCGCGATCGCGTACGGAGTCTGCGGCCAGCAAGGTGAATCCTCTCGCTGGGGGCTCTCCGAGGTGGCGCCGAACACGACGCCCGAGCACGCGACGAATACCCGAGTGCCATGGCCATGATCGCGCACGCCCTCCAGTAGCGCCGCCGTGGACCCTCCGATCGCGGCCAGGGTGCGTGCCGGCTGCTCCCAGGAGTGCGGAACAAACGAGGGCGCCGCGAGGTGGTAAAGCTCGTGCGGACGCGCTTCGGTCACGGCGGCAACGAGGCTTTCGGGCTCGAGCAGGTCGCCATCGATGAGCTCGACGCGGCCACGCAGATGCTCGGATGAGCCGAGCCAGTCGCGCGATGCGCGCCGGACCAGGCCGGTCACCTGGTAGCCCTTCTCGAGCAGGATTTCGGCCAAGAAGGAGCCGTCCTGGCCCGTGAGGCCGGTCAGGAGCGCCCGGCGAGGCTGGGGCTGCGGCGCCACGCCTAGGGCTGATCGCTGTAAAGCGCCGGGTCCGAACGTGCCCTTCCGAGCTGGGACCTGGTGGCTCCTGCGGCTCCGCTGAGCAATCGGTAGTCGGCATCAACCATCAGCCGGATCAGCTCCTCAAAGCTGGTGCGAGGCTCCCATCCGAGTTCGCGCTTGGCCTTCGAGGGATCGCCGACCAGGTGATCGACCTCCGCCGGGCGCTTCAGCGATTCGTCGATCGTCACGTGCTCAGCGATGTCGATTCCCGCCTGATCGAAGGCGATCTCGACGCAGTCGCGCACCGAGTGCGCGGCGCCGGTGGCGATCACGTAATCCTGCGGCTCGTCCCGGCGGAGCATCAACCACATTGCTTCCACGTAGTCCTTGGCGTAGCCCCAGTCGCGCTCGGCATCCAGATTCCCGAGCGGCAGCTTGTCGGCCAACCCGAGCTTGATCGCCGCCGCATGCCAGGTGATCTTGCGGGTCACGAACTCGAGCCCCCGGCGCGGGCTTTCGTGGTTGAAGAGGATCCCGCTGGTTGCGTGCAAATTGTACGACTCGCGGTAGTTGACGGTGATGAAGTGACCGTAGACCTTGGCGACGCCGTAGGGCGAGCGTGGGTACAGGGGAGTCAGCTCGTTCTGCGGGATCTCCCTGACCTTGCCGAACATCTCGCTCGAGGAGGCTTGATAGAAGCGTGCCTCCGGACACACGTCCCGCATCGCCTCGAGCATGCGCGTCACCCCCACCCCGGTGAACTCCGCGGTCAGCGTCGGCTGAATCCAGGAGACGGCGACGAAGGACATGGCGGCCAGGTTGTAGATCTCGGTGGGTTGAGCGGTGCGCAGGGCATCGGCAATCGAGCGCTGATCGAGAAGATCGGCTTGGTGGAGGGTCAGCCGGTCACGCAGATGGTCGATCCGCTCAAATCGCTCGGTCGAAGAACGCCGGACCATCCCGTGAACCTCGTAGCCTTTGTCGAGCAGCAGCTCGGCCAGGTACGAACCATCCTGACCGGTGATCCCCGTGATCAGCGCGCAGCGGCGATCAGACATGCGAGCTGAGGCTACACCGGAAGGTCTGTGCGCCTAATGCACGTACTCGAACGGCAACGATTCCGCGATCTCGGACAGCAGCGGCCCCTCCGCGTCCCGAGGCGACGCGATCAGCTCGAGGTCGTCGGGCCACTCGATCCCCACCTCGGGATCGTCATAGCGGAAGCCGCCCTCTTTCGCGGGGTTGTAATAGGCCGTGCAGCTGTAGACGACATCGGCCATTTCGCTGATCACGCAGAAGCCGTGCGCGAAGCCGTCCGGGCAGTAGAGCTGATGGTGGGTCTCGTCGTTGAGCTCAAAGCTCTCCCACTGCCCGAATGCCGGTGAGCCACGGCGGATATCGACGACAACGTCGACGATCGTCCCGCGAGCGCAACGGACCAGCTTGGCCATCCCGGCCTGGAAGTGCATCCCGCGCACGACGCCCCGCCGCGATCGCGACTGGTTGTCCTGCACGAGGGGCTCGTCGACGCCCAGCTCCTCGAACACGTTGCGCCGGTAGGACTCGAGAAAGAAGCCGCGCTCGTCACCGTGGACTACCGGCGCCAGGAGAAGGGGGCCGTCGAGCCTGGTGGGGAGTTTCTGCATCGCTGGATGATCGCGGCTGGACGATATCGACGCGGCCACATTGGGGCACCGGGCGGACCCAGCCCGCTTGGTTTCCAGCGTGGCCGTCGCCGGTCTGGACAGCTGCGATCCCGACGCGTCCCCGAGTGCCGCAATACTGCCACCGACTGGCCGTTACGGCATGCTTAGGATCGTGGGCGGCCTCATCATCAAGGATTACTCCGACGGGGAGCGGGGGCGCTGGGATACATTCGTCGCCCGTTCCAACAACGGCACGTTTCTCTTCCAGCGTGATTACATGGACTATCACGCCGATCGTTACCCAGATGCCTCATTGATGGCGGTCGACGAGGACGGAGCGGTCCGGGCGCTTCTCCCCGCAAATCGGCGCGGCGACGACCTCATCTCGCATGAGGGTCTGACCTACGGCGGCTTCGTCACCGACCAGCGGATGACCGTCGAGACCATGCTGGACCTCTTCAGAGCAAGCGCGCGTCATCTACGTAAAGCGGGCGTCCGCACGCTCATCTACAAATCCGTGCCGCACATCTACCACCGCAGTCCAGCCGAAGAGGACCTGTACGCACTCTTCGTCTGCGGCGCTGAGCTCTATCGCCGCGATGTGCTGAGCGTGCTGAACTACGGCGCCGAATGCGTCTGGGAAGATCGCTGGCGATGGAGAATGAGGAAGGCTGGAAAGGCGCTGCGCGCAGGTTTCGGGGTTCGCGCGAGCGACGAGTACGATCGCTTCTGGACCCTATTGACAGCGAATCTCGAACGACGCCACGGCGTCCGGCCAGTCCATACCCGGGAGGAGATCGAATTGCTCGCGCGGCGGTTCCCGGAGCGGATCCAGCTCTTCGGCGCTTATCGGGGCGACAGTCTGGAGGCGGGTGCGATCACCTACCTCTCCGAGACGGTCTGTCATGCCCAGTACAGTGCGAGCAGTGATCAGGCGCGCGAGGTCCGGGGCCTCGATCTGGTCTTCGCTCACATCATCGACGTGTTCCGCGGACGGGTGCGCTTCTTCGACTTCGGCATCTCGACCGAGGGCCGCTCTCTAAACGAGGGCCTGCTCGCGTACAAGCAGCGGTTCGGCGCCCGTGCCGTCATGCATGACTTCTATCGGCTTGGATTGTCAGACGTTTGACGGACCTCGAGGCATACGCAAAGCGCTACACGGCGCAGTATGGGGAGCGGTCATTCGAAACGCTCCTGGTCGCCGTGCGCCGCCAGCACGTCTTACAGTGGCTTGCGCATTACAGTGCGCGGCGGATACTCGAGGTCGGCTGCGGGCTCGAGCCACTGTTCAGCCACTACGGCGAGTTCGACACGTTGCGGATAGTCGAGCCGATCGCCGACTTCGCACGCCGGGCCGCGGAACTTGCCGCCGGGGACGCGCGCATCAAGGTCTGGCAAGGCTGTCTCGAAGAGCAGACTGGGGTCCTGGCTGGCGAGGATCTCGACTTCATAGTTGTGAGCGGTCTCCTCCACGAGGTGCGCGACCCGCTCAGGCTGCTGGAGGCGGTGCGTTCACTCTGTGGGGACACCACGATCGTGCATGTCAACGTCCCGAATATGTTGTCGTTCCACAGGCTGCTAGCGGTCGAGATGGGACTGATCGCGGATGTGTTCGAGACGTCCGAGATGGATCGGGCCTTCGGACATCACGGCCGGTTCGACCATGAACGGTTCATCGAGTTACTGGCGACGGCGAACTTCCAAATTACAGAGTCCGGCACATATTTCATAAAGCCGTTCACGCACGAACAAATGGACACGATCCTCCGGACGGGCGCCTTCCCTCCGTCGCTCATCGACGGTCTCGACCGGATGATCAAGTACATGCCCGACCATGGTTGCGAACTTTACGCAAATGTCCGACCGGCCTGACTCGCCCCGGGCCGCCGCGGACAAGTGGTGCACGATCGAGCTGCCAACGGTCATCGATCCGCGCGGCAAGCTCACCTTCGTCGAGGGGCATCGGCACGTCCCGTTCCCCATCCGCCGCGCCTACTGGATCTACGACGTCCCCGGCGGCGAGGTCCGCGGGGGTCATGCATACCGAGCGCTCGAGGAGCTGGTGATCGCCATCTCCGGAAGCTTCGACGTCGTGCTCGACGACGGCACGCACCGCGACGTCGTGCAGCTGAATCGGTCCTACCACGGCGTGTACGTTCCGCCGATGACCTGGCGCCAGCTCGAGAACTTCTCGACGAACAGCGTCTGTCTGATCCTGGCTTCGTTGCCGTATACGGAGGATGACTACATCCGCGATCGCGACACTTTCCTCGCGCTTGGAACGGAGTCCTGATCAAGACCTCGCTCGCTGATTGTCAGATGCTCGCGCTGCCCCGCATCGAACGGCCGCAGGGCAACCTCACTCCCGTGGAGGCCAAACGGGACGTGCCGTTTGCGCTGGCGCGCGTGTACTACTTCTATGACATTCCCGGCGGCGAGACCCGAGGTGGCCATGCCCACCACCGGCTTGAGCAGGTCATCGTCGCCGTTACGGGGTCGTTCGACGTCGTGCTCGACGACGGGTCTGAGCGCCGAGCTTTCCGCCTCGATCGGGCCTACCGCGGGCTCTACATCCCGCCGATGATCTGGCGGGAGCTCGAGGGCTTCTCATCGGGGGCCATCGGGATCGTTCTGGCGTCCGAGCCCTACGCCGAGGACGACTACATCCGGGCCTACGGTCCGTTTCGCAGCCATAAGCTGGAGGATGTCAGGTGACCGTTGGCGTGGATGGCGTGCCGTTCGTGGACCTGGCAGCCCAGCACAAACCAATCCGCGAGGCGCTGGACGAGGCGGTGCAGGGAGTGCTCGATTCTGGTCGGTTCGTACTCGGTCGCGAGCTGGCGGGATTCGAGCAGGAGTTCGCGGCCTACTGCGGGATGGAGCACTGTGTCGGCGTCGGGTCGGGAACCGACGCGCTCGTACTCGCCCTACGCGCCTGCGGCGTAGGACCGGGCGACGAGGTGATAACGCCATCGTTCACTTTTTTCGCCGGGCCATTCGCCGTCGCTGCCGTCGGCGCGGTTCCGGTGTTCGTCGACGTCGAGGAGGCCACTGCAACGCTCGACATCGACCAGGCGCGTGAGGCGATCACCGCCCGCACCCGCGCCATCATGCCCGTTCACCTCTACGGGCGATGTGCAGATCTGGCCCGCCTCGTGTCGATCGCCGCCGAGCGCGGGCTATGGCTGATCGAGGATGCGGCCCAGGCTCACGGCGCGCGCTCGAGCGGACGCGCCGCCGGAACCGTCGGGCAGCTGGGGAGCTTCAGCTTCTACCCATCGAAGAATTTGGGTGCATGCGGTGACGGTGGCGCAGTTGTCACCAATGACGCGAAGCTGGCCGCGCGCCTGCGCCTGCTTCGAAATTACGGCCAGAGTCGGAGGTACCACCACGAGCTCCTGGCGCCGAACAGCCGACTCGACGAACTGCAGGCGGCGATCCTCCGCCGGAAGCTGACGCACCTCGACGCGTGGAATGCGGCCCGCAGACGCGCCGCCGCTGCTTATGCCGCGCTGCTCGATCCCGCCATCAGCCCGCTCGGTCACGACCCGGCGCACGAGCACGTATTCCACCTCTACGTGGTCCGTGTGACGCGCCGAGACGCGCTTCAGCGTTTCCTCACCGAGCACGGCGTCGATACCGGGATTCATTACCCGGTCCCGGTGCATCGCCAGCCCGCGTTCCGGGGGATACCGCATGTCGTCCATCATCTGGGGGTGACGGACCGGCTGGCTGGAGAGGTGCTGTCGCTACCGATGTTCCCCACCATCTCGCCCGCGCAGATCCGTTACGTCGCCGACCGTGTCCGCGCCGGTCTCGCGCAGGCGGCGGCCTGAGGAGGGCGGGCTGAGAAGCTCTCCTCGCGTACCATTTTCCGACAGTCATGGAGAGGTCGAAGACAGCAGGAACGGACGTAGAGGTCCCAGAGTCCGCGCTACGCCGTGTCACTGAGCACTTTCAGGACGCTACCGGTACGGTGGCCGACAAGCTGGCGGCGTTCCCTCGGTTCGTTCTACGAACAGATTTGAGCCGATTCCTCGTTCGATATGAACTCTTCAAGTCAATCCTCCCCGTGCAGGGCTCGGTCATCGAGTGCGGTGTGATGAACGGCGCAGGCCTGTTCACGTTTGCCAACGTGAGCGCTCTCCTTGAACCACTCAACCACCGGAGGCAAATTATCGGGTTCGACACCTTCGAAGGCTTTCCCGCTGTTTCTGACATCGATACCCAGGGAGGAAGCCGCCACTTCTCAGAGGGAGGGTTCGGGGGTGCAGACCGGGAGGACCTGCTCAAGTCGGTGGCCTATTTCGACGAGGACCGCGCGTTGGGTCAGCTGCCCAAAATCGAACTGGTCAAGGGAGATTTTCTCGTCGCAGGAAGCGAGTACCTGCGCAGAAATCCTCATCTCATCGTGGCGCTGCTCTATCTCGACTTTGACCTGTTCGAGCCGACGATGGAGGCGATCAGGCTGTTCGTACCGCGAATGCCGGCTGGAGCAGTCATCGCGTTCGATGAGTCAAACGTGCGGGAGGCTCCCGGTGAGACGCTAGCGTTGGTTGAAACGCTTGGTATCGGCAGCCTGCGCCTGCAACGTACGACGTTAGGTTCTATCGCCTGGGCCGTGATGGCTGAGCACTAGATCTACTTGGCAGCCTGATCCGAGCACTAGATCTACTTGGCAGCCTGATGAGCCGTGGCATGAGGTCACTCCTCCCAGCGCGGAGTCCAGTGCCGCGAGGGATAGTAGTCGACGGTCTCCTCATCGAGCATGCCGATCCGCACGCCGGCCTCCATCATCCTCAGACACATCCCCCAATCGCACGGCAGCCCCAGCGGCGCGTCCGCCAGCTCAAATTCGAAGATGTCCGCCAGGCCACGGTGGTAGAGCGCCGACTGGAATCCGAACTGTCCATGCTCGGGTGGAAACCGGCCGACTGAAATGGTGGAACCTTCGTTAGGGAGATGGGCGCAGATGCGACCATAGGCGAGTTCGAGGCGCACGCGGCGCGCGTGCACCAGCAGTCGCTCAACGTGATGTGGATGGAAGGCGTCGTCGTCGGCGAGCGGCGCGATCCACAACCCCCGAGCCAGCCGCACCGCCTCGTTGGCCGGCGGCACCCCGGCGACGAGCCACCGGACCTCCGGATCCTCGGGGTATGGACCCCGATAAGGAAGATTCGAGAAGCTGATCCGGCGGTCATCGAAGCTCTCAACCGCCACACGGGCCGCCTCAGCAGCCGCATCTCCGACAACCACCACCTCGAAGTTCTGATGCGTCTGGGCCAGTACCGAGGGGATCGCGCGCTCGCGTAGCAGACGGTGGTTGTCGTAGGTCGGGATCACGACCGAAACGAGCGGATCCGAATCGGTGAACGGCCGCTCGTAGGCGGGGTCGGCCCGGAGCTCTCGCAGGCGCTGGCGCCGCCACTGGCCGCGGCTGTGGATGAAGCGCAGCACCTCGAGCAGTTGTGCGTGCTGCGCCGCACGCGAGGCTTTCGCTTCCCGCACTTGTCCGGCCAGGTCCTCAAGACGTGCGTCGGTTCGTGCCAGCGCGGCGGTTTGATCGCGGACGACCGCATCCAGCTGTGCCACGAGCTGGTGGGTTTCCCCGGCCGTCCGTCTTATCTCTCGTAGGTGCTCGCGAAACCGCCTGACCGGTGATGGAAGCAGCCACGACGGAGTGGACGTCGGCTTAACGACCACTTGGATCGATCCCCTGGGGCCAGCCGGCCGCACGACAATGCCGCTGATCAGGGCCCGCGGCGCGTTTAGCGACTGAGTCTGAGCAGGCCCATGCGCCTGTCGTGGACCGCCTCTTCGAACCGCTCACCCTGATCGCGGCCGGACTCGATGATCTCCGGCATGTCGTCCTCGGCATGGGCGCGGAAGAATACGTCGCCCAGCTAGAGGGCCCAGCGCTCGTTGATCAGCACCGCCACCTCTCGTCCGTCGCGGGTCACGCCGGTCACCTCGACGTCCGGCCCCCCGATCATGAAGTCGGTGTGGACGGCGCTCTCGTTGATCTGGGCGGCGGCGTGCTCGTCCTTTGCCAGATGCGTGAACCCGGAGCCAATCGCGATGTGACTGGCGGCGTTCTCGTCCAGCAGCGTGTCGTGAAAAATGGTGCCGGAGGGACCGATCCGGCCGCTGGCATCAACCAGCGCCACCTCGCCCAGCCGGTTGGCGTAGGGGTCGCGCTGAGCCAGCTCCCGCAGTAGCGGCGCGCCCTCCTCGGCATCGATCTGCACCGCGCGTCCGGCCTCGAACCGGACCCGCAGGCCTTTCACGTCCCGTCCAGAGATGAGCAGCGGCTTGGTCGAAGTGACGACGCCCTCGGTCCGCTCGGGATCGGGGCTGGTGAACACCTCCTCGGTGGGAAGGTTGGGGATGTGCCGGCGCCCCCAGGCGGTCTCGAAGTGGCCGCCGTTCCACTCCACGCCGGCGAGCAGCCCCACGTTCAGGTCAGTCCCCGGGCCGACAAAGTGCAGCGAATCCAGCTGCCCAGCCTTAAGGCGACGCGCGGCGTCGGCGAGCTCATCCGAGCGCGCCCACCATGCCGCGACCGGATCCTCCTCGTCGAGGCGGCAGATGTGCCCGACCTCGTCCCACAGGCGCCCGAGCGCCTCGCGTTCGTCGAGCTCCGGGTGCACGAGCTTTGCCCACGGGGCGCTGGGACCGGGCACGATCGTCCAGTTGACGGCCCGCTCGGAGATCACCTTGATCCACTCGACCAGCGGCACGGTGTCGCGTCCGATTCGCGCCGGATCGACCTTGTCGAGCAGCCCCGGCGCCGCCGGGCCGCTGAGGTTGATCAACGACCCGTTCATCTCCGCCAGCTGTCCGGGCCGCTGCCGGACCCACGGGATCACCGAGCCGAGCGCCTCGTCGGGGGCGTGCTCGAGTCGCGCCAGCTGGACGTGCGGGTCCGCGTAATGGACCTCGACGTGGTGGGCGCCAGCGTCGTAGGCCGCGGCCGTGACGGCACGCGCGAGTGGCTCCTGGCCCAGCTTTGCGTTCAGGACGACCGTCTGGCCAGGCGCCAGGTTGGCGCCGACGCTCACCGTGAGCCTGGCGAGCTCGGAGGTGTACTCGGTCATCGGCGCAGGCTAGCGTGGAGGCAGCCGAAAGCGCCCGTCGGGCGGAATCACGTAGTGGTCGCTCGGAAAGTCTTCGCGTGACAGCCTGGCGACCAGCCTGGCGCTCTCCTCGCTGGACTCCGGGCGGGGCAACCCGTCGACCAGCCGGATCGAGACCCAGCGGGCGGCCAGCACGCGACCACCGACCCCGAGCTTCACTCTGAGGATCGCGCTCTGGGACAGAACGCCTCCGTCGCCCAGCGTGTGGTAGCCGACGAAATCGCCGAGCGAATACGCGATCAGGCGCCCACGGTAGCGCTCGACCCCCCGGATCACGTGCGGGCCTGAGCCGAGCACGATCGACGCGCCTGCATCGATCACCGCGTGCGCGAACGCCCGCGCATTACCTCGGTTCTCGCCCAGGTAGTACTGGGTCCCGTACGGGGTGTGGAGCTGGTCGGCGCCCTCGGCTCCCGCGTGGATGATCACGGCCACCATCGAAGCGGTCCTTCGCGCCCGCCTTACCAGCGCGCCGGCGGCCGGGATCTCCAGCAGGTTGCCGTCATAGCTGTACGGCGCAAACCCCAGAAACGCGACGCGCATCCCTCCGACCTTCAAGTGCGTGATCTCGTCTGGAAGGCCCGTCTGCGCCACTCCGGCTGCTCGTAGCGCCCGGAGCGTTCGCGCTCGGCCCGAAGCTCCGAAGTCCAACGAGTGGATGTTGGCCTGGTTGACCAAGCCGAAGCCGAGCTTGCGCAGCTGGCGCGCCGTCGACGGCGGCGCTTGAAAGGCAAAGCAATTCACACCGCCGACCGAGCCGGCGCCACACTTCGATGCCCCGCCTACTGACAGCGTGCCCTCGAGGTTTCCCAGCGTCAGCTGGGCGTCGCGAAGCTGAGACGCGACCGGGCTCAGCGCGTGCACAAGGCCACCGGGCGGGAGCCCTCGTTGCGTGCTCAGCGCGATGTCGCCGACCCACTGCAGGGTCACCGAGCGTGCCGGCGGGGCTGGCGTGCGTGAACGGGTCGCGGCTACGCCGGTGCCAGTCAAGGCGGCAAGCGTGGTGACGGCCGCAACCGCGAGCGGGACGACTCGTGGCGCCAGCTGTGCCAGACGATTGAGCTGTCCGATTTTGACCTGCCGCTGTTTTGACGAGCGCAGTGTACGTCTAGGGCCCGGTACAGTCAGAAACACCGTTCTGACCCGCCGCGTGCCATGCGCACCGGCGGCTGTCACTGTCAGGCGGTAAGTGCCGGCCTGCAGGCCGGGCCGGCCGCCCTCGACCGGAAGCACGAAGCGCGCGACGTACTGTTTGATGCTCTGGGCCAGGATGTCGTCGCCAGTTGAGGTGCGACCACTGGCAGACAACCGCCCGACCTTGTCTGGCGCGGCGAGAGCGTTCTCGGCGGCGCTGGCGCAGCGACGCTGCAGCCTGGCGTCGAGGCGCACGGCGTGCCAGCTGACCGAGGAGGGTTGGTCGGTCGTCACCAGCACGAGGTTGCGGGAGGCAGGAGCGAAACGAGAGCTGCCGTCGGATGAGGCCAGCAAGGTGATCGCGGGACGCACCACCGGGTTGGCGCGGAGCCTGATCCTCAGCGGTGTGCCATCCCCGCGCAATGTGAGGACCGCCTCGGCCGCCCCGGCCTTTGCGGCTTTGAACAGCATCGAGACATGACACTCGGCACCCCGGTGCCGGCTCAAGCCGGGAGCAGCGATCTGACCTGATGAGGAACGCGCGGGCGTTGGTCCCTGACAGTCTTGCCCCCGCGATGTGAACCGGTGCGCTGAGCGGATTCGTGAGGCTGATCACGAACCGCTGCTGGTGCCCGATGCCGTCGGCGGCGCCGATCGGCGTGAACTCCAGGCCGATCGCCGGCGGCGAGCTCAAGCTCGAAACCGACGGGCCACGGCGGTCACCGCAACGCTGAGCACGCCGTTGCTGGAGGGCAGCTGCGGCATGGCCGTGACGCTGCCGCCCCTCACGGGCTTGAAGCTCACCGCCATGGTGCAGTGCTGATTGGGCTCGAGGAGATGAAGCGAGCAGCCGTCCTGCGATATCCCGATCGGACCGTGGGTTTCGTCGACCAGCCCCAGGATGCCCAGTTGCACCGGCCCTGGCGCGGGGTCGGACACGGAGACGAGCGAAATGGTGGAAGACCGCAGCCTGGTGGCGGGGATCGCCAGCGAGGGAGGAGTCGCGGCGGGAGGGGGCCGCGACAGTCGCGCCCGAAGCTCGCGTAGCAGTTGGCGATACCCCGGACGGCGGCGTAAGCCGGCTTCTCGACCACCTGCGGATCGGCAACCGGCGGATCGAGCACGTTCCCGCCGAGTACGCCCTCCGATGCGTACTGCCCCCGAGATTGTCACGCTCGGTGACGAACATCTCGCCGGCTCCCGCCTCAAGCATTGTTGGGATCGACGCCGTCAGGTAAGCCGCCTGCGACAACGGACCTCCAGCGTATGACGGGTCGTACTGAAACCCGGGGTCGGACGGGTCTCCGTGCTCGGTCACCCACAGGGGCCCACTGAAGCCATACCCCGCCAGAAACTGCCGCCACGACGCGACATCGCCGGCCAGGGCATCGAGCTGGCCACGCTCATGGATGTTGGCGATGTCAAACGCATGCGCAGCGTCGGCACCAGGGACAGCGAACACCTGCGTGAGCCAGCCCATCCCCGATGTGCTGGAAATGCTCCCAGCAGCACCTGAGCCTGCGGAATCGATGCCTTGACAGCGTCATGGGCGGCTCTCAACATCTCCGCGTACTGCTGTAGGGTGCCACGGAAGTACTCATAGAGATCGGGGCTCGTTCCAGATCTCCCAATCGCGAATCACGGTCGGCGTGGGCGACGATCTCGCCGATCAGAGCGGGATACGCGTCGAACTCATTCGTGCCGCGCTTGGCCTGATCGAATGTATCTGGTCGGGACCGGGCAGGCGGTGATCCAGGGCGGGATCGTGGACAGATCGGCGATTACTCGCAAGCCGTATTGCTGGGAGAGTGCCATCACCTCATCCAATCCCGAGAAATCAGGCGGCCGCGACGGGTCGACGAAAGCCAGCGACGGCGCCACATCCAGACGAATCGCCGACACGTGCATCCGCGCAGCTTCGGCGAACATGGCCTGCATGAACGAGTACGGGCTGTTGAGTTTCAGCATCGAGTGAGTCCCGATCGGAACCTCCGCCGCCGCCGCGGCGCCAGAGCCAAGATCCACGAAGCTGAGATTGCAGGCCAAGAGCGCCACCGCGCCCACAAGGCCCACCCACCGACGCCCGCGCCTCGATGGGACCCCGGTTGATCCACGAGCGCCCCCACTCGCACCATCATCCACCCCCAGGCATTCCTGGTCAACGGTCGGTTAATGCCATGTCCGCGGGCGCCGGCGACGGGCGTCCGACGCGTGCTGATGGCTCAATGCGCCGGCAGCGGGTCCGCGCGCGCCGTGGGCTTGCGCAGCTCGAGTTCATAAGTTTCGGCAACCAGATCGACTCCGAAGCTGTGGTGGGGTTCCTCCCTCACGAGCTCAAATCCGCGGCTCAGATAGATCCGACGGGCCGCCTCGAGCGGGTGGTTGGTCCACAGCTGCATGCGCTCGTATCCCGCTCTGCGGGCAAAGTCGATTGCCGTGTCGACAAGCCGGCCACCGAGCCCGCAGCCCCGGCCATCGGGATGCACGAGCAAGATGCGCAGCTTGGCGGTGGCCTCGACGTCGCCGGGTACGCAGAACACACATCCGACCCGCCTTCCGCCGCGCTCGGCGATCCAGGCGGCCGCTCTGTCGTCCTGAGCATCAGTGGCGTAGTCCGCCACGATCCGGGCCACGAGCGCCTCAAAGCTCGAATCCCAGCCGAACTCCTCGGCGTAGATCTTGCCGTGGGCCATCACCACCCAGCCGAGGTCGCCCGGGCGTCCAAGCCGCCGGATCACGCATTTCTCCAACCGCGATTTTCCCATCACTGAAACGACCGTTTCAGTAGCGTACCGTATCGGGGGTGAGCGATGTGTCAAAGCCCGCACCCGCACCCGTGAGCTCCCGCCGGCGCGACGAGCTACTCGATCGCGCCTACTCTCAGGCGCTGGCCAATGGTCTTGGGGGCCTATCTCTGCGGCCGCTCGCTACAGCGATCGGCTCGAGTCCTCGGGTACTGCTGTTCCTGTTCGGCAGCAAAGACGGGCTGATCCGCGCACTGCTGGCTCGCGCCCGAGCCGACGAGCTCGAGCTGCTTGACCGTATGCGCACCGATGGACAGGCTGACCTGGCTCACATCGGCGCGACGGTCTGGCGCTGGCTCGCGGCCGACGAGCATCGTGGGCTGCTGCGCCTGTGGACCGAGAGCTACGCCCGTTCGCTGGTCGAGCCTGAGGGGCCGTGGGCGGCGTTCGCCCGCGCAACGGTCGATGACTGGCTGGAGCTGCTCGGCCGGGCGCAGCCGCCGAGACAGCGGTGGACTCGGGCCGCCGAGGCTCAGCGCACGCTCGTGCTCGCGTTCCTCCGCGGCGCGATGCTCGACCTGCTCGCAACCGGAGACCTCGACCGCACCACGCGTGCAGTCACCCAAGGACTCGCGGCGCTCAGCGCCTGACCTCGCACCTCTGCCCACGTGAGGCACATGTGTACCGTGAGGCACATGTCGAAGATGATCCAGGTGCGAAACGTCCCCGATGAAGTCCATCGAGTGCTGAAGGCACGTGCGGCGACGGCAAGCATGACCTTGTCCGACCACATAAGGCACCATCTCGAGGTTGCGGCCGCACAACCGACGGTTGAGGAGCTTGACGCCCACGTCGCGTCCCGTGGGAGCACCGGACTCCCGACCGAGTCCATCCTCGACACTCTTAAAGCCGTCCGAGAGGGCTGACGTACGCCCGTCAGCCACGTTCGGTGCGTGTGGAGTACCTGGCCGGCGCGGAGCACGTGTCGGCCGCGCGCGCAGCGCTGCTGGACGATATGACCGTCTATGGGCGCCGCGCCTGATCGAGCGAGGAGGATCGCGCGGCGGAGCCAGCGCTGCTCGCCGCGCAGCCGCTGGGGCGGCAATGCAGAAAGGCCAGCGCAGCGGGAACTACGCGCAATGCAATCCGAGATAGTGACCTACCAAGGCACGACCGCCTCGC
>CAVWOC010000010.1:0-369460 GCA_963756555.1 uncultured Actinomycetes bacterium
CCAGGACTCGTCAGCCGGCGCCGGCGCCCCCGGCCGCTCCTTCACGCGAGCGGCCACGACGCGTCTCGTGAGGCTCGTGACCCATGTTGTCCGAGAGCGGTCACTCTCAGCGTCACCATCGCCCAGCACGGCGCTGCTGCTTTTCGTCCGATAGGGGGTTAGATCGGTCTAGCGCTCTGGGTGCTCCTCGCAGAGGCGAAGCTGGAGCCGTGCTCTGCGCTCGCCGAGTCGCGCGATTCGGTCAACGACGTCGCCATCCTGGAGTGGTCGTGGACGGGCGGCGGTACGCTCGATGTCGTCAGCGTCGGCGAGAGCAGGGACGCGTCCGCCGGGTTGGTGATGCGCATGCCCGCGTACGCATACAGCGGTGGCGCGCGAAGGTCCCTGTCTTCACCACACTCCGTGCCCAATGCCGCTTCCGCCATTTACCCAAACTCGCAGAGGGAGTTGTCAGGGGGCGTCGCCAGCACGAACCGTCCGCTGTTGGTTCGGAGGACGAAAAACGTGCGGATCATGACCCCGGTGAATCCGAGCGCGGCATGGCACGGGACCGAAGTGCGCAGGGCGTAACTCTTACCGGCGGCAACGTCCTTGGTGCTGCGCGTCTGGGCGAGGGTGGTCCCGGTAGACGACCTCAGGCCCAAGTTGGACGAGAACCAGCTGCGAAAGGCGGCCCCGTTGCGGACTTCTGCTTCGCCAGCCATTGCGATCACGCCGGGACCGCCGACCGCCTGGCCCCATTGCTGCTGAGCGGTCACGACCTCGCCGTGGCTGCTACAGGCGTGGTGGGGCAGCCTGGCCGGGGCACCGCAGCGTGGCTGGGTTTCGGGTGCCGGCGGTCGTCAGCGCCGGGCGATCGCTTTGACCTCGGCGGCCGAGCAGAGCGCGCCATCGCATCGGCGACGTGCGGCTGTGCGTGGGCCTTTCTGCCTCTTGGTCGCCCCGCGACCTGTGGCCGCGCCGGAGCGCGGCCACGTTGCTTGGGTCGAGCCGGTGTGTTTCAGCGGCGTGTGGCGGTGTGCGGGTCGGCGGGGATCATCGGTGCGGATCGTTCATGGACGGCGGCGATGATCTCGGTGCTGTCGATCCCGCGCAGGTAGCGAGAGGTGATGGCGAGGTCGGCATGCCCGAGCTGTCGCTGGATCACGAGCAGCGAGATCCCCTCGCGCGACATCTCCACCGCGTGCGCGTGCCGGAGCTGGTGCGGCGCGAACCGGCGTCGGACCCCGGCTGCCTCGGCGCTGAGGTGGAGGTGAGCGCGGATTCCGGCCGAAGCGCATGGCCGCCCACGTGTCGGGCCGCGCAGGACGCAGAACAGTCGGCCGATCGGTAGCTCCCGGCGGAGCTTGAGCCAGGGATCGAGGTGCGTCCACGCCCAGCGGTCCATCCCGACCTCACGCCGCTTATCGCCCTTGCCGTGGCGAACCACGAGGGAACCACGGCTCGGGTCGAGGTCCGTCTCGTTGAGGGCGAGCGCCTCGCTGATACGCAGCCCGGCGCGCCATAGCACCACGATAATCCCGCGCAGCCGCACGCCCTCCGGGCTGTTCCCGGCGGCGCGCATCACCGCGACGATCTCCTCGACCGCCGGCGGATCGGGCGGATACCGCAGACCCTTGTTGCTCGGTGCGCGCCCCTGATGGAAGGTGGACATGGTCGCTGGTGATCGGCGCCGACCGGCACTGTCCAGCAGTGGTATGGATTGCATGGCGTCCTCCTCTGGACGACAATCGATCGCATCGGCGCATCTCCGCATCGTGATGGTATGATGCGGGTGTGGCCAGAGTACGCACGACGCTCACGATCGACGAGGATGTCCTGAAGTGGGTCAAGATCCGCGCCGTCCGCACCGGCGTCTCGGACAGTGCCGTGATCGAGGAGTCGCTGCGGCGCGACCTCAAGCTCGACGTTCTCGACGAGCTCTGGGCCAACGCAACGATGTCCGAAGCCAGGGCCGCCGAGCTCGCTGTCGAGGCCCAACACGCGACCAGGCCTCGCCGACGGGCATCTGGTGCGCGCGGTCGTTGACGTCAACGTCCTGATTTCAGGAGTGCTCTCCGCCAAGGGCGCCTCGGCCGAGATCCTTCGCGCCGGCCGCGACGGTCTGTTCGAGCTCGTGGTCTCCGAGCTGCTGCTCGTCGAGCTCAAGCGAACCCTCAGCTACCCCAAGCTGCGCAAGCGGATCACTACCGAAAAAGCCGCCGCATTCGCCAACTGGGTCCGCGACCACGGAACCCTCGCCGAAGATCCCGCAAGCGCACCGCCAGTCGGCTCCCGCGACCCCGACGATGACTACCTCCTCGCCCTCGCGATAGACCGGCGCGCCTACCTAGTGACCGGCGACCAAGACCTGCTCGTCCTAAGCGACGACCTTCCGATCCTCACGCCCGCACAGTTCGTGACCAAGCTCCGTCAGAGTCGCTGAGCAGTCGCCGAGGCTGCCTCGCGCGCCCAAGTCGCCCCGACCCGACACAACCCCGAAGCGCCACACGAGCGCTCCGCAACGAGAGGACTCATCCGCTTCACGCGCTCGAGACCGGCTCGACGTCGCCGGAGCGGTCGCGCAGTCGCAGGCGTCTCGAAGATGGAAGCGATCGTCAGCGAGAGGCGCGGTCCGCGCGTTTCCGAGGACTGCTTCGGCGGCGTGAAGATGCCCGCGTGCCAACGGATGCTCTGTTGGCTGACGGGCTCGAGCCCGCACGCGGACCGTGGCTCGCCCCGACATGCTGAGGGCGGGCGATGCGATGGCGCTGGCTGTCGAGTGCGAGAGCCGTTCCCAAGCGGGCGCTGCTACCGGCTGCGGGAGGGGCGGGAAGAGGTCGATCGAGCGATCCTCGGCACGCGGCCGTGGGAGTCCTCGGAGGCCGGCCAATCGGGGACGGAACTAGCTAATGCCGGGGCGTTCTCTCCGCTAACGCCGCGCAAGCTCCTCACCGAGCGACCGGACGCTGCTAGCGAGGATCCGGGATACCTCTCCGTCGGGTCCTCGAGCTCGCCTCTTGCTTTCGTGGGGGCGTAAGCCTCCAACCGCTGTTCCTGTTGGCGATCCGTCCAGCGCGCCTCGCCGCTGGCTCTTCAGACAGGACACCGGGCGCCGGTCAATGTCGCATCCGTACCGCGCTGATCCCTTGAGGTGGTGCCAGCGCCATTGACACTCGGCGCCTAGGCGATGCGGAAACTGACCCTCCGGGGCGCTCCGGTCAGCCCGCCTGAGGTAGGGGCTGCGATCAGCCGATAGGTCCCTGGTCCCAGCCGTCGCGCGCCGATCTTGCCGCTGAAGGTGAATGAGTCATGGCCCGCGTGACTGGCGCGGACGATCGCTCCGCGTACGGCGATCAGTCTGGTGCAGGAACGATGGTGGCGGTTCGCACGCGCCGGCGCCACGCAGCGGCCGTTCACCCGTTTGCCCATCAGTACACGCTGGATCGTGAAGGTGACCTGCGCAGGGTTCGAAAGCCTGTAGCTGATGCGCAGCGAGATTGGACGCCTACACGGACGATCGCGGCGATTCGCCTGGCTGAGAGCCACGCACCACTGCCCGGCCCGGCGGCCCATGCGTCTGAATGTTCGGGGCGAGACGCGCAGCGAGGACAACGACGGCGCTGAGACCGGCGCTGCGGTTGGCGGTGGCGCCGCCTGCGGAGCCACCGTCTGCGGCGCCCCGGTCCCCACAATGGCGTTGCCGGATTGATCGACCGCGACGCACAGGCGGATCGAGGGACATGAGACCGACAGGTTGTTGACAGGCTGCGGGGTGACCGGGGCTGCGGTATCGATGCGCTGGACGGTCCAGACACCACCGACAGGATTCGTCGTGCTGTACGCGTTGCCTTGCCCATCGACGGCGACGCAGAGGGTGGACGCGGCGCAGGACACGCTCGTCATATCCCCAGTCCCCTGAATGTAATCCGGAGTCGTGACTTGCGTCGGCACCCAGGCGCTGGGGCCGCCCGTCGGGTTGGTAGAGACAAACACAGTGCCGTTACCGTCCGTGGCGACGCACAGGGTCACCAAAGGGCAGGAGATAGAGAGGATCTGTGACCCGGATGAATCGACCTTGGTCGTCTGCCATGTGTCGCCGCTGGGGTTCGTCGAGGTCAGAACATCCCCGGTGAAGTCACCAGCGGCGCAGAATGAGGCGCTTACGCAGGAGACCGAAGTCAGTCCGACTCCTTTGGGACCAAAAGTGGTCCAGGCACCTGACCCTCCCGCTGGATCCTGACTGGTCGCGAGCCATCCTGCAGGATTGCCGATCAAGCAGTCTCCGGGGGGAGAAGGGAAACATTGCACGTATAGCCCGACCGCTAGGCAAAACGACGTCGAGGGACAGGACACCCCTTGGGGGTCCGTATAGAACACGTTCTGGCCAGTGAACTGGGAGGGAAAGACGGCGGGTGCCACCGACCATGGCGAACCTCCCAGCGGGTCGGTCGAGGCTTCCATGT
Organism: uncultured Actinomycetes bacterium; assembly: GCA_963756555.1. Taxonomy (GTDB): domain Bacteria; phylum Actinomycetota; class Thermoleophilia; order Solirubrobacterales; family Solirubrobacteraceae; genus Palsa-465. The sequence continues at coordinate 4,446 of CAVWOC010000010.1, forward strand.
TCCCCTGGCCGTCCGCCACTACACACAACGACGACGAGGGGCAGGAGATCGGACCCCCGTGGTCCACGCGAGCCGCCGCGGTGGTCCAGGCGGACACGCCACCAGTCGGATTGGTCGAGCCGACCACATGCCCGTAGGAGTCGGTCGCCACGCAGAACGACTCGCTCGCGCACGAGACGCCCTGCAACGTGTAGCCAGGGTCCACAGTCATCGGCTGATTCCAGGCGATGGGCGAATCCGCGGACGCCGACGTCACACCCAGCGCGAGCGAAAGCAGCCCCCACAGAACCGCGCCCCCAAGAAGCCTTGCCACCCGCGACCTACGACCCATGTCACCCGGTAGGACGGTTCCCAGCAAGCAAAGTTGCGCCCGGCGGTCGACAAGTTCTCCGCGGATGGTCATCACCTCCGTTTGGCCGAGTTGGCCAACTGGTCGGCGACACTTCGGGGCGTTCTCGCGGCTCATAAACGTCCCATTTGTTGACCAGGGTGCTGACTAGCCCGTTGACAGGGTCTTCGCAAGCACCTGCTCGTGCCCGCGTTTGCCGCTGACCCCGCCCGCCCTACGTACGGCCGGGGCCAGCGGCACCCGCGGGCCGGGTGTGCATTGGCCAAGGTGGCCAAGGCGGACGAGGGGAGAGAGGCGAAGAGGGGCTGCGAGAAGCGAGATGAAGGCGTAAGGCGACCGGTTAGCGGCAGTAAAGCGGGGTGTGGTGAGTGCGAACGGGTTCCTCGAGCATGTGTCCGACATGCCAGCCCGTTCACCCGCCGCGACTGCCAGTGGCAGCTATAGCCGAATACGGGGGTGAGCTAGGACCGTCACCGAAGTCCGCTACGCGGCGGCAAGAACCTGGTCTAACGCTTCGTGACCAACCACGACGCCCTCCCGAATCGTGATCGTGATATTGCCGTCTTGCTCGAGCAGGAGCTTCGGGTAGAGGATGGTCACGCCGACGAGTTTGCCCTCGTCATCGAAGCGGACGTGGTGACCCTCGGGGGACTCGTCGAAATCGACCGCCGTCTTTGGATCGCCGACATGTAGGTAGAGCACGTCGACGTCGCGGTCGTAGAGGACATGATCAAACGTGGTGCCTGCGAATTGAACGTTCATGGGAAGGAACGACGGCCGTGAGTCGTGACGATGAAGCCTCGCTGTTGCTCATAGATTACGACCACCTTCAGCCACCGACCGGGCCCGACCCCTTGGCGGTAGAACCACTCCTCGTTCGATTCGCGCCCTGGTATCCGTTTGTCGGGCCTGGCGACCGTGGCGAGGACATCGTCAAGGAGTCCTGTCATCTCCGGATGTCCTTCCTCGATGACGTGGTCCCAGCGCTCCTGGTCAGCTCGACCCATCGGCCGTCCGGGTCTTCGATCGACGCCAAAATCGTCAACGTTCAGCAGCCCTGTTGACCGGCAAATCGGCTAACCGAAAGGCATCAGCGACGAGCCTGGCGTCCTCCTCGCGCGGCGCATAGTGGAGGTACTTCATCGTGGTTTGGATGTCCGCGTGGCCCATCCACTCCTGCACGCGGCGGATGTCGGCCTTGGCGATCATCCGGGTGCCGAACGTATGCCGCAGATCGTGGAAGCGGAGCTTGCGCAGACCGGCTCGCTCGAGCGTGGCGTCGTAGCGGCGGCGTAGTGCTGAGCCGTCCAGGTAGCTCCCGACCTGACCGACGAACACGAGGTCATCGTCGCTCGTGAAGCGCTCACGCCGGCCGAGTTGTGCCAGCGCCGATGCGACGTCTGGCGCCATCGGCACCGAGCGCACCTTGCCCGACTTCGGCGTCGTCAACACTCTCTCGGTGTAGCTGGCACGCACGCGGATCACCGAGCCGGCGAAGTCCACATCGCGCCAGCGCAGCGCCAGCAGCTCACCACGACGCAGCCCAGTGAACGCCGCCGTCAAGAACAAAGCCGCGTCCTGCTCCGACGCGGCCGCACGTACCAGCGCCCACACCTCCTCGGGAGAGAACACGTCGATGTCCCCACTTCGCTGAAGCGAGGGCTTTTCGACTTCGGCGGCCGGGTTGAAGCGAAGCCCCCACACCTTTCGTGCCCGCTGAAAAATGCCGTGCAGCAGCACTAGCGCCTTCGTCCGTGTGTTCGCTGAGCGCTCGATCGAGTCGAGCCACCGTTCGATCACGGTCGGGGTTATCTCCTCGATCCGCATAGCGCCGAACGCCGGCAGTAGCTGCGAGCGCACGATCGCCTTGTAGCCGGCGAGCGTCGAGGGCTTGCGGCCGCGGTCATGCTCGATATACCGCAGCCATTCCGCGGCGGCATCGGCGAACGTGGCGCCAGTCTCGACGGCGCCCGGAAGCCTCCCCCGGCGCGCTTCATCCAACACAGACCGCAGCCAATCCTCGGCGGTCCGCTTGGTGAAGTGGCCTGCGGGTGGTCGCCCGCGTCCGGTCCACGCCGGCCCCAGCATCTTCTGCACCTGTCGCCCCGACGGCAGCCTGTACTTCGCATACCAGACGGGGCCGCGCTTGCGCTCGAGCCTGAAAACGTGTCCCGACGCCCGCTGCACAGCTGCAAACTCTAGCCGCTTATCGGGACATATACGGGACACGTGTCCCCAAATCCCCAAGCCCGCCGGGGGACTCGAACCCCCAACCCCTTCATTACAAGTGAAGTGCTCTACCAGTTGAGCTAGGCGGGCGAGCTGCCGAGGGATGGTAGGGAGTGTCCGACTCGGCGCGGCCCGATGGATCCCGTGGCGCTCAACGGGGGCGAACCGGCCGAGCCGACCTCCAGATGCCGGCGGCGAACAGCGCCCCGTCAGGGGCCAGCGGCACGTCGTCCTCGGCGCGCACCTCGCCCGTCGGGAGGATGTGCTGGAGCGTCGCCCCGCGTTCGCACAGGACCTTGCCGACCAGTAGCCGGCGATGACAGTTCTTCGGGTCGCCTTCGCTGCACAGAAGCGCGACCCGGCGCTCACGGGCCAGCGCCAGCACCCGCTCGATCGCCTCCCCAAACGCTGGTTCGCGCGCCATTCGTTCATACAGTGCGTGTCCTGAGGGGTCGTGGAATTCGTCGGCGTCAGGCCTGCCACCGAGGACCTGGCCGAAGAACTCGTAGGGCACCCCACGGCTCGCGAGCGCCACCGAAAGGCGCTCGCGGTTCGACCAGGGGGCAAACCTCGAATACGGACGCGAGCGCACGTCGGCTACGAGCTCGACCCCATGGCCCTCGAGCAGCGCCGCGAACCGCTCGAAGCCGTGATTGGAATGTCCGATCGTCCAGACGCAGCGAACGCGACCGCAGTTGCCGAGTTTTGTCGCCGTGAACTGTGGTTGCATCGCGCGATCGCCGAGCCCGCCTACACCGGCGGCGCGATCTACGAGGCCCCCTCCACCGGCAGCGCTTCCTCGAGCGAGCCGTGACCGTTGCTCGAGAACTGCACCTCAGCGGCGGCCGGGGCCGGTTCGGGCTCGGTGTTCACGCGACGCTCGAGCTCGCCCAGCACGACCCCGAACAGCAAATGACGCCATGTGGCCTGGGCGAACGCTCGCCGGTTTCCGGTCAGGGCCGGCAGCTGGCCACGGGCGGGATGAAAGCGGTCCGTGAGCCGCACCAGCGGCCACAGCGTCACGTGCTCGGCGAGCCCCGCCACAGGGCCACGCAAGGCGGCGGGCAGCGGCATCGCCGGGGCGACATTGGCGTACACGGCGCCGAACAGCGCGCCGTTCTGAAGGTGAAGCGCCCAACCCGCCGAGTACCAGCCGTCGCCGCGCGTCAGAGCTCGCCCCAGCAGCTCGACGTCGTCGTAGCGGCTGCCGAGGGCCAACTTGTCCAGCGGTTGCTGGAGCGCCCAGACAGCCGCCGCGACCGCCCCACAGATTGCGCCTCTCAGCGTGCGCGTGCTGTCAAGGTCGAACGCCACGCCAGGCACTGTAACGGCCTCTCTTAGGCCCCGGCGACGATGACGTAATACGCGCTACAGCCGTGCGTGTAACGGGCGGGCGCGCCCCGGGTACGCCAGTGTGTGATGAGTCACGAGGCGCTTCACGCGCGCACGAGGGAGCGCGGGGTCAACCCGGTCGTCTACTGGATCGTCCGGTCCCTGTTCCAGCCGTTCTTTCACGTCTACTTCCGCATGACCCGGATCGGGCGCGAGCACATCCCGGCCAAGGGTCCGGTGATCGTTGCCGCCAACCACCGCAGCTTCCTTGACCCATTCGTGATCGCCACCATGAGCCCGCGGCGGCCGATGTACTACGTGGCCAAGAAGGAGCTGTTCAGACGCCGTTGGCAGGCGTGGTTCCTGGCGGCGCTCGGGGCGTTTCCAGTGGACCGCGGGGCGGGAGACCGGGAGTCGGTGGATACCGCGAAGGCGATCCTGGCCCGCGGCGACATCGTGCTGATCTTTCCCGAAGGCACGCGTATCCGTCCGGGCTCGCTCGGTACCCCCAAGCGTGGCGTAGGCCGCCTGGCGCTGGAGACGGGGGCGCCGGTGGTCCCGGTGGCGGTGATCGGAACCGAAGCCGTGCGCAGGGGCTGGCGGATCAGGCCTCACAAGGTCAAGATCCGCGCCGGACGTCCACTGACCTTCCCGCAGGTGGAGAACGTCTCGCCCGCCCTGGCCGGCGCCGTGACCGAGCGCATCTGGCCGTGCGTGATGCTCCAGTGGGAGTGGCTGGGAGGGCTTCCGCCAATCCGTCGCGCGGCGATCGTCGGAGCCGGAACCTGGGGCACGAGCCTCGCCGTGTCGCTGGCGGGCGCTGGCTTCGAAGTGGAGCTCGGCTGCCGGACAGCCGAGCAGGCCCAGGCGCTGGACGAGAAGCGCGAGAACGAGCGCTACCTGCCGGGCGTCAAGCTTCCCGACTCGGTCCGGGTGGAGCGGGCCTCAGAGCTCCAGCTGGGAGGGCACGACCTGCTCTGCCTGGCGGTCCCGGCGCGTGCCCTGCCCGCGGTCCTCGCGGCGCACGGGGAGCGCATTCCACGGCGGGCGGGCGTACTGGTGGTCTGCAAAGGGCTCGTGCCGCCGCTCGGCACCGCGCCCTCGGCATTCGTGGCTGAGCGCTGCCGGGCCCGCGCCGTAGCGGTGCTGGGTGGCCCGGCGCACGCAGCGGAGGCACTCGAGCACGGTGCTTCCGTGGTCCTGGCGTCGATCGATCGGGGCTTTGCCAAGCAGCTGAGAGACGCGCTGCGGAGCGCCGGACTCGACGTTTCGCTCACTACCGACGTGACCGGTGTTGAGATGGCCGGCTGCGCGAAGAACGCCGCAGTACTGGCCGCCGCAGCGGCCGCCAGCGCGGGGCCGAACGTGGCGGGCGCCGCGGCGGGCAAGGTGTTCGCGGAAGTCGACGCGCTGGCCCGCACCCGGGGTGGCCGGCCTGAGACGTTCGCCGGGCTGGCCGGGGCCGGTGACCTGGTGGCCACTGTGGTCGCTGCCGGCTCGCGGAACCGGCGAGCCGGCGAGCTCTTGGCCCAGGGCATGCCCCCAGGCGAGATCAGCGCGGTGCTGGGGCAGGCGGCAGAGGCGGTCGACTCGGTGCCGCTGCTCGCCAGCGTGGCCCGCGACGCGCGGCTGGCGACGCCGGCGCTCGAAGGCTTGGCCGCGCTGGTTGAGGGGCGCATCGAGCCCGAGCGCTGGACCGCGACGGTCACAGAGCCACCGCGCCGCAAGCCAGCACGCCCTGTTCGCGCCGCCTAGTGCTCCCCACCCAACCGTCCCTATTAGTGCGCCGTATTTGCAGCGGGAAGCATCAGCAGAGGTAGGCTCCGCAGTGAGGTGGAAGTCAAAGCACCCGAGAGCAAGGCGGAGCTCGATGCCCGATTCACCGAGCTGTATCGAGCCCACCTGCGGGACGTCTACTCCTACAGCTACTACCGGGTCGGCAACCACCACGATGCCGAGGACCTCACCGAGCAGACGTTCCTGCAGGCCTACAGGCATTTCGAGCGCGCGCTGCGGGAATCGAACGGTCGCCCGCTCAGGCCGTGGCTCATCCGGATCGCCCACAACCTGGCGGCGAACTTCTACCGTGACCGCTCGCGCAAGCCTGAGTCCGCGATCGAGGATGCCGGCGTGATCTCCGCGCCTCACACCACGGAATCGCTGGTGGAGGGCCGAGAGGAACTGAAGGCCATCCTGGCCGGCGTGCAGGAACTGCCCGACGACCGCCGCGAAGCACTGATCATGCGCTTCGCGCTGGGCATGGACAACCGCGAGATCGCCCGCGCGCTGGGCCGCACCGACGGGGCGACCAAGGTACTGCTGCACCGCGCGATCCGGCAGCTGGAAGGAATCGTCTCCGGCGACGCAGGAGCGGTGGAGAGATGAGCGCCACAGACTTCGAGGCGCTGCTGCGCGAAGCTCTCTCGCCGGTCGATCCGCCGGCGGACCTCGGCGAGCGGCTGGAGCAGACGCTCGTCAGCCTGACCGAGCTGGCGCAGGAAGAGCTCGAGTCCTGGGAGCTATTGGCGATGCGAGATCCCCGCAACTGGGCGCGTCCGGCGGCTGCGGCCGTGGTCGGCGCAACGGCTGGCAGCGCGCTGGTAGCGCTGCGGGTGCGCAGCCGCCATCGCAGCCGCAGGGCGCAGTCCGCGAACCTGCTGGAGCTGGCCGAGCGCACCTTGCACGACGTGGCCGACGAGGCGCGCCGGATCATGCCCGGGCGCAAGTAGCGCTGGCTGCCCTGACGACGAGGGCTGGCTGCCCTAACAACGAGCGCCGGGCGCCCGGACAACGGCGGCTTGCGAGCCCTGACAACGAGCGCTGGCTGCCCCCAACAACCAAGATGTCCCAGGCTTCCTCCCGCCGAGGGGTCTTTGGGACTGAGAGTCGCTGGAGTCGTCGTTTCGCCCCACACTCCATTTGCCGGGCGGAGGTTTGGGAGTTTTTTCCTGTTGGCGCGAGCGGCGCGGGTCCACGCCCTGCGAGTTTTCCTGTTGGCTCGAGCGGGCGCGGGTCCACGCCATTGACGACGTCGCGGGTCTAGCCGTCTTCGCGCAGCGCGGGGACGACATCCTCGGCGAAGCGCTTTATCTGCTCGTCGGCGTCGCCCTCGCCCCAGAAGATGAAGGTCTCGAATCGGTATTCGTCGCGCAGCCGCCGCAGGTCATCGACCCACTGTCCCGCGGGCCCACGCAAGAAGCCTTCCGAGCCCGAGGCGGTGATCTGACCGCTGACGTTGGCCAGGCGGCGCACGCTGGCCGGACCGCGCCCGGCACGCTTGGCCCGCTTTCACAGCTCTCCAGAATCGCCGCGACCCGCTGATAGCGTCCGACGCGATGGCCGTCTGCTATCGCCACCCGTCGCGGGAGACCGGCGTTTCCTGCTCCTCGTGCGGGCGCCCGATCTGTCCCGACTGCATGACCCCGACACCGGTGGGAATGCGCTGCCCGGAGTGCTCACGCGAGCGCACGAAGGTGCGGACGATGCGCTCGCTGCCCTCCAGACCGGTGGTCACCGAGACGCTGATCGTGATCAACGTGATGGCGTTCATCGTCGAAGTGGCGACCGGGACGCCACTTGGCGGCGGGGGTGGCGGCACCGTCTACGGCAAGGGCGCGCTCCTAGGCCCCGCGATCTTGCACCAGCATCAGTACTGGCGGCTGGTGACCTCCGGCTTTCTCCATTACAACATCCTGCACATCGCGTTCAACATGTTTTTCCTGTACGTGATGGGCCCGATGCTCGAGCCGGCAATTGGGCGCGTGAACTTCGCCGCGGTGTACTTCGCGTCGCTGTTGGCGGGCTCGTTCGGCGCGCTGCTGTTCGAGCCAGGCATCTACACGGTGGGAGCGTCCGGCGCCTGCTTCGGCGTGCTCGGGGCGCTGATCGTCGTCGCTCGCGACAGGAAGATTCCGATCTGGCGCAGCGGCTTGGGGCCAACACTGGCCATCAACGTCATCTTCTCGGTGAGCGTGGCCGGAATCTCGATCGGCGGCCACCTCGGCGGTCTGGTCGGGGGGCTGCTGGCGGGAAAGGCGATCGTCGAGCTCGGGGAGCGCCGGCGGCTCCAGACCGCGGCACTCGGCTGTTGTGCCGCGGTGGCGGTGGTGAGCGTGGTCGGCGCGATCGCCGTCGCGGGGGCGCACGGGCTGACGCCGACCGGCGTCGGGTTCGGGGGCTGAACGCCCTGACGCAACCCCCCACGGTGGCCGCTCCAGCAGAGGCTACGGTGGCGTAAGCTTCGCTTCGTGTGGATGTTGATCGGAGCGGTCGTGGTGCTGATCGGCGTGATCATTGGCTGGTGGACGGTCGCCGGCAGCGGTATCCACAGCCGGCCCTACGGCAAGCACGACACTCCCGGCTCGGGCCGGATGAAGGGCGAGAGCCCGCTCGACTCGCCTTGGCAGATGCGCGACTGGAGCCGCGGCACGCAGAGTCGGCGGCGCCGTTAGCGCGGGCGGCCCTCTAGGGCTGAGGGCTCACTTGAGAGGCGGGAGCGCTCTGCAGCTCCACGTAGGAGGCGGCCAGACGGCTCCGCTGCACCTGGTAGACGCCTCCGGCCAGATTCAACTCGTCGGGTAGCGTCGGCACCAGCGTCGGGAAGTCGGCGGTCGTCAACGTCAGGCGCAGACGGTGACCGGCTGCGATCTCGGCGAATGTGGGGCGGATCTCGATGTCGAACCGGGTCACCGGCCTGGCTGAGCGACCCGGTAGGCCGGTGGGGACGGCGCTTTTGGAGGCCACCGTGTACGGGTGGTACGGAAGCAGGAACTTGCCGTCGGGCGCCGTCCAGCTGCGCGAACTGTCGACCGCGCGTAGCGATCCGAGCAGTGCACCTGTGGTGATCGGGGTCGCCGTGCCGTTCGGCGCCACGTCCTCGAGGGTGGCTACGAGCTCGGTGTCAGGCCTCGTGGAGGTGGCATAGACCGTGGCGTCAATCGGCCCGCCGATCACCTGACTCTGGGCGAAGGGCGACGTGGTGTAGGTCAGCGAGCCGGGGCCGGACTCAGTGAGCCGGTCGTCGTTGGCGCACGGGTCGCTGTTCGGGTTGGTGGGTCCGGCCACCGTCTCGAAGGCACCCATGCTCCACTGGTCGAGCTCGCGCGAGCACTGGGCATCAGCAGGCACGACCTGCACTCGGTCCGAGCCGCTCGACACGGACGGCGCGCTTTGAGAAAGCGTGCCGTCGTTTTGCGACAGCGGTGCGCTGCCCGACCGTCCGACGCCGAAGTACCAGGTAGCGGGGTGCAGGGACGCCGGCGGCCACTGGCTCTCGTTGACGTAGCGGTTGGCACCCAGCAGGTAGAGGTGCGCCGGCGCCCCGGTCTGGTCGATCCCGGTCTGCTCGTCCTTGAGCCAGCGGTCGAACCAGGCCAGCATCGTCGGGTCGAAGTTCTGCAAGGCCGCCGTCACGTGGTACCACGGCCCCATCAGCAGCTGGTAGCGACCACTGGGCGCCTGCGAGGGCGACATCGGCGCGTACACCGAGCGGCCGACGAGCGCATTCTGAAGGCCCGAGAAGTTGAGCGGCTCGCCGCGCTGGAAGAGGTCGTACCAGCCCCCGACCAGGTAAGCGGGCACGTGGTCGCGGACGACCGCGGCCAGGGCGCTGATTGGGCTGCGCTGCTGCCAGTAGGGGCCGTCGTACGCGTCGCTGCCCGCGAACGAGGTGTCCACCAGCAGCGGCAGATCGAAGTTCGCGAGATTCGCCACGTGCTGCAGCTCAACCTGGAAGGTGTCCAGCGGGTCGAGTGGATTCTCGGCTATGGGGTTGACGACGTTCAGGGTCCCCGTCAGGCCCACGTACAGGGATCCGAACTCCAGATCGATCAGCCCGCCGTCGAAGGCGGTGTCGCGATAGAGCTCGCTGGCCGAGATGACCGGAAAGATCGCCTTGACCGGTGAGTTCGGCCCCAGCTGCCCGACCGTCAACAGCTGGTTGATGCCCAGGTATGAAGCGCCGTAGAGGCCGACGCGCCCGTCGCTGTGGGGAAGCCGCGCCGACCAATTCACGAGCGTCGCGCCGTCGCGCTGCTGCGATGGGTCGAAGAAGCCGAACTGCCCGCCGGAGTCGCCTGTGCCGCGGACGTCGGCTACCACGTCGATATACCCGCGCTCCACCAGATACTGGTCCTCGCCGGTTGCTCCGCCGACGGCGCCGGTCGTGTCCTTCCCGTATGGCGTCTGCGTGAGCAGGACCGGGAACGGCCCCCTGGCCGCCACTCCGTTCGTGCTGGGGTAGTAGACGTTGACCCGCAGCACTGTGCCGTCGCTCATCGTCACCGGGACGTTCTTCTGCTCGAGCACGCGGTAGCTCGCGGCTTCGGGCGTCCAGGCCAGCGCCGCCGGGGCGCACAGGGCAAAGGCGGCGCTGAGGGCGCACGTACCAAGCACCGCGAGCAGGAGCCGTCGCAAGGCCCTAATTGCTACCAGAAACTACAAGGTCGTAGCAATGCTGAAGCTGGTCGAGCATCCGCGCCGGGCTGAATCGATCGCGAGCGTCCGCCGCGGCAGCGCGTCCCAGCCGCTGGCGCTCCGCTGGCCGCGATATCAGCTCGGCGGCGGTGGCGGCCAGCGCGCGGGCGTCACCAGGCGCCACCAGCCGCCCGGTGCGCCCGTCGGCGATGATCTCCGGCAGGCCGCCGGCGTTGGAAGCGAGCACCGCACAGCCCGCGGCCGCGGCCTCGATCGCCGCTCCGGGGAGGGGATCGGGTGCCGTCGAGGGAACCGCCACTACGTCGGCGGCGCCATAGACGGTGTCGATGTCCTCGCGGAAGCCGACGAGCGCCAGCCGGCGACGGACGCCCAGTTGCTCGGCCAATGAGAGGACGGCCCGGAGCCGGTCATCGGCGCCGGGCCAGGCCTCGCCGGCGATCACCCCCACCGCTTCCAGCTCGCGCAGCGACGGCTCCGCCAGCGCCTGCACCAACACCGACTGACCCTTCCAGTCCGAGACTCGACCCACCACCGCCACGACGGGCACATCGGCGCTGAGTCCGAGCGCAGTCCGCGCTTCGGCGCGGGGAGCTTGGCCGGCGTCGAGCGCCAGGCCGTCGTAGATGACTCGCACGCGGCCCAGCCCAGCGAATTGCGCCGCCGCCGCCTCCGAGACGCACGGCAGGAGCGTTGCGCCCGCCAGCAGACGACGGTAGGGCGGCCACAGCCGGCCGAAGCGCGAATAGATCTCGCGAACGTGCCACAGGTGCGGAACACGCGCGGCTGCAGCGGCCGCGGCCCCGCTCAGCACCACCGAGGTGTTGGAGTGGACAAGCGTGACCCTGCGTCGGCGGATCAGTCTCGCGAGCGCCGCGGCGCTCTGCGCGCCGGCGGCCGCGAGCCGCGCCAGGCCGCGGGGCCCCGCCTCGCCGCGCCGCAGGACGCCGAGCGGCGTCGCCAGCACCTCGATCCCCGCCTGGCGCAGGCCCGCGGCGAGCGGACCCTCGTGCGGCAGCACCACCAGTGGCTCGTAGCGGGAGCGGTCGAGCCCGGTGGCAATCAGCTCGAGCTGCCGGTCGGCGCCGTAGCGCCCACTCGACGAGTGCACCAACAGGACACGGTGCGCGCTCAGGGCGAATGCCGAACCACTAGATCTCGACCGTCAGCACACCGCCCGGCGCCTCTGCCATCAGCTCCGGGTGGATGATGTGCGCAAGCAGCTCTAGGCCGTCCACGATCCGCGGGCCGGGGCGCGAGAAGTAGGACGCAGCGTCGACGGCAACCACCTCGCCGGCGCCGAGCTCCCGCAGCTGATCTCGGTGCATCTCCGCCTCGCGGTGAGCGATCTCGGCGTCATAGCCACACGGCATCACGACCACGATGTCCGGCTGGGCGGCGGCTACCTCCTCCCAGCTGCGCTCCTCGGAGCGCTCGCCCGCGAACCCCAGCACATCCTCGCCGCCGGCGAACTCGATTAGCTGCGGCGTCCAGTGCCCGGCCGCGAACGGGGGGTCCAGCCACTCGAGCGCCGCCACCCGCGGTCGTTTGGCCCGGCGCGTGGCGATCCGCACACGGTCGATCCGCGCCGCGGCATCGCGGACCAGGCGCACGGCGGCATCCCGGCGGTCGGTGGCCTCGGCCAGCGTGCGGGCATCCTCCAGCACCTCGCCCACTGTGTTGGGGTCGAGCGAGATCACCCGCGGACGGGTTTCGAGCTCCTCGGCGATTGCCCGCACATCCTCGTATGACACCGCGCACACGGAACACAAGGCCTGGGTCACGATCAGGTCGGGGCCCAGGTCGTGCAGCTGCTCGGTGTCGAGCTCGTAGATCGATTCACCCCGGAGGGTGCGCTCCCTGACCGCGGCGTCGATCTCGGCGGCGCTCAGTCCGGGGGCCAGGACGTCACGCGTGACCTTCGGCAACTCGAGCGCCGCCGGCGGGTAGTCGCACTCGTGGGTCACGGCGATAAGGTCACCCCCCAGGCCGAGCGCGAACAGCATCTCGGTCGCCGATGGGACCAGGCTCACAATTCTCATTCGTCCGTAGATAAAGCGGGAACCATTAGGAGTAACGATATGGCAGAGCTGTTGAGCGACACGGAGATCGCCGGTCGGCTGCGGGCCTCGGACTGGGAGCGCGAGGGAGACGAGATCGTCCGCAACTGGAAGTTCAAGGACTTCTCGGAGGCGATGGCGTTCACAAATCGTGTGGCCGAGGCCGCTGAGCAGGCAAACCACCACCCGGACATCCTGATTCACGGCTGGAACAAGGTCAGGCTGTCGCTAACCAATCACTCGGCGGGCGGGTTGACCGAGGCCGATTTCGAGATGGCCGAACGCTTCGACCGGCTGTGACCGAAGGCTCAGAGGACCGCTTTTGACCCCCGGAGCTGATGCTAGGGTTCGTGGCCTCCCGGGTAGATGACCGAAGACGACCCATCCCGAAGTAGCAACGCGCGGGAGGAGCGCCGCGCCTAGCTGGTTCGCACGAGTTCGCCGTTGACGGCGCTGTTCATCATTCTCACGGGACTGCTGGTCTTCGTGAACGCGTTCTTTGTGATTGCGGAATATGCGCTGGTGCGCTCGCGCCGTGCGCGGCTCGAAGCGCTGGCCGACGAGGGGGCGCGCGGGGCCCGGCTTGCGCTATCTCAGATCGACAACATCGGCGACTACATATCTGCCTGCCAGGTGGGGATCACGATGGCCTCGATTGGCATCGGCGCGCTCGGTGAGCCGGCGATCGCACATGCGCTCGAGCAGCCACTCGGCGGCCCGCTGAGTCACGGGGCGGCGGTGGCCATCTCGGTGGTGATTGCGTACCTGTTGATCACCACTGCCCAGAGCATCATCGGCGAGATCGTCCCCAAGCTCTACACGATCCAGCACGCGGAGGGCCTGGCGCGCGTGGTCTCGCGGCCGCTGCGCTTCTTCCGCGGGTTGTTCCACCCCTTCATCCTCGTCCTCAACTCGTCCTCGCAATCGATCCTCCGGATGCTCGGCACCGACCCCAACGAGGAAGACGAAGGGGGGACGCCGGAGGAGCTCAAGCGGCTGATCGCCCAATCCACCACCGGTGGCCAGCTCGACGTGGGCGAAGCAAGCATGCTGACCGGGGTCTTTCACCTCCACGAGCAGGAGGCGCGCCAGGTGATGACGCCGATCCCGGCCGTGGTGACCGTCGACGAGTCAGAGAACGTAGAGGCGGCGCTGCGGCGCTGCGTCTCGACTGGCCACTCGCGGCTGGTCGTAACGGAGGACGGCAACCAGGACCGGGTCAAGGGGATCGTGCACGTCAACCAGCTGGTCAAGATCCTGATGGCAGACGGGGAGCAGGCAAGCTTCGAGAGCCGGGTGCGCGAGGCGCCGCTGGTGCCGGGGACCAAGCCCCTGGACGATCTGCTGGCGGACCTTCAACGCCAGCGAACCGAGCTGGCCGTGGTGATCGACGAGTACGGCCGCACGGCGGGCATCGTCACGATCGAGGACATCATCGAGGAGGTGGTAGGGGAGATCACCGACGAGACAGACCCCGCCGGTGGTGCGGTCCGCCGGCTGGCTAACGGCGACTGGTTCGTGCGTGGCCACGTCGCGGTCACCGATCTCGAGGACTACGGCCTGGACCTTCCGATCGACACCGACGCCTACAACTCGGTCGGCGGGCTGGTGTTCGCCGAGCTGGGGCGGCTACCCAAGCGCGGCGACACGGTGGCTGCCAACGGCTACTCGATCCGCGTGGAGTCGGTGCGTCAGAACCGGATCGAAGCGGTGCGCATCAGGCCCCGGCGGGCTACGGCATGAGCGCCTCGGCCGGATCGGCGCACGCTCCGGCGGCATTCGTTACATTTCGCATCAAGCAACGGCCGGGGATACCGCCAAGGCGTGAGCAGCCTTATCCCGGTGGTTGAAGAGGAGAGATGAAGCCGGCCCAAGGCCCGGGCCGGCTTCGACTATTTATGGGAGGACGGCCGGCGCTCATGAGCGCCGGCCCCCGGTCCGCACATGTGCGGACCGGCCGGGTCGATCATGATCGACCCGGAACAGCTTTAAAAGAAGCCGGCCCGTTGGGGACGGGCCGGCCTCGTGCTTCTGGGGAGGAGGTGCTGCTATGAGGTACGTCGCGAGCGGAAGTGTCGTCCCCACAGATGAACGGGCCTTAAAAAAAGCCGACGGAGTGCGTAAGCCGCGCGCGCTATTCGTAGGAGTAAAAGCCGCGGCCCGACTTGCGCCCCAGCGCGCCCTCGCGCACGAGCTCGCGCAGGGCATACGGCGCCGGCACACCGATGGCGTCGCCGATCGCCTCGGCTACGTCTAAGCCGACGAAGTCAAGCAGCGCCAGCGGGCCCATCGGCAGGCCGGCCCCCAACGTCATGCATTGGTCGATGTCCTCCGGCGTGAGGTGCGTCTCGGACATCAGCTTGACGGCGTTGAACAGGTAGGGGAACAGCAGCCGGTTGACCACGAACCCCGGGACGTCTGGGACCTCGACCGCCGTCTTGCCAAGCGACTCGCACAGCGCCCGGGCGCGGGCGCGCGTCTCCTCGGAGGACTGGGGCGGGAACGCCAGCTCGATCAGCTTCATCCGAGGCACCGGGTTGAAGGGGTGAAGCCCGACGAAACGGTCGGGGCGACCGGTGGCCCGCGCCAGCTCGGTGATCGACAGCGATGAGGTGGTGGTGGAGAGGACGGCATGGTCCTCGGCGTGCCTGGAGAGCTCGGAGAGGATTTGGACCTTGTGGTCTTGATCCTCGACGACCGCCTCCACCAGGAACGTTGCCTCGCCGAGTGCGTCCAGGTCGCGGACGATCTGGACCTGCGGCGGCACCGAATCCTCGTCGGTCAGCCTGCTGGCGATCTTCTCCACGTTCTGGACGGCTCGCACGGCCGAGCGATCGGATCGAGCCCACATCAGGACCTCACCGTTCTGTGACGCCGTCGCCGCCAAGCCGCAGGCGATCGCGCCGGAGCCTGCGATGCCAAGTCGTTCCATGCGGCCGCGAACTGTACGGGACCGTTCACTAATCCGCTTACGAGCTCGCGCGGCTTGGACCGCCCTGCGCGCTCGGCTGCGGTTAGCCGCCTGGCCGCCTCAGTCGCCCTGTGCGCTCGGGCGCAGCATCAGCTCGTTGATCGCCAGACGCGGCGGCCGGGTGACCATGTACAGGATCGCGTCGGCGATGTCTTCTGGGCGCATGATCTCGATGTCGGCGAAACGGCGGTTGATCTGCTCCTCGATCTCGGGCCGGTTGTGGCTGCGAAGCTCGGTCTCCACCGCGCCTGGCTCGATCAGCGATACGCGCACATGGCGACTTGCCACCTCCTGACGCAGCGACTCCGAGAACGCGCCGACGCCGTGCTTGGTGAGGTTGTAGACGCCCGAGCCCAGCCGGACTACCCGTCCGGCCACCGAGCTCACGTTGACCATGTCGGCGACGCCGCGACCACCGTCTTCCGCGGCTCGCAGCAGATGAGGCAACGCAGCGTGCGCGGAGTACAGAAGCCCGGCCACGTTCACGTCAAGCATCCGCTGCCACTCCTCGAGCGGGGCGTCGAGGACTGGCCCCAGCAGCATCATGCCGGCGTTGTTGATCAGGATGTCGAGCCGGCCCAGCTCGGACACGGCGCGTTCGACGGCACCGCGGGCCTGCTCCTGCGAGGTGAGGTCCGCCTCGATCGGCACCGCCTGGCCACCGTCGCCGCGTACCTGCTCGGACAGTGCCTCGAGCCGGTCTGAGCGGCGCGCGGCGATCGCCACGGCAGCGCCCTCGGCGGCCAGCGCCCGGGCGGTGGCCTCGCCGATGCCGCTCGAGGCGCCGGTGACGAGTGCCACCGTCCCTGCGAGCCGTCTGCCGTTCACTGCGCTTGCCATCTGAAACCGATCCTAGAGTGCGCCGGCGGCAGGGGACTCGACGGCAGTCCCGGCAGGGGCTCTGCGAAGTTGAATCCGGACGGCGCCAGGTCGTTAGGCGTTTGGGGGTGAAACAGCGATGCCAGGTATTGAGCCTGACCTCGGCCGGGTCCGAGCTCGAACTGTCCGCCCCCATAGGACCCGATCCCACGCTCCACGCAGTAATCGTATGTGTCGCAGAGCTTCTTCAGGCCGCCGATTCGTGAAGGCTTGACGTTCACCATCTTGGGCGCGAACGGCAGCGCTTCGATGTCGTCGATCGAGTGGATCGGCGCGTCCCACGTGATCCTGTCGTGCTCGTCCGCTAGTGCCGCCGCCGTCTCGGGAGTGACCACGTCCGGGTCCTCCAGCCAGGCGTGGGGAAAGGCCTCTACCACCCGGCTGTAGAGCACCGGGTCCGGTCCCTGGTCGACGACTGTCCCGCGATAGAAGCTCTTGAAGTCGATCGAGTCCACGGCACCGGTTGCCGCCAGCTGGGCGATGAGCTCCTCGGTCCAGGAGCTGGTGGCGTCAAGCTTGAAGCGAAGTCCCGGGTAGCGCTCGAGCCGCCGCTCGACGGGCTCGAGCGTCGGCGGCTCGCCGAGGCGCAGCGAGACGACGAACGTCAGCGGCCGGGGCTCGCGTCCCAGTACGTCACCCAGCGAGCGGCCGGCTTGGCGCAGGGCCAGGTCGAGCGCCGCGCTGTGGAACGTCCAGCGGCGGTAGAGACGCGACACGTCGCGCTGCGGTTGCTCGGGGAACAGGTCGAGGGAGTCGATCAGCACGCAGAACTCGCCCAGGGTGTAGCTGCCAACCAGGTCGTGGGTGGCGCCGGCACGCTGGAGAACCTGGTGGTCGACGCCGTCATAGACCACATCCTCGCCGAGCCCCTCGTGTTCGCCACCCCGGAGATGGACAACGGTCGTCAGCCGCTCGAACGCGCTCGAGACCTGGGCGCTCAGGCCCTCGAGCTCGTAGCCCTCGACCTCGAGCGGCAGGTCCTTGAGGAGGTCGAAGGTCGCCACGGGGGGCGGGGATCCTAGTGTCTCTAGGGCTCCCGGCAGTCGCCGGCCCCCAAAGGCCATCTCCCGGTCCTAAACTCGAACTCGAGCGCGCCATAACCTGACGCGAACATATCGCCCGGAACTTGTGCCACTTCACTCGTGTTCATACACGCGTGAAGTGAGGCCGGCGCAGCTGGATAGGGGCTACTGGGCATAGACAACTGAACGAGCCGGTTGGGGCGGGGAGTCCCCCGGCAGGCGATCATGGTTACACGAACTATCGATGATGAAGAGCGCGGGACAAGCAGCGCCGAGCGCCCATCCTCGTGCCTCCGCAACCACGGGGTCCTTACCAGTGCGGGGTACGACCGCACGATCCGCTGGCGCGCCGGCGAACGGCTCGAGCATCTGTTCGAGCGGCGCCTAGACGAGTTGGCCCGCGAGGGCCGCTCCGCTACGGCCGCGGTGGATGGTCCCCACGGAACCGTGAGCTACGCCGAGCTGGACGCACGAGCCAACCAGTTGGCGCGCTTCCTGGCGTTGCGCCAGGACGTGCGCCCGGGCGACCGCGTTGGTCTGCTGTTCGACTACCCGGGTGACTCCTACGTGGCAATGCTCGCGGTGCTCAAGCTTCACGCGGCGTATGTGCCGTTGGATGCCGCATTTCCCGCCGATCGCCTGGCCTACGTTCTCTCAGACGCCGGCGTCCGGATGGTTCTCTCGCAGTCCAAGCTGAGCCCCAACCTCGATCAGCTCTATGAGCCGGTGAGCGTGTTGTGCTTGGACCAGCTCGATGCCCAAATCGTCGGCGAGCGCAGCGCGCGCTTGGAGGAGCACGAGATCGCGGAGCCGGTCGATGACCTGTGCTACGTCATCTACACGTCGGGAACCACCGGCCGACCAAAGGGGGTGGCAATAAGCCACCCAAGCATTGTCAACTTCGTCCGGGTGGCGGCGGAGGTGTATGGGCTGCGGTCCGACGATCGGGTCTACCAGGGGCTGACGATTGCGTTCGACTTTTCGATCGAGGAGATCTGGGTCGCTTGGATGGCCGGTGCGGCATTGGTACCCAAGCCGAGTGCCGACCCGCTGGTCGGTCCCGATCTAGGAGACTTTCTCGTCGCGCACCGTGTCACTGCATTGTGCTGCGTGCCTACGCTGCTGGCCACTCTCCCAGAGGATCTCCCCGGACTCCGCTTCCTGCTCGTTTCCGGAGAGTCCTGTCCGGACGACCTCGTGGAGCGGTGGCACCGTCCTGAGCGTCGCTTTCTGAATGTCTACGGCCCGACCGAGGCGACCGTCAGCGCGACATGGACGCTGCTTGATCCTTCGCGGCCCGTAACGATCGGAGTGCCGCTCCCCACCTACTCGGTCGTGGTGCTCGATCCCGAGACCTACCGGGCCCTTCCACCCGGCTCGCTCGGCGAGCTGGGAATCGCCGGCGTCGGGCTTGCCGACGGATATCTGGGTGCTCGCGAGTTAACGGAGCGGGCGTTCGTGCCGGACTTCATCTCGATGCCGGATAACCCCTCCGGGCGCATCTACAGAACCGGCGACCTCGTCCGAGTCAACGAAGACGGGGAGATCGAGCACCACGGGCGGATCGACACCCAGGTCAAGATCCGCGGCTACCGCATCGAGGTGGCCGAGGTGGAGGCTGTTCTGAGGCAAATCCCGGGAGTTGCTCAGGCGGTCGTCGACACGCACGAACCGGAGCCCGGGATGAAGGAGCTCGTGGCCTACTACACCTCGCGCTCACGCCCTGACCCCGCGGCCATTCACGCGACGCTGCGGGAGAAGCTGGCGCCGTACATGGTCCCCAGCTATCTGGAGCAGCTCGATCACCTGCCGGTGGGGCCGACCGGCAAGGTGGACCGCAACAGCCTTCCCCGGCCCCGGCGAGCGCGTCGGGTACCGGTGGGCGAGAAGTATGTCTGTCCGTCGTCCGAGCTCGAGACGGTGATGGCGGCGGAGCTCGGCACCGTGCTGGGCGTAGAGCACGTCTCCGTCGAGGATCACTTCTTCGATCACCTGGGCGCGAACTCGCTGCTGATGGCCAGGTTCACGGCGCGCCTCCGAACGCGCGCCGAGGCTCTGCCGCCGGTGTCGATGAGGGCTATCTACCTCTATCCCACGATCCGAGGCCTGGCCGCGGCGCTCGAGGAGCCCGAGCGAGCGGAGCAATCGGGCACGGCCGACAGTTGGGAGGAGCCGGTGCTGGCACCCGCAACCGGGACGCCGCGATACGTCTTGTGTGGAGCGCTGCAGCTGCTGAGCTTCGTGGTCGTCGCCGGGCTGGTGGGGGCAGCGCTTGACGCCTGCTCCTCGGGGCTGTTCGCCGCACACGGCCTCCTCGACGGCTATCTGCGCGCGCTCGGTTTGGGAGCCGGCCTGCTGCTGGGGATGGGCCTGCTGCCGATCGCAGCGAAGTGGGTTCTGGTCGGGCGCTTCAAACCGCGGAGCATCCGCATCTGGAGCATGGCGTACTTCCGCTTCTGGGTCGTCAAGACGCTGCTGGTGATGAACCCAGTGCCCCGTCTGCTGGTCGGCACTCCGCTTTACGCGCTCTATCTACGGGCGCTCGGCGCGAGGGTGGGCAGCCGGACATTGATCTTGAGTCACCACATCCCGGTGTGCACCGATCTCGTGCGCGTGGGCAGCGACAGCGTGATCTACAAGAACACGTACCTCAACGGCTATCGAGGCCACGCCGGCACGATCGAGATCGGCCCCGTCACCCTCGGTGAGAACGCGTTCGTCGGCGAGGGCTGCGTTCTCGACATCCACTCGTCGCTCGAGGCCAGCAGCCAGCTGGGCCACTCCTCATCTCTGCACGCCGGTCAGACCGTTCCAGCCGATCAATGCTGGTATGGCTCGCCGGCGCAGCAGGCGCCCGCCGATTACGACTACCGGACCGTCACCCCAGCAACTTCGACCAAGCTCCGCCGTCGCCGTTACGGCGTTGCTCGGTTGCTCGCGCTGGTGATGATCGTCGGCCCGCTGGCGGCGGCCGCCGGCAGCGCCCTGCTGGCCCATCCGCGACTCGTCGAGCGCCTCCCAGCGGTTGCGATGCCTGTCGTCGCAGCCGCGGAGCTCTTCGGGCTGCTGGCCGTCGCGTTCGCTTGTGCCGTCGCCGTCCCCAGGTTGCTAACGAGGTTCCTGAAACCGGGAAAGGTCTATCCGCTCTACGGCTTCCACTACACCGTTCAGCGCCTGATCGCGCTGGCGTCCAACAACCCGATGCTGACGGGTCTGCTCGGCGACAGCTCGGCGATCGTTCACTACCTGCGGTTGCTCGGCTATCGCCTCGGAGTTGTGGAGCAGACCGGCTCGAACTTCGGGCTCGACGTCAAGCACGATGTGCCGGCGCTCAGCCACGTCGGCACCGGCACGATGGTCTCCGACGGTCTGTCGATCATCAACGCGGAGTTCTCCAGCACCTCGTTCCGAGTCGTGCCGGTCGTGATCGGCCGGCGAAGCTACGTCGGCAATGCGATCAGCTATCCGGCGGAGGGACGGACCGGAGAGAACTGTCTGTTTGCGACCAAAGCGCTCGTACCGATCGGGGGCCCGCAACGAACGGACGTCGGCCTGCTGGGCTCACCGCCGTTCGAGATACCTCGCTCCGTGCGCCGCGATGAGCAGTACGAGGAGATCAGCAAGGGAGTGGAGCGAGAGCGCCGCTTGGCGCAGAAAACGCGGCACAACATTGTCACCATGGTGCTGCACCTCTTGGTGTTCTTCGCACTGTTAGTCGGTCTCGACGCAATCGCCGTCAGTCCGTTCGGAGGCAGTGGACTGCGGCACCTGGGCGGGACCGTCGCGTCGGCCATTCTCGAGGTCTGCTTCGCGCTCGCGTTGTTCGTACTGACCGAGCGCGCCGTCACCGGCTTTCGCCCCCAGCAGCCCAAGTGCTGCTCGATCTACGACCTCGACTACTGGCGCCACGAGCGATTCTGGAAGGTCGCGCCGACCGCGTACTTCCGCGTCTTCGACGGCACTCCGTTCAAGGGCCCGTTGTGGCGCTTGGTGGGCGTGTCGGTCGGTGCTCGCGTGTTCGACGACGGAGCGACGCTCACCGAGCGGACCTTGGTCAGCATCGGCGGGGAGTCGACTCTGAACATGGGGTCCAATCTGCAGAGCCACACGCTCGAAGACGGCGTGTTCAAGTCAGACCACATATTCATTGGCCGTAGCTGCACCGTCGGCACCGGCGCGCTCGTCAACTACGGAGTGGTCATGGAGGACGAATCGGAGCTCGAGCCCGACTCGTTCCTGATGAAGGGCTCGCGAATGCAACACGGTGCCCGGTGGCGCGGAAACCCTGCCACCGAGGTTTGGTCGGTCGATCGAGCAGCGGAGGCTCCGCTCGAGCTGCCGATCGATCAGCCCCACAAAGCCGGCCCGGAGCTGGAAGCCGCGTGATGCCTGAGTTCCGGCGTGATCGACGGGCCGTCAGAGCCACGGCTCCCCAGCCCAGAGACAAACGAAAGGGATGTAACGCATATGGCGGTCTTTGAGGATGACCTGACGACAACGGCAGTTTTCGAGAACCTCGAGTCCGCCGTCCGTAGCTATTGCCGCAGCTGGCCGGTGGTGTTCGACCGAGCCCGTGGCAGCTATCTCTACGACGAGAGCGGCCGTCCGTATCTCGACTTCTTCACTGGAGCGGGGACGCTCAACTACGGTCACAACAATCCCCTGCTGCGTAGGGCGCTGCTCGACTACCTGTGCTCCGATCGCGTAATCCACTCGCTGGATATGTTCACCGCCGCCAAGCGCGACTTCCTGCTGGCGCTGGACGAGATCATCCTGCGACCGCGCGACCTTGCCTATCGGGTTCAGTTCCCGGGTCCGGCGGGGACCAATGCCGTGGAGGCGGCGCTCAAGCTGGCGCGCAAGGTGACCGGTCGGACCGACGTGATCTGCTTCACGAATGCCTTCCACGGCGTCTCGCTTGGATCCCTGGCGGTCACCGCCAGCCCAGGGCATCGCGGGGCCGCAGGCATCCCCTTGGAGCACATCACCCGCCTTCCGTTCGACGAGCCGCGCGGCGGCCGCGGACCTGACTTCACGTTGCTCGACTCGTTGCTTGATGATTCCGTCGACGATTTGGACCTACCGGCGGCGGTGATCGTCGAGATAGTCCAGGGCGAGGGCGGAGTGAACGTGGCCAGCCCCGAGTGGCTGCGAGGCCTCGCCGTCCGCTGCCGGCAGCACGATGTCTCGCTGATCGTCGATGACGTTCAGATGGGCTGCGGGCGAACTGGCACGTTCTTCAGCTTCGAGGTCGCCGGTATCGAGCCGGACATCGTGTGCCTGTCAAAGTCGATCAGCGGGTATGGCCTCCCGCTGGCGCTAACGCTGGTCCGCCCCGAGCTGGACGTCTGGGAGCCCGGCGAGCACAACGGAACGTTCCGGGGCTTCAATCCGGCGTTTGTGACTGCCACCGCCGCTCTGCACAGCTACTGGCAGGACGACAGCCTGGAGCGCCGGAGCATCGTCAACGGCAGGCGGATCAGCTCCGCGCTTGCCCCGATCGCCGCCGGCGACACGGAAATCGAGTCCCGGGGCCGAGGCATGGTGCACGGTCTGGCCTTCGCCGACAGCGAGGTGGCGGGCCGCGTGGCAAGCGAGGCGTTCAGGCGTGGGCTGTTGGTGGAGAGGGCCGGTCCGCAGGACGAAGTTGTCAAGCTGCTGCCGCCGCTGACGGTGACCGACGGTGAGCTCGACCAGGGGCTGGCACTGCTCGCCGAAGCCGTCGAGTGCGTGCGCTGACGGCGCCCACCGCCGCGCCGCCGGAGGCGAAACAGCCGCTTGCTGGCGCCGCGCGGGTTCGCGGCGGGACCAACCACGAGGGATCGCTGGAGGTCTGGATGGTGCGGACGGCGAACCTCGTTCCCGCTGAACTCGATGCCTCCGTGCTCGACGCCGAAGAGCAGCGTCGGCTCCGAGCTCTGGCTCGAGCGGAGGACCGGCTCGCTTTCGTTGCCGGACACGTTCTCCTCCGCCAGCTGCTCAGCGAGCGCCTCGGCTGCGCGCAGAAAGACGTTTCGTACGCCCGTCGGCCGTGCCCCGTGTGCGGTGGCCCGGACGGCCGCCCGGCGCTCGATCGGGCGGCGAGCCCGCTGTACTTCTCGATGTCACGCAGTCAGGGGCTGGTGTTGGTTGCGATCGCCTCGGTGCCCGTGGGGGTGGATGTCCAAGCGCTAGCGGAAACCGACGTGGCAGACGACGTGGCCGCTCTCCTTCATCCGGCCGAGCGGCGGGAAATTGAGTCCGCCGCTCGAGGCGAGCGGGCCGAGGCCTTCACGCACATTTGGGTGCGCAAGGAGGCATACCTCAAGGGGATCGGGACGGGAGTGGCACACGACATCGCCGCCCACTACCTGGGGACGGGATCGGACCCGGACACGCCGCCGGGGTGGACCCTCGTCGATTTGTCTGTTCCGTCCGGCTACCTAGCCGCGGCGGCAACAGCCGCTCAGTCCTGACCTCGCGCACCCTGCTCGAGTCGGGCCACCAACTCCTCGAGCCGCAGCTCCTCGAGGCCCGCGGGTCACGGCCTCGAGCTCGCGGGCGCAGTAGGAGACCAGCTCCCGTCCCTCGCGGATCAGCTCGAGCGTCTCCCGCAGCTCGGCCTGTCCCGAGTCCAGGCGCCGGATGATCTCCTCCAGGCGGGCGACAGCGCTCTCATAGGTCCGCTCCTCGCTCACGGGTCCTCCACCCGGGCCGGCACGACATCGTCGCGGAAACGCACGTCGAAGCGGCCTGCGGCGCGCGCCGCGGTGGCCGAGGTCAAAAGCTCCCCACCCCCGGTCTCGACCATCGCATAGCCCCGAGCCAGGGTGCGCTCCGGATCGTGTGCCGCGAGCGCCAGCGCCAGTCGCTCGAGCTCGCTGCGGCGGCGCCCGGCGTCAGAGCCTCTCGCCCGCTCGGCGCTGCGCCTCAGCACCAGCAGGTGGACCGCGGCCAACGAGCGACCGTCGCTAGTGGCCCGCCGGCCGCTGGCCCGCAGCTCGCGCAGCAGCTGGTGCAGCCGCGCCCGATGCCTGGCGATGTGCTCCACGGGCGCACGGGAAATCTGCGCCAGCATCCGCGCCCTGTGAAGCACTGCCCGACGACCGTGGCCCGCGAGCCGGCGGGCGTCTCGCCGCAGCTGCGAGCGAGCTTCGCGCACGTCGACTGGCACCGCGGCCTCGGCCGCGTGCGTCGGCGTGGAGCAGCAGACGGCGGCCACGTCGTCGATGAGCGTGCGATCGGTGTGGTGACCGACCGAGGAGATCACCGGCACCCGAAGGAGCGCGACGGTCCTGCACAGCGCCTCGTCGCAGAACGCGAACAGGTCAGCGAGCGAGCCGCCGCCTCGGGCCACGATCGCCACCTCCACCTCATCGATCGCGGCCAGCTCGCGGAGGGCCGCGGCGATATACGGCGCCGCGTGACGGTCTTGCACGGGCGCGAATGCCCACACCAGCCGTCCGGCCCACCCGCGGCGTCGCAGTCCGGCCACGACGTCATCCCGTGCCTTGCCCCGTTCGCCGGTGACCACTCCGATCGTCTTCGGCAGCGCCGGACGCGAGAGTCGCTTCTGCGGTTCGAACAGGCCCTCCGCGGCGAGCCTGCGGCGCAGCCGCTCGAGCGCGACGAGCAGGTCGCCCTCGCCGGCGATCCGCAGCTCCGACACGGCGAACGTGAATGCCGGTGAAGCCGAAGCGCTGCCTGGGTAGTAGTCGCAGCCGCCGCCGACCACCACCCGCACGCCGTCGGCCAGCGCGATCCCGAGCGCGTCGAACTCGTTGCGCCACATCGAACAGGGCAGCGCACCGCGCGCGTCGCGCAGCTCGAAGTAGACCCGGGCACGGCTGGTGCGGAAGCCCCACAGCTCGCCGACCAGCTGCACGGGGACGAACTGGCGCAGCCGGCGCCTGAGCTGCTCTGCGTACGAGCCCACCGGGAACGGCCCGGGCAGATCGCTGCCCGGGATGGACTCCGTTGTCTGCGGCGGGTTTGCGTGCGGACCGGGCATGAGCCTGGTCGAGGCTAGCGCCCGGGTAGGATCCTCAGCCATGGATCCGACGCCCTCCAAAGCTCGGCACCGATGGACCTGACGCTGTCTCAGGCGGAGGAGGGCTTCCGCGACGAGCTTCGCGCCTGGCTCGAGGCAAACCACCCGGGTTCGGAGCCCAGCGGGGATGAGGCCTCGTTCGAGTTCCGCCGAGCCTGGCAGCGCAAGCTGCATGAAGCGGGCTGGGCCGGCGTGTCATGGCCCACGGAGTACGGCGGCCGGGGCGCAACACTGATCGAGCAGGCGATCTTCAACGAGGAGGTCGTCCGGGCGCGCACGCCGGCGGTTGCCAACGTGCTCGGGCTGGCCATGGGCGGTCCGACCGTGATCGCTCACGGCACCGAGGACCAGCGCCGGCGCTACCTGCCGTCGATCCTGTCGGCCGATGAGATCTGGTGCCAGGGCTTCTCCGAGCCGGAGTCGGGATCCGATCTGGCCTCTCTGAAGACACGCGCCGTGCGAAACGGAGACGAGTGGGTCATCACCGGACAGAAGGTGTGGACCACGTTCGCTCATCACGCCAAGTGGTGCATGCTCGTGGCCAGAACCGATCCGGACGCACCGAAGCACAAGGGCCTGACCTACTTCCTGATGGACATGGAGCAAGACGCCGTACAGGTCCGTCCACTGGTCCAGATCACGGGCGAGGCGGAGTTCAACGAGCTGTTCATCGAAGAGGCGCGGATCCCGGACGAGAACATCATCGGCGGCGAAGGGAACGGCTGGGCCGTGGCGATCACGACGCTGATGCACGAGCGGGCCACGCTGGCCTTCGGCCTCCAGGTCTCCGTCCAGATCGCGCTGCGCGAGTTGCTCGAGGAGTCCAACCGGGCCCGCGGAGGGGACGGCCAGCCCGCCAGCGCCGATCCCGTGATCCGCCAGCGAATGTCCCAGCTGATGATCGAGTCCGAGGTGCTGCGCCTGAACGCCTATCGCAGCCTGTCGGCCACTATGCGCACCGGAGTTCCCGGTCCCGAGGGATCACTGGGCAAGTGGCACTGGTCAGAGGTAAATCAGGCGCTGACCGAGCTGGCGATGGACATCTCCGGGCCGCGGGCGATGGATGCCGAGGGCGAATGGGCATACCGCTTCCTGCGCGCGCGGGCCAACTCGATCGAGGGCGGCACCACCGAGATCCTCAAGAACATCGTCGCCGAGCGAGTGCTCGGGCTGCCGCGGATGCGGTGAGCTTCAAATGAACTTCGACCTGAATGACGATCAGGGGGCGATCAAGCGCACGGCGCGGGAATTCCTGAGCGCCCGCTACCGGCCGGAGACGGTGCGAGAGCTGGCCGGCTCGGAGCGCGGCTTCACCGACGAACAGTGGCATGAGCTCTCGGAGCTGGGTTGGCCGGGGGTGATGATTCCCGAGTCCGACGGCGGCCTCGGTCTGGGAGCAGTCGAGCTCCTGGTCATCGAGGAGGAAGTCGGCTACGCGCTCGCGCCCAGTCCGCTGTTCTCCACGGTCGCCGCCGCGCTGCTGCTCACCGCGGCCGGTACCGACGAGCAGCGCGAGCGCTGGCTTCCGCCGCTGGCCAGCGGCGAGGCTCGAGGGACGCTGGCAGTATGGGACGAGGGCTCCGGCTGGGCGCCCGACCGCTCGGAGGTTGAGCCCGCGGATGGAACGTTGTCGGCGAGCAAGGTGGCGGTGCCCGACGCCGGCAGCGCCGACTTCGTGATCGTCGCCGGAGCCGACGGACGCCACTATCTAGTGGAGACAGGGGCGTTTGGGGTCCATATAGCGCCAACGAAGTCCCTTGACCCCACTCGCAAGCTGTTCCACGTCCACCTGGGGGGCGCCCCGTGCCACCCCCTTCAAGCCGGACGGAGCCAGGAGGTGGCTCGGGCATACGCCACGATCGTCACAGCGCTGGCGGCGGAGAACGTGGGCGCCGCCCAGCGGGCGATGGAGATGGCCGTGGACTACGCCAAGGACCGCAAGCAATTCGATCGCCCGATCGGCGCCTACCAGGCGGTCTCGCACCGCTGCGCCCAGATGCTGCTCGAGGTGGAAGGCTCTCGCTCGCTTGCCTACTGGGCCGGCTGGGCGCTGGACCACGAGCCCAAGACAGGGCTCCGGGCCGCATCGATGGCCAAGGCCTACGCCAGCGACGCCGGCTTTCGCGTGACGGCCTCGGCGCTCCAAGTCCACGGCGGGATCGGCTTCACCTGGGAGCACGATTTGCACTTCTTCCTCAAGCGAGCTAAGGCCAATGCGCACGCGTTCGGCGACGCGCGCTGGCACCGGGACCGGGTGGCAGAGCTGGCAGGGATCGGGGCGCCGGCCGTGGCGGCGCCGAGCCCCGCGCCCGCGGGGTGAGCGCTTCTCGCCACGACTCGCGAACCGAGGCGCAGAGCGTTCCTCGGGAGGAGCCGGAGATCGCAAATGGCGTCGGGTCGCGGGACGCCGCTCGCCACGACTCCGAGGTGGACGCCGAGCGCGCCTCCAGGCGCCTGTGGCGCGGGCTGGTCTCGCTGGCGATCCTGATCGTGCTGGTGGTCTCGCTGCTGCTTGCCGTACCCGGGCTGAAGGGCGTAGGGAAGACCGTAAGCGCGATGCCGGCCGGCTTGGTGGCCGCCGGGATCGGGTTTGAGCTTCTCTCCTGCTTGGGGTACGTGCTGGCGTTCCTGCAGGTGTTCGAGCGAGCGCCGATCCGCTTCGGCGCACGTGTGGCGCTTTCTGAGCTGGCGTTCCAATCCGCCGTGTCGCTGGGTGGCGCGGGAAGCGCGGCCGTCGGCGCGTGGCTGCTCGTGGAGCGTGGCGCTAACCCCGGCCGAGTGGCCGAGCGCTCCGTCGTGCTGTTCCTGCTGACCAGCGCCATCAACGTCATCACGTTCGCCCTGACCGGACTGGCGCTCTGGGTGGGCATCCTGCCCGGGCCCCGGAACCCGCTGCTCAGCCTGCTGCCGGGCGGCGTCGGCGCAGCCCTGCTCGTGTTCTTCCTGGCTCTGCCCCGACTGCTCGACCGAGGTCTGGCGCGGCGGCTACCGCACAAGCTCGAGCTGGTCCTGAGCACGACTGCCGACAGCATCCGCGACACCCGTGATCTTCTCCTCCATCCCGACTGGCGGATCGTGGGGGCAATCGGCTATCTGTGGTTCGACATCGGCGTGCTGATCGTCTGCTTGCATGCCGCGGGATCGAGCCTCCCGTTGGCCTCGATCGTCCTCGCCTACCAAATCGGTTACATCTCCAACGCGATACCGATTCCCGGCGGGATCGGCGTACTCGATGGCAGCCTGGTGGGGATGCTCGTGCTCTATGGCACTCACGCCACGGCGGCGACCGCGGCCACGGTCGTCTACCACGGGATCTCGCTTTGGATCCCCGCTATGTGGGGCACGATCGCGTTCGTGATCCTGCGGCGCACCCGGAATCAGCCGCTGAGACTGCGGGAGCCTCGACACACGGTCCGCGGATCGGGGCGCTGAGCATGCTGCAGGCTGCCCTGCGGACGATCGGCCGCCTCTTGGCGATGCTGGGACGGGCTCTGCGCGGTCAGGTGGTGAAGCGGGTCGGCGGGCCGGCGCGCTATCAGGTGATCACCGTCTTCGCCGCTGTGCTCGGGCTCTCCAGCGCCGACTCGAGCACCGTTGGAGCGGTGTCGCCCCAACTGGAGCAGGCCCTACACATCAACAACGCCAAGATCGGGCTGCTGAGCTCGGTGGCGCTTTTGACCGGCGCTCTGTTCGTGCTGCCGGTGGGACTGCTCGTGGACCGTATCCATCGTGTCCCGCTGCTGGCGATCGCGATCTTGATCTGGAGCGCGGCCTCTCTGGCCAGCGCATTTGCACCCGACTACTCGACGCTGCTGCTCACCCGCTTGGCTCTCGGCGCCGTCACCGCCGCCGCCGGACCGGCGATTGCTTCGCTGACCGGCGACTACTTTCCAGCCAGCGAACGAGGTCGGGTGTACGCCTACATCCTGGCCGGCGAGTCGGCGGGCACGGCCGTGGGATTCGTGATCTCGGGGACGCTGGCCAGCGCGATCTCCTGGCGCCTGGCGTTCGTCGCGCTGGCGATCCCGGGATTCTTCCTGGCCCGGCATTTGTGGCGAATGATCCCGGAGCCGCTGCGGGGCGGCCAGAGCCGCCTGGCGCCCGGCGTCGAGAGTCTGCACCAGGCCGTGGATCTGTCCCACCTGCGCGCGGATCACCAGCCCGACGAGCCGGGAGAGCCTGCTGAAGGCGAGGGAGAGCTGGCCCAGGAGGCCGCCAGCCGCCGGGGAATCGAGCCGGACCCGCATCTGGTGCTCGACGAGGATCCGCAGCAGATGGGGCTCGTCAGCTCGACGAAGTACATCTTCGCCGTGCCCACGAACCTCGTTCTGATCCTCAGCCAGGCGCTCGGCTATTTCTATCTGGCAGGGCTCAGCGTCTTCGCATTGCTGTTCGCACGCGGTCACTACCACGTGAGTCAGATTTCAGCTGAGCTCCTGCTTTTGCTGCTGGTGATCGGCGGCGTCCTCGGCACGCTGGCCGGCGGCCGTCTCACCGATGCCATGCTCCGCCGGGGAATGCTGGAGGCGAGGATCTGGGTGCCGGCCGTGTGCTACGTAGGGGCCGCGGTGCTGCTCGTGCCGGGCTTTATCGGCACGAGCGTGACCCCCGCCATCTGGTTCGATGTCGCCGGCGCCGCGTTGCTCTCCGCCGCCAATCCCGCGCTCGATGCGGCGCGCCTCGACGTGATGCCGGCCGGTCTGTGGGGACGTGCCCAGAGCACGAGGAACCTGATGAGCTCGCTCGCCCAGGCGCTGGCGCCGCTGATCTTCGGCGGGCTGTCCAGCTTGATCGCCGGGATCGTCCCCTCCCAGACGCCGGTCGGGACCCACGTGCACGGAGCGATCTCCTCGAGCACCGCCACAGGGCTGGAGATCACCTTCCTGATCATGCTCGGCACGCTCGCCGCAGCCGGTTTGTTCCTGGCCACGGCTCGCCACACGTATCCCCGCGACGTGGCCACGGCCGCTGCCTCTCGCCAGGCTCGTGCCCGCGCTGCACCCACTGCCGTCATGAATCCGGCAGCCAGCAGCTAGGCTGAAGTTACATCTAGCGGATGGCCGGGAAGCAAAATCAGATGGGAACAGGTGGCACATCGGTATCGCTCGCCCTAATTGCGGTGGGCGCGATCCTGCGCTGGGCCGTGACCGCGCAGATCAGCGGGTTGTCGCTGCCCACGGTCGGCCTGGTGTTGATCATCGTGGGCATTCTCGGATTCATCGTGTCGTTGCTGGAGCTGTTCTTGTGGTCGCCCCGGCGCCAGCGCCGCGAGCCCGCCAACTACGACTACGACTACGACCCAGGCAACCGGATGCGCTAACGGCGCGCGGTCGGGCTGGCATCGGTCTCCTCACGCCCCCGAAGCCAGGCGACGGTGTCGGCCAGTCCCTCCTCGAGCTCCACGCGCGCCTGCCAGCCAAGTAAGCGACGGGCCTTCTCCACTGAAGGCCAGCGCCGCTGAACGTCGACCTCAAAGCTCGGCAGACGCTCCAGCTCGAATGCCTCCGGATCGCGGCCACACGCCGCCCAGATCAGCTCCGCGATCTCGGCGACCGTCAGCTCGCGCGAGGCAGAGATGTTGAAGTCCTCGTTCTCGCCGGCGTCGGAGGTCATGGCCGTGACGATCCCGTCCGCGATGTCATCGACGTGCGTCAGCGTCCGGGTCTGCTCGCCGGTGCCAAAGATCTCTAGCGGGCGCTGGCCGCTGAGAGCCTTGGCGATCAGATCCGGCACGGCGTGGGCGATCCCGGGCTCATCGGGGTCTGGAACCTCACCCGGGCCGTAGGCGTTGAATGGGCGGCAGATCGTGTATCTGAGGCCGTGCTGGTCATGCGCGGCGCGCGTGTAGACCTCGCCTGAGAGCTTCGAGAAGCCGTATGCCGACCGGGGTGTGGGGCAGTCGAGCAGGTGCGCTTCGGTGGTCGGGAACTCCCCTGCACGCTCGAAGACCATCGATGACGACACGTACACAAACCGTTTCACGCCGGTCTCGATCGAGGCGTGGACGGTGGCGCCGGTCAGCGCGTTGTTGACCTCCGTCAGCGTGTAGGGCAGCTTGTGGAAGTTGGCGATCCCGCCCACGATGGCCGCCAGGTGGATCACGTGTGAGCAGCCCTCGATCGCGCTCCGCGTCGCGTCCAGCTGGCGCAGATCGCCGCGGTGCAGCTCGCAGCGCTCCCGCATCCAGTCCGGCGCCGGCCGGTGATCGGAGACCCTGACCTGCCAGGAGCTCTCCTGCAGCAGGCGGCGAACAACGGCGGAGCCGATGGTGCCGACCCCGCCGGTGACGAGCACCCTGCCCGTCAACGCGGCTCGCCGTCTATGAGTGCCGCGGCGGGCTGCGCCGGCGACTCGATTTCGGCCAGCCGGCCGAACACGTGTCCGGTGCCCAGCGAGTTCCAGGGATCGACCAGGAGGCAGTCCGGCTTGGCACTTTCGGCGACCGTCTGCCGCGCGCCGACGCCCTCGAACGCCGAGTGGTTCGTGGCCACCATCACCACATCGGCGTCCTGCGCCGCCTCGGCCAGCGGTTGCGTCGGGCTCGGCGCGTTGGGATCGCAGACGGCCACGTCGGCCAGCTCGCGTTCCAGCAGCCGGATCAACTTGGGCGAGAGCGAGTCGCGCTCGTCGTCGGTGTCGCGCTTGAACGTCAGCCCCAGCACCGCAATCTTCTTCGCTCGAAGCGGCCCCAGCCGGCGCTTGACCCCCTCGACCAAAAAAAGCGGCACGGCCTCGTTGACACGCGAGACCGCCAGCAGCATCCCGGGCGCGTTGGAGCGTTCTTCCGAGAACGCGAAGTCCTTGCGCAGGCAGGTGCCGGCGGTCAGGCCCGGGCTGGCGATGCCACCGCGGGGGTAGTCGCGGTTGATCAGATCGATGACGTCGAAGACATTGGCCCCATAGCTCTCGCAATCCATCATCAGCAGGTTGGGCAGGGCGAAGTTGGCATAGCGGAGGATGTTGGTCCAGATCTTGGCCAGCTCGGCCTGCACGGGCGTCGTCCGCTCGATCGGCGCTCCGAAGACCTCAAACAGGCTCGCGGCCCGCTCGGTTGAGGCCTCGTCCACCCCGCCGATGATGGACGGCAATGTCGAGATCTCCTCCACGAACCGACCGGCGGCAATCCGTTCCGGGGCGTGGGCCACGAATACGTCGATGCCGGGCCTCAGGCCGCGGCGCTTTTCCAGGTATCCGGCCACGAACTCGGTCGTGCCGGGCGCGATCGTGGAGCGCAGGATCAGGGCGTGACCCTCGCGCAGCAGCGGCAGAAGGTCATCGAGCGCGGCGCGGACCTGGCGAAGGTCCGACTCCACGTGCGAGAACGACGGCGTCCCCAGCGTGATCACGATGTCCTCGGCTCGGGCGGCTTCCGCGGCGCGGTCGGCCAGCTCGAGCCGTCCACTGGCGCTGACCCGCTCGAGCATCTCCTGCGTGCCGGGCTCCTCGAACGGCATCCTTGCGGCTCGAACCGCGTCTAGCACCCCCTGGTTGTGGTCGATGCCCAGTACACGCAGGCCACGATCGGCGAAGCACAAGGCAAGGGGAAGCCCCACCCGGCCAAGGCCGATCACGGCTATCGAACGGTCTGTCACGGCACGTAATTAAAACGGCCTTGATTGATCAGTCGCGCCTGCCCCGCCCGTAGACGAGCCTCAGGAACCTCACCAGCACCTGGCTGCGCAGCTTGCCGTAGGGGAACATGTAGATGTCCTTCTTCAACGCAAAGCGCGTGAAGACGATCGTCTGCGGGTGGGTGTACTTGCGGATGCCCTGGGGGCCGTGGCGGACGCCGATCCCGGAGCTCTTCCAGCCGCCCATCGGCGCCTCGAGCGCGGAGTAGTTCGCGACGCAGTCGTTGACCACCACGGCGCCGGCCTCCAAGCGCCGCGCCACCCGGTCGGCCTTGTTCATGTCCTTGGTAAACACCGAAGCCTGCAAGCCATACGGGGAATCGTTGGCCATCTTGACCGCCTCTTCCTCGTCCCGCACCTTCATGATCGGCAGCGTGGGGCCGAAAGTCTCTTCGGTCATGGCGTCCATCGAGTGATCCGCGCCCGCCAGGACCGTGGGCTGGAAGAACGATCCCTCGGACTCGATGCGCTTACCGCCCGCCAGCACCTTGGCGCCCTTCTCCACCGCGTCGTTCACGTGGGCTTCGACGATGTCCGCTTGCGGGGGATTGATGAACGACCCGACGTCGACTGAGCCCCAGTCGCCCGGCACGCCCTGGCGCAGCTCGCGGACTCGTTCGGCGACCAGGTCGACGAACTGGTCGTGAATCGGCTCCTCAACATACACGCGCTCCACTGAGATACAGGTCTGCCCAGCGTTCTGCATCGACCAGAAGACCGCGGCGTTTGCGGCGCGCTCCACATCGGCGTCCGCGAGCACGATCATCGGATCCTTGCCCCCGAGCTCCAGCGACACCGGCGTCAGCGTCTTAGCCGCCCGCTCCATCACCTGCTTGCCGACTTCGGTCGAGCCCGTGAACATGATGATGTCGACGTGGTTGATGAGCTCCTCGCCGATCGCGCCCCGCCCGACGACGACCTGGAAGACGTCGTCCGGAATCCCGCACTCGCGCAGGCATTCCTCCATCAGCAGCGACGTGAGCGGCGTGACGCTCGAGGGCTTGAGCAGCACGGTGTTGCCTGCGGCGAGAGCCGGGATCACATCGCCGATGTTGTTGGCCAGCGGGTAGTTCCAGGGACCGATGATCCCCGCCACTCCCATCGGCTCGTAGCGGACGACGACTTTGCGCCCGAACAGGAACGGGGACGAGGTTCTGACCTTCTCGTCGGCAAGGTACTTCGGCGCGTGCTTGGCCCAGAAACCGAAGGCCGCCACGGGGATGCTCAGTTCGAGCACGACGTCCTCGCGCGTCTTTCCGCTCTCTGACATCTCGGTCTCGACCACCCGCTCGACGTTGTCAAGCAGCCACTTCTGCGCCCGCCGCAGGATCTTCCCCCGGGCGTCGAAGCCCTGCGCATGCCAAGCCGGCTGCGCCCGCCTCGCCCGGGCCGCCATCTCCGCCACCTGTTGAGGTGTGCACGCCGGAAGCGTTGCGACCAGGAGGCCGGTCGCGGGGTTGGAGACCTTGATCGAATCTCCGGCACCGTCCTTCGCCGCGCCTGTCTGCCGCTCAACGGTCGTCGCCATCTCTCTCGCCTTTCTCTGGACGCCTATGCCGGCTGTGGCGCCGGGCTGGGTTCTTGCCGCAGAGGCAACCTTAACGGGCTTTCGCGGGCTGTCGGGTTCGAGCGCGATCGGAGCTGCTGCCGTCGGCGCGCTCGACGGCGGGCACCACTTCGTGAACGATGCTCAAGAAGCCGCGCACGAGTAGGGCCTGGACCTGATCACGGGTCAGCCGCCGGCGTTCGAGCCACTCCACGCTCGCCGCCTCGGCGAAGCCGGAATAAGAGCGCATCGCCGCGCGCAGCTCGTCAGGTGCGGGCACCGGCGCCGCGGCGCACCTCTGAAGCGCGCCGACCAGGCGTTCGGCCGCCTCCTCGCGGGCCTGGTCCAGGATCGCCTCCACCTGGCGGTCGCGGCCCAGGCCCCGGGCGCCGATCGCCGCAAGCCACGTACCGCGGTTGCGCTCGAGCATCCGCAGCCAACGCTCGACGCTGTCTGAAATCACGGACTCCAAGCCCCGCCCCGGGGCCTGCTCCGGCACCGGATTGGAGGGCATGCGCATGAGGCTGCGGACAACCTCCAGGTAGAGGTCGCGTTTGGTGCCGAAATAGTGGTGCAGCAGCCCCCGCGCCACTCCCGCTTCGCGCGCGATGTCGGTTGTCGACACGGCGTCGTAGTTGCGCTGGGAAAACAGCCGCCGGGCGCAGGCCAAGATCTGCTGCCGGCGCTCGTCGTGCTCCAGCCGCTGCCAGCGGCGGGCAGGTGCGCTCGCCATGGCCCGAGGCTAGCGAATTGGCAGCCTGCCAATAGTGGCTCCAGGCGGGTTCCGGACTAGCCGGTCATCCCCCCGAACTGGCCGCCAGTCACGTGCAGCACCTGACCGGAGACGAAGTTCGACCACGGGGAGCAGAGAAAGAAGACGCCCCCGGCGGCTTCCTGCGGCGTTCCCGCGCGACCTAGAGGGATCAGCATCCAGGCCGCTTGCCGCAGCTGATCGGGGATCCCCAGCTGGATCCGCTCGCCGCCTATCTCCACGACGCTCTGCTCGTCCTTGATCGCGGTGAGCCGCGTCTCGATGTAGCCGAACGCGACGGCGTTGACGTTGATCTTGAACCGCCCCCACTCCTTGGCGAGTGTCTTGGTCAGCCCCACCACCGCCGACTTGCCCGAGGCGTAGTTGGCCTGGCCCGGATTGCCCATCGTGCCGGAGATCGAGGACACGTTGACGATCTTGCGGAACACCTCGCGGCCCTCCTCGATCTCGCGCTTGGCGGGCTCGCGCATGTGCGGCGCAACGGCCCGGCACATGCGAAACGGGACGACGGTATGGATGTCGAGCATGCGCTGGAACCACTCGTCGGACATCTTGTGGATTGGCGCGTCGAGCGTGTAGCCGGCGTTGTTGACGAGGATGTCGACCTGGCCCCACTCGCCGACCGCCTTCTGCACGAGCTCTTCCGGGACGCCTGGACGCGTGAGGTCGCCCGCGAACACCAGCGTCTCGCCGTCGATCTCCTCCGAGGCTTGCTGGGCCACATCGCCGTCCAGGTCGTTGATCAGCACCCGGGCTCCCTGCTCGGCGAGCACCTCAGCAGTGGCACGGCCGATGCCCCGCGCCGAGCCGGTGACGATCGCGACCTTGCCGTCGAGAACCTTCATCTTGCCTGCCTTTCGTAGTATCGCCGCGGTCAGCCGGCGCGGGCCCCGGCCGCAGCTCCTAGCGCGGCGTGGTGCCGGCGCCGGTCAGCCTCACAGCATGCCCGACAGCCCGCTGAATCGCTCTCGCCTTGGCCGCGCATCGCGCCTCGGTGGCATGGCCGCTGGCGCCGCTGCTCGTCAGCTGGGTACGCGTGTTGCCAACAGCAGGCGCACAGAGGAGGAGGCCCAGGAAGCACTGGGACGCCAGGCGCTGGAGATGGCGGACCGCCTGGTCAAGGTCCTCGGCGGCATGAAGGGGGCGGCGATGAAGGTGGGGCAGACGCTGTCCGTGCTAGACCCGGGCATGGTCCCCGGCCCCTACCGGGAGGAGTTCCAGGCCAAGCTCGCCCAGCTCCAGACGATGGCCCCCAGCGTGTCGTTCAAGGACATGCGCAAGGTGATCGAGCAGGACCTGGGCGAATCGCTGCAGGCGGCGTTTGCCTCCTTCGACGAACAGGCGATCGCAGCGGCGTCGATCGGCCAGGTGTTCCGCGCCAGGCTGCACGACGGACGCGATGTGGCGGTCAAGGTCCAGTACCCAGGGATCAAGGACGTCGTGCGGGCCGATCTCAAGAATCTGGGGATGGTGCTACGGCTGGCGGCGCGATTTACGCCGGGCGTCGACACCAAGGACGTAGCTCAGGAGATCACGGAGCGGATCACCGAGGAACTCGACTACGAGCTGGAGGCATCGAACCACCGCGCGCTGGCGCGCGAGTATCGAGGGCATCCATTCATCGTCGTTCCCGGCGTCGTCACCGAGCTGTGCCGGGAGCGGGTGATCGTCACCGAGTTCGTGGAGGGCCGCAAGTTCGCCGAGATCCGTGAGGACCCGGACCGCGATCGCTCGCGCTGGGGGGAGATCCTGTTCCGCTTCTACGTCAACGGCCCTTACCGCCACCTGCTGCTCAACGGTGACCCGCACCCCGGCAACTCGCTGTTCATGGGCGATGGGAAGGTGGCATTTATCGACTTCGGGTTCTTCAAGCGCCAGACCAGGGAGGATGTCCACGACCAGCTGGAGATCCTCAAGGCCTGCTACGCACAGGACGCGGAGCGGCTGTTCGAGCTCACTGTCCAGCAGGGAATCATCGCCAAGCGCCGCCGCGATTTGGTCGGCCCGCTGATGGGGAAGTACCGCGCGGCTTCCTGGTGGTTCCTCGAAGACCGCGACGTGACGCTGACCGCCAAGGACGCGACCAAGATCCTGCTCGAGCACGGCGACATGCGCAAGGCGGGCTTCGGCGAGATGAAGCTGCCCGCCAACCAGGTGGTGACGCTGCGGGCGTTCGGCCTGGTGTTCGGGATCCTGGGTCAGCTCCGGGCGACCAATAACTGGTACCGGATCGGGCGCGAGGTGATCTTCGGCGAGCCCCCGGTCACCGAGCTGGGGAGGATCGAGGCGCAGTGGCTCGAGCGTCGAGCGGCGCCGGTGGCCAGATAGAACGCCGCCGCACCGTGGTTGCCGGATAGAGTGCCGCGCGTGAACGCGAAGGAGTGGATCACGGAGTTCGCCGCGGAGCTCGGGACAGCCCCTCCCACGACCGCCGAGTTCAGCGCTCTGCTGGACGTGGCGGGCGAGGCGGCGCACTCATCGGAGCGGGTGGCGGCGCCGGTCGCCTGCTGGGTCGCGGCCAAGGCGGGCAGGACGCCCGAGGAGGCACTCGAGGTGGCACGAGCCATTGGCGGCGATGGCTGAGCGCCGCTTCGATGTCGTCGTCCTCGGCGCCACGGGGTTCACCGGCGCGCTGACCGCCGAATACCTGGGCCAGAGGGCAGGAGAAGAGACGCGCTGGGCTATCGCCGGGCGCAACCAGCAGAAGCTGGAGCAGGCCCGGGAGCGTCTTGGACAACACGGCGCCACCACCGCCAAGCTGGAGCTGCTGCCTGCCGACGTCAGCGACCCTGACTCGCTACGGGAGCTAGCGGAGTCGACCAAGGTGCTGATCTCCACGGTTGGGCCATACATCCACTACGGAGAGCCGGTGGTCGCGGCCTGCGCCGCCGCGGGAACGGACTACGTCGACCTGACCGGCGAGCCCGAGTTCGTCGATCTGATGTGGCTGCGCTACCACCAACAGGCCGAGACCAGCGGCGCCCGGCTCGTACATTCCTGCGGGTTTGACTCCATCCCTTACGACCTGGGAGCGCTGTACACAGTCGAGCGCCTCCCGGAAGGGACGCCGATCTCGATGAGCGGATACGTCCGCGCCGGAGGGACGTTCTCCGGCGGCACCTACCACTCGGCGATTAACATCATGGGCCGGCTCCGTCAGGGCCAGAAGGTGGCGCGCGAGCGACGGGAGCTCGAGCAGCGCCCCCAAGGCCGGAAGATCAGGGGGGTGGTCGGCCGTCCGCACTACGACCAGGACGGCGGCGGCTGGGTGGTGCCGATGCCAACGATCGATCCTCAAACCGTGCTGCGCTCCGCGCGTGCGCTGGATCGCTACGGCCCCGATTTCAGCTACTCGCACTA
Organism: uncultured Actinomycetes bacterium; assembly: GCA_963756555.1. GTDB lineage: Bacteria > Actinomycetota > Thermoleophilia > Solirubrobacterales > Solirubrobacteraceae > Palsa-465. The sequence goes on from CAVWOC010000010.1 coordinate 43,058, forward strand.
CCTGGTCTCGAAGCGGGCTCTGACGCTGGCCGGGCTGGGCGCGGGCGCCGGCGCCCTGATCGCCCTGTCGCAGCTCGCGCCGACGCGCAACCTGCTGCTGAAACTCAAGGACCCGGGCGACGGCCCGTCGCCCGAACAGCGGGCCAATGCTTGGTTCAAGGTGCGGTTCGTGGCCCAGGCCGGGGGCGGCGGCGCGGACAGCCGGCCCGCCGGCGGCGCCGGCGACGGCAAGCGGATCAAGACGGAGGTCTCAGGCGGCGACCCCGGCTATGGGGAGACGTCCAAGATGCTCGCCGAGTCGGCGCTCTGCCTGGCGCACGACGAGCTGCCGCAGCGAAGCGGGCAGCTGACGCCGGCGGTGGCCATGGGCCAGGCTCTGATCGACCGGCTGCAGTCCGCGGGCATCGAGTTTCGCGTGCTCGAATCCGACTGATGGCGCTCACCCCCCAGCAGGCCATCGACGCCGTCAACGGCGCATTCGGCCACCACGATGGCTTTCGCGCCCTGCACGCCAAGGGCACGCTCTGCAAGGGAACGTTCAGCGCCACTCCAGAGGCGGGCTCCGTCACCCGCGCGGCGCATATGCAGGGGCAGGCGGTGACGGCGACTGTCCGCTTCTCGAACGGCTCCGGGAACCCCAGTCAGCCTGACTACGCTCCGGATCCCCGGGGCTTGGCGGTCAAGTTCTATCTGCCCGACGGCTCGCGTACAGACATCGTGGCGGTCTCAACACCACGCTTTCCGACCCGTACCCCCGAAGGCTTCATCGAGCTCATCCAGGCCCAATCCGGTGGCGCGGCGGCGCTGTGGAAGATGCCCCGCTTCCTGGCGCGTCACCCGGAGGCGATGCGGGTCCTGCCGGTGGCCGCGCCCACGCTGGCGCCGCCGCGTAGCTACGCCGCGATCCGGTACTACGGCCTGCACGCCTTCAAGTGGATCGGGGCGGATGGCGAGGAGCGGTTCGTCCGCTACATCTGGCAGCCGCTCCAGGACGGAGCCAGGATCTCGCCGCTCGAGGCCCGCCGAGCCGGCCGCGACTACCTGCAGGAGGAGCTCCGCCGACGGTTGGAGCGGGGCCCGATCCGGTTTGGCCTGGAAGTCCAGGTCGCCGCTCCCGGAGACCCGGTTGACGACCCCAGCGCCGCTTGGCCCAAGCAGCGTCGCCGCCTCCTGGCCGGCACGCTCGAGGTCAGTGGACTCGAGACTGAGCGCGAGACCGGGGGAGACGTGCTGGTGTTCGATCCCGTGCGGGTCACCGATGGGATCGAGTGCTCGAACGATCCGGTGCTGCGCTTCAGAACCGATGCCTACCGGGAATCGGTGGCCCGCCGGAGCGGCAGCTGATGGCCGACCGCTGGACGGCCGGCGACATTCCGGACCAAAGCGGCCGCCGGGCGGTGATCACCGGAGCAAACAGCGGCCTGGGACTGGCCACTGCCCGCGAGCTGGCGCGTCACGGGGCCTCCGTGGTGCTGGCCGTCCGGAACCGGGCCAAGGGCGATCAGGCCGCAGGCCAGATCGCTCGCGCCGTCCCGGGTGCCGAGGTCTCGGTATGGGAGCTCGACCTCGCCGATCTTCAGTCGGTTGGGGCCTTCGCCCAGCGCTTCGCTTCCGAGCACGGGCAGCTCGATCTGCTCATCAATAACGCCGGCGTGATGGCTCCGCCGCGACGCCTGACGGCGGACGGCTTCGAGAGCCAATTCGGCACGAACCATCTCGGGCACTTTGCGCTCACCGGCAAGCTGCTGCCGTCGTTGCTGGCCACCGAGCGGCCGCGCGTGGTGACGCTGTCGAGCGGTGCCCACCGGATCGGGCGGATCAACTTCGACGATCTGCAGAGCGAGCGCAGCTACAACAACTGGCGGGCGTACGGACAATCGAAACTGGCCAACCTGATGTTCTGCTTGGAGCTCGCCCGCCGGTGCGCAGACGCTGATTCGGCGCTCGTCAGCGTCGCCGCCCACCCCGGCTACGCCGCCACCAACCTCCAGTTCGCCGGGCCCGCCACGTGGTACGAAAAGCTGGGCGGCGCGATCGGCAACCGTCTGATCGCGCAGAGCGCGGAGATGGGAGCGCTGCCGACGCTCTACGCGGCGACCCTGCCCGACCTGCCGGGTGCCACGTTCATAGGGCCAGACGGCTTCATGGAGCAGCGCGGCTACCCGCACGTGGTGACTGCGGCGGGCAAGGCTTACGACCAGCAGGCGTGGCGGCGGCTATGGGAGGTCTCCGAGGAGCTGACGGGCGTGTCCTACGAGTTCCCGGCAGCCGCATAGGAGAGGCCTGCTCGTACTCGCACTCCTACCAATCGCGCCCCGGGAATTTCCTCTACCGAGCGCGCCTCGGGGACCAAGCGCGCCCCGGGAATTTCTTCTACCAATCGCGCCCCGGGAATTTCCTCTACCAAGCGCGCTCCGGGAATTTCTTCTACCAATCGCGCCCCGGGAATTTCCTCTACCAAGCGCGCTCCGGGAATTTCTTCTACCAATCGCGTCCCGGGAATGACACATCATTCCGATCCGAGGAAGAGGGAGGAAGAGGGGGAGGTCGCCACGGGGGCACCCGTGGTCAAGGGGACATCTGTCGCCAACGGGACACCCGCCAGCGACCTCCGTCGCGACGGCGCAGCCGCGCTCGAATGGGCGGCGCGCTACCTGGAACGGGTCTCCGAGCTGCCGGTGCTCTCGCAGGTGAAGCCGGGCGAGATCCGCTCGCGGCTGCCTGACACCGCGCCCGAGCATCCGGAGCCGTTCGCCGAAGTACTGCGCGACTTGGACGAGATCTTGCTGCCGGGCATCACCCACTGGCAGCACCCGCGCTACTTCGCCTACTTCGCGATCAGCTCCTCGGAGCCCGCGATCCTGGCCGAGCTGCTGGCGGCCACGCTCAATTCGGTGGCCATCCTGTGGCGCACCGCCCCGGCAGCCACAGAGCTTGAGAGGACGGTGCTCGACTGGGCGGCCGAGCTGCTTGGGCTGCCCTCCGGCTGGCACGGCCACATCGAGGACACCGCCTCGATCTCGACGCTGGCGGCGCTGATTGCGGCCCGCGAGGCCACCGGACGGAGCGTGGTGGTCTGCTCCGAGCAGGCCCACTCCTCGGTGGCGAAGGCGACTCGGATGCTGGGCCTGGACCTGCGCACCGTCCCGACCGATGGCTCGTTCCGCATGCGGGTCGACGGACTCGGGGACCTGTCCACCGTGGCCGCCACGGTGGCTACCGTCGGCACGACCGCGTCGACCGCGGTGGATCCGGTGCCGGAGATCGCGGCGGCCTGCGAAGCAGCGGGGGCGTGGTTGCACGTCGACGCCGCCTATGCCGGTGCGGCGATGGTGTGCCCCGAGCACCGCTGGGCGTTCGCCGGGGTCGAGCGAGCTGACTCGGTTGTGGTCAACGCTCACAAGTGGATGTTGACGCCGATGGACTGTTCGCTCCTGTGGACACGCAGGCCGCGGGAGTTCCGGGCGGCGTTCAGCCTGATCCCCGAATACCTGCGCACCCCGGACGCCGAGGATGCGCTGTCGCTGTCGGAGTACGGCCCGGCGCTCGGGCGCCGCTTTCGAGCGCTGAAGCTATGGGCAGTGCTCCGCTGCTACGGCCGCTCGGGCTTGCAGGAACACATCCGTTCGGGCATCCGGTTGGCGGAGATGTTCGAGAGCTGGGTGGCGGCCGAGCGTGGCTGGGAGCTATGCGCCCCGCGCCATTTCTCGGTCGTCTGCTTCCGTCTGGAGGGCGACGACGAGCGCAACCGCCTGCTGCTCGAGCGCCTGAACGCGAGCGGCGAAGTCTTCCTCTCCCACGCTGTGCTGGACGGTCGTTATGTCCTGCGGCTGGCAGTGGGCCAGCAGCGCACTACCGAGGACGATGTGCGCCTGGCTTGGGATGCGTTGAGGAGAGAGGCGACAGGCCTATGAAGGGCGCGCTAGCCCCCGGCGAGGGGCGAGGCGCGCCCATAATTTGACGGTTCCGTGACCCACGCGCCACACGATCGGTGCCACCGTGGCCGATTGTGGGCGACTTGGAGTCGTTTTCCGGATCAGGTGACCGCAGACCTACTCCAAGTCGCCGGACGCAGGGACTCGATGCCCGCGTCGCCCGGCTTGCCACTGAACAGTTCGGCCTGATCACCCTGGCGCAGCTGTCGGCATTGGGGCTGACCTACGACGCGGTCAGAGCCCGCGTACGCCGGGGTCTGCTGCATCCCATTCACCGCGGCGTATATGCCGTCGGGCACCGGAGTCTGGTGCACCACGCTCGCCTGCTCGCTGCCCAGCTCACATCCGGACCCGAGTCTTTTCTGAGCCATCGCACGTCGGCCGCTGTGTTCGGACTGCGAGCGGTGGCGCTCGCGCGGATCGAGGTCACCGTGGCCTGCACCAGCGCGCTGAGTCGACCGGGCCTGGTCATGCACCGCACCCGAGCGCCAGTGGACGGGCGCGACGTCGTGGTCAGGAACGGGCTGCGAATCAGCTCGCTGCCGCGGATGTTGATCGAGCTCTCGTCCCGCGAGCGTCCGGAGGAGCTCGGACGCTTGGTCACCGAATCGGTGCGCAAAGGGCTCTTCGATTCCGCAGCGATCGAAGAAGCCCTGATCCGGCACGGCCGGCGGCCTGGGCTGGCACGGCTGAAGCACGTTCTCCGCCACTACCGTCCGCGTCCCGACCGCAAGTCGCAGCTGGAAGTGGCGTTCGACAAGCTGATTGCGGGGACGGATATTCCCGAGCCCGAGCGCAACGTGATGCTGTTCGGCTGGGAGATCGACTGCTGGTGGCCGCTTCAGCGGCTCGTCGTGGAACTCGATGGGCGTCCCTATCACGTCGCCGTCATGGACATAGAAAGGGACAAGCTGAAAGACGCCAAGCTGTTGCGGCGTGGCATCAGGACGCTGCGGGTTACCGACTGGCGCATGGAGGCAGACTCCGTCGGCATCCTCGACGACGTCCGAGCCATCCTGCGGCTTTCCTGATCGCAGCCCTATTACCCACCTGGAGGCATTTTCTGGGCTATGCGACCGCAAGAGGACTCCAAGTGGGCGACGGTGCCAGCCGTCGCCCCGTCTACTTCAGCTCGGCGGACGGCCTGCCCAGCAGCTGCCGCGCGACGATCAGCAGCTGGATCTGCTGGGTGCCCTCGAAGATGTCGAGGATCTTGACGTCGCGGGCCCACTTCTCTAGCAGCTCGCCCTCGCCGTAGCCGATCGACCCCGCAAGCGCCAGGCAGCGCAGCGTGATGTCGGTGGCCGAGCGGCCGGCCTTGGCCTTTGCCATCGAGGCTTGCAACGAGTTCGGCTTGCGGTTGTCGGCCATCCAGGCCGCCTGCAGCGTCAGCAACCGCGCCGCCTCCCAGTCAGATTCCATGGCGATGAACTCCGAGGCCGCGGCCGGCTGGGAGTGAGGCGGCAGGTGGTAGTCGATCTCGATACCCGCTTCGGCCAACAGCTCGCGTGTGCGCTCGAGCGACGCGCGGGCCACGCCGATCGCCATGCCGGCCACTAGAGGACGCGTGTTGTCGAACGTCCGCATGACGCCCGAGAAGCCGCGCCCCAGCTCGATCTCCGGGCTGCCCAGCAGGTTCTCCTTCGGCACCCGGCAGTTGTCGAGCACGAAGTTGGCGGTGTCCGAGGCCCGGATCCCGAGCTTGTGCTCGAGGCGGTCCAGCTTCAATCCTGGATTGTCTCGCTCCACCACGAACGACTTGATCGCCGCGCGGCCCTGGCTGCGGTCAAGCGACGCCCAGACCACGACCAGTTCCGCGCGGTCGCCGGACGTGACGAAGATCTTCTCGCCGTTCAGCACGTATTCGCCGGTCTGCTCGTCGAGCGTGGCCGTGGTCCGGATCGCCGCCGAGTCAGAGCCGGCCTCGGGCTCGGTGATGGCCATCGCGGCCCACTTACCACCGAAGCGCTTGAGCTGCTCCTCGTTGGCCACGGCGGCGATCGCCGCCTGCCCCAGGCCCTGGCGGGGCATGGTCAGAAGCAGACCAACGTCGCCCCAGGAGAGTTCGATGAGGCCCAGCAAGCTGGCCATGTTCGAGCCATTGCGATTCCCGTCCTCGTGATCCGAGGCGGCCGACGCTCCGTTCGAGCCGCTGCCCACGGTGCCCGCGCCGGCGCCGTCCAGCCCGCCGGACTCGTTCATGCCGTCCATGATCGCGGCCAGCATGTCGAGCTCCTTGGGATAGGTGTGCTCGGCGCGGTCGTACTTGCGCGAGTGGGCGCGGAACAGCTCGACGGCCACCTGGTGGGCCTGGCTAGCGAGCTGCTCGAACTTCTTGGGAGTCTCCAGATTGATTGGCATTAGACGAGCAGAGCTCCTTCCATCACGCCGGCGGCGCGCAGATCGCGATACCAGCGCTCGACCGGGTGCTCCTTGACGTAGCCATGGCCGCCCAGCAGCTGGACGCCATCGGAGCCGATTGCCATCCCGCGCTCGGCGCACAGCCGCCGCGCCAGCGCCACCTCGCGGGCGAAGTCCTTGCCTTGGTCGGCGCGGCTGGCCGCGCGGTAGGTGGCCAGGCGCATCCCGTCCAGCTCGATGGCGACGTTCGAGACGGTGAAGGCCACGCCCTGCCGGTTGGCGATCGGCTCGCCGAACGCGCGGCGCTCGTTCACGTAGGGGATCACGTAGTCGAGCACGGCCTGTCCCGTACCGACCGCCAGCGCGCACCAGCCGAGGCGAGCTAGCGCCACGCAATCCGCGAATACCCGCGGATCGGCGTCGCCCAACAGGGCACCACCCGGGACCCGGATGTCCTCAAAGCTGACGGTGGCGGTGGCCGATGCCCGGACGCCCATCGCCGGCTCGGCCTCCACCGTTATTCCGGGAGTCTTTGACTCCACCAGGAACAGCGAGGGTCCGTGCCCCTCGACCTCTGCCGCGACGAGGAACAGCTCAGCGTCGGCTGCCCGGGGTATGAGCGACTTGGTGGCGCTCAGGAGGAAGTCGCCGCCGTCTCGGCGGGCGCGGGCGCTCAGCTCGAAGGGGTTGAACACGGGACGGGGCTCGAGCACAGCCAGCGATGCCGCGGGCACGTCCTCGGAGACGAACTCGTGTAGATAGGTGGCCTGCTGGTCGGCGTCGCCCCACAGGCTGATGGCCGTAGAGACCGCGGCAGGCGCCAGGCAGGACACGGCGATTCCCATGTCGCCGCGGGCCAGCGCCTCGGCCATCAGCACCGTAGCTACCGCCGAGCGCTCCTCCATCGCCCCGCCCAGCTCCTCGGGAACCCCGACCATGGTCAACCCCAGCTCGTTTGCCTGGGCCAGCAACTCGGGCGGCGCGGCGCAGTCGGCATCGGCCTGCTCGGCAGCTGGCCGAAGCTTGTCCATCGCGAACTCGCCCACCGAGTCGCGAAGCATCTGCTGCTCGTCGGTGGGCGTCAGGTCGAATAGGTTGCGGGGCTTTGCGGACGGCTGGCGGGCTGGACGGGCCAGCTTCTGCGCGGCCGCGAACGTACGGCCGGCCGTTGCGGCGGTCCGCATCGTGGTCTTCGAGGCGCCGTGCAGGAAGCGCTCAGCCGACTCGCGCAGCCCTAGGCGGTCGACGACCGGCGAGGACGCGAAGCGGTTCAGCGCCCGGAGGCCCAGCGCCGTGCCACGTTCGGTGAGGTTTTGTGACGGAGGCATGGCGGCAGAGGATAACGCTATTCAGTGTGACGTTAATCGGTGTCATCCAATCGGCCGCAAGGCCGGCAGCAGTGCTGTATGTGCGGAGCTCGCGGAGCGCCGCTCCGCACAGGGGGACGCCTGCCGGATTCTCTCTTACGTTTTCCTTATGTTCGCGCCGTCATCCTCCCTCCATGCGCGTGCTGATCGCGGAGGACGAACGCCGGCTGGCTGACGCGATCGCTCGTGGGCTGCGGCGCGAGGGGATGGCGGTCGACCTGGCGCCGGATGGCACAGACGCGCTGGTCAAGGCCAGGGTGATCCGCTACGACGTGATCGTCCTGGACCGCGACCTTCCGAGCATGCACGGTGACGATGTCTGTCGCGCAGTACGTGACGAGCGTCCGGAGACCGGCATCCTGATGTTGACCGCGGCGGGGACACTGGAGGACGTCGTCCAGGGCCTGTCGCTTGGGGCGGACGACTATCTGCCCAAGCCGTTTCGCTTCGCCGAGCTCGTGGCGCGAATCCACGCGCTGGCGCGGCGAGCGACTCCGAGCCGGCCTCCGGTGCTCCACTATCAGGATTTGGAGCTCGACCCGGCACGCCGGACGCTGGTCCGGGGCGGACGGCCAATCGAGCTGGCGCGGAAGGAGTTTGCCGTGCTCGAGACACTGATGTCCGCCGAGGGCGCCACCGTATCCGCAGAGGAGTTGCTCGAGCGCGTGTGGGACGAGTACATCGACCCATTCACAAATGTCGTGCGGATGACGATCATGACGCTGCGGCGCAAGCTCGGGGACCCGCCCGTGATTGAGACGGTCATCGGCGTCGGCTATAGGTTGCCGTGATGTCTCGCCGACGGCCCGGAGATTGGTGATGGGTGCTCGGCTGGCCGACAGGTTTCGCCGCGGAGCAGATGGGTCTGCGACCGCCAGGATTCCTGCGCCGCGGCCCACAATCCGGCTGCGATTGACCGTCACCTATGGACTGGTGTTCCTGATCACCGGCGGCGTGCTGCTGACGATCGGCTACCTGCTCGTACGCTCCAACATCCACGGTCCCCATGTCTTCCGGGGCTTCATCAGGCCGCCCGGGTTCGCGAGCGCTGCCGGGATTCAAGACGCGTTCCGGGCTTATCGCCAACAGCTCCAAGCCGCTGCGCTGCACCGTCTGCTGTTTGAGTACATCCTGGCGCTCGGGGTGATGACAATGATCGCCGCCGGCACCGGCTGGTTGCTCGCCGGCCGAGCCCTGGCGCCGCTGCGGGAGATCACGGCCACCGCCAGGCGCGTCTCCGGCGAGAACCTTGGTGAGCGGATCGCCCTGAGCGGCCCCGCCGACGAGCTCAAGGAGCTGGCGGACACGTTCGATCGCATGCTCGTGCGGCTCGACGGAGCGTTCGCCAGCCAACGCCATTTCGTGGCCAACTCATCGCACGAGCTACGCACGCCACTGGCCATCATGCGCACCGAGCTCGACGTGACGCTTGCCGACCCCGACGCCTCGGCGGCCGAGCTTCGCGCCATGGGCGAGGCCCTGCGCGAGACGATCGATCGTTGCGAGCGGCTGATCGAGAGCCTGTTGGTGCTCGCCCGCAGCGAAGCCGCGGCCGGACGCGAGGAGCCAGTTGACCTGGCATCGCTCGCCGGCGACTGCATCACCGATCTGCGGGCCAGAGCCGCCGATGCCGGCGTCCGCATCGTCCCGGCCTTGCGGCCGGCGTGGACGTCCGGCGACCCAGCGCTGCTGGAGCGGCTGATCGCCAACCTGATCGACAACGGCATCCAGCACAACGAGCAGGGCGGTTTTTTGGAGGTCTCAACCGCCACCCGAAACGGCGACGTCGAGTTGCGTGTCACAAACGGCGGGCCCCGTATCGACGAGCGCGTCGCCGAGACGCTGACCGAACCTTTCACACGCCTAGGCCGCGGCCATTCCGGCTTCGGACTCGGTCTGTCGATCGTCCGCTCCGTGGTCGAAGTCCATGGCGGTCAGCTCGCACTTCAAGCCCCGGACAGTGGCGGACTCGACGTGCAGGTGGCGCTGCGCGCGGCGAAGGTGGCCGCCGGCCCACAGGCGCGAAATGTTTTCGTTTCGCGAAGCTCGCGCGCGCTTACAGAGAGCTGACGCCAGCCCCGCTAGACACGCCTTCGCACCTTTCCACAGGAGATGATCGGGATGCGGACTGGACTAGTTCTTATACGTCGCCGCGCGGTTGCGGCAGCGATCCTCGCAAGCTTGCTCGCCTTAACTCTGTCCGCTTGCGGGTCATCGTCCTCATCCTCGACGACCAACGCCTCGGCCGGATCGGGTGGCACGAGCACGACGTCGTCATCGGCCCGTTATCAGGCCCGGCTCAACTTCGCCAAGTGCATGCGGTCCCACGGCGTCGACGTGCCGGATCCGTCAGCCAACGCCGGACCGGCCGGTGGCGGCGGGGGGCTTGGTCTACGGAATCTACGTAGCAGTCCGAACTTCCAGTCGGCCAACCAGGCGTGCGCCAAGTATCGCTCGCAGGCATTCGGCTTCGGCAATCTGAGTCCGCAGCAGCGCGCCCAGTTCCAGCAGGCCCTGGTCAAGTTCGCCGAGTGCATGCGGTCGCACAACGTCGACGTCCCCGATCCCTCCACGAGCGGCGGTGGGGGCTTCCGGATATTCGGCCAGATCCCGCCGAGCGAGCGCAACAGCCCCGCCTTCCAGAGCGCGGTGAAGGCCTGCTCCAGCACCCTCCCGTTCAGGCGGGGAGGCGGTCCGGGAGGGCCGCCACCCGGTGGCAGCACTGGTGCGTAGGCTCCGTTCGCTGCTGGCCACATCCCGGCCTCCGCGCAGCACCGGCCGGGCGGGCATCGCGCTAGCGGCGATGGGGTCGTGGCCCTGGCCGTCGGGCTCACCGTGGGCGGCGGGCTGCCGGCGTCTAGCCGGGGGGCTAGCCCCGCGGCGAAGGTCTCGGGAGGGGCAACGGTCCAGCGCCGCGACTTGGTAGCGACCGACACCGAGTCCGGGACGCTCAGCTACGCGAACCCGCAAACGGTGTTCAACCGCCTGTCGGGAACGATCACCTGGCTGCCTTCCGTGGGCCAGCTGATTTCTCCCGGTCACGCGCTGTATGACGTCGATAACGAGCCGGTAGTGCTCTTCAACGGCACCACTCCCGCCTTCCGCGACCTGACATCGAGTGACAGCAACGGCCCGGACATCCTCGAGCTCAACCGGGATCTGAAAGCTATGGGCTTCGATTCGGGAGACGAGATCACAATCAGTGACAGCTGGCAGACGGGCACCACGAACGCCGTCGAGGCCTGGCAGAACTCGATCGGCCAGACCGAAACCGGGACGATCTCGCTCGGGCAGATCGTGTTCCTGCCCGGCGCGCAGCGGATCAATTCCGTGGACGCCGTGCTGGGGTCAACGGGCGGCGCCTCGGGCGCCGGTGCGGGATCGTCGGGGTCTGGGAGTTCGGGCTCTGGCTCGTCGGGCACCGGCAGCGCGTCGGGCGCTTCCGGCGAGTTCTCCCCCTCCTCGGAGTTCGCCAGCCTTACCGTGACCCAGGCGGCCAACACCTCCGCAGGCGGCAGCGATTCAGCGCACGGCAGCGGCGCGGCGAGCATCGCCGCTGCGGCGAACAAAGCCGCCCGGGTGGAGCAAGCGTGGATGACGGCTTGCTCCAATCACAACCTCGCTCGTCTCGCCGACCTCGTGCGTGCCCATCCGGCCCTGCTCGGCTCGCGCCAGATCTCGGCCTGTGCGGCAACGGCCGCCAAGCCGAAGCCCTCGGTCTCCCGGGATTCGGGCAGCGGGCAGCGCGGCGTCCGGAGCTCAGGCTCGCGACAGCACGACGTTCAGCCAGCGGTGAGCCAGAGCACGGCCGGGTCGCGGGGGTCGGGCTCGGCCTCGTCCACAACGGCCCCCACCGCGGCGGGATCGTCCAGCGCAGAAAACGGCCCCGCGGCCAGCATCTCATCGATCGTCCCAACCTGGGATGGCTCGGCCGCCCCCGTGCAGTCCTCACGCGCGTCTGGCTCCGGATCAGCTGGCGCAACGAGGCCGAATCGCGGCTCATCTAGCGGACCGACTGCCAACAGCCAGATCCTGCCAGCGCTCAAGGCGCTGCTCAGGGCCGAGACGCTGCTCCTGCAGCGCAGCGCAGGCTCATCGAAGGGATCGGCCGGCGCCGGTGGCGGGACGGGAACCGGTACAGGCTCAGCCCGCGGCGGGGGAGCAGCCAGCGGAGTGGCAGCCTCCGGTGGCACGGCGGCGCTCGGCGGCGGAGCGGGCGGCGCGGCGAGCGCCGGCAGTGCCAGCGGCGGGACGGGTGCCAGCGGTGCTTCGGGTGCCAGCGGCGGGTCCGGCGCTGGCGGTGCATCGGGCTCGGGTTCCTCCAGCAGCGGCAGCGCTCAGGCCATCCTGGCCACGACCTCGAACCAGCTGAACGTAGTCGTCGACCTGGACGCCACCAAGCAGAGCGAAGCGGTGATCGGCGAACCGGTGACAGTCGAGATGCCCGACGGAAGCGTCGTCAACGGCAAGATCACGCAGGTGAGTCCCGTGGCTCAGAGCTCGAGCAGCGGCTCGACGCAGCGGCTCGGGCGCTGGCGGGGCGGGCGCTGGCGGCGCGGGCTCCTCGTCGAGCAGCTCGAGCTCGGGCAGCGGCTCGTCCAGCTCGTCCTCGGCGACGATCCCCGTGACGATCGCCCTCAGTGGCAAGATCCCGGCCTCGGGGCTCGATCAAGCCGCGGTCAGCGTCAACTTCGAGCAGCAGGTCGAGCGGGGCGTCCTGTCGGTGCCCGTGACGGCACTGCTGGCCACCGCCGGCGGCGGCTACGCGGTCCAGGAGGCGGCGCAGCCGCATCGGCTGATCCCGGTCACGCCGGGGCTGTTCGCCGCGGGCTACGTTCAGGTGTCGAGCTCACAGATCTACCCCGGCCTGCAGGTCACCGACTCCCAGGGCTAGTAGTGGCCCCGTCCGTGAGCGCCGCCGGGAGCAAGGCCACCACGGCGGACGGCGCGGCTGTGAGCCTGCGCGCGGTGACCAAGGAATATCCGGGCGGCGTGCGGGCGCTTCGCTCGGTTTCGGTTGAGATCGGCGCCGGCGAGCGGGTGGCGGTGGTAGGCCCTTCGGGGTCGGGCAAGACGACGATGCTCACGATCATGGGCACGCTGGAGCGACCCTCGAGCGGCGAGGTGCGGGTCGCCGGCCGCGACGCGGCGAGCGCCTCCGATACCCAGCTTGCCGGCCTGCGGGCCCATGGGATCGGCTTTGTCTTTCAGGGCTTTCACCTCCAGGACGGTATGACCGCCGAGGACAACGTCGCCAATGGGATGCTTTACACGGGCATGGTGCGGGCGGAGCGTCGCGAGGCGGCACGGGCAGCGCTCGAGCGAGTGGGGCTTTCAGAGCGCGCGGAGCACCGCCCCCCACAGCTTTCTGGCGGTGAGCGTCAGCGCGTGGCAATCGCCCGTGCGCTCGCAAAGCGCCCGGCGATCATTTTCGCCGACGAGCCCACCGGAAACCTCGACTCCAAGTCCGGCGCGCAGGTCCTGGAGCTCCTGCACGAGCTATCGGCGGAGGGCGCGACGCTGGCGCTGATCACGCACGACGAACATATCGCCCAGACGTTCCCTCGCCGAATTCAGATGCGAGACGGGCAGATCGTGGGAGACGACGGTCAGTGAGCGCCGGGCGGAGCCGACGGTCGGCGAACATGGCGGGAGACGACGGCAGATGAGTGTGGCGCTTAACCGCCGGATGACCATGCCCAGGCCCCGTCGCGCAGACGACTCGGCGCGGCTCGCCCCTCACGAGCTGCTGTGGGTAGCCCTGCAGGGGCTGCGCCAGCGTACGCTAAGGGCGGCGCTGTCGGCGCTGGGAATCGCGATTGGCATCGGAGCCATGGTCGCGGTGGTTGGCGTGTCGGCCTCGAGCCAGGCGAACTTGCTGGCGGAGATCGACAGCCTCGGCACAAATCTGCTCACGGTGACGCCAGGCACGACGTTTTTGGGCGCCAACGAGGTCCTGCCCAACACGGCCGTGCCGATGATCAACCACATGCCCGCCGTCCAGCGGTCGGCAGCCGTTTACCAGCTGCCCAACAAAACGGTGCTCCGCTCGCCCTACGTGCCTTCCGAGCAGACAGGTGGGATCGGGGTCGACGCCAGCGATCCGGGGACGCTGAAAGCGCTCAGCGGGCAGCTGGCCTCGGGCCAGTTCTTGAACTCGAACAACGACAACTTCCCGACCGTGGTCCTGGGTGCCCAGGCCGCGAGCACCCTCCAGATCCCGAGTGCCAGCGGTCATGTCCAGGTTTTCCTGGGGGGTACCTGGTTCACGGTGATCGGGATCATGAAGCCCATCGTCCTCGATCCCACGCTCGACAGCACGGTGTTCATCGGGCTGCCGGTGGCGGAACGGCTGTTCCAGGCACAGCCCAACCCCTCGGAGATATACGTGCGGGCGAACGTCAACCAGGTGACGCAGGTCTCCAACCTGCTGGCCGCGACCGCCGACCCCCAGAACGCCGACGGCGTCCAGGTCAGCCGGCCCTCCGACGCGCTCGAGGCGCGCGCCGCGGCGAAGGGACAATTCACGACGTTGTTGCTAGGCCTTGGCGCGGTGGCGTTGCTGGTCGGCGCGATCGGGATCGCCAACATCATGGTCATCTCGGTCCTCGAGCGCCGGGGAGAGATCGGCCTCCGGCGGGCTCTGGGAGCGACCCGGCGCCACATCTCAACCCAGTTCATCGCCGAATCGGCGCTGCTCGCAGTGCTGGGCGGGGTCGCGGGGCTGCTCCTAGGCGGGGTCGCCACGCTGGCCTACTCGATGGCCCGAAACCAACCGTGGGTCGTGCCGGCCTACGTGTTGATCGCGGCGCCCGCTCTGGGCCTGGCGATCGGAACCGTGGCCGGTCTGTATCCCGCCGCCAAGGCCGCCCGTCTCAGCCCCACCGAGGCGCTGCGCGCCACATAGAGCGCCGCACTTTTACGCCGAGCTGACGTCCGAGCGCATAGCCTGCAGCCATGCCGAGACGCGTGAGATCCATCGGCGACCGACAGGGGCGAAGGTATCCCCGCACCTAGCCCGCTTGTCGTCTGGACTGGCGCATGATCGGCATGCGGCGAAGTGCGCCTCGCCGCATGCGGAGGCTCTGGCCCCGCATCCCCGGGGACCTGGCGGCGGCGTGAGCCGCGACTCCCAGCCGCGAGCATCGCTCGCGGTGCTCGCGTCGCGCGCCGGTCCTCGGGCTTACCAAGCATCGACGAACGCGCGGCGCTTGCCCTGACTCCGGCGCCAACCGGCGCTCGCGTCCCGCGTGAGCATCGCGATCCAGCGGTGCGTTTCGGCGGGATCGATTACGTCGTCGATTTCGAAATAGGCGGCCATGTTGATGCCCTGGCCGTGTTCGTAGGCCGCCTTGACGGCCGCCTCGAACGCTCGCTCGCGATCCTGGGGGTCGTCAATGGCCTCGAGCTCACGGCGCATTCCGAGCCGTACTGCGCCCTCCAGCCCCATGCCGCCGAACTCCGAGGTCGGCCATCCGACTGTGAACACCGGCGCCTTGAAGCCGCCGCCGGCCATGGCCTGCGCCCCGAGCCCATAGCCCTTGCGCAGCACCACCGTGCCGGTGGGGACGTCGAGGTTCGCGCCGCACAGGAACATGCGCGCGAAGTGCCGGACGGTCGCGGTTCGCTCTGCCGCCGGCCCGACCATGAACCCGGGCGTGTCGCACAGGAACAGCAGTGGCAGCCCGAACGCGTCGCAGAGCTGCATGAACCGCGCTGCCTTGTCGGCCCCATGGGCGTCGATCGCGCCACCCAGGTGCGACGGGTCGTTGGCGAGGACTCCCAGGGACCGGCCGCCGTGACGCGCCAGCGCGGTCACGATCCCCAGACCGAAGCCGCGTCTGAGCTCAAACACGTCGTCCAGTAGGGCGTCGATCACGGCCCGCACCTCATACACGCGCCGGCGGTTCGCGGGGATCAGGTCCCGAAGCGCCTCGGGATTGCGCGGCTCCGCGGACGGGGAGGACCGGCCCATGAAGTAGGAGAGGTAGCGCTTGGCCGCCGCGAGCGCATCGCCGTCCGTCTGCACCCGTAGGTCGACCACGCCGTTCGAATGCTGGATGTCGATCGGCCCAACGTCCTCCGGCGCGTGCACCCCCAGGCCGCCGCCTTCGATCATGGCCGGGCCGCCCATGCCGATGCTCGAGTCCTCGGTGGCGATCACCACGTCACAGCAGCCGAGCAGCGCGGCGTTACCGGCGAAGCAGAAGCCGGAGGCGATCCCCACCAGCGGCACGAGCCCGCTCAGGCGTGCGAACAGATGGAAGGCGCGGCAGTCCAGGCCGGCGACCATCGGCCAGTCGACGTCCCCCGGCCGGCCGCCACCGCCTTCCGCGAACAGCACAACAGGCAGCCGCCGGCGCTCGGCCAGCTCGAACAGGCGGTCCTTCTTCAGATGATTGCGCATCCCCTGGGTGCCAGCCAGCACGGTGTAGTCGTAGGACATGACCACCGCAGGCTCGCCGTCGATGTCGCCCACACCGGCCACCAGCCCGTCGGCCGGCGTGCGTTCGATCAGCTCCTGCTTTGACCGGCGGCGCTCCTGGGCGGCGAACATCAACGGGCCGTACTCCACGAACGTTCCCGGATCCACGAGCTCGGCAAGGTTCTCGCGAGCCGTTTGGTGGCCACGTTCGTGGCGCTTGGCCACGGCGTCAGGACGAGCCGGATCGAGCGTCAACTCGTGGCGGTGCCGAACCGCCTCCAGATCGCCTCGCTCATCGCTCGATGGTTCCCTCACCCCGGTCGGCGCCTGGGCCTTCGCAGCTTTGCCTGGAAGCAAAACAGCCAGCGGCTGGCCCTCGTCGACGGTGTCTCCGACCGCGACCTCCACGCTTTCCACGACGCCGTCGCGGTCGGCGACGATCTCGTGCTCCATCTTCATCGCCTCCAGCACGATCACCGCGGCGCCCTTCGCCACGGGATCCTCGGGACGGGAAGCGATCGCCACGACCGTCCCCGAAAACGGCGCCACCAGCCTGGACCGATTCACTGCGCTCGGATGTTGCCGTACCAGCGCCCCGCGCGACCGCTTGCTCAGGACGCGGCGTGCCTGACCGCCGTCAGGATCTCTTCCGGCTCGGCGTTGTCGCTCGCGTCCTGGGACATGTGTGACCACGCGACCTCGCCGCCGGGAACGATCACCATCGCTCCGCCGAGCTGCGCTGGGTGCCCGACGGTGCGACCCTGAACGACGCCGGTGCGGGCGCTCGTCGCCGCCCCTTTGGCGACGACCTTCGGCCCGAGCAGCTCGGCCAGCGTCGCCACCTTCGCCCCGGCCGCTTTGTAGCTCCGGCGATCGTCATCGGCCAGAACCGTGAGATCGACGTCCTGCCGGCGACGAAAGTGTGCGGCATGGCGTGGCGTCGCCTGGCCGATGAGGGTCAAGCTCGCACCCGCGGCCTCAAAGTCCTGCCGTGCGCGGTGCAACTGCACCGCGTGCGCGCGACAATACAGTCAGCCGTAGTGGCGGAGCCAGACGAGCGCCGCCGGGCGGCCACTCCACAGCTCGCCGAGCTGGACGTCGTTGCCGTCGTGGTCCGGGAGCACGATGCCGCCGAGTCCCTCCGCTCGCGACGGCGGGTTAGTCTGCTGACGGCGAGTCGCGGTGCCCAACACTTCCGGCGGCAAGCATACTTAGCGTGATGGCCGAGCCCAAACTTTTGTGGACCCCTTCGGAGGAGCGGATCGAGCGGGCGACGCTCACCCGCTATCAGTCCTGGTTGCAGGAGACGCGGGGGGTGAGCTTCGAGGACTACCAGCAGCTGTGGCAATGGTCGGTGGAGAATCTCGAGGACTTTTGGCGCTCGATCGTCGAGTACTTCGATGTGCGCTTCGAGACCGGTGGTGAGCGTGTGCTCGGGCAGCGAGAGATGCCGGGCACGGAGTGGTTTCCCGGCTCGAGGCTGAACTATGCCGCGCACGTATTCCGGGACAAGGATCCCTCGGCGGTGGCAATCCGCCACCGCTCCGAGCGGCGTGAGCTCGGTCAGTGGAGCTGGGAGGAGCTCCGCTCGCAGGTGGCGGCGATCGCCGCCGGGTTGCGTGCCTCTGGCGTGGGCGAGGGCGATCGCGTGGCCGCGTACATGCCGAACATCCCGGAAACGGTGGCTGCGTTCTTGGCCTGCGCCTCGATTGGCGCCGTGTGGTCCTCGGCGGCGCCGGAGTTCGGCGCCCGCAGCGTGATCGACCGCTTCGGCCAGATCGAGCCATCAGTGCTGCTGGCGATCGACGGCTACCGCTACGGCGGCAAAGACTTCGACCGGCGCGAGACGGTACGCCAGATCGCCGGGCAGGTCTCCTCGCTAAAGCGGGTTGTGACGCTGGGCTATCTGGAGGACTCGGGCTGGGACGACGACTTCGTGGAGCAGGAGCACGACCTCGAGTTCGCGCCGCTGCCCTTCGACCATCCGCTGTGGGTCCTCTACAGCTCCGGCACCACAGGGTTGCCCAAGCCGATCGTGCACGGCCACGGCGGCGTCCTGATCGAGCAGCTAAAGAAAGGTCATCTGCACCTCGACGCCCAGCCCGGCGACCGCATGTTCTGGTTTTCGACTACTGGCTGGATGATGTGGAACTTCTTGGTCGGCGTGCTCTTGACCGAGGCTTCGATCGTGCTGTTCGACGGTAATCCGGGCTATCCCGACATAGGAACGTTGTGGGAGCTGGCGGCTGACAGCGGGATGACCTGCTTCGGGACCAGCGCAGCATTCATCAACTCCTGCATGAAGGCCGAGATCCACCCCACCGACGGCCGCGACTTGAGCGCGCTGGAGGCGGTCGGCTCGACCGGGTCGCCGCTGTCCGCGGAGGGCTTTGAGTGGATCTACGACGAGCTTGGCGAGGACACCTGGCTGTTCTCCACCTCCGGCGGCACCGATGTCTGCACCGCGTTCGTCGGCGGCGTACCGACGTTGCCCGTGTATCTGGGAGAGCTCCAGGCCCGTTCGCTGGGCTGCGCGGTGGAGTCCTGGTCGCCCGACGGCCAGTCGCTGACGGATCAGATGGGAGAACTCGTGATCACCGAGCCGATGCCCTCGATGCCGATCTACTTCTGGGGCGATCCCGACGGCGAGCGCTACCGGGACAGCTACTTCTCGATGTTCGACGGCGTGTGGCGCCACGGCGACTGGATCGAGATCACATCGCGCGGCACAGCGATCATCTACGGACGCTCTGACTCCACCATCAACCGCGGCGGGGTGAGGATGGGCACCAGCGAGATCTACAGCGCCGTGCTGTCGCTGGACGAGGTGCTGGACGCGCTGGTCATCGACCTTCCCCATGCGCCGGAGTGGGCCCAGGCGGGCCGCGGCGATGGCGGCTTCATGCCGCTGTTCGTAGTGCTGCGTGAGGGGGAGGAGTTGAACGACGAGCTGATCTCTCAGATCAAGCGGCAAATCCGCGATGACTGCTCCCCGCGTCACGTGCCCGACGAGGTCCGCCAGATCGACGAGGTGCCGCGCACGCTGTCGGGCAAGGTGCTCGAAGTGCCGGTGAAGCGGATCCTGACCGGTACGCCGCCGGATAAGGCGGCGAGCCGGGAGTCGCTCGCCAATCCGGAGGCGCTCGACTTCTTCGTCGAGATGGCCGACTAGTGACCGCCGCCCCCCACTAGCAGTGGCGGACCGGGACTCCCGCGCCGCTCGGGCGGCCGCCGCCGTCCGCCGCACGAACCGCCGCCCGGGGGTGGTGAGCGCGATCCGCACTACGCGCGGGCTGCTGCCAGGCGATGAGAACTTCGGCGATGAGCTGTCCACCGCCGGCGACCGACCGTCCGCCGTGATCGCCCGCTATCTCGCCGAGCGCGGCGAAGCCGGCGATACCGCGTCGCGCGAAGCGGGGCTGGCGGCACTTCAGGTCTGGCAGGCGTTCTCAAAGCGCATGGGGCGAGGGGGAGGGACGGTCAAGGCCACGATCCTGTTCACGGACATCGTCGGCTTCTCCTCGTGGGTCCTGGAGGAGGGCGACGAGAGCGGGCTGGAGCTGCTGCGCGCGGTGGGGTCGGTCGTGGAGCCGAAGGTGTCTGCCGTCGGCGGCAAGATCATCAAGCGGCTGGGCGACGGTCATATGGCGGTGTTCAGCGACCCGCGGGGCGGCGTCGAGGCGGCGCTGGAGATCCAGGACGGGCTGGACGAGCTGGAGGTGCTGGGGCATCGACCGCGGATGCGCGCCGGGCTGCACCATGGCCAGCCGCGGAGCCTGGGCGGCGACTACCTGGGCACGGATGTAAATATCGCCGCTCGCGTCAGCGCGGCGGCCGGCCCGGGCGAGGTGTTCGTATCTGACGCCGTGCTGCAGGCGCTCGATTCCTCGCAGCTGGAGGTCAAGCGCGTGCGCGGCTTCCGAGCGAAGGGCACGCCGCGGGAACTCGAAGTGTTCAAAATCAAACGGCGGGAGTAGGCCGCCGGGTTCGGTTGGGGTCACCGCCCCGTCCGTCGCGCGGTCCGGCGGCCGCGTCCGGCGCCGCGAAGCGCAAAACCCCGCGCCGCTCCACCCTCTTTCAGCTATCGTCAGGCCCCGAGTCAGAGGGAGGGCGTTCCGTGGCCCGTTTCGCAAATACGACGACATTCGAGTCGCCCCCGCCGGCGCCTGACTCCATCCTCGCTCGCTCGCGTACCTTCCAGGTACGCCACGCTCGCTGCGTCCTCGCCAGTCATCCGCCGCTGACGCCTCTCGGTGTCGCCGTACCTACGAAACGGACCACTTAGATGTCAAGGCCAACACGAGTTGCCGTCATCGGCGGCGGATCGTGGGGCACCACGGTCGCCTCGCTGGCGGCACGCAACGCGCCAACGTTGATCTGGAGCCGGCGCGACGAGGTGGCGGAGGAGATCGAGCGCGAGCACACGAACTCCGCCTATCTGCCGGAGGAGCACCTGGATCCCGCGCTCCACGCCACCAGCGACCTGGAGGAGGCAACCAGCCAGGCCGACGTGCTGGTGATGGCTGTGCCCTCGCACGGATTCCGCGACGTGCTGGAGCAGGCGGCGCCGTACGTGCGCCCCTGGGTTCCGATCGTCAGCCTGACCAAGGGAATGGAGCGAGACAGCCAGTGCCGCATGACCCAGGTCGTCGACGCCGTGCTGCCGGGGCACCCCGCGGGGGTGCTGGCCGGTCCCAACCTGGCGCGCGAGGTAATCGGCGGCTACGCGGCGGCGGCGGTGATCGCCATGCCGGACGAGCACATGGCGTTCGCGCTCCAGCGAATCTTCACCCGCACGGTTTTCAGGGTCTACGCCTCGACCGACGTGTGCGGCGTGGAGACGGCAGGCTCGCTCAAGAACGTGTTCGCGATCGCGGCGGGGATGTCGGCCGGCCTGGGAACTGGTGACAACACCCGGGCGCTGGTCATCGCCCGCAGCCTGGCGGAGATGACCAGACTGGGAATGGCCATGGGCGGCCAGCAGCACACGTTCGCCGGCCTGGCGGGAATGGGCGACTTGCTCGCGACCTGCATCAGCCCGCTGAGCCGCAACCGCAACGTAGGCGAGGAGCTGGCCAAGGGGCGCACGCTGGAGGACGTCATCAAGGAGATGAACATGGTGGCCGAGGGGGTCAAGACCGCGCGCACGGTGATGGAGCTCTCGCGGCGCTACGAGATCGAGATGCCGATCGCCCGAGAGGTCGACCGAGTGATCAGCGGCGACGCCAGTGCTCAGGACGCCTTCCGAGGGCTGCTCAGGACCAGGCCCACGACCGAGCTGGCGCCGCATTGACCGCCACCCAGGCACCGCCGTCGCAGTCGCCCGTCGACGTCTACCCGGCGCCGCCAGAGCAGAGCGCGCTCGTGCTGGCGTTCGCCACGACGCCCACCGAGACGCAGGTCCTAGCGCGGTGGCTGGCGCGGGTGCCCGCTCCGAAGGCCAGACAGGAGGTGCTGGCCGAGCCTGACGGTCGCCTGGAGCAGGCGCTGGCAGAGACACAGGACGACCCCTGGGTGGTCCCCGTGCGGGTGGCGTGGCTTCCGCGCGAGCAGGACGGCAGGCGGGCAGCGGGGGTCAAGGACCTGCTGGCGCTGAGCAATCCCCGGCGGCCGGGGCGCCGCGCGCAGGCACGGATCGTGCGCCGGGAACCCGACCGCTGCCGCGTGATAGCGGCCGAGCCCGCTCGCCTGTCGGACCTGCGGGAGCGGTTCGCCCGAGCCCCGAGCGAGGACGGGTTCGGGGCGTTCGTCGGCCGCCAGGCGCTGCTGGCACTGGCCCGCGCCGAGCGATCGGTGGTCGGACTGCAATACAAGGTCCCCCGGCTGGTAGTGGATGAGATGTCATCGAGCCCCCAGTTCCGCGATCGGATCAGGGAATGCGCCCGGCGGCTGGACCGCCCGGAGAACGAGGTCAAGGGCGAGGCGCAGGGCTTCCTCCGGGAGATGGTCGCCTCGCACAGCCGACTGGCCATTGACGCCTGGGAGCAGTTCAGCCGCTTCCTCGCCCGGGCATATTCGATCGAGGTCGACGAAGCCGCTCTGACTAGGCTGCGGGCGCTGTCCGAGCGCTATCCGCTGGCGTTCCTTCCGTCGCACCGCTCATACCTCGATCCGCTGGTCCTGCGCTCGGCGCTCCACCGCCACGGCTTCGCGCCCAACCATGTGCTTGGGGGCCTGAACGTCGGCTTCTGGCCGATCGGGCCGTGGGCCCGACGCAGCGGCGTGGTGTTCATCCGACGCAGCATCCGGGAGGACCCGGTCTACAAGCTGGTACTTCGGGAGTACATCGGCTATCTGGTCCGCAAGCGCTTCAACCTCGAGTGGTATATCGAGGGAGGGCGGACCAGGACCGGCAAGCTGCGGCCGCCGCGCTACGGGCTTCTCAATTACGTGGTCGAGGCTTCGCGGGATGTACAGGATGTGATGCTGATTCCCACCTCGATCGTCTACGACCAGCTCTACGAGGTTGAGGACATCGCCGCCCAGGAGCGGGGGGCCCAGAAGACCCCAGAGAGCCTTTCGTGGCTGGTGGGCTATGCCCGGGCCCAGGGCCGGGGCTTCGGCGAGGTGCGGATCCAGTTCGGCCAGCCGCTCTCGCTGCGTGAGGCGCTCGAGCATGCCGGCGAGCAGGCGCACCAGGTGGAGCGGGTGGCGTTCGAGCTCTGCCACCGCATCAACCGCGCGACGCCGATCACCGAGACGGCGCTCGTCACGCTCTCCCTTTTGGGTGTCGAGGACCGGGCGATGACGCTGAGCGAGGTCCGGCACACGCTGCTGCCGTTACTCGAATATGTCCGCACACGCCAGCTCCCGACCACGGGCCGACTCGACCTCGGCACCGAACGGGGGGTTGAGAGAGCGCTGGCCGCGCTCCGCCGCCACGGCGTCGTTCGCTGCTTCGAGGGCGGGACCGAGCCGGTGTGGTCGATCGGGCCAGAGCGGCACCTCCAGGCCGCCTTCTACCGCAATTCGGTCGTGCATTTTCTGCTGGGCCGGGCGATCGCTGAGCTGGTGCTGGTTCGGGTCTCGGAGCTCGAGGCCGAGGGTCCCGACGCGGTGATCGACGGCTGGGAAGAGGCGCTGCGGATCCGCGATCTGCTCAAGTTCGAGTTCTTCTTCGCCCGCAAGCGCGATTTTGGAGAAGAGCTGCGCTCCGAGCTCGAGCTGCTGGCGCCGGGATGGGAGCGCCTGGCCAAGCAGCCCGGTGCCGCCTGGCAGGCACTGGAGAACGCGCGGCCGCTGCTGGCGCCCCGAGTGCTGGCCTCGTTCCTCGATGCCTACCTGGTGGTGGCGGAGCGGCTCGCGGGCCGCGACCCCGAGCTGCCGGTCCAGAAGGATGTGTTCGTCACCCGCTGCCTCGGTGTCGGCGAGCAGTGGCGTCTACAGGGTCGGCTTAGCAGCGCGGAGTCGATCTCCCGCGAGCTGTTCTCGAACGCCCTCAAGCTGGCCGACAACCGCGGCCTGCTCAACCCGCAGGCCGCGCAGCTGCGCGAGCGCCGCGAGCAGTTCGCGGACGAAGTAAGGGCGCTCGCCCAGCGAGTGAAGAAGCTGCGGGCATTGGCATGAACGCCCAGGATCTCCTCCAGGAGGTCGGGCGCGCTCCCCGCGGTCCGCGGATCGGTGCTTTCTTCGACTTCGACGGCACGCTGATCGACGGTTACTCGGCGCGTGCGTTCTACGAGGAGCGCATCCGCCGCTTTGAGCTCTCCGCGGGTGAGGCCGCGCGCTCGCTGGCAGCGTGGCTCGAGATGTCGGTCGCGGACGCGGACGTCTCGAAGCTGATGCGCCTGGCGGTCGCCAACTGGGCCGGTCACCGCGAGGAGGAAGTCTCGGAGCTCTGGCAGCGCCTGTTCGACGACAAGATTGCGGGACTGATCTATCCCCCGGTGCGGGACCTGGTGAAGGCTCATCTGAACGCCGGCCACACCGTGGTACTGGCCTCGAGCGCGACCCGCTACCAGCTAGCACCGCTGGCGGACGACCTGGAGATCGAGCATGTCCTCTGCTCGGAGGTCGAGGTGGTGAAGGGATACTTCTCGGGGTTCATGAGTGGCGAGGTGCTCTGGGGCGAGGCCAAGGCCAAGGCCGTCGAGCGCTTCGCCGACGAGCACAAGCTCGCGCTGGAGGAGAGCTTTGCCTATGCCAACGGCGACGAGGACGTCGCGTTCCTAGAGGCTGCGGGAAAACCGCGGCCGATAAACGCCCAGCGCCGGCTGAAGGAGGTTGCTCGCGAGCGCCAATGGCCCGTCACAGAGCTGGCGGGACGAGGTCGACCGGGCATCGAGCGTGTGATCCGCACCGGCGCCGCGCTGACCGCGTTGGGCGCCGCCGGTGCCGTAGGGATGGTCGTCGGCGCGCTCAACCGCGACCGGCGCCAGGGAGCGAACGTCGCGGCCGCGATCGGTCCCGACTTGGCGCTGGCGCTGGTCGGCGTCAAGCTGAACGTCGCCGGCACCGAGCATCTGTGGTCTCACCGGCCGGCGGTGTTCATCTTCAACCACCAGAGCTCGATCGACGTCGCGGTGATCGGATCGCTGATCCGCCGCGACCTCACCGGGGTGGCCAAGCGCGAGGCGGCTCGCGATCCGCGGTTCGCGCCGATCGGCTACGTGGTGGACATCGTCTACGTCGACCGCTCGAACAGCCGGCAAGCGCGAGCGGCGTTGCGCCCCGCGGTGCAGCGGCTTCGTGACGGCACCTCGATCGCCATCGCGCCCGAGGGTACGCGCAGCCCAACCCAGCGGCTGGGTCGCTTCAAGAAGGGGGCGTTCCATCTGGCCATGCAGGCCGGCGTGCCGCTGGTCCCGATCGTGATTCGCAACGCGGGCGACGTGATGTGGCGCCGGTCGTTGACGATCCGACCGGGCACGGTCGACGTCGCGGTGCTCGATCCGATCCCGACCGACGACTGGACGCGAGGGAGCCTCGAGGAGCGGGTCGAGCAGGTCCGTGAGCTGTTCGTCCAAACGCTTGACCGCTGGCCGGCGCCCGCTCTTACGTAGCTCTCACCCTTCTCTGAAAGGACTCTTCGGCGGGTCTGCTTACCTAGCAGACAATGAAGTCGATTCAGCGCATCCTTCCAATCATCGCCGGCGCCGTCGCCGGCCTTGTGGTCGCCCTCATCGTCTCGGGCGGCGGTAGCTCGAAAACGGTCACCACCACCACAGTCATCTCCGGCTCCCGGGGGGCACAGCCGGCCTCATTTCAAAGCTCCAAGGGGCTGACCATCAATCAGCTCTACCACATGACCGACCCTGGAGTCGTGGACATCACCACCTCCAGCAGTCAGCCCAGCGGCGTGTTCGGCTTCGGCCAGCAGCAGACCCAGGGCGAGGGCGCGGGTGTGGTCTACGACTCCAAGGGCGACATCCTCACCGACCAGCACGTCGTCTCCGGCGCGTCGTCGATCCGGGTCAGATTCGCAAACGGCAACACCGCCAGCGGCAAGGTCGTCGGTTCCGATCCCGGCGCCGACGTGGCGGTGGTGCATGTCAACGCGCCTTCCTCCTGGCTTCACCCGCTGAGTTTCGGCAACTCGGATGACCTGCAGATCGGCGACAGCGTGATCGCCATCGGGAGCCCATTCAGCCTTCCCAACACCGTCACCGCCGGCATCGTGTCCGCGGTCGGGCGCACGATCACCTCGCCCAACGAGTTCACGATCCCCAACGCCGTCCAGACTGACGCGGCGATCAATCCCGGAAACTCCGGCGGCCCGCTGATCAACGCCAGCGGTCAGGTGGTCGGGCTCAACGACCAGATCGAGACCGGCAACCAGAACAGCCAGGGCGAGGGCTCTAGCTCCGGGGTGGGTTTCGCCACTCCGTCGAACAGCGACCTGCGAATCGCCCAGCAGATCATCAAGACCGGCAAGGCCCAGAACGCCTACGTGGGCGTCAGCCTAAACGCCCAAGTTCCGGGTGGGGCGGCGATCTCCACGGCCTCACAGTCGAACGAGCCGATCGTCCCAGGGGGGCCGGCGGCCAAGGCTGGCCTGCAGCCGGGCGATCTGATCACCGCGATCAACGGCAAGCAGATCACCTCGGTCGATCAGTTCATCGCCACGATCGCCAGCTACTCGCCGGGCAACAACGTGACGCTGACGGTCAAGCGCGGCGGGCAGACGAAATCGATCAAGCTGACGCTGGGCGCCCAGCCCGCTTCCGCTCCCGGCCAGTCCCAAAGCCAGGGCGGCGGCGGATTCAACATCCCGATCCCGTAGGTGATGGTGTTCCGGTCGGCACATGTGCCGACCGGACGGCGGGCGCATGCGCCCGCCGGTCGGGCCGGCTCATGAGCCCGCGGGCGTGCGGCGCGCTCGGCATCCAGCCTCGTTAGCGCGCCGCTCCCGGGTCATCCAGTTGCCGGGCCGATCATGATCGGCCCGGAACTACCCTTTCTCGCTCATCACCACGATCCCCAGCACGATCGCCGCGGCAGCACACCCCAGGCAGGCCACCATCAGCGCGCCCCATGCGAGGCCGGCGGCGGTGCGGCGCTCGCGCCGCGCTTCGAGCAGCCCGGCTGCGCTCGACACGCCGGCGCCGAAGATGACGGCGATGCCGACGCCTGCGATCAGCGAGTAGACGACGGCCTTGGCCAGCGTCGTGGTGTTGACGATGGCCGCCATCAGGCCTCGGCCGGCTTAGTTATTCGCACGCGGCGCACGGCGCCGAGAGTCGCCAGGATGCTGAGTGCGATCACCGAGATCAGCAGCGGCCCCAGCGCCCCGGCGCCAAACGCGTCTGCCAGCCAGAAAGCGAGCGCTCCGAACAGGCCGGCGGCGGGCAGCGTAAGCATCCAGGCCGTGATGATGTTGCCCGCCACTCCCCAGCGCACCGCCGACAGGCGCTTGGCGGCACCGGCGCCCATGATCCCGCCCGAGATCACGTGCGTCGACGACAGGGGGTAGCCGAAATGAGACGAGGCCAGGATCACCGCAGCGCCCGCGCTCTGTGACGCGAACCCCTGCGCAGTGTCCATCTTGATGATCCGCGTGCCGACCGTGCGGATGATGCGCCAACCTCCTACATACGTGCCGAGCGCGATCGCCGAAGCGGCTGAGATCACGACCCAGGTCGGAACGTGGAAGTGCCGGGCTGAGAAGTCGCCATGGGCCAGCAGCGCGAGTGCTATGACTCCCATCGTCTTCTGCGCGTCGTTGGTGCCGTGCGCAAGCGACAGCATCGCGCTCGAGACCACCTGCCCGGATTTGAAGCCGCGCGTTACGACGCCCGGTTTCCGGTGGCCGACCAGGCGATACATGATCAAGATCGACAGCCCGGCGGCCACAAACGCCACCATTGGCGAGATCAGCGCCGGCACGACCACCTTGCCGATCACTCCAGCCGCCTTGACCCCCGCGCCGCCCGCGGCCGCGAGCATCGCGCCGACGATGCCGCCGATCAAGGCATGGGAGGAGCTCGACGGCAGGCCGTAGAGCCACGTGATGAGGTTCCAGGTGATCGCGCCGATCAGGCCCGCGAAGGCGATTGTCTCCGATACCTGGGTGGGGTCGATGATGCCCGTGGCGACCGTGGCCGCTACCTGCAGCGAGATGAAGGCGCCCGCGAAGTTCAGCAGTGAGGCAAGAGTCACCGCGGTCCGCGGCGACAGGGCCCCGGTCGAGATTGCGGAGGCGACGACATTCGCTGTGTCGTGAAAGCCGTTGGTGAAGTCGAACGCCAGGGCGGCGGCGACCACGATCACCAACAGGGCGGTGCTGTGCATCGTCTGTCAGTTTGCCTGCTGACGCGGCTAGGATCCCGCTGAAAGCGAACGGGAGGTAGGTAAATGGGCAGGATCTCGCACCTGGCGGCGCTCGTCGCGGCGCTTCTGGGGGTGGCCGCGCCCGCTGCCGCGGCGCGGAACGGCTGGAAGCTGCGCGCGACGCAGTCGACCAGCCAATACGTCGACCACAACACCGGCCAGCGGTGCGGCAGCAAGCTCGGCACCTACACGTTCATCCGCCGCCGGACGTTCAAGACCGGCGTCTTCTCCGGGAAGACAGAGGTGCTGCGAACCACGATCGCGCTGCGCGCGGACGGCCGCGAGCACGGTTTTCACTTCGTCTCGCTGGGCGGAAGCGTGTGGCAGGAGTTGAACGGCTCCCAGCGGCGGACGGTGGAGCGCGAGGTCAAATCTCAGCTCAAGACACAGGGGGAGAAGCTGCTGGCGGTCCAGGGTAACCATCTGTTGGCCGACGCCTACGAGAACGGAACTGTGTTGACGGTCGTCGTAACGCTTCACCGCATCCACTGCTAGGCGCAAATACGGTCTTACTGGCCGGCGCTGGCGGATTCCTCCAGCGTGCGCTCCATCAGCTCGGCGTGGACGCTGCGCGTGCGGCCTTCGCGCCGCTGCCAGCTGCCGTCGGCCTCCAGTGTCCAGCCGAAGCTGTCGTCGGCCAGGCAGCGCTCGAGCGTGTCGTCGAGCTCCGCCCGCAGGGCCGGGCTCTCGATCGGGACCAGCAGCTCGACCCGGGAGTCCAGGTTGCGGGGCATGAGGTCCGCGGAGCCGATGTAGTAGCGCGCCTCCTCGCCGCGGTGAAAGGCGAAGATGCGCGAGTGCTCGAGGAAGCGGCCCACCACCGAGACCACGTTGATCGTCTCCGACACTCCCTGGATGCCGGGCTTCAAGCAGCAGATCCCGCGCACGCCGAGGTCAATCGGGACACCGGCCTGGGAGGCTCGATACAGGGCTTCGATGCAGCGGCGGTCGACGAGCGAGTTCATCTTCGCCACGATCCGCGACGGCGTGCCCTCCTCGTGCGCGGCGATCGTCTGCTCGATCTCCTCGATCAGCGGCTCGCGCATCCAGTCCGGGGCCACGAGCACCTTGCGCTGACGCTTGGGATGCGCGTAGCCGGTCAGCGTGTTGAACAGGTTCGCCACTTCCTGACCCAGCTCCGGATCAGTGGTGAACAGCCCGAAGTCCTCGTACAGGCGGGCATTCTTGGCGTGGAAGTTGCCGGTGCCGATCATCACGTAGTGGCGTACGCCCTCTCGCTCGCGGCGTACGACGAGGATCGCCTTGGCGTGCGTCTTGAGCCCGGGGATGCCATAGACCACGTGGGCCCCGACCTCCTCGAGCTCGCGTGACCATTTGATGTTCAGCCGCTCGTCGAAGCGGGCCTTCAGCTCCACCATGCACACCGCCTGCTTGCCGCGCTCGGCGGCCTGGATCAGCGATGGCACGAGCGCCGAGTCATCAGAGGTCCGGTACACGGTCATCTTGATCGCCAGCACGTTGGGATCGTCGACGGCCTGCTTGACGAAGCGCTCCACGCTCGTGGCGAACGAGTGGTAGGGGAAGTGCACGAGCACGTCGTCGGAGCGCATCGCGCCGAATACGTCCGGCTGGCTCGAGGCGTCCTGTGGGCCCGGCACCAGCGCCGGATGGGTCAGCGGCGTCCACGGCGCCTGGCGCAGCGACGCCTGGCCCTCAAGGCCGGCGATCTGCCATAGGTCGCTCAGGTCGAGCAGGCCGTCTACGTCGTAGACCTGGAGCTCCTCGACGCCCAGCCACTCGATCAAGCGGCTGCGGAGCTCTGCATCCATGCTGGCCCCTACCTCGAGGCGCACGACCTCGCCGAAGCGCCGCCGGCGCAGCTCGTCCTCGACCGCCTGCAGGAGATCATCGGCCTCGTCCGAGACCTCGAAGTCGGCGTCACGCGTGACCCGGAAGAGGTCATAGCTGATGATCTCCATCCCCGGGAACAGCGTGTCCAAGTGGTGAGCGATCATGTCTTCCAGCGGGATGAAGGTCTCCTTGCCGACCTCGACGAACCGCGGTAGCACCTCCTTGGGCACCTTCACCCGCGCGAAAACCTCATGGTCAAGCTCGGGATCGCGCAGGCGCACGATCAGGCTCAGCGACAGGTTCGAGATATAGGGGAAAGGCCGGCCATGACCCACGGCCAGCGGCGTCAGCGCGGGGAAGATCTGCGTGCGGAACTGCTGCTCCAGCTCGGCAGTCGATGCCCCCGACTCATCGCAGGACACGATCCGGATGCCTTGCTCGGCCAGCGTCGGGCAGACGTTGCGCGAGAACGCCCGGGCGTGACGACGGTCAAGCTCCGCGACACGCGTCGCGATGCCGTCCAGCGTGCGCGTCGGGGACAGGTCGTCGGGGCCACGGGCGTCGATGCGGGCGTCGATCTGGTCGTGCAGGCCGGCGACTCGGACCATGAAGAACTCATCGAGGTTGGTGACGAAGATCGCCAGGAACTTGACGCGCTCCATGAGCGGCAGGTGCTCGTCCTCTGCAAGCTGCAGCACGCGATCGTTGAAATCGAGCCACGAGAGCTCGCGGTTGCTGTAGAGCGCGGGGTCGGTGAGATCCCGAGGCTCGGTCTGGCTCTCGGTCGCTGCGGAATCTTGGGTGGCGGTCACGGGGTCGTCCATGGGACTAACTCTACGACCGGTGCGTCGTGACCGTCAGCGTTCATCCAATCAGCAGTCGGCGTCCGAACACCCGCTCGAACGCCTCGCCGTCCCCATAGCGCTCGACGCTCCAGCGCGGCAGGATCAGATTGCTGCCGGAGGCCTCCAGATGCAGGTCGACGCCCTTGCCGTTGGCGCGCAGCCGCGCACTGGAGACAGATTGGTCGCGACCGCGCTCGAGGTGCTCCGCCAGCCGCAGGATCACCGAGCAGCGCTCCAGCAGCTCGTCGTCGCCGGGGTCGGCGAGCGCCTCGAGCTCGCCTAGCTTGGGGTTCCCTTTGCGGTGATAGCGACTGATCTGCGCGATCAGCGCCCGCTCACGGGGGTCGAACCCCGGCAGCTCGGCGGACACGATCAGGTAGTGGGAGTGCTTGTGGTGGTCGTCATAGGCGATCGTCATCCCCACGTCGTGGAGCATTGCGGCGGCGTGGAGAAGGTCTCGCTCGCCGGGTCGCGGTGAGAGCAAATCCTGCTCCACCAGCGAGTCGAACATCTCCAGCGAGAGCGTGGCCACGTGCTCCACATGCGGGATGTCCGATTCGTACTGGATCGCCAGGTTGCGTACGGCCGCCTCACGGACGTCGTCGAACAGGGGTGCGGGACGGTCCGCCAGCAGCGTGCGAGCCAGAAACACGCCCTCCCGAAGCCCGGCCTCAGTGGCCTCGATCTCCTGAAAGCCTCCAAGCTTGAGCACGGTCTCCAGCACCAGCGCCGCGGCCAGGATGATGTCCGCTCGGCCGGGCTTGATGCCCGGGACCGTCGCTCGCTCGGCGGTCGGGAGCCGCGCGAGCTCACGCACCAGGCTGGCAAGCATCTCCGCCGTTATCCGGAACCCCTGAACGCCGAGATCGATCCCCGTGGTGCGCTGCTGGGCAGCTGCAGCCAGGTTCCGCACCGCGCCGCCCAGGCCGACCAGCCGCCGCTCGGGTCCCTCAGCGGCCGAGGGCGCCAGCCAGTCGAGCTCTGCGAGCGTCTCGCGCACGCGGGCTCGAACGCGCTGCAGATCCTTCTTCTTGACCGGCTCGGGCCCCGGCAGCAGCTCTTCGGTCAGGTTGACCGCGCCCAGGGGAAACGACGCCCGTCGGCGTGCCAGGCGGTCTGAGACGGCGATCAGCTGCAGGCTGCCGCCCCCGATCTCGAGCACCATGCCGTCGGTCATGGTCGAGCTGTTGATCGCCGCCACGTAGCCGAAGAACGCCTCGTCCTTGGCCGAGAGCACCTCGATCGTGAGGCCCGTGTGGCGCTGCGCCCGGCGGACGAACGTCCGCCGGTTGGAGGCCTCCCTGATGGCGCTCGTGGCCACCGGATGCACCTCAGCCGGCTCGAGCCCGCCGGCCCGGCAGAAGCGCTCGAACACGGTCAGCGTCTCCAGGCCGCGCTCCATGGCCTCGTCGCTCAATCGGCCGGTGGCCGCCATTCCGGCGCCGATGCGGACGTTCTCATATAGCTCGTCCGTCAGCTTCCACCACGGCCCATGCTCCGACGGCGGGCCGCCCTGGTAGGTGAAGACCACCAGCCGCCAGGAGTTGGAGCCCAGGTCGATCACCGCCACCTGGTGGTTGGCCTGCGGCGGGGTCCCGGCGGCGCGCGTCGATCGCCAGCTCACATAGCGGATAGTCGATGCTTCTGCGGACGGAGCCGAGGCGCGCGGCTTAGACCCGCACGTAGCGCACGACCGAGCAGGCCAGGAGCACCGTGATCAGCACGGCGCTGGTCGCGCACTCCTCGCACACAGCGTGAATCGAAAACAGCTCGCGATAGGTCAGATAGGCGCTGAAGCCGAAACCGATCAGCGTCATTCCGAGCGTCGCCAGGCGCGTCTCCTCGCGGTCCGGAGCGAGCAGGCTGGCCAGGATCGCCACATACCCCAGCAATCCAATCAGCGCCACCGGAACGCCGTCGAGCTTCGACCACTGCGAAGTCTGGACCTTGACGCATGACTGCCCGGCCGTGCACACGGGCTTCAAGCCCGAGTAGTGGACGTAGGTCAAGTAGGCGGTGAGGGCGATGGCCAGGATGGCGATCACCACCATCGCCTGCCGCAGGCGCTCGCCGCGCAGGGCGCGGAAGCTGGACGCTGAGCGGCCAGGAGCGCGCCCGTTACGCTCGGGCCCGGTCACCGCGCGATAGCTCACGAGACCGAGTTGATCGCCGACTGGTAGGTGCCGAAGTCCTCGAGGTTTGTGAAGTCCTGCTCGCCCTTCGGCCCCTTGATGACGATCGACGGGGTGCCGTTGAAGCCCTTGGCCTGGGCGGCCTGTGAGTCGGCGGTGAGCTGCGCCTTCAGCGCCGATGAGTTGCGATCCAGCTGCCATTCGGAGTAGTTCAGGCCGGGGATCTGCCGAGCCAGCCCATTGAGGTAGGACTCGGTGACGTAGCCGGTGCCCTCTTGGCCCTGCTCGTGGTAGAAGAGCTCGACGAAGTACCAGCCTTTCCCCTGCAGGCCCGCCGAGTAAGCGGCGATCTGCTGCGTGGGGAACACGTTCTGGATCGGCGAGTCGGACGATGCCGTCTCGAGCGAGCGGTAGACCAGCTTCACTTTGCCGCTACGGACGTCGTTCTCGATGATCTGGTTCTCAGAGCTGGAGGCGAACTCCTGGCAGATCGGGCACTCCAGGTCGCCGAACTCCGTGACCGTTACCTTGGCCGAGGGCGATCCGAGCGTCATCCCCGATTGCGGGATCCCGGCCAGGAGGCCATTGATGGTGGAGTCGGACTGCTTGGCCTGGGAGCTGTTCGCCTTGGGGGCCTTGCCGCCTCCGCCGCTGCTGGAGACGGCGATTGCCACCGCCACCAAGGCCGCGGCGATCAGGATCACGCCGCCCAGCATCCGCAGCCGGCGCTCGCGGCGGGCCTTCTCGGCGCGTGCCTGCTCCTCGGCCAGGCGCCGCGCTCGTGCCTGTTCCTTCTGCTTTGTCCGAGAAGCCATGGTTACGAACCGCGGTCGGTGGGCTCCCTGCGCCCTGAACCTCGATGAAAGATACCGACGGGCCGGGCGCGGAGGCCGCGGTGCGCCGTTAGCTCTTCGTTCATTCTTCGTTTCCGCTGTTTGCGTGTAAATATCCTGTTACCGCAGGGCGCAGGGCCGGGCGCGGTCCGACCAGTGTTCTACAGTGCGGTCCATGTCGCCCGATGGGAGCGGGGCGCAGGCGGGCACGCCGATGGGTCCGCAGCGGCCCCCGAACCGGCTGAGGCTGGCGGTCGTGGACCGCGACCCCGGCTTCATGCAAGTGCTCTCGCACCGTCTCGAGTCGCTCGGGTGGGAGCACCGAGTGCTGTCGAGCGCGGTTACGCCCGACGCGCTGGTGGCCATGCGGCTGAACGCACTGGTGGTCGACCTGGCGGTGGTGGGCTCCGCCAGCTGGGAATACCTGGAGCGCATCTGCGCGCGCCTACCCGGTTTGGCGGTGATCGTCTGCACGGCGCCTTCGTCGGTGGCCCAGCGCGTCCGCGGACTGCGAATCGGCGCCGACGCGTGGATGACGAAACCCTGCCACCCAGAGGAGCTGATCTGCGTGATCGAGGCCGCGATCCGTCGCCACCGCCGAGCCGAGATGCCGGCGCTCGACGGCGAGATCCAGGTGGGGGAGATCACGATCCGGGCCGGCCTCTATCAGGCCTACGCCGGCGAGCTGAGCCTGGAGTTGACGGCCCGCGAGTTCGAGATCCTGCAGCTCCTCTCGCAGGCGGACCGCGTGCTCCGCCGAGAAGAGATCTACGAGCGCGTATGGGGCTATGCGATGGCCCACGGCGACCGGTCGGTCGACGTGTTCGTTCGTAAGCTGCGCCACAAGCTCCATCATGCCTCGCCTGGCTGGAGCTACATCCACACCCACTTCGGGGTCGGCTACCGGTTTGCGCCAGAGCCGGAGCAGACCGTCGAGCGACCCGGGGACCTTTCGCGACCCGACGAGCCGCTCGAGTCCCTCCCCGAGCCGCAAGAGCTCGACGTCACACTAACCAGCTGAGCGAGCGCCGCTCCGGATCCTGCCCGGACCCCGGTCTGGACGCAGGCGTGCGCCGTTTGCGGGCATAACGGTTCCGCCGCCGCCGGGACTAGAACTCCTCACGGCTTCGGCGCGACTCGCTGGGAGATGATCCGCGTGGCCGTGCTGCCGTACTCGCGGAGGAGTCGCATGGCATGATCCAACCCGAGACGACGAAGGAACCAACCGATATGTCCACCTCCGGTGGCATGCCCGCGGAAAGGGCGCAACCGCGTGGCCAACGCACCGTGGCCGTCCCCAAATCGAGCACCTCCCACGCAGTACGGCTGGAGGCTCTGCATGCCTACTACGGCGACCAGCACGCGATCAAAGGCATCGACATGGAGTTTTCCCCCGGGCAGGTCACGGCGATCATCGGCCCGTCGGGGTGCGGGAAGTCGACCATGATCCGCTGCATCAACCGCATGCACGAGGAAATCCCCGGAGCCCGGGCGGAAGGGAGCGTGACGCTGGACGGCCACGACGTATACGGCGAGCGCGTCGATGTGACCTCGGTGCGGCGGCTGATCGGCATGGTGTTCCAGAAGCCGAATCCGTTCCCGACCATGACCGTGTTCGAAAACGTCGCCGCCGGCCTGCGCCTCACCGGCACTCGGGGGACCAACCTGCGCGAGCGGGTTCACAGGGCGCTGCGGGCGGTCGGCCTGTGGGATGAGGTCAAGAACCGTCTCGACAGACCGGGCATTGGCCTCTCAGGCGGCCAGCAGCAACGACTGTGCATCGCTCGCACGATCGCCGTCGAGCCCGAGGTGATCCTGATGGATGAACCGTGCTCGGCGCTGGATCCTGTGGCCACGCTCAAGGTCGAGGAGCTGATCGACGAGCTCAAGGCGCGCTACACGATCGTGATCGTGACCCACAACATGCAGCAGGCCGGTCGCGTGTCGGACTGCACTGCGTTCATGCTGGATGGGAAGCTGGTGGAGCACGCGCCGACTACCGAGATCTTCACCAGACCCAAGGACGAGCGCACCGAGCGCTACGTCACCGGAAAGTTCGGGTAGAGCCAGCACCGAGCCTGGAGGAGCGAGACACGATGCAAGAGGTCCGACACCAGTACCGGGAGGCGCTCAAGGAGCTGGAGCGGCAGACGCTCGGCGGCCTAGACCTCGTCACGCAGCAGCTGGACCGTGCGCTCGAGGCAGTGTCCTACCAGGACGTGGAGCTGGCGGCGATGGTGGTGGCCGACGACGACCGGATCGACGGCCGTTACCTCGAGGTCCATCAGGCCGTGTTGTCGCTGCTCGCCCGGCAGGCGCCGGTGGCCGGCGACCTGAGGATCGTGGCTGCCCTGCTGCACAGTCTCCGCTGTATGGAGCGGATGGGGGATCAGTGCGTGAACATCGCCAAGCTGGTGCCGCTGTCGGGGTACGAATCGCCCAAGGACAAGGACATCCTGGATTCGATCGAGCGCATGGGACGCCACGCCCGCTCGCAGGTTTCTCAGGCCAAGGAGGCGTTCGCCGAGCGCAACGTCGAGCTGGCCAGGGACCTCGTCCGCCAGGACGCTGAGATCAACCGCCTGAACAGGGCGATCTTTCGCCGCGCGGTGGAGATCGGCGACGACCTTGACACGCGCGAGTGGGCGATGTTCATGATCCTCGTGGCCCGGGCGCTGGAGCGGGTGGGGGACAACACGGTCGAGATCGCCGAGCAAGTGACGTTCGTCGTCACCGGGCTGTTCCGCGAAGTGGCCGACGAACCGCCGACGACGGTCGACGCGGTCCAGCCCCGCTAGGCCTCTCACCCCCGATTTCCGGTTCGGATTGGCTCAGGGCTCTTTCCGGTTCGGATGGGCTCAGGGCTCTTTATGTCCGGGTGGGCTCAGGGCTCTCGGAGCTCGGGCGGCCGCTCGCGCTCTTCGGCGCGTACACCGCCACCGTCTCGCTCTTGCCCTTGAGCTCGATGCCGCTGCGCTCGACGAGCTCCACGTCGGACTGCTTGAGCAGCGAGCGGGTGCGGTCTGCGACCAGCACCGTGTCGCCGCTCTGACGGGTCGCCGCCTCGACCCGTGAGGCGACGTTGACCGCGTCGCCGATCACGGTGAACTCAAAGCGGCCGTCGCCGCCCACGTTTCCGGCCACCACCGTGCCCGAGCTCAGCCCAACGCCGATCTCCGGCAGGCCCTCATCCTCGCTCTGCAGGGTGCTTGCGATCTCGAGCGCGGCGTGCAGCGCTTGGTCGGCATGGTCGGGCTGACGCCGCGGAGCGCCGAACACGGCCAGCAGTCCATCGCCGACGAACTTGTCGACGCGCCCGCCGTGGGCGTGGATCGGCGGCACGATCCGCTCGAACAGCTGGTTGATCATGGCCACCACGTCGCGAGCCGGCGTGCGCTCGGCGAAGCCGGTGAAGTCGCGCACGTCCAGGAACATCAGCGTCACCTCGACCTCCTCGCCGGCCGTGTCTATCCCCTCCTCGAGGACGTGCTCGGCGACCTCCGGATCGACGTAGGTGCCGAACGTCTGCTTGATCCGCTCGCGCTCCGCCAGACCGGCCACCATCGCGTTGAACCCCAGCTGGAGCTGCCCGATCTGAGAGCCGTCGTAGACCGGGACCCGGACATCGAAATCGCCGCGCTGGACGCGGGCCAGGGCGCGGCGCACGGAGCTGATCGGGTCTGCGGTGGTCCGTGCAGCCAGGACCGTGGCCAGCAGACCGACGAGGATGCCGGTGCCGCCGAGGACGACGACCGCAACTCTGAGGTTGGCGACCGTGATGTTGTAGCTGCCCGCGAACGCCACGATTCCCAGGGACACCAGGCCCAGCACCGGGATGCCGGTGCCCAGCGACCAAGCCAGCAGCGCGCGCGTGGCAACGCCCGGCACCCAAAAGCGTTTACCCGTCCCGCCGGAGAGCGCTCTGGCCGCAGCTGAGCGCAGCACCCGCTCGGAGACCAGGTAGGCCATGGACGCCGCGACCAGGCCCGTGAGCAGGACCACCACCGCGGTGCCGATCGCCAGCCGCGTCGAGTACGTGGCGTTGATCAAAGCGAACAGCAGCGCGGCCACTGTCCAGAGCCCGAACTGCAGCGCGAACAGGCGCAGCGGCGCGTAGAGCACGGCCCGGATCTCGGCGGGCGTCGCCTCGCGGTCCTCGTGCAGCCAGCGACGCAGTCCCCACAGGCGGCGTGTTCCGACCGCGACGCCCAGCGGGACGGCGATCGCCACGTAGCCGGCCGCAACCAGCCCGTCGATCAGCCTGACATGGCCCACGTTGTGGACGTCGGCCGGATTCGGCAGCACGACCAGCCCGATCACCAGCACCGCGCAGGCGCCGATCACGTTGGTCAGCACGATGTCCACCGCGAGCCAGACCGAGCCCACGCGCCACAGCGCCTTCCCGCTCAGCTCGCTCTCGCCCGGCCGGATGGCCTCGAGCAGGGCTCCGCGAGCGATTGATCCCGCCGCCGGCCTCATTTGACCGCCCGACATTATCCTCTGGCGCGCGGACGGCCGCCGCTGAATTGGCCGCAGGGCCAATGACGGGGGCCGGCAACGACGCCTATGGTGCGGCCATGCGAGCACGGCCTCCGCAGATCGTGGCGTTCGGCGGCGGCGGCTTCTCGATGGAATGGGGTAACACGCTGCTCGATGACTACATGCTCGAGCTGACGGGGGCGCAACGTCCACGGGTCTGCTTTCTGCCCACGGCCAGCGGCGACGCCGACCACTACGTGGTCCGTTTCTACAAGGCCTTTTCCGCCGCGCGCTGCGAGCCGTCGGGAGTGTTGGGCGGCGCCGGGGAGCTCGGGCCGGAGGTGCCACGCGGAGTCTCCGAGATGCGGGAGCTACGCGCCGGTCGCCGGCGCTGGGACTAGTTGCCTCTAAGCGCTTGGCACCGGCGCTGGAGCCGGTCCGGAGACCACCAGCTCGTGCCGCTCGCTGGCCAGCTCGATGTCGCTGGCCTTGCGACCCAGCTCCTCCCACCGCTGGGCTGTCTCGCCGCGCAGCCCGTCCAGGAAGTCGTCCGAGTGAAGCGGGTCGTGATGGAACAACAGCAGCTTGCTCGCCGCCACCCGCTGCCCGAAAGCGAGCGCGTCGGCGACCGGGGAATGACCCCAGCCGAGGTGGTTGGGGTACTCGCTGTCCGTGTACTGGCAGTCGTGGATCAGCATCCCCGCCCTGCAGGCCAAATCGAAGCCCGAGATCCAGTCGTCGTCGAGCTCCGAGAGCGGCGAGCCCAGCCCCGGTTCGTGGTCGGGGATGTAGCACAGGGAGGTGTCGCCGTCCTCGATCCGGTAGCCGAGCGTCGGCCCCCGATGGGTGACGGCCTGGGCACGGATCCGCGCGCTGCCGATCTGCCACTCGAGCGGCTCGGCCTCGCGGAAGGAGACATGCGAGGGTAGCTCGCGGACCTCGACCGGGGCCAGTGGCGCTGAGATGTAGCGGGCGATGCGATCGCGCAACGAGGCCTCGGGCGACGCGGGGCCCCACACGGTGATCTCCGACTCGGGTCGGAACGCCGGCGCGAAGAACATCAGCCCTTGAATGTGGTCGAGGTGCAGGTGGGTGAGCAGGATGTGGATCGGACGCTCGACGCGCGGCAGCGAAAGGCCCAGGTTGCGAATGCCGGTGCCGGCGTCGAGGATCAGCGTGCTGCCGTCGGACAGAGTCAGCTCGACGCAAGAGGTGTTGCCGCCGTAGCGCATCGTCTCGGGCCCCGGCGCCGGCACCGAGCCTCGGGCGCCCCAGATCGTGATTCTCATCTCGTCTGGTCGCTTTCTCCCGAGTGAACCGGAGTCTGCGAGAGCTCCTCGCGCTCTTCGGAGGCCAGCGGCCAGAAGATTACGATCGCGCCGCTGGCGCCGCCGGCCCCGACGATCGGAATCGCGCTGGCGGCGATCTCCTGGCGGGTCCCCTCCGGCCCGGCGATCCTGAAGATGTCGTGCGAGGGCCGCCCGGAGCGCAACGCTCTCGTCAGTGACAGATCGTCATACGGGATCGCCTGGTCATGCTCGTCGAACGGGCCGAAGCTGCAGGTCCACTCCTCCGCTGTCATCTGCCCGCTCTCCTCGAAGCGCCTGCCGACCATCGCCCCGGCCGCCTCGTTGTAGAACAACAGCATCCCCTCCTGGCCGACGAGAAAGGCGGGCGTGGAGATGCTCGAGAGCAAGTTGCGGGCCAGGATCAACTCGAGCGGCTTCTGGGCGCTCATGGCTCAACTGTAATAAGGCCTGACCCCGTCCGGCCTGCACCCCCATCGAACGTAAGCCCAGAGTCATTCAAAACCCCTGCACCGCAGTCTTCACCAACTTTTACGCGCACGCGGCATCATCTCTGCATGGCTCGTGTGCTCGTAGTCGATGACGAACCCGCCGTGCGGCGGGCGCTGGAGCGCGCGCTGCGGCTCGAGAGCTACCACGTAGAGCTTGCAGCCGACGGGGAGCAGGCGCTGGACGCGCTCGTCAACGCGCCTGTCGACGCGGTCGTGCTTGACGTGCTGATGCCCCGCATGGACGGCCTCGAGGTCGTGCGGCGAATGCGCAAGGCGGGTGACAAGACCCCGGTGCTGATGCTCACCGCGCGCGACGCCATCGATGACCGGGTGGCAGGACTCGACGTGGGCGCCGACGACTACCTGGTCAAGCCGTTCGCGCTGCGCGAGCTCCAGGCCCGGCTGCGGGCGCTGCTACGCCGCACCGACGAAGGCAGCGACGGACAGATCTTGCGCTACGCGGACCTGGTGCTCGATCCCGTGGCACACGAGGTGCACCGCGGCGAGCGTGAGATCGAGCTCTCCAAGACCGAGTTCGCGTTGCTCGAGCTGTTCCTGGAGCATCCCCGGCAGGTCCTGACCCGCTCCACGATCTTCGAGCACGTGTGGGGCTACGACTTCGGCCCCACCTCAAACGCGCTTGGGGTCTACATGGGCTATCTGCGACGCAAGACCGAGTCCGGTGGCGAACCGCGGCTGCTGCACACGGTCAGGGGTGTCGGCTACGTGCTACGGGAGTAGGCGGTGGCGCTCAAGCGCAGATTGGCAATAGCGGCGGGGGCGGCGGTCGGTATCGCGGTGGTGATCGCGGCGGTGGTCTGCTACCTGGTGGTCAAGGGACAGGTGCTCGGGCAGGTCGACGGGTCCCTGAACAACCAGGCGCAGCTCGCGGTCCAGGACCCGCGGTCGCTGCTCCAGCAACATCGGCTCCCAAGCGCCGCGCCCAGCGCCGGCGGTCCCCCGCAGTACTGGCAGGTGGTCGATTCCAATGGCGATCCCTATCCCGGCGGCGATCTGAGGCTGCCGATCGGCAACCAGACGATGGCTGCGGCCCAGGGCCAGTCGAACGCCAGCTTCTTTCAGGACGCGACCGTCGACGGCACCCATCTCCGGGTCCTGACGATCCCTTTCCAAGGAGGCGGCGCGCTTCAGCTCGCCGACTCGCTGGCGCCGGCCGATCACGTCCTCTCGCACCTGCGGCTGATTCTCGTCCTGCTGTGCGTCGGCGGGGTGGCATTGGCGGCCGCGCTCGGCCGGATCGCGGCCAGGCGTGTGCTCTCGCCGCTGGCCGAAGTGGCTCAGACCGCCAGCTACATATCGGCCACCGATGATCTCTCGAAGCGGCTGGAGATTCACGCCGACGATGAGGTGGGCCAGCTGGCAAGGCGCTTCAACGCGATGCTCGAGCACATAGAGCGCTCGCGCGCTGCGCTCGATGAGTCCGTCCGGGCCCAGCGACAGCTGGTCGCTGATGCCTCGCACGAGCTGCGCACGCCGGTGACCAGCCTGCGAACGAACATCGAGGTGCTGCTCGCGGGCGGCGCGCTACGCGAGGAGGAGCGACGGCGCCTGATGGCCGATGTCGTGGAGCAGAGCGAGGAGCTGAGCCTGCTGGTGTCCGACTTGATCGAGCTGGCCCGAGGCGACGAGCCCCGCAGCGGCACGGAGGACGTGCGGTTGGACCGGGTGGTCGAGCAGTCGCTGGCGCGCGCTCGGCGCAACTCGCCAGATCTTCAGTTCGACGCGCGGCTGGCTCCGGTGACGCTGGAGGGCGTCGCCGAGCGGCTGGAGCGCGCGGTCAACAACTTGCTGGACAACGCCTCGCGCCACTCACCGCCCGACGGGACGATTGAGGTCCGAGTCGACGCGGACGGCGTCCAGGTGCGCGACCACGGACCGGGCATCGACCAACAGGACCTGCCGCACGTGTTCGACCGCTTCTACCGCGGCGCGAACGTACGCGGCCAGCAGGGCTCGGGCCTCGGCCTGTCGATCGTGCGCCAGGTGGTGGAGCAGCACGGCGGCTCGGTGAGCGCGGCCAACGCCTCCGACGGGGGAGCGGTGTTCACGATCCGCCTGCCGGTGGTGTCAGCCGAGGAGGTGGCTAGCGCCGAGCCACACGTCGCTGTCGTGCGGCCATGAATGAGCGCCTGAAGGCGTAGAACAGCGCCGCGAACACGAGCACCACGACCAGCAGCAGCAGCTGCCGGGTGGTGCGCGAACCGACGACGGCGATGATCGCGATGCCAATGCCGACCGCGGGGATGGCCGCCAGCAGAGTCGTGTGCGAGCGAAACCCCGAGAAGTGCTCGCGGGCGGTCACCTCGACCACCCCCAGCGCCACCACGATCAGCCCCACGATCAGCGCCGGGTTGGCGCCCCCCTCGATGAGGCCGACGACGAACGCCACGCCGCCGGCGAAGATCGCGAACTCGGAGACCGGCAGGCCGCCGAAAGGGCTCGGCGGGCGCTCGCCGACCGACCCCAGCATCCGCTGGCCGGCGCGGCGGTCCCGCTCGGCGCTCGTCCGCCGCTCTGACTGCTGCTCGCGGCGAGGCGAGCGCGCGGCGCGCGGAGCGCTGGCGCGCCCGCGCCGCTTGCGCTTTGCCCCCCCTTGCTTCTGCGTGGCCACGACGCGCTCAGCATAGTCCCCGCGCCGCGAGGGTCCGTCGGTCGGCCACACTATGACCGT
Source organism: uncultured Actinomycetes bacterium (assembly GCA_963756555.1). GTDB lineage: Bacteria > Actinomycetota > Thermoleophilia > Solirubrobacterales > Solirubrobacteraceae > Palsa-465. The sequence continues at coordinate 85,506 of CAVWOC010000010.1, forward strand.
GCCCCGCGACAAGCTACGGAGCTACCGCGGCAAGCGAGACTTCGCCGCCACGCCCGAGCCGGCTGCGCCGTCCGAAGAAGCGGGGCGCTCCGACGACCGCGCTGTCAGTGGTGAGGCCCGGTTCGTCGTCCAGGAGCACCACGCCACCCGGCTTCACTGGGACCTGCGCCTCGAGCACGACGGAGCGCTGGCTTCGTGGGCCATTCCCAACGGCATCCCTCCTGATCGCGAGGAGAACCGGCTGGCGGTCCACACCGAGGATCATCCACTCGAGTACCTGGAGTTCGAGGGACAGATTCCGGCGGGCGAATACGGCGCCGGCACGATGCGGATCTGGGACCGCGGGACCTACGAGCTGCATAAGTGGGAGGAGCGCAAGGTCGAGGTCACCTTCTGCGGCGAGCGCCTCCGCGGTCGCTATGGCCTGTTCGTGATCGGGCGCGACGAGCAGACCAAGAACGACTGGATGATCCACCGGATGGACCCTCCGTCGGATCCCGGGCGCCAGCCGATGCCGGAGCGGATCGTGCCGATGCTCTCCCGGGCCTCGACCAAGATCCCCCAGCCGGAGAGCGACTGGTGCTTCGAGGTCAAGTGGGACGGCGTGCGGGCGATTGCCTACGTAAAGCCAGGGCGGCTGCGGCTGGAGAGCCGCAACCTGCGCGAGGTCACCGACTCCTATCCCGAGCTCCGCGGCCTGCTGCGCGAGCTGGGGATGCGCGAGGCGGTCCTGGACGGCGAGATCGTGGCCTTCGACGAGCTCGGACGGCCGAGCTTTGAGCGGCTTCAGCGGCGCATGCACGTCACATCGCCGTCCGGGGTCCGCCGGCTATCGCGCTCCACGCCGGTCGTCTACGCGATCTTCGACCTGCTCTACCTGGACGGCGAGCTGCTGTTCGAGGCGCCGTACGAGGAGCGGCGCAAGCGCCTCGAGGCCCTGGAGCTCTCGGGGCCCGCGTGGCGCGTGCCGGCGGCCCACGGCTCAGGCGGGGAGCAGCTGCTCGAGGCCACCCGCTCCCAGGGCCTCGAAGGGCTGATCGCCAAGCGCCGCGGCAGCCGCTACGAGCCGGGACGACGGACCGGCGCCTGGCTGAAGGTCAAGCACACCCTGCGCCAGGAGTTCGTGATCGGCGGCTGGCTGCCGGGCGAGGGGCGACGCGCAGAGCGGATCGGGGCACTGCTGGTGGGCTATCGCCGGGACGGCAGCTTCGCGTACGCCGGCCGTGTCGGGACGGGTTTCACCGAGACCGCGCTCGACGAGCTGGCGCACAGGCTTCAGCCGCTGCGCAGGGGGCGCAGCCCATTCGACGAGGCGCCGAAGCTGCCGCGCCAGGCGCAGTTCGTAGAGCCGCAGCTGGTGGCAGAGGTGGAGTTCCGGGAGTGGACCGCCGACGGCGTGATGCGCGCGCCTTCGTTCAAGGGCTTGCGCGAGGACAAGCCGGCGGCCGCCGTTACGCTCGAGCCCGACCTGGCCGACTCTTCGCCCGCGGCGGCGGGGGCTGCGCCGGACAGCCCCGGGGAGTTGTTCGAGGAGGTGGAGCGGCTGCCGGACGGCGCCCTGTCGGTGTCGCTCGATGGCCGGCGGCTGAAGCTCTCCAACTGGGACAAGGTCCTGTTTCCGGAGAGCGGCTTCACCAAGGGCGACTTGATCGCCTATTACGCGCGCGCGGCGCCGGCCGTGGTTCCGCACCTGCGAGACCGCGCGTTGACGTTGAAGCGCTATCCGAACGGCGTCGAGAAGCCTTACTTCTATGAGAAGCAGTCGCCCTCGCACCGCCCAGAGTGGGTGCAGACGAAACAGATCAGCGATGTCAACTACACGCTGGCTCAGGATCGCGCCACGTTGGTTTGGCTGGCGAATCTGGCCGACGTGGAGCTTCACACCTCGCTGTCGCGAGCGCAGAACCCGGAGCGTCCGACGATGCTGGTCTTCGACCTGGACCCGGGGCCCCCGGCGGCCTTGCTCGAGTGCTGCGAGGTGGCACTGGTCCTGAACGGCCTGTTCTCCCAGCTGTCGCTCGAGAGCTTTGTCAAGACCTCGGGCTCCAAGGGGATGCAGGTCTACGTGCCGCTCAACCATCCGAAGGTCACCTACGAGCAGACCAAGCCGTTCGCTCGGCGGATCGCCGAGCTGCTCGAGCAGCGCCTGTCGCGGAAGGTCACCAGCCGCATGACCAAGCGCCTGCGCCCGGGCAAGGTGCTCGTCGACTGGAGCCAGAACGACGCTCACAAGACGACGGTGACGGTGTACTCGATACGCGCGCGCGAGCTCCCGATCGTCTCCACGCCGGTCAGCTGGGAGGAGGTGGAGAGCTGCCGGCGCGAGCGCCAGCCCGAGCTCTTGACATTCGACTCCGAGCAGGTCCTGGCGCGGCTGGCTGAGCGCGGCGATCTGTTCGCGCCGCTGGAGAGCCTTGAACAGCCGCTGCCCAGGACCGCCTAGGTGCCCTGGCGCGAGGGCATCCCTGGCGCGAGGGGAACCCCTGGCGCGAGGGCATCCAGCTCGCGAGGGCATCCAGCTCGCGGAACGACCGCCCCGGTCACGTTCCCGCCGGCATAACGTCGAAAAGCGCCCGGCAGGATCCGGCACGTGTAGCAGTACGCCCCCCATAGCGCGCAAACCGCTACACGTACGCCCCAGCGCAAGTCGTTTTTCTGCGTTTTGGCGCTGCGGCTTGGCTATGAACCGGCCGCACGCCCACTCCTAGAGGCACGCCCGGCCGGCCCCCGAAGTTGCCGGCTCTTACTACCGGGATCGGCCGTGAGCCTGGCCTAAGCCCGCCTGCCCGGACCACCACGATTTCCCTTCGTGCGGGATGCGCATCCATAAGATGGGGCGTCGATGGATTCGATCACCCTGCGCAACCGCCTGCTGGTGGCGACCGCGATGTGGAAGGAAGCGACCGGCGAGCCTCTGCCCCGGCTCGCCCCCGGTGACCCAGCCGACCAGATTCAGAGCTTCGAGCTACAGCTGGTCGACCGCTTGTGGGAGATGGCGACGCCCGAAAACGCGCGCGAGGTTGCCGACCGCACCTGGGACCTGGTCTACGACCGCGACGACGACGATCCGGTCAAGCGCCGCGTCGTGGAGTGTCATGAGGCACTGGCCAGGATGACCCAGCTGCACGACTGAAAATCCTTCAGAGCAGAGCCAAAGTAGCCGCATAGCGGGCGAAAAGCTCTGCAAAAGCGCCGCTTCTTGCGCCGCACAGCGCCGGGGGGTCCATCTTCCGTCCAGGTGGCGAGGAGAAATTGAAGTTATCCAGGGAGTGTCGTAACCGCCGGAGCCGCCACCGCCCGGCTAGATCGGGAGGGATCTGATGCAGAAACGATCGACCAGGCGCAGGTCACTGCGTTCGCTGACCGGCCTCGTCGCGGCAGCGCTGGGGTCGTTTGCGGTCCTGCTCGCGTTCCCCCTGACGAGCCTCGCCGACCTCTCGCTGGGCTCCACCGTGGGCGGGCTCGTGAACGGCGTGACGAGCACCGTCCAGACGACCGTCCAGAACGTGACCTCGGCCACCAGTTCCCTGACCGGTGCAGGTGCGCCGAAGACCGGCACCGCGACCTCCAGCGCGCCCGCTGGCCCGGCGCCCTCCGCACCGGCCGCAGCCTCCAAGCCCGCCTCCTCGGCAGCGTCTTCGCCGACATCAGCGCCGGCCTCGAAGCCCGCCGCGAGTTCGACTGGCTACACGCCACCGATGTACGGCACCAACCCCCACGGGCAGGGGACCGTCTCCAGCGTGGCGCTCAACCCGAGCTCGAGCGTTCCATACTCCTACGCCGCCGGCGGCAGCTCGAGCTCCGGCGAGATCGCGGTGATCGGCCGCGGCCGAAGCGAGCAGCAGTCGAACGGGTCTTACGACGGCCATACGACGATCGTGGGGCTGCTTGGAACCGAGCTGCTGGGCGTCGACGCCCAAGAGGGTCAGTCGAACAGCGGCCCGCTGAGCTCCGTGCAGAACGGGGTCCTGACCCCGATCTGCACCGGCACCAACGCCATGGTGTGTCTCACGCTGCTGGCCGCCGACACCAGTGCCAGCTCGAACGGTGCCAACACGCACTTCACCACAGCGGGCGTCTCTTCGCAGCAGCTGCTGGGGCTGAACGCCAGCGCTGCGTCGTCGGACAGCAGCATCAGCCAGAGCGGGAGCTGCCAGACAGCATCCGGCGACAGCTCGGTAGCCAATGTGGGATTGGACAGCGGCCCGGTGGCCAGCGTCAGCCAGTCGAGCGAGGGGTCGACCGCCTGTGCGGGGCAGGCGCCGAGTCAGACGGCCAGCTCCAGCGTCATCGGCCTGGGCGGCACGGGCATCGGCCTGCCGGCAGCCGGTTGCGCCAACTCGACTCCGAACACCTCATTCACGGCACTCTCGCCGCTGGCGACGATCGTCTGCAACGCCGACGACCCCACACAGGCATCCACTCCCGCCGGCGTTCGCGAGGCGCTGACGGTTCTGGGCTTGCAGATCGGAGGGACCACGCTGGCAAGGGCGACGACCGCGGCCTCCGAGGCACACGCGGTCGCTCCGTCTTCCACGACCACCACCTCGGGGGCCACCAACGGCGGCAACTCCAGCGGCAACGGCGGTAGTTCGTCAGCGTCGGGGTCCGGCAAGGGCAACGGCGGCGGCCGCTCGAAGAGCAATGGCAGCGGGTCAGGGCCTCCTAACAAGTCCACCGGAAACTGCACCGACGCCGACCACAACTGCGGGATCGGCCCGAACGGCACGCCCGAGGTATGCGTCGCCGGCGTCGACCCCGATGGCGATGGTGACTGCGTCATCGGCGCCAACCGCTTCGCCGGCCAGATCACGGCCGCGAAGTCACCCTCGAGCCTGCCGTTCACCGGCCAGAACGTGCTCGAGGTGATGCTCGTCGGTCTGATCCTCGCGGGGGTTGGACTGGCGCTCTCCCTCAGCGGCAACGCTCCGCGTCCGTTCCGGAAGCGGTCCTAGCCGTGGGGCAATACACGCGGACGCGCCGCCCCGCTGGTCGGGGCGGCGCACACCGCCCGGGCAGCTCTAGCGGAAAAGGCCGCTAGGTCCGGCCGACGACCGGCGGGGTCTCTTCGGGCGCCGGCGCCGGGTTGCGCGGCAGGCCGGCCGCGGCGTAGGCGTCGGCCTGGTCGAGCGTCTCATGCTCGAGCAGCCCGGCGACGAGCGAGTCCAGATTCGAGCGGTGGGAGCGAATCAGCTCCGCGACCTCGGCGTGCGCGATGTCGACGATTCGCCGCACCTCTCGGTCGATCAGCTGCTGCGTGGCCTCCGAGGTCTCGGAGGCGCCCGGTAGGAACGGCCCCATGCCGTCCATGGGGATCACCGTCACTGGCCCGATCTCAGGACTCATTCCCCAGCGGCCAACCATATGGCGCGCGATCCGCGTCAGCTGCTGGATGTCGGACTCCGCGCCCGTTGTCAGATCGCCGAACACGACCTCCTCCGCAGCGCGACCGCCCAACGCGACCTTGATCTGGGCCAGCAGATGACGTTCGTCGAAGTTGAAGCGGTCGGCGTCGGGCGCCGAGAACGTGACCCCCAGCGCCTGCCCGCGGGGGATGATCGACACCTTGCGCACCGGATCGGCCCCCGGGGTGAGCATGCCCACGATCGCGTGTCCGCCTTCGTGGTATGCGGTCCGGCGGCGATCGTCCTCCGAGAGCATCACCTTGCGCTCCGCGCCCAGCACGATTCGCTCCAGCGCGTCAGTGAAATCGTGCTCGGTGACCTTGTCGTGGTTGCGGCGGGCCGCCGACAAAGCCGCTTCGTTGACCAAGTTCGCCAGATCGGCACCCACCATCCCAGGCGTGGAGGAGGCCAGCCCGCCGAGGTCGACGTCACGCGCCAGAGGCACCGAGCGGGTGTGGACCTTCAGGATCGCTTCGCGCCCCGCACGGTCCGGCGGCTGCACGGCGACCCGACGGTCGAAGCGACCGGGCCTGAGCAGCGCCGGATCGAGGATCTCAGGCCGGTTGGTGGCGCCGAGCACGATCACGCCGGTGCGCGGATCGAACCCGTCCATCTCGGTCAGGATCTGGTTCAGCGTCTGCTCTCGCTCGTCGTGGCCGCCCGAGATGTTCGGGCCGCCGCCGGCACGCGAGCGCCCGATCGCGTCAAGCTCGTCGATGAAGATGATCGCCGGGGCGGCCTGCTTGGCCTGCTGGAACAGGTCCCGCACCCGCGATGCGCCGACGCCCACGATCATCTCCACGAACTCGGAGGCCGACATCTGAAAGAACGGCACGCTCGCCTCTCCCGCTACGGCCCGCGCCAACAATGTCTTGCCGGTCCCGGGCGCGCCCGAGAGCAGCACGCCGCGGGGGATGCGTCCGCCGAGCCGCAGGTACTTGTCCGGGTTACGGAGGAAATCGACGATTTCAGTCAGCTCTTCCTTGGCCTCGTCGATCCCCGCCACGTCAGCGAACGTGACGCGCTGATCGGAGGCCTCGACGCGCCGCGCCCGCGAGCGCCCGAACGACATCAGGCCGCCGGACCCGCCTCCGGCGGCGCGGCGCATAATCATCACGAACAGCAGGATCAATAGCAGCGTCGGTCCGAAGCCGAACAGCAGGCTCTCGATGAACGAGGGCCCGCTCGACAGCGGATGGGCATTGATCGTGACGTTCGCTTTCTGCAGCTGGTTGGAGAGCTCGGTGTTGTTCGCGAACGCCGGAATCTGCGTTGAGAACAACGTCGTCGACTGGGCTTTTGCGTTGCCGGGCGGATACTTGGTCGCGGTCTTGAACGTGCCCTGGATCGAGTTGCCGGTGGAGGAGATCGAGCTCACGTTGCCGCTCTGGACCTGGTTGACGAACGTCGGGTAGTAGGGGATCGCCACCCGCGGCGTGGGCTGCAGCGCCTGCGAGGAGATCCACAGGTTCAGCCCCAGCAGAACCACGACGAGCAGGACCACCAGCCACCGAGGATTCGGACTGCGGGGCGGCGTTCCGGACGGCTGGCGGCCGCGTCCATCGGGGGCCGGCGTCACCTTCCAGGTCGGGGACGAATGCGGCGGCGCGCCGGACTTCTCGGGTGGTGCCGGCGCGCGTCTGGTTTGCGGATCCGCCATGGTCGAGATTGTCGCAGGCGGCTCTCAGCTGGACTCGAGCCGCGTCCGGAAGCGCTCGGCCCCGACGACGCTTGCGCCGATCGCCGAGGCGCGGTCACCAAGCCATCGGTCAGAGGTCACCACCGTGACCCGACCCGGATCGGGCTGGGCCTGCAGGCGGCGGATGATCTCGTCGTCGGCGGCGTCGCGCTTGGGGCGCGGGGCGTGGGCCACCTCGATCACTGTCGAGCGGATCGGCGGCCGCGGCGGGCGTTCGAAGACGACCGTCACGTCTTCCCCGTCGGACGCAGCCCAGCGCTCGAGCTGGTCGACCAGCCGCAGCATCGCGCCGTCGCGGTCTCGCCACCATTGGTCGGGGCGCGTCCCGATCACGTTCATGCCGTCGACCAGCCACAGCATGTCCTGAGTCTGTCTCATAGCTCGGGGCGTTATGAGACAGCTCTTTCACCAGCCTACGCCAGAGCGGTCGTGGGGTGGGCCTGCTAGCTTTTTGCGCCGCAAGGCCGCCGGTCATGGCCGAGCGGCGAGAAGGGTGCCGTTGGCGGGGAGGCCTCCGCATAGCAGCACTGATCCAGGAGGACTCCAAGACACATGCCAACAGGAACCGTCAAGTGGTTCAGCGACGAAAAGGGCTTCGGCTTCATCACGCCCGATGAGGGCAGCCGCGACCTGTTCGTCCATCACTCGAGCATCAACGCCGACGGCTACCGCTCCCTGCCCGAAGGGGCGAAGGTCTCCTTTGAGGAGGAGTCGGGCCCCAAGGGGCCAAAGGCCGTAAACGTCTCCCGTCTGTAGAGGAATGACGATGTTCGGGCCGGCTCATGAGCCGGCCCGCCGGTCGGCGCATGCGCCGACCGGAATCGGACCGGCACATGTGCCGGTCCACGGGGCCGCGCATGCGCGGCCCCGAACAGCATTGATAAATGGCTGACTGGGTGACGATCTCATCGCTGGCCACCGCCGGCGGCACGCTGGTGCTGGCAATGGCGACCTTCAGCTCGGTGCGGTCGGCCAACCGCTCAGCGCGGGTTGCGGAGCGGGCGCTGATGATCAGACAGGCGCCGTTCCTGGTTCCCTCCAGGGAAGGCGACCCCGTTGAGCGGGTTCGGTTCGTCGAGGACATCGTGCTCGACGTGTCGGGGCACGGCGGCGCGGTGAAGTTGAAGGGGGAGAACATTTACATGGCGATCGCTCTGCGCAACGCAGGCCAGGGGCTGGCCGTGATCCACAGCTGGCGGGTTGGGCTTGTGGAAACGGGCACTCAGACGAGGCCGGACATCTCGGAGTTCCGGGCTCAGACGCGGGACCTGTATGTAGCTGCGGGCGAGACAGGTTTCTGGCAGGGCGCGATCCGTGAGAGAGACCATGGCTCGTTCGAGGCGCTGCGGGCCGCCGCTGAGCAGCGCGACCGTGTGATCATCGACATCCTCTACGGCGACCAAGAGGGGGGCCAGCGAACGATCGCGCGATTCGCGGTGTCCGAGTGGCCGCGGGTCGAGGGCGAGCGGGCCGATGTGGTCCGCTACTGGAACGTGGACCGCGACGATCCGCGCTGAGGCTCGTTAAGAAAGAACAGGGTTTAGGGGGCACGTCGGGTGCCCAACCTACAATCAGTAAGTGACGTGGTGACCAAGGCTGTAGAAGAACGCGAGCGGGTGGTGGTGCGCTTCGCCGGGGACTCCGGCGATGGCATGCAGCTGGCGGGCAGCCGATTCACTGATGCCACGGCCGTGCTCGGCAATGACCTGGCGACGCTGCCCAACTTTCCCGCCGAGATCCGCGCTCCGGCCGGCACCTTGGCGGGTGTCTCGGCGTTTCAGATCCATTTCGCCTCGCGCGACATCCTGACCCCGGGCGACGCGCCGAATGTGCTCGTGGCGATGAACCCCGCGGCGCTGAAGGCAAATCTGGCGGAGCTCGAGGCGGGGGCCGCGATCATCGCCAACGAGGACGCCTTCTCGAAGCGCAACCTGGAGAAGGCCGGGTATGAGTCGAATCCGCTGGAGGACGGCTCGTTGCGCGAATACCGCGTCCATCGGATCCCGATGACGACCTTGACCACCCGCGCGGCGGAGGCGATCGAGGGCTCCTCGACCAGAGACGCCGGGCGGGCCAAGAACCTGTTCGCGCTGGGCGTGCTCTCGTGGCTCTACGGGCGGCCCAGCGAGGTCACCGAGCGCTGGATCGAGCAGAAGTTCGCCTCCAAGCCGTCAGTGGCCCAGGTCAATCTGGCCGCGTTCAAGGCCGGCTGGTCGTTCGGCGAGACCACCGAGCTGCTGGATGTCCAGTACCGCGTCCCGAGGGCCACGGACGTCCCACCGGGCACCTACCGCAATGTCAACGGAACCACCGCGCTGTCGCTCGGGCTGGTCGCCGCCAGCGTGCGCAGCCGGCTGCCGCTGCTGCTAGCCAGCTATCCGATCACGCCCGCCTCGGAGCTGCTGCATGAGCTCTCGCGCCAGGAGCGCTTCGGCGTGGCCACGATCCAGGCGGAGGACGAGATCGCCGCCGCCGGAATGGCTCTCGGCGCATCGTTTGGCGGGAGGATCGGGGTCACCGCCACGAGCGGACCGGGCATGGACCTCAAGGCCGAGACGGTCGGCTTGGCGGTGGCGCTCGAGCTGCCGCTGGTCGTGATCGATGTCCAGCGCGCCGGGCCGTCGACGGGGATGCCAACAAAGACCGAGCAGTCCGACCTGCTGATGGCCCTGCACGGCCGCCACGGCGAGTCGCCGCTGCCGGTGATCGCGCCCTCGACGCCCGGTGGATGCTTCGATGCCGCGTTTGAGGCCGTGCGGATCGCGATCGGCTACAGGACGCCGGTGATCCTGCTCTCGGACACGTTCCTGGCCTCCTCAAGCGAACCCTGGCGGATCCCGTCGGTGGAGGAGCTGCCGCCAATCGATCCGGCCTTCGCGCGTGCTCGCGCGGGCGAGACTTTTCAGCCCTACGCGCGCGACGAGCGCCTTGCGCGCCCCTGGGCCCTCCCCGGCACACCCGGTCTCCAGCACCGGATCGGGGGGCTGGAGAAGGCCGATAAGACCGGCAACATCTCCTACGACGCCTCAAACCACGCCCGGATGACCGAGCTGCGGGCGGCGAAGGTTGCGGGCATCGCCCAGCAGGTTCCACCGCTCGCGATCGACTCCGAGCCGGACGCCCACCTGCTGGTGCTCGGCTGGGGCTCCAGCGAGGGCGCCATCCGGGCCGGCGTCCGCGGGGCCAGACTCGAAGGCCACAAGGTGGCCTCTGCCCACATCCACCACATGAACCCACTCCCCGCGAACACCGGCGACGTGCTGCGTTCGTTTGACCGCGTGCTGGTCCCTGAGATGAACGCCGGTCAGCTGGCCAGCGTGCTGCGCGCGAGGTTCCTGGTGGATGTGGAGTCGTTCTGTAAGGTCGAGGGGCAGCCGCTGTTCGCTTCAGAGATCGAGCGGGAGATAGCGCTACGGCAATGAGCACCGTGACGAAGAACGGAAACGGAGGAGCGCCCGAGAGCGCGGGCGGGACGGGGACGCTCTCAAAGGCCGACTTTCAGTCCGATCAGGAAACGCGCTGGTGCCCAGGCTGCGGCGACTACGCCGTTCTGTCCGCGGTCCAGCAGTTCATGCCCGAGCTGGGGATCCCGCCGGAGAAGACCGTGTTCATCACCGGCATCGGCTGCGCCGGGCGGTTTGCCTACTACATGGACACCTACGGGATGCACGGCATCCATGGGCGGGCCCCAGCGCTGGCCACCGGGCTGGCGTCCACACGCGATGACCTCTCGATCTGGATCGTGACCGGCGATGGCGACGCCCTGTCGATCGGCGGCAACCACCTGATTCACGCGCTGCGGCGCAACGTGCCGATCAAAATCCTGCTGTTCAACAACCAGATCTACGGGCTCACGAAGGGACAGGCCTCGCCGACCTCAGAGCTCGGCAAGATCACGAAGTCGACGCCGTTTGGAGTCTCCGACCACCCCTTCAATCCCGCGGCCTTGGCGCTGGGGGCCGACGCGACCTTCGTCGCGCGGACGATCGATCGCGACCGCCAGCACTTGACCGAGACGCTGCGCGCCGCCGCTCAGCATCAGGGCGCGGCCCTGATCGAGATCTACCAGAACTGCCCGGTGTTCAACGACGGTGCGTTTGCGGCGCTGACCGACAAGGGGATCAAGGATTCCAACCAGATCCGGCTGCATTCTGGCCAGCCGGTGCGGTTCGGCGTGAACGGCGAGCGCGGCGTGGCCCGCGCCGCGGACGGGTCGCTTAAGGTGGTAGACGTCGCCCAGGTGGGCGAACGGGAGCTGGTGGTACACGACCCCTCCACCCGGGACGGCGGCCTGGCCTACGCCCTGGCGCGCCTGGCCGAGGATCCCAGCGGCCCCACTCCGCTTGGGATCTTCCGGGACGTCGAGCGCCCGGTCTACGGTCGCACGGCGGGCTCTCAGTCCTCGCCGTCCAACGAGACCGACCTCGACCAGCTGCTGCACGCCGGAGATAGCTGGACGATCGCCTGAGGTCGCGTTGGGCCTACAATGGCCCGCTCAGTTTCAGCCCCGGAGGATCGTAGGGGAACTGGATGCGATAGCCGCCCAAGCCGGGGTGGGCGGTCGCGTCGCTACGCTCGACGCCATGCGCACTCCCGACGTCCAGTTGCTGTGGTGGCCCGGGTGCCCGTCTACGGAGCGGGCTCGAGCCGAGCTCAGAGAAGCCCTGAATGATCTGGGCTTGGGAGGAGTCGAGGTACGTGACGTTGAGATCGGCAGCGATGAGGAGGCCCGGGCGGCGGGGTTCGCGGGCTCGCCGACGATCCGGGTCGACGGCGTCGACGTAGCGCCCCCCGAGGCGGACGAGCCGCTGGGGTTGACCTGTCGCGTCTATCACCGGCGCGATGGCCGGATCTCGCCCACTCCGGACCCCGACGATCTACGCCAGGCGCTGCGCGCTGCGCTCGAGAATCCGGCGAAGGTGACGTGATGGCCATATCGATCGGACAGCAGGCCCCGGACTTCGAGCTGCCGGACACAGACGGCGCTCCGCATTCCCCCGATGGCGCTCCGGCCACGGTGGTGGTCTTCACCTGCAACCACTGCCCCTATGCGCTGGCGTGGCACGAGCGGATCCTGGATGCCGCGCGCGACTACGCCGATCGTGGGGTGCGTTTCTTGGCCATCAACGCCAACGATGCCGAGCGCTATCCGCGGGACTCATACGAGGCGATGAAGCGGCGGGTGGACGCAGAGCGGTGGCCGGTTCCCTATCTGCGCGACGAAAGTCAGGAAGTGGCCCGCGCGTACGACGCCAAGACGACACCCGACGTGTTCGTGCTCGACTCACAGCGCCGGCTGCGCTACCGCGGCGCGCCAGACTCCGATTACGACGACGCCGGGCAGAATGCCGCCTGGCTACGTCGGGCGCTCGACGCCGTGCTCGACGGCAGCGATCCCTCGCCCGCCGAGACCAAGCCGGTCGGCTGCTCGATCAAGTGGAAGGCGTAGTCCGGCGGTCGCCCGGCGGAGCGGCGACTCCGCGACCGGCGACTCGGCGACCGGCGACTCGGCGACCGACGACGCGATGACCAGGCGACCCGGCTAGCTCTCCGCTACCCGCCCGCCGGCTGGCTCCAGCGGCAGACCGGCGGCATGCCATTCCAGTAGCCCGCCGGCCATGTTGTAGGCGTCGAAGCCGGCCCCCCGAAAGGCGTCGGTAGCCATAGCCGAGCGCGCGCCGCTGCGGCAGTAGAAAACGACCGGAGAGTCACGGTCGATCTCCGCGGCCCGGACGCCCAGCTCTGCGAGCTCGATGTGGCGCGAGCCGGCGATTCTCCCCGCCTCGCACTCGTGCGCATGGCGCACGTCGACCACCTGAATCTCGCCTCGCGACAGGCGTTCTGCGACCTCGTGGGGGGAGTAGTCGGCGTCCATTTCTGCCCAGGCTAGCGCCCGTTACAGGGGGTCATAACCCCGCACGACATCCATCTTGCACGTTCGGTACTGTGCCGCGCCAAGATTACGACCCAGCCGAATCCCCCGGTCGCCTCGGCGGCGGGGGAGCGGGGGACCCCGAGGACGCCAGACAGGCGATCCAGGGGCGAATCGCCACCCTTGTGGCGTAGCGCGATTCTCTTTCAGCGCGAGCCCGACAGCTAACCCCGTAGGCGTGGAAAGAGAAAGGGTTTTGCGTGGAATTGAGGACTCGTCGCCGGGCCTGGGTAGCGGGACTGGCTGTCACATTCGGGGTGCTCTTGCTCGCGCCGTCGGCGCTGGCAGCAGTGTCACTCGGCAGCCGCACGCTGCGGGAGGGGATGAGAGGTAGCGATGTCCTGACGTTGCAGAAGCTGTTGAACAAGATCGGCATTGCCGCGCCGATCACGGGAAGCTTCGACGCCAAGACCGAAACCTTGGTGCTCAGCTTCGAGAACAAGTACGGCCTGGTCACCAACGGCACCTTCACCCCCGCCGACGTGAACGAGCTGCGGCGGGTCGTCAACCTGGAGTCGCCCACCGGCGGGGTCTCCACCGGTGCGCTCACGCCCTCCTCGGTGTCTTCGTCCTCGACCTACTCCAGCAGTGGGCCGCCGGCGCTGAAGACAGGCGCCACGGGCCGCTGGGTTGCGGTCCTGCAGCAGGATCTGACCTATGCGGGCTACAGCACGCAGGTGGACGGGCAGTGGGGACCGGCGACCACCAAGAGCGTCAATACCTTCAAGATGGCCCATCGCCTGGCGCTCAACGGAGCGTTCGGCCACCAGGCATGGTCGGTGCTTCAAACGGCGGTCAAGGCCGTCGAGAGCAGCGTGCCGGCGCCGGCGCCCGGGACGGCGCTGCTGAACCCCAATGGCACGGTAACCGCGCCGTCGAACGCGCCGCCGGTGGTGCAGCAGATGATCGCCGCGGCCAACCAGATCGCGTTCCTGCCCTACGTATACGGCGGCGGGCACGCCAGTTTCACCGACACGGGCTACGACTGCTCGGGCTCCGTGAGCTACGCGCTGCACGCTGCGGCCTTGCTGTCGGCCCCCGAGGACTCGGGCGAGCTCGAGTCGTTTGGAGCGTCCGGCCCCGGGCAGTGGGTCACGATCTACGCCAACGCTGGGCACGTGTACATGGAGATCGCGGGCCTGTGGTTCGACACCGCTGCCCAGAGCTCCTCGAACGGCCAAGATCGCTGGTCGGCGAGCCGCATCTCGCCGACCACGGGCTACGTCGAACGCCACATACCGGGTTACTAGGTCTGCGAGTTCGAGGGCTTCCCGCGGGACACCGCCGGGCCGGGCCCTACGGGAAGCCCTCCGACTCCGGCTCCTGCTCCTGCCCGTTAACGCGGCCACGAGTCGGAGGTTTGTTCTCCGCATTGCGGTAATGCGTCGTACGAGCGGCCAAGCGGCGGGCGTGCGTCGCGTAGGATGCGTCTCAGCCGCCGTCTAAGCCGCCATGTCGCCCACGCCGCCCACCGCCCGTCGCATTCTTCTCTCGGCACTGGCGGCGCTCACTGTCGGGTTCGGCTCGGTCAGTCTGATTCTCGGTTTCAGCGACTCGTTCCCCTTGCGCCTGCTGCAGGGTCTGGCCGTTTTCGGGGCCGGCGTCGTGGTGATTGGCGGTGCGGCACTGCTGGTGATGCTCCGCTTGGCCGGCTGGCATGACCCGGAGTCCGAGGAGGACTTCGAGGCCGTAGTGCGCCGGGCCGAGATCCTGGCCGCGGGCGACCTGCCCGGGGAGGCGGGAGAGCCCGCTTCGGGCTACGACGAGGACTCCGAGCTCGACCCTTACGACGAGCGTGACTTCGAGGCACTGGTGCGCGCCGCGATCGACGATCTGCCGCTGGAGTTTCATGCCGCCCTGGAGCACGTCGCGATCGTCGTCTCCGAGGGCGGTCGCCGCCGGCGGGCGTACGGAATGTACGAGGGCGACACTGCGGCCCGCGACTTCTTCCACGACCGGATCGTGATCTTTCGCGACACGCTGGTGCGCGATTTCGGCCATGACCCCGAGCTGCTGAGGGCGCAAGTGACGCGCACGGTGCGCCACGAGCTCGCCCACCACCTTGGCTGGGGGGAGAAGGGCGTCCGGGGCCTGGGGCTGTAGGTTCGCGGGAGGGTGCCCGGCCTCGGCGGGGGTCGGGGTCGGGGGACCCGCGTTCACCTAGGACCCGCGTTCACCTGGGACCCGCGTTCACCTGGGACCCGCGTTCACCTGGGACCCGCGTTCACCTGGGACCCGCGTTCACCTGGGACCCGCGTTCACCTGGGACCCGCGTTCACTGGGGACCCGCTGCCGAGGGTGCACAACGCACAAAATCCGGCGCTCCGGCTCAGCTTTTGCGAGATAAGCGTCGTATACGCGCTTATGTGCAGATCGGCGACGTGAGCGGTTTGATTTTTGGCGTTATGCGTGTCCGGTGATTTCCAAGGAGCGCTTCGTGGATCCGCTTAGCGGGCCGGACGGTTGCCGTCGGCCAAAGCCTCCAGACGAGGTGCGTCCCTAGGATCTGAGGACCCCGCCCCTCGAGAAGGATTTGAAAGCTATGCCTGAAGCCGTGATCGTCGATGCCATCCGCACCCCGATCGGGCGCGCCATCAAGGGCTCCCTGAAGACCGTCCGCGCCGACGATCTGGCGGCAATCCCGATTCGCGCTCTGATCGAGCGCAACCCAGAGGTCGATTTTGCCCAGACCAACGATCTGATGATGGGTGCCGCGTCGTCGTTCGGGGAGCAGGGCTACAACGTGGGCCGTAACGCGGCGCTGTTGGCGGGCGTCGATCATCACGTCCCAGCGTGCACCGTCAACCGCTTCTGCGCCTCCTCGCTGCAGACGATTCGGATGGCCTTTCACGCCATCGAGGCCGGTGAGGGCGATCAGTTCCTGGCGGCGGGGGTTGAGGCTGTCTCGCGCGCCGGGCTCGGCGCCGGGATGCTCGATGAGACCAAGCACCCCAAGCTCGATGGATCGCCGGGCTCGCTTTACGACGTCTACATACCGATGGGCATGACCGCGGAGAACGTCGCCGAGCGCTGCAAGGTGAGTCGTGAGCAGCAGGACGAGTGGGCGGTGGTCTCGCAGTCGCGTGCGGTCGACGCCCGCGACTCGGGACACTTCGACTCGGAGATCGTGCCCGTGCCGGTCCCCGCCCACAAGGACACGGACAAGGAAGGGAACGAGATCGACGTGCCGGAGACGATCGCTGAGAAGGACGACGGCCCGCGCCCGGGGACGACGATGGAGGTGCTCGGGCAGCTGAAGCCGGCCTTCAGAGAGGGGGGGACGGTCACCGCCGGCAACTCCTGCCCGCTGAACGACGGCGCTGCGGCGGTGCTCGTGATGTCGGCCGAGAAGGCAAAGCAGCTGGGATGCAAGGTCAGAGCCCGGATCCTGGCCTCCACCGTTGCGGCTATTCGTCCCGAGATCATGGGGCTGGGGCCGATCCCCGCCATCCAATCGCTACTCAAGCAGTCAGGGATGAAGATCGACGACGTCGACGTGGTCGAGATCAATGAGGCCTTCGCCGCGCAGATCGTCCCTTGCAAGGAGGAGCTCGGAATTCCAGAGGAGAAGCTCAATCCGTTCGGCGGCGCGATCGCGCTCGGCCATCCGTTCGGGATGACGGGCGCTCGGATCATGACCACGCTTCTCAACGGCTTGCGGGCCGTGGACGGGACCTACGGAATCGAGTCGATGTGCGTCGCCGGTGGTATGGGCCAGGCGATGCTGGTGGAGCGGCTGGCGTAGGAACCGTCAGCGCGGCGCCATCCGCAGCGCGCCGTCGAGGCGGATGACCTCGCCGTTGAGCATTTCATTGCTGACGATGTGGGCCGCCAGGGCCGCGTACTCGTCCGGGCGGCCGAGGCGGTGGGGGAACGGGACCGAGTCGCTCAGCGCCTGGCGATTCTCTTCGGGCAGCGCGCCCAGCAACGGGGTGTCGAAGATCCCCGGAGCGATCGTGCACACCCGAATTCCGGTGCCGGCCAGATCGCGCGCCGCGGGCACGGTCATGGAAACGATTCCGCCCTTGGATGCCGAGTAGGACAGCTGTCCGATCTGGCCCTCAAACGCCGCTACGGACGCCGTGTTGACACATACGCCCCGCTCTTCGCCCGGACGCGGCTCGTTTTCCTGCATCGACGCCGCCGCCAGGCGAAGCACGTTGAAGGTGCCGATCAGGTTGACCCGGATCACGGTCTCGAACGGCTGAAGCGAATGAGGCCCGCGGCGCGAGGCCGTGCGCTCGGCCCAGCCAATACCGGCACAGCAGATCGAGATTCGCAACCCGTCGCCGACGCCGGCGGCCTGCTCCACCGCCGCCTTGACCGAGGACTCATCGCTCACGTCCATACCCACGAACGCCGCGCGCTCCCCGAGCTCGGCGGCCAGCTCGCCGCCTCGGTCCTCGTTGAGGTCTGCGATCGTCACATGGGCGCCGTCGGCGTGAAGCCGGCGCGCGGTGGCCGCGCCGAGACCGGATGCGCCGCCTGACACAAGCGCACTGCTGCCGTTTATCTCCATGGCTTGAACCCTACTTGGGGGAGCCTTCAGGGGCTGGCGGTAGGGTCGTGGGGGAGCCTTCCGGGGCTGGCGGTGGGGTCGTGGGGGAGCCTTCCGGGGCTGGCGGTAGGGTCGGGTAGCGATGCGCGAGAACCAACTGCCGCGCCCGCCGCGCTCGCGGTGGACCTCGTTCGCCGCCGACCCGGCGGAGGTACCCGCGCGCACGCTGCGGGAGCAGGACAACCCGGACCACCGCGCGCGCGTGGAGCACAACCGGGACACGATCCTCGTCCATCTGAGCGGCGAGGACGGTACGGGCTGGACCGTGCTTGCCGTGGACCGCGCGACCCGCCGGTGGGCGGTCGGCGAGCGGCGCCGTCAGCTCGACGCCGCCCGGGAGGCATTCGAGCAGCTCTACACACCGGATTGAGAGCGCCGGCCGGAGTTGCTCCTAGGCGCCGGACTGGTCGTCCTTGCGCGCCGCCAGCGAGAGCGCGAACAGCTGCTCGTCATCCGTATACCAGTGCTCGAGCGCCAGGCCCGCGGCGTCGAAGTCGGCCTGGACACGCTGGCGCGTGAACTTGGCGCTTATTTCGGTGCGCAGCTCCTCGCCGGCCTCGAACTCCACGCTCAGCCCCACATCCTGGATCTCCACTGAGCACGCCTCGAGCGCTCGCAGGCGCATCTCCACCCACTCGTGCCTGGCGTCGAAGAATGCTACGTGCTCGAACTTGTCGGTCGGGAAGTTCGCGCCCAGCTCGCGGTTGATGACGTGCAGGACGTTGCGGTTGAACTCCGCGGTGATGCCGCCGCAATCGTCGTAGGCGGCTTCGATCACTGCCGGATCCTTGACCAGGTCGGTGCCCAGCAGGATCCGGTCCTCAGGGCCCAGCAGCGCGCTGATCTGGCGTAGCAGCCCCCGTCGCGTCCCCGGCGGGAAGTTGCCGATCGTGCCACCAAGCAGCGCCACTAGCCTGGGAGCGCCATCGCTTGCGGGCACCCGGTCCAGGTGACGCTCGAGATCGCCTACCACGCCGTGCACCTCGAGCCCGTCGTATTCGCTCACCAGCTGGTGCGCGGCGTCCGCCAGCACCCGCTCGGAGACGTCGAGCGGCACATAGCGCCGCAGCGTCTTTGCCCTGTCCATCGCGTCCAGCACGATCCGGGCCTTGTCGGCGGCTCCCGAGCCCAGCTCCACTAGCTCAGCGGCTTGGGTGCGGGCGACAATCTCGTCCACGTTCGCGGACAGGATCTGGACCTCCGTACGCGTCGGGTAATACTCGGGCAGCTCGCAGATACGCTCGAACAGCTCCGAGCCGCGCGAGTCATAGAAGTGCTTGGGCGGCAGCTCCTTGAACGGCTTGGTCAGGCCATCGAGAACGTCGTTGGCCAGCGATCGCTGGTCGGCCTCTGAAAGGTAGGACTCGATCGTGACCGCGCTCACAGAGCGTCCTTGGCCAGCCGCAGGCCGGCGAAGATCTGGCGCCGCTGCGGGAAGTCCCAGTTGCGGAACGTAGGGGTGGCCACACGCGCGCTGGTGGCCCAGGAGCCGCCGCGC
Source organism: uncultured Actinomycetes bacterium (assembly GCA_963756555.1). Taxonomy (GTDB): domain Bacteria; phylum Actinomycetota; class Thermoleophilia; order Solirubrobacterales; family Solirubrobacteraceae; genus Palsa-465. The sequence goes on from CAVWOC010000010.1 coordinate 104,598, forward strand.
AGCACCCGAAAGTCCCGACCGAAGAAGACCTCGGAGTACTCGCGGTAGGGATGGGCCACGAACCCCCGGTAGCCCTGGAAGATGCTCGAGGTCCACTCCCACACGTCGCCGACCATGGCCAGGCAGCCGAACGGCGACGCCCCGGCCGGATGGGCGTCCGCCGGCAGCGGTCCCGGCCGGTGATGCTCGAGGTTTGCGTGGACACCGGGCTGAGGAGGATCGTCTCCCCACGGAAATACTCGAGCTCGGCCCGTCTCCTGGTTCCAGGTCGCCGCCTTCTCCCACTCCGTCTCGGTCGGAAGGCGAGCACCGTGCGCGCGGGCGAAGGCGTCTGCCTCGAACCAGGAGATGTGGACGACGGGCCTGCGCGGGTCCAGTGGCTCTAGCGCCCCCAGACGCCATTCGGCGCGCAGGTCCGCCGTCCAGCCGTCCGGGTGGCTGATGTCGTACTCCTCCTTCCAGGCCCAGCCTTCGTCTGACCACCACTCGCGGCGCTCATAGCCGCCGCCCTCGACGAACGTCAGGTAGCTGGCATTGGATACCGGGCGGTGCCCGATCAAGAAGCCGCGCACATCGGTGGGGTGGCGCGGGCGCTCATTGTCGTAGGCAAATCCGCTGGCCTGCGCACCGATCGTGCACTCGCCGCCCGGAACCTCCACCAGTTCCAGATCGCCTGGCCCCTCCGCGGCGGACACGCCACTCGCCGGCTCACGATCGTCGCCCGCCATCATCCGGCCCACGTGGTCCGCGCCGCCGTCGGCGACGAGCTCGTAGCCGTCGAGCCGGGCGAGCTGAATCGTCTGGAGCATCGTCTCGTTGTGCTGCTGTTCGTGGCGCAGGACCAGCTCGTGCAGCTCTCCAGCGCCGCGTGAGCTCATCAGCTCGCGCGCGCGATCCCGGACCGCCGCCATGTAGGCGCGAGCCTCGTCGGGCCCTAAGAAGTGCAGGTCGCCGCGTTCCGCGCGCGGCGTCTCGAAGGCGTCATATGTGCGCGCCAGGTCGGCGCGCACCATCGGCTGGCCGCCGACGCGGTGCACCAGCCACAGGTCCTCGAAGGCGGCGATGTGGCCCAGATCCCAGACCAGCGGGCTCATCAGCGGCGAGTGAACCTTCATCAGGTCCTCGTCGCTGATCGGTGCCACGAGCGCCAGCGTCCGCTGGCGCGCCTGATCGAGGGCTTCCACGGCGGTCGCCTCCGGCCGAGCGCTCATCGCGCAACATTGTGCCCTACTGCCGATCCGGCTCGATCTCGTAGCGTAGGAATAGCGATCCTTCACGCTCGAGCAGCCACCTCACGCGTAGCGCCGCGCGATCGGGTAGCTCGCGGCCGCTCGAGATCGTCGGACCGCGTCCGCCGCCGGCGAGCTTGGGGGCCAGGGTCAGGAACAGCTCATCGACCAACCGCTCCTGTAGCAGCGCCCCAAACAGCGTCGGGCCGCCTTCGCACAGCAGATGACGAACCCCGTAGCGCTGGCGGAGGACGCGGGCGGCGCTGGTCAGCGTCAGCTCAGCGGGGTCGAGCCCCACGACCTCGGCGTTTCCCTGAGGCTCCACCACCCCCTCGGCCGCTACCACGACGACGCGCTGCTCGGGCTCCGCAAACAGCGGTATGTCGAATGGGACGTCGCCGCCACGGGTGACGACGCACGCCAGCGGCTCGGCCGTCAACCCTTTCGCCAGGCGCCGTTCGCGGCCCTGGGAATCTCGAATCAGGCGCCCGTAGCGCTCGGTCCGCAGCGTGCCGGTGCCGACGAGCACAGCGTCGACCTGCTCCCGCAGCGCGTGGAACATGGCCCGGTCGCCGTCATCCGACAGCGGTGCCGAGCGCCCGTCGAGCGTCGCCCGCCCGTCCGCGCTGGCGACGAAGTTGACGATCAGGTACGGGCGATCCCCGTACACATCGGCCGGAAGCTGCAGCGTGTCCCCAACCTCCGGCAGCGTGACCGTCCCCGGCGCTGGCAGCAGGCGGCGGAAATCCATGAGGGCCGAACCTACCGGCTCGTGACCCACGCCGGGGTGCGGTCGGACCGAGAGGAATAAAGTCGCGTCATGCTCGACTGCACCTTCAGGGTCCAGATCCCACATCGGCCCGGGCAGCTGGCGCAGGTGATGGGCGCGATCGGCGAAGGGGAGGGCCTGATCGGCGACGTGGTCACGGTCAGCGTGGGACGCGAGGGCTCGGTGCGGGACATCACCGTCGAGGTGCGAGACACCGACCAGGCCGAGCGGATCGCCGGGCTGATCGACGACCTCGACGAGGTGTGCGTGGTCTGGCACCAGGACCGGGCGCTGATCCGCCACGAGGGGGGCAAGATCAAGATCGAGGCGATCCACCCCGTCTCGAGCGTCCAGGAGATGCGAGACGTCTACACGCCTGGCGTTGCGCGCGTATCGCAGGCCATAGCCGAGAAGCCGGAGCTATCGAGTCGTTACACGATGATCGCTCGCAGCGTGGCGATCTGCACGAACGGCACCCGCGTGCTCGGCCTGGGCAATATCGGCCCGGTGGCCGCAATGCCGGTGATGGAGGGTAAGGCCGTCTTCTACCGCCAGTTCGCCGGGATCTCGGCCATGCCGATCCTGATCGACAGCGAGGATCCGGAGGAGTTCGTCCAGACCGTGCTGCGGATCGCTCCGACTTTCGGCGGCATTCATCTGGAGGACATCTCGGCGCCCGATTGCTTCGACGTCGAACGCCGGCTGATCGATGCACTGCCTCAGCCCGTTATGCACGACGACGTCCACGGGACCGCGGTGGTGTCGGTGGCCGCGACGATCGTCGCCTGCCGCGCGGCCGGCATCGAGTTGCGCTCGGCTACGGTCGGCCAGCTGGGCCTGGGCGCCGCCGGCTTCGGGATCGCGTCGCTGATGGTCGACGGCGGCGCAGAGCGAGTGATCGCCTTCGATCCTCAAGAGAGCTCACATGCCCGTGCGCGCGAGAAGGGCGTGGAGCTGACATCGATGGAGGACGTCATGGAGCACGCCGAGGTCGTGGTGGCGACCACCGGCCAACCAGGGCTGATCAAGCCATCGATGGTCAGGCGGGGACAGGTGATCCTGGCGCTGACGAACCCCGACCCGGAGATCGAGCCGGAAGTGGCGGAGGAGGCCGGCGCGGCATTCGCCGGAGATGGGCGTAGCGTCAACAATGTGCTCGGCTATCCGGGGATCTTCCGCGGCGCGCTCCAGGCGGGGGCCAAGGAAATCGACGTCGAGATGAAGCTTGCCGCGACCAACGCCATCGCCGATCTCGCCGGTGAAGGAGAGCTGGTGCCGGACGCACTCGACCAACGAGTCCACGACTCCGTATCCAAGGCGGTGCGCGAGGCGGCCGAACGCTCAGGCAGCGCGCGACCGGAGCTGGCAGCGACCGGCCTGTAGCTGAAAAAGAGCGCCGGTCCCCGCTTGGCGGCCGCAGCCCCTGGCATGCTCTCCGAATGTCCCATGACGCTGCCCAAAACCGGTTACGCTCCGAGCGCCGATGAATTTCAAGCAGCTGGACAGGGGGGAGATCATCGCCACGGTGGGGGGCGTCGTCCTGGGAATCTCGGTCTTCCTGACCTGGTACAAGCTCGGCAACGCCAACGCCAAGCTGAACAACTGTTTCGGTCCAGATAGTTCCTGCACGGCCTGGCAGGCGCTGGACATCCTGCGCTTTCTCCTGCTGATCACCGCGGTGGCGCCGCTGATCCTGGCGTGGATCATCGTCCGCGGGCACGCACTGTCATGGCCCAGGGGCGAGCTGACCGCGGTCACCGCGCTGGCGGCCCTCACTTTCACAGTGTTTCGCGGCCTGATCGACAAGCCCGGCTCGCCGCCCGGTGAGATCAGCATCACCTACGGTTGGTGGGTTGCGCTGGGCGGAGGCCTGCTGATTCTGGTGGGGTCGATCTGGCGCTCGCGCGAAAGCGCTACCAGACGCAAACCTCCCGGCGTCCTTTGAGCACGTCGCAAGCAGCCGTCCGGCCGGATCGCAACCTGGCCCTGGAGCTCGTGCGCGTCACCGAGGCCGCCGCTCTGGCCGCCGCTCGGATGGTGGGCCGCGGCGATAAGGAGGGAGCGGACCAAGCCGCCGTCGACGCCATGCGAGCGGTGCTCGACTCCGTGTCGATGGACGGGGTGGTGGTGATTGGCGAAGGCGAGAAGGACGAGGCGCCGATGCTCTACAACGGCGAGCAGATCGGCGACGGCAACCCACCGCAGGTCGACGTGGCGGTCGATCCTTTGGAGGGCACGAGGCTGACGGCGCTCGGCATGCCGAGCGCGATCGCGGTGATCGCGATCGCCGAGCGGGGGACGATGTTCGACCCCGGTCCGTGCGTCTACATGGAGAAGCTCGCCGGCGGTCCGGAGATCGCCGACCTGCTTGACCTCGATCGTCCACTGCGGGAGACGCTCGAGCTGATCGCCCGGCGAAAGCAGATCGACATTCGCGACGTCATGGTCGTGATGCTCGACCGCGAGCGCCACCAGGAGGAGATGCGCCAGGTGCGCGAGGCCGGCGCACGGGTGCGGCTGATCATGGATGGCGACGTTTCAGCCGCCCTGCTCGCGGTGTCCGAGAACTCGCCGGTTGACTTGCTGTGGGGGATCGGCGGCACCCCGGAAGGAGTGATCTCGGCTGCCGCGATCAAGTGCATCGGCGGCCAGCTGCTCGGTCGCCTGTGGCCACGCAACGACGGGGAGCGCTCGGCGGCGAAGGCGGCGGGCTATCAGCTGGACCGAGTGCTTAACTGCGACGACCTGGTGGCCGGGGAGGACGTCTTCTTCTCCGCTACCGGCGTGACCGACGGAGACGTGCTAGAGGGAGTCAGGTATCAAGGCGACCGGGGGGCGACGACGGAGTCGCTGGTGATGCGCTCGCGCTCTGGCACCGTGCGGCGGATCAATGCCCGCCACGACCGCGCCAAGCTCCGCACGCTCAGCGGCGTGCGCTACGGCTGAGGCGTCGCCTCCAAGGGTTCGTCGTCTGCCACTGGCGAGTCGTCCTCGGGCGCCAGCCGCTTGACCTTCGACTCGGCGAGCTCGAGCGTCGCCAGAGAGCGCAGGAACGCGTGGGTGACCAGGACGTGGACCAAGGCCTGCGTGGCCTTGTAGACCGGCATGCTGAAGCCGGCTATCGCCGGGTAGAAGTTCGCTACCTCCACCTCGATGCGGATCTTGGCCGGGTCCGTCCCCGCTTCTGTTTCACGGCGGACGTCGAGCGACAGGTAACCGGCACCGCCGCGGCCGCTTCGGGCCACAAGTAGCCCGTCGCGGATCTTCCAGCGCACGTTTCCGTGCTCGGCCTCGAGCTGATAGTCCGGGGGGTCAAACCGCAGCAGCGTCAGCGGCCGTGCCAGGAGTATGACCGATCGCTCGTTCTCGCCATAAAGCACCCGGATCAGTCCGAGCGTCACGCGTGTCAGGAACCGCCAGTACGTACGGGCCAGATTTTCGAGGTTGGCCGGTGTCCATAACCGCTCGAGTCGATCCCTGGGCATCGACAGCTCCCCGGTCTGTATTGAGCGCACCGTCCCGTCATGCGCGGTCACCGTCGATTTGCGTGGTGAGACGATCATCGTCTGCGCCGGGAGCCGCCGCCGGCGGCGCCGGCGGTGTACGGCGGCCACCGCCGACACAAGGAGCACAGCGATCGCAAGCGGCCCGGTCACAAACTGATTGTTACCCAAGTAGGGGTTCCAATACGACCGACTGTCCGGCCGGGCATTCGCCAGCGCCGGCCTCGACGAAGGCCAAGGCGTCGGCACCGAGCAGCGAGGAGACCAGGTGGGACCCCTGGGGGCCGTTAGGGACGGCGAGCAGCGAGCCGTCCTCGTGCTCCAGCCGGACCCGGATGGCTTGGGTGCGGTTCGGATTGCGCGGCACCGCCACGGCGAGCCGGGCGGTCCAACCGGCCGAGGGCTTGACAGCGATCCCTTGCATCGCAGCCAGGGCGGGGCGGACGAACAGGGTGAAAGTCACGACGCAGGACACGGGATTTCCGGGCAGGCCGAAGACCAGCTGCCTGCCTGGCGCGGGGCCGCTCGGCCGCTCGCTCACGCCGAACCAGGTCGGCTTGCCGGGCTGCAGCGCCACCCCCCAGAACAGCTCCTGCACGCCGAGCGCAGCGAGCGCCGGCTTGACATGGTCATGGGGGCCGACCGAGACCCCGCCAGAGACCACGACGACGTCGGCGCCCTGAAGCGCCGCCGCCAGTCCCGCGCGGGTCTGCTCGAAGTCGTCCCGCAGGCGCTCCGCCGCCAGGGGCTCTGCCCCACAGCGTATGGCGAGCGAGCGCAGCATCGGGGCGTTCGAGTTGTGGATCTCTCCCGGACCGAGCGGCTCGCCCGGCGCCCGCAGCTCATCCCCGGTGCTCAGCACCGCCACCCGCGGCCTCCGGGCCACGGCCAGAGCGCCCGTGCCCGCTCCGACGGCGGCGCCCAGCTCCGCGGGCCCCAGGCGAGTTCCCGCCGCGAGCACGCGCCTGCCGCGGTGCAGGTCCTCGCCGGCCGCACGGACGTTGATCCCTGGTGGGCTATCGGCCTCCGTCCGGATCTGGCCCTGGTGCTCACCGACGTCCTCCTGCCGAATGACCGCCTCAGCGCCCTCGGGAACCGCTGCGCCGGTGGAGATCCGAATCGCCTGCCCCGTTTGCACGCTCCCAGGGGCCGGAGCGCCGGCCCGGGACTCGCCGACGACATCCAGGAGGCGACCCGCCGCACCGGCCTTGATGGCGTAGCCGTCCATCGCCGAGCAGGCGAATGGCGGCACGTCTCCGGCCGCCATGATCTCACGGGCAAGAACCCGGTCGAGCGCCGCGGAGACCGCCACGAGCTCCTCGCCGAGGGGCTTGGCCTGGGCGAGCACGGTCGCTCGGGCCTGCTCAAGCGTCACCAGGTCTTGGGGCATGCGCTGATTCTGGCGCGGCGGGCTCGGTGGAGGCGCCTTCCTCCGGCTTGAGTGATAGAAGAGCGGCATGGATTCCGGGATCCCGCGGCGTCGACGGGCGCGGCTGGTCGGCGACGCTCCGATCGACCCGCTGCTGGCCCGCGTCGACGACCTGGCCAAGGGCTGGCTGCTGGCACTTTTGGAGCGAGTGCCGCTGGCGCAGGCCTCGAGCGTGTTGGCGGCCGACGTGGCCCGGGTCGGCCCCCGGATCTGCGACGCCGCGGTCCGTGCGCTGGCCGACGATCGCGAGCTGGAGCGGCTCGCTCCGGGCGGAGCGCTTCGACAGCTGGCGTTCAGTGCCGGCGAAGTCTCGGGCAGCGGGGATCCAGCCGCGATCTCCGGCGCGATCGATGCTCTGCACGGCGTGCTCTGGAGCGCGCTGAGGGGGGAGCTGGCCAATCCGGAGCCCGAGCTGGTGACGGAGCTTGCCGAGCGGCTCGCGCTGGTCGTCGAGACCCTTCGCAACGCCGCCCTGCGGGCGGGAGCGCCGGCCGAACCTCGGGAGCACGAACCCACGCCCGAGGAGGAGCGGGCGCCGAGGACTGAGCTGGAGCCGGAGCGGGCGCCGAGGACTGGGCTGGAGCCGGAGCGGGCGCCGAGGACTGAGCCGGAGCCGGCGCCGAGGCCCACTCCGGTCCCGGCTCCGAAATCGTCCGAGCGTTCATCGGGCGCGACCGAGGCGCTCTGGATCGCCGCTTTCGAGGAAGAGATTGCCCGCGCTACGCAAACCGGGGTACCGCTGGCGCTGTTGCTCGCCGAGCTGGAAGAAAGCGAGCGCCTAACGGCCGCCGAGCCCCCGAGCGTGGCCACGGCGACCATCGGCAGATTCGCTCAGGCGATTCGAGATACCGTCCGCCGGCCGGACATCTTGGCGTCCGAGAGCGACTCGCGCGTGTGGATCATCGCCAGGGACACCGGCCGCTCGGGCGCGCAGGCGCTTGCCTCCCGGGTGGCGCGCGCCGTACGCAGCGCCGAGCCGTGGCGGGGCGCACCGCTGACGATCGCGCTCGGAATCGCGATTCTGGGCGAGGACGGCCGCGACGCCGCCAGCCTGATCGCGGCGGCCGAGGAATCGCGCTTTGCGGCGGCAGCCAGCGGGGTTCCCGTGGTGCTGGCCGTAGACGAGGAGCGGACGCCGCCACCGCCCAGCACGGGGCTATGAAGACGAGACTGGGATCGTGCCGATCGTAGAGGTGCCGGACATGCCGAGGGACTGGGCAGTCGCCTCGGTCAGGTCCCAATTGGCCTCATTCGCGAAGGGCCCCCGGTCGATCACCGGCACCACCGCGATTTTGCCCCGGTAGTAGATCGATACCGATGTGCCGCAGGGCAGGTTGCGGTTGGCCACCCCCACTGTGGCGCGGCGCAAAACGGCTCCGCAGGCGGTGTGGTGTCCAAAGAGACCAGGTCCGTAGAGGGTCGCGGTCGACGGCCGGTAGACAGTCACGGAGATCGACGGCGATGTTGCACCGCTGCCCGGCACGCTGGCCTGGAGCGCGAACTGGCCCGTGTGTCCGGAGTGCCACACGGCGACGAACGAGCCGCCACTGGCGACCGTGGTCTGAGTGGCAGTCGTCCAGGTAGAACCTGGGCTTGCAGCCAGCCGCTGGATGACGAGGGTCTGTCCCGCGTCCGATGCAGGCACCGTGCCCATGATCCGCAATCCGCCGTGCTCGAGCGTCGCGCTCGCTGCCGTCATCGTGATGCCGTTGCCGCTGACGGTCGTCGGGACCCCGGTCTGGGCTCCGGCGGGCGCCGTGGGGGCTCCCACGCCGGGCGCCGTGGGGGCTCCCACGCCGGGGGCGCTCGCGGTGGAGGATGAGCCAGGCACGCTTGCTCCGCCGGAGGCGGCCAGCGCGCCTGAGGGCATCACGATCGCGCTCAACGCGAGCGCTGCAGCAGAAAGCAGGTTGCCGAGACGACCCATCTAGCAGCCTTTCGTGTCGCTTATCGGTTTTGCCTACGGGGTGAGCTGTCGGGCTCGCGCTGTGCGCTACGGCCTGCTCTGAGACCGATTCGCCCCTGCGGCCAGGCGGCCGCAAGTGGTTCCCCCGCCGGCCGCCCAAGGAGGGCGCCCGCTCGGCTGGACGGCGCGAGAGTATACGGCTAGGCACGCGGGACGGTGCTGAGAGCCGCGGCGGCGGTTACAAAGCCACGGCGGCCGTTATCAAGGCCGCGGCAGTCTGCCCAGCGCGCCGCGCACGGCCCGGGCACTGACGGAAAGACCGATCTCGGTCAGCTCCGCGGCGGCATGAACGAGCGTCGAGACCGCATCGCGTCGCCGAGCCTCTGGCGGCGGGGCGGCCGGTCTACGCTCGGGGCGGGAAGATGCGGTCGCCGTCTTGGTCTGACGCGGCGGAGTCCCGCCCGGCTGTTTGGGCTGGCGCAGCGTCTGGCTCCGACGTGACGCGGCCCGTGCGGCGCGCTTCTTCACCGGCGCAGACTTGGCCGCCTGCTTCTCGGGCGCGCTGTCCGCCTGCGTCCGGGGCGCGGCGGCGGGACGCTTCTCGCTGCGGCGGTGCGGACGGGTACGGGGGAGCGATCCGAGGATCTCAGATGGGCGCTCTTGGCTCATCGCTCCGCACATGATCGCGCAAACCGGTTCCCCACACACGCTCGAGCGGACGCGGCGCAACTTTGAAACTAATTGCCACGTTATACGTATGGCTTGTAGAGCCGGGCGCCTATACTGCTCCACGTGCTGGAGTAGCGGGCGTGCGCTCTGTGTCGACGGCGTCCAGCTCACTGGCCAAGGCGCCTGCTAGACCTGCTCGCGGGAGTCAGGAGATGGAAACGGAACGATGTCAGTAGCGGAACTGCAGGAACTTGAAGAAATCAAGGGGCTGATGAATCGGGGCCAGCAGCTCGGAGTCCTCACCTATGCAGAGGTGGCGATAGCGGTTGCCGAGCTGGACCTCGATGAGGCCGACGTCGAAGAGCTGCACGGCTTCCTCGAGCGCGCGGAGATCGAGCTCGTGGAGGAAGTCGATCCGGCTCTAGCGGCCGCCGATGTCGAGCGCGCGCCGGACAAGCGCGGACGGCGTAAGCCGAAGACGACGCTCGACCTCAAGCCCGACATGACCACCGATTCCCTTCAGCTGTTCCTGAAGGACATCGGCAAGGTGAGACTGCTGACGGCCCAGGAAGAGGTCGACCTGGCCAAGCGGATCGAGCGCGGCGATCTGGACGCCAAGCAGAAGATGGTGGAGTCGAACCTGCGGCTCGTCGTGTCGATCGCCAAGAACTACCGCAATCAGGGTCTGCCGTTCCTCGATCTGATCCAGGAGGGAACGCTGGGCCTGGTGCGGGCCGCGGAGAAGTTCGACTACCGCAAGGGCTTCAAGTTCTCCACCTATGCCACCTGGTGGATCCGACAGGCGATCGCCCGCGCGCTGGCCGACAAGGCACGCACGATCCGCATCCCGGTCCACGTGGTGGAGAAGCTCAACAAGATCGGGCGTGCCGAGCGCAAGCTGGTGACCGAGCTTGGGCGCGAGCCGACCGCCGAGGAGATCGCCGAGGTGACCGGCATCGAGCCCGAGGAAGTGGAGTCGATCAAGCGCTCCGCTCAGGCTCCCGTGTCGCTCGAGAAACCGGTGGGCGACGAAGAGGAATCCGAGTTCGGGCAGTTCATCGCCGACGAGCGCGCCGAGTCGCCATACGAGCGCGCAGCGGAGATCCTGACCAAGGAGGCTCTGCGCGAGGCGCTGGAGAATCTCTCCTACCGCGAGCGGCGAGTGCTCGAGCTGCGCTACGGGCTCGGCGGCGAGCACCCGCGGACGCTCGACGAAGTGGGACGAACCTTCAACGTCACGCGTGAGCGCATCCGCCAGATCGAAAATCAGTCGCTGAAGAAGCTTCAGTCGCTCGCCGAGGCGCAGAAGCTCCGCGACGTGGCGTAGCTGACCGAAGCGGTTCCTACGCCAGCGCCGGGGCGTCCGGCAGCCGCTGAAGCGCGGCCTGCATCTCGGCCTCGGAGAACTCGGGATCGTCGAGCTTGCCTGCAAGGTAGGCGTCATATGCGGCCAGGTCGAAATGACCGTGGCCGCATAGGCCGAACAGGATCACCGGCGACTCTCCGGCCTCTCGGGCGGCGTCCGCCTCCTCGATCACAGCGCGGATGGCGTGCGCCGGCTCCGGCGCCGGGATGATCCCCTCCGCACGGGCGAACCTCACCGCGGCCTCGAAGGTTTCGTTCTGCTTGTAGGCGCGCGGCTCGACCAGGCCATGCTTGACCAGGCCGCAGACGAGCGGCGAGTCCCCGTGGTAGCGCAGGCCACCGGCGTGGACCGGGGGCGGGACGAAGTCGTGCCCCAGCGTGTACATCGGCATCAGCGGCGTCAACCCGACCGTGTCCCCGAAGTCGTAGGCGTAGATCCCGCGGGTAAGCGTGGGGCAGGCGGCGGGTTCGGCGGCGATGAAGCGCGCCTTCGCGTCGCCGCGCAGCATCCGCCGCAGGAACGGGATCGCCAGGCCACCGAAGTTGGAGCCGCCGCCGACGCAGCCGATCACGACGTCGGGCTCCTCGCCCGCCATCTGCAACTGGGCAATCGCCTCCTGCCCGATCACGGTCTGATGCAGCAGCACGTGGTTCAGCACCGATCCCAGCGAATAGTTGGTGTCGCCATGCTGCGCGGCGACCTCGACCGCCTCGGAGATCGCGATCCCGAGCGATCCGGTGGAGTGCTCGCGCTGCGAGCGACCGGCTTCGGTGACGTCCGAGGGGGAGCGGTGCACGGTTGCTCCCCAGGTCTCCATCATCGAGCGGCGGTACGGCTTCTGGTCGTAGCTCGACCCCACCATCCAAACCTCGCACTGCAGTCCAAACAGCTGGCAGGCGAACGCCAGCGCCGATCCCCACTGCCCGGCGCCCGTCTCGGTCGACAGCTTCCTGATTCCGGCGGCGTGGTTCTCGTACGCCTGGGCAACCGACGTGTTCGCCTTGTGCGAGCCCGGCGGCGAGACGCCCTCGTACTTGTAGTAGATATGGGCGGGGGTCTCGAGCTCGCGCTCCAGCCTGCGGGCGCGATAGAGCGGCGTCGGGCGCCAAAGCTTGTAGGCCTCGCGCACCGGTTCCGGGATCTCGATCTCGGGCTCGGGCGAGACCTCCTGCTGGATCAGGCCCATGGGGAACAGTGGCGCCAGGTCGTCCGGGCCCGCGGGCTGTTTGGTGCCCGGGTGAAGCGGCGGGGAAGGCTCGCCCGGCAGATCGGGCAGGAGGTTGATCCAGACGGCCGGAATGTCCGACTCGTCAAGCATCAACTTGATCCGCTCGTCGCCCATCGAGGGGACACTATCCCGCTGCGCCGGTCCTTGCCAAGCGGCCGCAAGCGGTCCATGACTGGGCGCGCCTTCCTCGCTTTACTCTCTGAAGCATTGCGCTAGACTCGGCTGTAGATGGCTTCAAATGACACATGTCCGGTCTGCCGCACGGCAGAGATCGTGTGCGGAAAGTGGACTATGTTGGTGATTCGGGATCTGGCCGAAGGGCGGTCCCGGTTCTGCGAGCTCGAGCGCTCGCTCCAGGGAATCAGCCCGCGGACTCTCTCGCTTCGGCTGCGCGCCCTCGAGGAGGAGAGCATCGTGAAGCGCCAGACCTTCCCCGAGGTGCCACCGCGCGTTGAGTACGCGCTGACGGAAAAGGGTCGGGCGCTGGTGCCCCTGGTCGAGGACATGCGTCGCTACGGACGCGAGTGGCTCTGCGGTGACGAGCCTGCCGAGGAGCCTGACGGCTCCGCTCGCGCCCCTGTAGCCGCCGTCGCATAGAGCCCCGTGCGGATCGCCATATCGGCCGATGAGCTGACGGGCGTCGCGCGGGCCCTGCCAGATGAGCTCCGGCGCCGCGGACACGAGCCCGTGCCCCATGGCGCTTACCGCGACGATGAGCGCCCTGACTGGGCGTGGGCCAGCGAAGCCGCCGCCCGCGACGTCGCACAGGGCCGCGCCGAGCAGGCGGTGGTCGCGTGCTGGACGGGTACCGGAGCGTCGATCGCTGCCAACAAGGTGGACGGCGTCCGCGCGGCGCTGTGCGCCGACGCGCAGACCGCCGCCGGTGCCCGGCGCTGGAACGACGCCAACGTGCTCGCTCTGAGCCTGAGATTGACCTCGCCGGCGACGCTCGAAGAGATCCTCGACGCCTGGTTCGCGGGCGCGCCGAGCGACGAGCCAGACGACGCCGCAAACGTCGGGCACCTGGCAGAGATCGAGCAGCCGGCCGCGCGATCCTGACGCCTCCCACGCGGCGCGCGCTGCAAGGCGCCGCCCGGCGGGCAGGACCGCGGCGGTCTGAGGCGAATCCGCCCGCCGTGCGCAACTCAACCCTCCATGCCACGCTCGAGGCCTTCGTGGCTGATGCCGCCGGCCGGCTGCATGCGGAGACTGTCGGCGGAGCCGAGATCCCGTTCGAGGTCACCGAGCAGCGTGGCGGCGGCGCGCCGCTGTATTGCTACCGGCCCCTGACCGGCCGGTTCATCGACGACCGGCTCGGGCTCCTTCGGACGCTTCCCACCTACACCGCCGCCGTCCGCGCGCTGGCGGAGCTCGAGAGCGTGGGCGCCTATCTGCGCCAGCGCGGTGCAGCTCGCATCCCGGGTGAGCATCGCGCCCGCGGCGACACCGCGCTGAAGCTGTTCCTGGAGGCGGTGTTCGAGGACCGCAACCAGTTCAGCTTCGAGCCCCGCCGCTTCGAGGCCGCCTACGAGGAGCTGGAGCGCGCCCTGTACGACGGTCGCTGTCTGAGCATCGTGGTGGCACCGGTGCTTGGCGTGGCTCTCGACGAGGAGACCAGCGAGTTGCCGTTCGGCGACGGCCTGTCCATGGTCCCCGGCCATGCGCTGCCGGATGCGCCTGCCGACGCGGTGTGGGGAGAGGGCGATGAGCCCAACGTGCTGGCTGTGCTGTCGGTGGTCCAGGACCGTGCGCTGCCGGCGCCGGTGTCTGAGGCCCGCTCGCGCTTCGGGCGGTTGTTGAAAGCGCTCAGGCTGTTCGACCGCGGCGGCTACGCGCTTGGGCCGCTGGCCTGGACCCGGTCGGACGGCGGCGCGTGGCGCGCGATCCCGCTAGGAGGCACCGGCCGCCCGCGTTTCACTACCAAGATCACAGCCGAGCACGAGGACGAGCTGCGCGGGTTCTTCAACTTGATCGCCAAGCGGGCGCCGGCATCGGGCGAGCTTGCCTGGGCGCTGTCGCGATTCGAAATGGGCTGCGAGCGACTGGCTCCTTTCGAGGCGCTGACCGACTATCTGCTGGCGCTGCGCGCCCTTCTCGAGCCCGAGGGCCCCGCCAGCGGGCGGCTGGCCTCCCGATTGACGGCAATCTGCGCGCAGCCCTCCGAGCGGCCCGCTCTGGCGCAGCGGACCGCCGCCGCGATCGCGCTGGAGCGGGACGTGATCGCCGGCCTAGGCCCACCAGAGTCAGGTGGGGACGCGCTCGTGGAGGAGCTCGCCGAGAACCTGCGGGCTTTGCTGCGCGACATGGTCTGTGGACACCTGGAGCTGGACGTCAGGACGCTTGCGGACGAGCTGCTAGAGGAGGCCGTTCAGGTCGAGGCCTGAGCGAATCCCAGCGGCGCGGTCAAGATCCTGTGCGCCCAGACTGCGAAGCTCCTGGCGCCATGTATCACGTCGAGCTGCGTCGCTTCCCGCACTTGGCGCGGGTCTTCAACCTCTCAGAGCACGAGCTGCGAGAGCGGTTCGTGCTTCCCTGGATCACCGGCCGCCCGATCTCCCTCGACGATCGCACCTGGACGACAGAGAAGACACGTCTGACGATCTATGAAGGGCCGGAGGTGGCCGCCGAGGAGCGCGGCCTGGGCCGCGGCTGGTCGAGCGTCACGCGGTCTGGTCAGGAGGTGACAAAACGGCTGCTGGAGACCGCGACGGCGAGTTCGCCGCTGGCCGAGCTAAAGCAGAAGCTGCTCGACGCCGCTCCGTTGCCGCTCCACGAGGTGTTGGCTGTCCTCGGCGCAGCGGGTCGCCCCAGTGAACGCCTGGCGCTAGCGGAGCAGGCCGTGTGGGAGCTGCTTCACGAGGGCCGTGCCGAGCTGGGTCTCGCGGGCGAGGCCGAGCCGCTCGGCGCAGAACGGTGGCAGCCGTTATTGCTGGACTGGGGATCCTGGGCAGGGTCTCAGGCCACGAGCTCCGCGATCATCCGCTCGCGTTCCTCATCTGAGGCGAACAGATAGCGACGGACCCGTGCCAGGCCTTCCAGGTCGTGGACGTCGTCGTCCAGCTGCGGGACCAGCAGTAGCGGGCGGCCGTCCAGCTCTGAGCGCAGCCGGGCGATGTTGTGCCGATCGCGGCGGGCGAGGACGTGGTAGTCGTGAAAGTTCTGGGCGACGGCCCGCGCCAGCTCTGGCTCGATCGTCTGCGACAGCGCCTCGCTCAGGTCGTCCGGCTCGCTGTCGCCGAGCATGTCGTGGTGGACGCGGTTGACGACCACGCCTGCAAACGGCAAGCCGCTCTGCTCGAGCGTTCGCCGAAACCAGATTGCCTCGTCGATCGGGACCCGCTGGGCCGAGGTCACCAGCACGAACGCGGTTGTGGGCGCCTTCAACAACTTCTCCACATCGGCCGCCCGGCGGCTGAAGTCCTCGGTCATGTCCCCCAGTAGGCCGAAGAACGTCGAGAGGTCGGCGATCAGGTCGACCCCGGTGACCCGCCGCAGGGCATGCAGCAGCGGCTGGGCGCCGCGTCCCAGGACGCGCATACCGAACCCGGTGGGGCGTACGAACGCACGCAGCGCCCGGCCCTCGAGAAATGAGGTCAGCCGGCCCGGAGCGTCCAGGAAGTCGAGCGCGTTGCGCGACGGCGGCGTGTCCAGGACCAGCAGGTCGAAGTCCGCCTCGTGATCCAGCTCGAACAGCTTGGCGATCGCCGTGAACTCCTGCGAGCCGGAGACGGCGCTCGACAGCTCCCGGTAGACGCGGTTGGCCTTGATCTCTTGCGCCCTTTCCGCGTCGGGTGCCACCCGGTCGATCAGCTCATCGAACGTGCGCTTGGGATCGAGCATCATCGCCCACAGCTCGCCTGAAACCGCCACCCCACCCCCCTGAAGCCGCTCGGGCTCCACCCGCCGCGGCTCGTTCTCGAGCTCCTCGAGGCCCAGCGCATTGGCTAGGCGCTTTGCGGGATCGATTGTCACCACCGCGACCTTGGCCCCCTGCGCGGCCATCCCCAGAGCGATCGCCGCCGAGGCGGTCGTCTTGCCCACGCCTCCCGAGCCGCCGCACACGCACACCCGCTTGCCTTCCAGGAGGCGAGCGACGCTCACGACAGCCCGGCCTCTAGCGCATCCGCCAGCTGCCCGAGCTCCGGCAGCCCGACCTCCTCCGAAAACACGAATGGCAGCTCCAGCAGGCGACCGTTCATGCTGAGTCCGGCGCTCAGCCTGGCCATCTGCTCGCGCTGAGTCTCGCCGCGGGCGTGTTCGGACAGCGCGGCTTGCAGCGCGCCGCGCGCCAGCGGCGAGGGTCCGCTGTCCAGTGCACGTGCCACAACCGCCACCTGCCCATCGTCGAAACGCGTCGGATACACCGCGTTGACGATCACTGCGTCGAGCTCCAGCTGATCCCGAATCAGCTCGTCGCGCAGCATCAGCGTTTCGTTGACCGGCATCTCCTCCGGAGTGGCCACCGCGACTACGCCGGTGAACTCACGGTCGGCGATCGTGGCGGCGATCGTCCGCCCCTGGTGGGCGATCGGGCCGACGCGGGCGATCTCGGCGAACGTCTTGGGCGTGCGCAACAGCCCGATGCCGTGGCCCGTGGCGGGAGCGTCGACCACCACCAGGTCGTAGGGGGCGGCACCGCGCGTTCGCCGCTGGAGCTGGGCCAGCTCCCAGATCTTGCCCATGCTGAGCAGCTCGCGCATCCCTGGCGTGGCCATGGCGAACGCCTGGAATAGTCTGCTCGACGCGAGCGCGTGCCCCACCGGCCCGGTCTTCACGCGCAGGTACTCGTCCATCGCATGCTGAGGGTCGATCGAGATGGTGAAAAGACCCGGCGCGAGCTCCACCTCCACGAAGTGCTGGGGAGGCGGACCCTCGGCCAGAAACGTCCGCTGGACGCGCTCCTGACTCTGCAGCTCGGCCACGATCGTCCGCAACCCGCGCCGTGCGGCCAGCAGGCCGAGCGCGGCGGCGACCGTCGACTTGCCGACGCCGCCCTTGCCGATCACGAACACCAGCCGACGTTTCAGAAGCTTGCGCACGCGCGAGAAAATACGGTGCCGCTCGATTCGATGCCGCGAGCGGAGGATTCTCGGGCGCGTGTGCGAATAGTCACCGCGTATGGAGTTCCTCAACCCCTTGGAGCCTCCCGTGACAGCTCCCGCGAACGTGATCGCGCTCGCCAACCAGAAGGGCGGCGTCGCCAAGACCACGACCACCCTCAACCTGGCCGTGGCCTTCGCCGAGGAAGGTCACCGCGTTTTGTGCGTGGACATGGACCCGCAGGGCAACCTGACGATGTCGCAGGGAATCGACCCTGACACGCTCGAGCGCTCGATGTACGACGTGCTGGTACACGGGCTGCCGATTCGCGACGTGATCGAGCGTCGGGAGGTTGACATTGCCTGCTCGTCAATCGACCTGGCCGGCGCCGAGATCGCGATGTCGACGATGATCGGCCGCGAGCGCAAGCTGCAGAAAGCGCTCGAGGCCGTTCAGGGCGACTACGACTTCATGTTGGTCGACACCCCGCCCAGCCTCGGGCTGCTGACGATCAACGCCCTGACAGCGGCGACCAAAGTGATCGTCCCCGTGCAGTGCGAGTATCTGTCGATGCGCGGGTTGATCCAGCTCCAGAACACCCTGGCCATGATCCGCGAGAACCTGAACCCGGACGTGGACATCGAGGGCATCGTCCCCACTCTGGTCGACACGCGCACGCTCCACGCCAAGGAGGCGATCGAGCTGCTGGAGGAAAACTTCGGCGACAGGGTTTTTGCCTCCAGGATCCGTAAGACGATACGGTTCGCCGAGGCGCCCGTGAAAGGCATGTCTGTGCTCAAGTATGACCCCGACGGCCTGGCCGCCCATAGCTACAGGCAGCTCGCGAAGGAGGTCCTCTCAAATGCCAACCGGTAAGCGCGCGAGCATGCGGGAAGGGCCGCTGGCCGCCCTGTTCCGCAAGACCGCAGAGGACTCCACGGTCGGCGGCGCGGAGGAGGAGAAGGGTGGTCAGGCGCCGCCGCGGCCCGAGGCGCAGCCCGAGGCCAAACGGCCCCCGCGGCCCCAGGCCGAGCTGCCACCGCGGCCCGAGAGCGAGCTTCGTCCGCCCTCCGCGCCGCTACCCCCCGAGGTGGAGGAACCGATCCAGGTTCCGTCTCCGCAGGAGCGCCTGCGGCATGCGTTCTCGGCGGATATCCCCGAGAACCTGATGGAGCGCTCGGCGCCCCCGGAGCCGCCGGATGCGTTCGCCCGGCCCGAGCGCCCGATGTCGACGTTGGCCCCGTCAGGCGCCGGTCAGCTTCGCGCCACGCCCGTGCTTCGCGTGGTGGGCGTCGGCGGTGCCGGCGTCAACGCCGTCAACCGGATGGTCGAGGCGGAGATCGACGGCGTCGAGTTCTTGGCGATCAACACCGACCTGCAGTCGCTTCAGAGTTGTGCGGCCCACGAGACGCTGCACATCGGGGGCGGTGTGACTCGGGGGCTGGGATCAGGCTCAGATCCCGAGCTCGGGCGCCGCGCGGCGCACGAGGAGCACGACCGAATCAAGGCCATGCTGCGCGGCTCGGACATGGTCTTCATCGCCGCGGGCGCCGGCGGCGGCACCGGCACCGGCGCGGCGCCGGTCGTGGCCCAGATCGCCCGCGGGCTGGGGGCACTCGCGGTGGGCATCGTGACGAGGCCATTCCAGTTCGAGGGCTCCAGGCGGCGGGACCAGGCGGAGACCGGTATCGCCGCGCTGGCGGAGGAGGTCGACACGTTGATCGTGGTTCCGAACAACCGGCTGCTGTCGGTGCTCGATCGTGGCACGTCGATGGTCGATGCCTTCCAAGTCGCCGACGATGTCCTGCGCCAGGGCGTGCAGGGGATCTCCGACCTGGTGACGCTGCCCGGTCTAATCAACCTGGACTTTGCCGATGTGCGTACGATCATGTCCAGCGCGGGGCCGGCCTTGTTGGGAATCGGGATGGGCACAGGCGAGCGCCGCGCACTCGACGCCGCCGAGCAGGCAGTGGCCTCGCCGCTGCTCGAGACCAGCGTCGAGGGCGCCCGTTCGATTCTGCTCTCGATCACGGGCGGCCCCGATCTCTCGCTGTGGGAGGTCAACGAGTCGGCGAAGGCGGTGGCGCAGGCCGCCCACCCCGACGCCAACATCATCTTCGGGGCGATGGTGGACGACAAGCTCGAGGACCAGGTCTGGGTGACGGTTGTGGCCACAGGCTTCGGCGAGCCCCGCCAGCGGCGCCGGGACGTCGACAGGACGTCCGCTCGCGCCGATTGGCGCGAGGACGTATTGCGCGAACCGCGCGGCGAGCCGCGGGTCAGTCGCGTACGCGAGCGCGATCGCCCGGCGCGTCACGCCCCGACGGAGTTCGACGTCCCGGAATTCATCCCGCGGAGATAGGGCACACGGTGGCCGGGCGTCAGCTCGGCGTCGTCGCGGCCGGGCATCCGCGCAGCGCCCAGGCCGGGGCCGAGGTGCTGCGCGGCGGCGGCAACGCGGTGGACGCGGCGTTGGGCGCGATGCTGACGTCGTTCGCCTGCGAGCCGCTGCTCACGGGATTGGGAGCAGGGGGCTACATGCTGGTCGTCGCGCCGGAGGAGTCCCCGACCCTACTCGACTTCTTCGTCGAGGCCCCCGGGCGGGGAATGAAGCCTTCCGGAGGAGCGGCAGACGCTCCGCAGCGTGCGGAGCTCGTACCGATCAGCGTCTCGTTCGGCGACGCCATTCAGGTGTTCAACATCGGCGCCGCGTCGGTCGGCACCTACGGCCTGCCCGCCGGCATCTGCGCGGCCTCGGAGCAGTTCGGACGGATGCCGCTGGCGCAGTTGATTGAGCCCGCGGCGGCGCTGGCTCGCAAAGGCGTGGAGCTCGCGCCACAGCAGGCCTACGTGGTCAAGATCTTGGGCGACATCGTGACCTCCACCCCCGAGTCTGCGGCGCTGTTCGCGCCGCAGGGAGAGCTGCTGGGCGTCGGCGGCGTCGTTCGCCAGCCGGAGCTGGCCGCCGCCCTGGAGCGCCTGGGAGCGGAAGGCGCGGAGCCGTTTTACGAGGGCGACGTCGCCGCGGCGATCGCCGAATGGGTCACCGATCGCGGAGGCACGCTCACCCGGGAGGACCTCGCGGCATACGAGGTCAAGCGACGAGAGCCCGTGAGGGTGGGCTATCGCGGGCGCCAGGTGCTGACCAACCCGCCACCGTCCGCGGGCGGGATCCTGATCGCCCACGCGCTGGCCGATCTCGAGTCGCAGGCCAGTGGCGTGCCCACAGTGGGCGAAATCGTCTCGGTGATGGAGCAGACCCAGGCCCTGCGCACGCCAGAGTTCATGGACGGGCTCGATCAGCCGGGGTTCGTGGAGCGATTCTTGGGCGGGCCGTTGGGTTCGACCACGCACGTCGCGGTGCTGGACCGCGAGGGCTGGGCCTGCTCGGTCACCTGCTCGAACGGCTCCTGCTCGGGCATCGTGGTGCCGGGTACCGGCGTGCATCTGAACAACATGCTGGGAGAGCAGGATCTAAACCCGCTTGGCTTTCACCGCCATCCGCCCGGGCGGCGGCTGCCGAGCATGATGGCTCCCACCGTCGTCATGCGCGATCGCTGGCCGGAGCTTGTCTTGGGAAGCGCCGGTTCCAACCGGATCCGCTCGGCGATTCTGCAGACCATCATCCGGGTGATCGATGAGGGGATGCAGGCCGGCCAGGCCGTGACGGCGCCGCGCGTTCACTACGAGGACGGAGTGGTCTACGCCGAGCCGGGGATCGACACCTCAGAGCTGGAAGCCGAGGGCCAGGCAATCAGCCGCTTCCGTGAGCGCAACCTGTTCTTCGGGGGCGTCCAGGCCGCCGCCCGCGACGAGGACGGAGCGATTTCGGGCGGCGGCGATCCCCGCCGGGGTGGGGCAGCGGTGGTGGTCGAGCAAAGGCCCTAGGTACAGGCTTCGAATCCCGCTCAGCGGCCGCGCCAGGAGGGCTGGCGCTTCTCGAGGAACGCGCACATCCCCTCCTGCGCGTCCTCGGCGGTGGCGTTGTGAGACATGACCTGCTGGCAGTACTCGTACGCGCCCGCGAGGTCGAGATCAATCTGACGGTAGTAGGCCTGCTTGCCGAGCCCGAGCGTCAGCGGGCTGGCGTCCGCGATCTGTCTGGCCAGCGCCTCGGTCGCCGGCTCGAGCTCGTCTGCGGCGACGACGCGGTTGACCAGGCCCCAATCGGCGGCGGTGTGAGCGTCGATCGGAGCGCCCGTGAGCAACATCTCCAGCGCCCGCTTGCGGCCGATGGCCCGGGTCACCTCAACCATCGGAGTCGAGCAGAACAGGCCGATTTTCACGCCCGGCGTGGCAAACTTGGCCTCGGTGCTGGCCACCGCCAGATCGCAGGCCGCGACGAGCTGACAGCCGGCGGCGGTGGCAACGCGGTGAACGCGAGCGATGACGGGCTGTGGCAGCTCGTGGATGGCATTCATCATCCGCGAGCAGAGGGCGAAGACCTGGTCGTAGCCCTCGAGGTCGAGGCCGATCATCTCCTCCAGATCGTGCCCGGAGCAAAACGCCGGACCGGTGCCGGCCAGGATCACGACGCGGACCGCCGGGTCGGCCTCAAATTCTCTCAGCGCACCGATCACCTCGTTCATCAGCTCCAGCGACAGCGCATTGCGCCGCTCGGGTCGATTCAACGTAAGCGTCCCAACCCCCGCCTCACTGGTCACAGTCACCAGGCGCCGCGTCACCACAGCCACCACTCAGCCCTCCTCACTCATCGCCTCGATGGGGTGATTGTACGGCGAGCCCGATGCGTCACGATGAAGCCGTGAGACGCCCCCTGGCAGCGCTGGCAGCGGCATGCGTCGCCACGTCGCTGGCCGGCTGCTTCAACGTCCAGTCGCCCGACCTGTTCCTGCTTACGCGCACCGGCGCCGCCGGGAAGTTGACCTTGCTCGTCAACGACGGTGGAACGATCCGCTGCGACGGCCGGGCGGCCAAGCCGCTGCCTGACAGCCTCCTGATCCAGGCCCGGGGGGTGACCAGCAACCTGAACACTGACGCCACCCATCACCTACGGATTGCGCCGGGCGCCGGCAGCGTCTCCACCTACACCGTCAAGCTGCAGAACGGGACGATCTCGTTCCCCGACACGGCCGCGCGAACGCATTCCGAACTGGCCCAGATCGAGCTGTTCGCCGTGCGGGCCGCGCAGGGTCCCTGCGGCTCTAAGCGGGTAAGAGGGCGCTTAGGCTTAACCTCTCTTCACCGGGGTGGGTAGGGTTCCCCGCCGCTCATGCTCGCAGTGGCTCTCACCCACGGGTTCGACGCCTTCCGGGCGATCGTGCTCGGGGCGCTCCAGGGGATCTCGGAGCTATTCCCGGTCTCGAGCCTCGGGCATACGGTCCTGTTCCCGAAGCTGTTCGGCTGGAGCGAGCTGGTCAAATACCAGTCCAGTGGGGCCGAGAACGCCTGGCTGGCGTTCATCGTGATGCTGCACGTCGGCAGCGCCGTCGGGCTCTTGATCTACTTCTGGCGCGACTGGGTCGAGATCATCGGCGCGGGGCTGAGGACGATCTTCAAACGGCGGATCGAGACCCCCACCGAACGCCTGGCGTGGCTGATCCTGATCGCGTGCATCCCCACCGGGATCCTCGGCGTTGCGCTCGAGCACGTCGCAAGGACCGCCACGGCAAAGCCGGAGGTGGCGGCGATCTTCCTGATCATCAACGGATTGATCCTGTTCGCCGCAGAGCGGTTGCGCCAGCGTTCCGAGGTGCGGAAGCTGGCGCGCGAGGAGGGGCTGAATCGCGAGGGTGGGCGCAAGCTCGAGACGCTTGATTACAAAGAGGCCGTCGGCATCGGAGTCGCGCAGTCGGCTGGGCTGATCGCGGGCATCAGCCGCGACGGCATGTGCATGGCCGCGGGGCTGCTGCGGGGGCTCGACAACGAAGATGCGGCTAGGTTCGGGTTCCTGCTAGCGACCCCGATCATCCTCGCCGCCGGCGTCTTCAAGCTCAGTGACCTGACGGGCCCCAACGGCAACGGGATCCGCGGCTACGCCTTGCTGGCGGCAGCCACCGCGGCGGTGTTTGCCGTCGTCACCGTCCACTTCCTGATGCGCTACTTCCGGCGCGGGAATCTGAACCCGTTCGCCGCCTACTGCGTGGTTTTCGGCCTGGCGATGGTGATCTACAACGCCTAGTGGCCACTTACTGAGCGGCGGCGCGACTAGGCGCCGAAGCGGACTTTGCCGTTGGAGCGAGCGCGCTCCTGCGCCTTGTCGACCAGGTCAAGCCGCTTCATCGCTGCACGGAACAGACGTGTGACCAGACGCAGGCGGGCGTTCTCGGAGCGGAGGTCAAGCAAGCCCTGCTTGGCGTCGAGGCCGAAGTCGACTGTCGCCGCCATCGCATAGGCGCCCATCTCGGCGAGCTCCTGCTGGTCGGGCTCGCGGTCGGTGGCGCGCTTGACCAGTTCGGCATATGCCTTGCGGGCGCTGTCCCGAAGACGAGAGTCGACGCTCTCCGCCTTGTCCTGCGACGAACTCGATGACCCCCGCGGGGTAAGGAAGGTGGGCCTGGCGCTCGTGCACCCGGAAGGGACGCGTGCCACGCGTCAGCAGGTTCATGCGCCCGTCGTCCATGCGCTCGAGAACCTGCTCGATGCGCACTGCGCAGCCCACCTGGCGCAACCCGTCGTCCGATAGCCAGACGATCCCAAACTCCCGCTCGCGCTCCAGGCAGTAGTTGATCATCGTCTTGTAGCGCTCTTCGAAGATGTGCAGAGGGATCAGCTCCGAGGGCAACGCCACGATGCCGAGCGGGAACAGCGGGAACTCATCTTCGAGCATTTGAAAAAAGTGTATGGGGGGTCGGCACATGTGCCGACCCCCGGCCGGAACATGTTCCGGCCGGCCGGGCCGATCATGATCGGCCCGGAACCTAGTGAAGAGGCTTGCGGGCGCTCAGCAGCAGGTTGTAGAAGATCGCCGGCGGCAGCCGCGGCTCGAGCACATGCTCGTCGAGCTGCTGTAGCAGCAGGTAGCCGTGATAGGCGTACTGGCGCCAGCCCATCGGAACGTCCTCTTGCTCCGCCGTAGCCTCGAGCGCGCGGTTGAACCACCCGAACCAGCTGGCGACCAGCTCCTCGCCCCGAACCTTGACATCGGTGAACCCGGCCCGGCGGGCATGGGAGGCGAGATCCCCTGGGGAGAAAGCGTGGATGTCGACGCAGCCCTCGAGTCGGTGGTCGTCGTGCTCGCCGCCGCCGTTCTCGCCGGGCTGCAGCGGCCGGGCCCCCATCAGCGTTCGCCACAACGGCGCGAGCGCTCCCGCTCCGCGCTTGGGAACTGCCGCCAGCCGGTCGCCGATCCGCGACGGCTCGCCGGCAAACACGATCCGGCCCCCGGGGCGCAGCACACGATGAAGCTCGACGAAGGCCTTGGAGAGGGTCGGGAGGTGGTGGAGCACGGCGTGGCCAAGCGCCAGATCGAAGCTCTCCGAGGCGAACGGAAGCGACTCGGCATCGGCCCGCGCCGCCCTGACCTCTAAGCCGAGGCGCTCGGCGTTATCCGCCAGCGTGGCAACCATTCCCGGTGAGATATCGGTACACGTCGCCTCGGCCACGATCCCGGCCTGCATCAGGTTGAGGCTGAAGTAGCCCGTTCCGGCGCCGATCTCGAGCGCCCGCTCATAGCCCAAGTCGAGCTCTGGCCCAAGCACCTTGCGCAGCTTGCCCACCACCTGTCGCTGGCCGACGTCGCCGAAGTCGATTCCCCACTTGGAGTCATAGCCGGCGGCGGCCACGTCGTGGTAGCGGGTGTTTACCTCGCGAATCTCATCGGGGCTGTAAACCGCCTGCATGGGGCGACGGACTCTACCCGCTAGTTTGCGGCCGATGAACGCCCACGTTCAGAAGGATCAGCCGCCTGGCGTACCCCCGCTCGAGCTCACCGGGGAGCGGACGCTCCCTGACGTCCCGGCCGAGAACTACTGGTACCGGCGCCACCTCGCGGTCTACGAATGGATCGCCGCGCGCGTCCGCGGCCGGCGGGTGATCGACATGGCCTGCGGCGAGGGCTACGGCGCGGACGTGCTGGCGCGCTCGGCGGCCAGCGTCGTCGGCGTCGACGCCAATCCCGAGGCCCACACGCACGCCCGGCTGCGCTACGTCCGCGAGAACCTCCGCTTCGAGCGGGGACTGGTCGAGACCTTCGGCGACCCGCACTGCTGTGACGCCGTCGTGTTGCTGCAGACGATCGAGCACGTGCTGGACCCACCGTCCGTGCTCGAGCACTTCCGCTCGCTGCTGGCCGACGCCGGGGTGGCCTACATCTCAACGCCCAACGTGCTGACGCTGGCGCCGCCGGGAGCCGAGCGCTCGGGCAATCCATGGCACCTGCGCGAGTATCGCCACCAGGAGTTCGCCGAGCTGTGTCGCGCGACGTTCGGCTCCGTGACGCTGCTGGGCGTCTACCACGCGCGCAAGTTGGCCGCTCATGCCGTGGCGCTGCGGATGGGGTGGGACGCGGTGCACAAGCGCCTGGGGGTCACTCAGGCGTTCTATGACCGCTTCACACCGGCGATCAGCTCGCGGGACTTCGCGCTGCGGGCGGGGTCGCTTGACGAGGCGCTGGACTTCCTGGCGATCTGCCAGGTTTGACGTTGCCACCCTGGTCTTGTTAGTCGACCCAGTAGAAGGTCGTGGGCGCGTCGCGCATTCTGATCACCTGCGCGGGGATGCCCGCGGCGACCGCGTTGTCGGGCAGATCCTTGTTGACGACCGCGTAGGTGCCGACCACGGAGTTGTCACCGATTGTCACCCCTCGCAGCACACAGGCCCCGTAGCCAACCCAGGCGTTGTGGCCGATCCGAACGTCGCGCTTGTAGATGCCCTGTTCACGAATCGGTCGCTCCACGTCTACCATGCCGTGGTCGAAGTCGATCAGCATCACCCGATCGGCGATGATGCATTCGCGGCCGATCGACACGTGCTGGTAGGCGGAGATCGTGCACTCCTGCCCCAGCACCGACTTGGCGCCGATCGACACCGTGCCTTCGTGCACGCGTAACTTGCATCCCTGACCGATCCACGACCAGCGGCCGAGCTTCAGCTTGGCGCTCTTTCCGATCTCGAACTTGACCGAGCCGCCCACGAAGCACAGGCCGTCGGTCTGAAGCCTGCCCCGCCAGCGGAGCTTCAGCCACATCCAGCGGATCACCAGTGGCGCGTAGCCGGGTCTCAGCAGCCCGCGATCGCGTGCGAAGCGCCAAAAAGCGAGTGGGCCGCCGTGCAGCGCCGCGGGCGGCCTGCGGCCTTGCGCCGGAGTCGTGGCAGCCGGTTCAACACTACGCAGTGCCACGGCGGCATCGTAGTGTGCCGTCCGTCCACCGGTCGCCCTGGCATGATTGCTCGCCCACGATGCCCGACGTCGAGAACGCCATCGCGCAGCGTCTGATGGAGGGGGATAAGCGCGCCCTGGCGCGCGCCATCTCGATGGTGGAGGACGACGATCCCGACGGTTGGGCGCTCGTGCGCGAGGTCTACCCCCACACCGGCCGTGCCGCGATCGTCGGCTTCACCGGACCGCCGGGGGTGGGCAAGTCGACGCTCCTCGGGGCGCTGACGAAACTCGAGCGAGCCCGAGAGCGCACGGTTGGCGTGCTCTCGATCGATCCCTCATCGCCGTTCTCCAAGGGCGCGCTGCTCGGCGACCGCATCCGCCTCTCGGACCATTTCCTGGACCCGGGGGTGTTCATCCGCTCGATGGCCAACCGGGGGGCGCTTGGCGGCCTCAGCGAAGCGGCGCTCCAGAGCGCGCTGCTGATGGACGCCTCGGGCCGCGATGTGATCCTGCTCGAAACCGTCGGCGTGGGGCAGGGGGAGGTGGACATCATCGATCACGCTGACACCGTGGTGCTGGTGCTGATGCCGGGCTCCGGGGACTCGATCCAGGCGCTCAAGGCCGGCGTGATGGAGATCCCGGACGTGATCGTGGTCAACAAGGCCGATCACCCGCTCACCGACACCATGGTCCGCGAGATCAAGGGCGTGCTGGCGCTAGGACCGCGGGGCGATTGGGAGGTGCCGATCGTGCGCACCGAAGCCGTACGGGGGGAGGGGATCGAGGAGCTTTCGGAGAAGCTCGGTGAGCACCGGGAGCACATCGAGACCCAGGGGACGCTGTCGGAGCGGCGGCGGCGCAACCTGATGAACGAGGTCCTGGCGATCGCCGGGTACCGCATGAGGCGGGCGCTCGAGGAGTCCGTGCGTGAAGACCCCGAGGTCCGCGAGCTGCTCGATCGGGTCGTCTCGCGAGAAATCGATCCCGCCAGCGCCGCGCTCCGCATCCTTGAGGCCCGGGAGCGGGTTTAAGAGCTCGTGCCCAACGCCTTGACGCCGCTCCTCGCGCTCGCAGCGCTCGTGCTGTGCCTGGCCGGAGCGGCCAAGTTGCGCTCGCCGGTGGACGCGGCGCAGGCGCTGGAGAGCCTCGGGGTGCGCGTACCCGCCGCCTCGATCCGGGCCTTCGCGCTATTTGAGCTGGCCCTTGGCGGCCTGTGTCTCGCGCGCCCCTCGGCCGTCCCGGACTTCGGGCTCGCGGCGCTTTACATCGGCTTCTGCGCCATGGCACTGGTGCTGGCACGGCGGCGGTCGCCGTGCGGCTGCTTCGGCCGGCGCCAGGAGCCGGCGTCCGCCGTCCAGTCGGCGCTGAGCGCGGGGCTGGGCGCGGCGGCGGCCGGTGCTGCGGTCGCCGGGGCTCACGGGGCGGCGTGGCTGGTGGGGCGCCCGGCGATGACGGCGGGGGTTTTGGTAATCGGACTGGTCGGCGCGGCGTACGGAACCGTGGTCGCGTACACGGAGCTACCGCTGGCCTGGTCGGCGTGGAGCGGGAGGTCGCGGTGAGCGGGCTGGCGTGGAGGGGACGCCCGCGATGAGCAGGCTGGCGGAACGGATCGCGGTTTCGATCTCCTCGCTGCTCGAGCGGCGCGTCTCGCGCCGCAGCGCGCTGAGCAGGGCGGCGCTGGCAGGCTCAGCATTCGCGGTGGCGCCGGTGCGCTACCTGCTGAGGCCCGGGACCGCTTGGGCGGTGATCCGGCCCAGCGACTGCTCGCCCGGAGCGCTCTGTAACGACGGCTACACCGCCTTCTGCTGCGAGCTCCAGCACGGCAAGAACCAGTGCCCGCCGGGCACCTACGTCGCCGGTTGGTGGAAGTGCACGCAGTACACCGGTTCGGGCATCTGCTCCAGTGACGGCGTTCGCTACTACCTGGACTGCAACAACCTGCCGGGGCGTCCGTTCGCCGGTGGCTGCCGCTGCGGGCACGGCGACTGCAACCGGCGGCGCGTGGCCTGCAACCAGTTTCGCTATGGACAGTGCAACACCCAGATTGGTGGCACCGGCGAAGTGGTCTGCCGGCTCGTGATTTGCCAGAACCCGGCGAACGTCGGCATCTGGGGGTGCAACGACACGCTGATGATCGACGACGCCGTCTGCTCGCATGAGATGCATTGCCTGCAGGGACTGGCGATGAACGAGCCGGGCACAGGCGGGGTTTGATGTTCGCGTCCGGACGCAAGGCCCGATGACCGCGCTCGTTGCGATCGAAACGGTGCTTGTGGTCGTATTGGTCGTGCTTGTGGCTGGGCTTTTGCGCAGCCACGCCGAGATCCTCAGGCGCCTCGGTCCGGACGAGGCTGGGACGATCCCGCAGCCCGGCGCGCCGCGCGCACGGAGCGCCGCTTTCTCCGACGGGAACTCTGAGGCCCCTGCCGCTGCCCCGATCGCGGGCCGGACGCTGGCCGGCGACGCCGTGAAGCTCGACTTCTCCGCATCCGGCGGAGCGCCCACGCTGCTGGCCTTTTTGTCCACCGGCTGTTCGGTCTGCGGCTCGTTCTGGCAGCGCCTCGGCGAACGGCGGCTACCGCCGGAGGTCCAGACGGTGATCGTCACCCACGGCCCGGAGCGCGAGTCGCCCTCCAAGCTGCGGGCGCAGGCTCCTGCCGACGTCCCGCTCGTGATGTGCTCCTCCGCCTGGCGCGACTATGAGGTACCTGGCTCTCCGTACTTCGTGCTGGTCCATGGCACGATCCGGGGCGAGGGATCGGCAGCCAGCTGGGAGGGGTTGGCTTCGCTCGTCGACGACGCGATCGCCGATCAGCGTCTGGCGGAGGCTCCGGCCCGGGCCCGCAGAGTCGATGAGCGGCTCGCCACAGCGGGGATCGGCGCCGATCACCCCAGCCTTTACCCGGGCAAGGAGTGAGGCCGCGATGACAGCGCTGCTCGTGCTGGGCTGCGTGGCGGCGCTGGTGGGCGCGATCCGGGCAACTTGGTCGCCCTGAGGCGAGTCGATGCTGGCCAGCATCACCCCGCTCGGCGAGCGGGGCCGTAATGGGCACTGGGGTCTGACCGTCACCGCGTTCGTGCTGGGCGCCTGCGGTGGCGGTGCGCTGGCCGGCGCGATGGCCGGCTCGATCGGAGCGCTGCTGCTGGGAGGCTCCGCGTGGGGAGCGCTCGGAAGCCCCGCCCGGCTCGCGGTGCTGGCGGCGGGTGCGCTGGTGGCTCTGGCGATCGATGCGCTGCCTGTGGCCGTTCCCGGCCCCGGCCGCCAGGTCGACGAGCGCTGGCTCGACGAGTTCCGCGGCTGGGTCTACGGACTGGGCTACGGCGCTCAGCTCGGGACCGGTGTGAGCACCGTGGTCACGAGCGCGGCCACCTATCTGGCGCTGCTCGCTGCGCTGCTCGTGGGAAACCCGGTGCGCGGTGCCGCGGTGATGGGCTGCTACGGCGCCGTCAGGGGCCTGAGCCTGCTGGCCGGCGCGCGGGTGAGAACGCCGACCGCGCTGTTCGACCTGCACCAGCGGCTGGCGCGCGGCCGTGAGGAGGCTCGGATCGGGAGCCTGGCGGTGATTACGGCGCTGGCGGCGGTCGCCCTGCTGGGAGCGTTGTCGTGATCCTCGACGCGCACGGCCTGCGGGTCGAGTTGCCGGCGGGCTGGAGCGGGCGCGTGTTCGCCCGGGCCGCGGGCCGCAGACCGGATCGACGGGTGGCCAGATTGCACGCCGGCAGCTTTCCCGTGGTGCTGGGCGACGGAGAGTTCGGCGACCGCAGCACGGGGGTGATGCCCAACCCCGGAGCGTTTGTCGCGCTGGCCGAGTATCAACCGGGCCAGGGGCTCGAGCCGGGGCGCGGGCTGTTCGCCGCCCGCCGTATCCCGCTGCCGCTCGACCCAACCGCCTTCAGCGAGTCGCGGTTGGCGCATCCCCGCCCGGGCCAAGTGGGAACGCAGCATTTCTTCACAGCCGCGGGACGACCGTTGTGCCTGTACGTCGTGCTGGCCGGTGATCGTCAGGTCCGCCGGATGCAGCTGCCGGTGGTGGACCGGGTTCTGCGGACGTTGCAAGTGGCGCCCCGGTGAGCGCGTCGTTCTCGATCCGGGTGCGGGTTCGCTACACGGAGTGCGACATGCAGGGTCACGTCTTCAACGGTCACTACCTGACCTGGTTCGACATGGCACACACTGGCCTGTTGACGGAGGCCTCGGGCCGCTCGTACCCCGAGCTCATCGCATCGGGAATCGACGTCGTCGTGGCCGAGGCCGGGATCCGCTACCTGGCCGTGGCGAGGTTCGACGAGGAGCTGGAGATCCACGTCGAGCTCGAGCTGCCGACCAACTCGTCGCTCACCAGCAGGTTCGCCGTGCTCCGCGACGGAGCGCTGATCACCACCGGTTTCCTGCGCCACGTCTGCGTCGACGCCAAGGCCATGACCAAGCGGCCGTGGCCTTCGGAGTTGCGGGCCGCGTTCGAGCCCTACGTCACTGGGCGTTGATAGCTGGGAGGCTGTGGCGCATGCAAAGCGACGCAGACCGAGACATCGATCGCCGCCGCTTCCTGGAGCGCGCCGCCGCCGGCGGCGTCGCGCTGGCCGTCTTCGGCAGCGGCACGGCACTCGCGGGCGCGGCGCTTCGGCGCGGCTCGCCGGGATCGCTTGCAGGCGCCATCCGCGGAGAAGTGATCGAGCGCGGACAGCGCGGTTTTGGCGCCGCCGCGCACGTCTACAACCGGCGCTTCGACTCCACCCTGCCGCAGGCTGTCGCGCGGCCGCTGGACGCCGAGGACGTGCGGGATGCCGTGGCCTGGCTGGTCGCGCACGGCGTGCCGCTGCGCGCCCGCTCAGGCGGTCACAGCTACGCCGGCTACTCGACGCTGTCAGGCGGCGTGGTCCTCGACCTTCGCCGCTTGAGCAGGGTGCGCTTGGACCGCCGTGCGGGGGTGGCGACGATCGGCGCCGGCGCACAGCTGATCGATGTCTATGCCGCGCTGGCGCGAGCGGGCGTCACGATTCCCGCCGGCTCCTGTCCGTCGGTGGGCATCGGCGGCCACGCCCTGGGCGGAGGTATGGGTCTGGCGGGAAGGGCCTTCGGCCTTACGACCGACAGCCTGATCGGCGCCACGATCGCGACGGCGGACGGGCGCCTGCGGAACGTCGATCAGCGCTCGGACTCGGAGCTGCTGTGGGCGCTGCGCGGAGGCGGCGGCGGGAACTTCGGCGTGGTCACAAGCCTGCGGCTTCGCGTCCATCGTATTCCACGCGCCTCGTCCTGGTTTATGGTCAGCTGGCCGTGGTCGTCCGCCGGCGACGCGCTCGACGCATGGCTGAGATGGGCGCCCCGCGCCGACCAGCGTGTGAGCTCGGTCTTTCACCTCCAGACCGGACCGGGCGTTTTGACCGCCGGCCAGTACATGGGTCCGGCCCGCGACCTCTCGCGGCTGCTGGCGCCGCTTCAGGGAGTGGCCGGCGCCGCCCTGCGCACCGGCGACCAGGACTACATGGGGCTACAGGTCCGGTGGGCCAACTGCTTGGGGCGCACTTTGACGAGCTGCCACACGGACGGCACCCGTCCGGGCGGGGCCCTAGGGCGGATGAGCTTCGATGCCAAGTCGGACTTCATAACGCGGCCGCTGTCGGCCGCAGGGCGCGATGTGCTGATCAGCGCGATCGAGCGCCGGCAGGGTCGACCGGGCTCCGCGGCGATTTTGTTCGACTCCTACGGGGGGGCGATCAACCGCGTCGCGCCCAACGCAACCGCGTTCATTCACCGCAACGCCGCCGCGTGTATCCAGTATCTGAGCTACAACGGCGGGACCTCGTGGCTTGCGCAGACCCACGCCGCGATGCGCCGGCACGTCTCTGGAATGGCCTACCAGAACTACATCGATCCGGCGCTCACCGGATGGCGGCGCGCCTACTACGGCTCGAACTACCCAACCCTGGTGCAGGTCCAGCAGCGGGTGGACCCAGACCACTTCTTCAACTTCCCCCAGGCGATCGGGCGCTGAGGCGCGCGCTCGCAGGGACGGGGCTCTGCAGAGCGCCGCTGTAGACGGCGGCGTCATGGCTGGGCGGGAACACGCAGCGGGTGTGGTTGACGCGCTTGGGGTTCGTGTAGGTGGCTGTGATCGCGGTGGCGACCTCGCCCGTTGACGTGCTGGCGGTGCCGGTGACCTGCACCGCAATCGTGAACGGAACGGTCTCGCCGGCGGCGTGAACATGGCCGCCGCACCGCAGCGGCGCGGTGAAGTCGCCAATCCCTTGGTAGGAGGTGGAGCCGATGCTTTGCAGCGCGAGCGTGTCGCTGCCGCCCGTGCGCTGTCGCGTCAGCTCCACCTGAGCGCACGGGGCGGCGGAGCAGAGCGGCACGAAGCTCCAGCTGCGCGCGAGCTGCTGTCCCTTGTGCTCGCCCTTGACATGCACGGCCACGGTTACCCTGCCGGCCATCGAAAACGTCCCCTCGAGCTGGGCGGCGGGGGTCTGGGCGAGCGCAGCGTCGGGCCCCGCCGCCAACACTGGGGCCAGGAGCAGGAGCGCCGCGACCGCGAGCGCTGGCAGCAGCGCCAGGACCGCGAGGGTCGCCAGCGTCCGCCGCGCCCTGAGGGCCGTTAGCCCCCGCCGCGCCCTCACGCGCCCAGCGCGCGGGCGATCACTAGCTCCTGCACCTCGTCCGTGCCCTCCCCGATCGTCAGGATTTTGGCGTCCCGGTAGAAGCGGCACACGGGATATTCCTCGATATAGCCGTAGCCGCCATGGATCTGGACCGCCTCGTCGGACGCCCATACCGCCAGCCGTCCGCTCTTGAGCTTGGCCTGGGCGGCGGTGAGGCTGAAGTCGGAGGCGTTGTCCTTCAGCCAGGCGGCCTTGTGCACCAGCAGCCGCGTCGCTTCGATCTCGGTGGAAAGCCGAGCGAGCTTCGCCTGGATGGCCTGAAACCTCGAGATTGGGCCACCGAACGCACTGCGCTCCTTGGCGTAGGCCAGTGCCTGTTCGAGTGCGCCCTGCGCAAGTCCGACGCCCATCGCCGCAACACCGATCCGTCCGATGTCGAGCACGCGCAGGAACTGCCTGAGGCCCGAGCCCCGCTGACCAATGAGGTTCTCGGCCGGAACGCGGCAGTTCTCGAACGTAAGCGGTCGCGTATCCGAGGCGTTCCAGCCCATCTTGCGGTACGGCTTGCCCTGCTCGTAGCCGGGCGTGCCGTTCGGGACGAGGATGTTGGAGATCTCCCGGGCCGGTGAGCCGCCGTCCGGGCGGTCCTTTCCGGGCCTTCCCGTCAGCGCCGTGATCACGACGACACCCGAGATTCGCGTGCCGGCGTTGGTGATGAACTGCTTGGTGCCGTTGACCACCCATTGACCGTCATCCAGCACCGCACGGGTCTGCGTGTTACCGGCGTCCGAGCCGGCGTCCGGCTCCGTCAGGCCGAATGCCCCGAGCCGCTCGCCGCTACACAGCGGCGGGAGCCATTCGCTCTTCTGCTCCTCGTTGCCGAACAGATAGATGGGCTGCGTGCCGAGCGAGGTGTGGGCGCACAGCGTGATCGCCACCGATGAGTCCACCCGGGCCAGCTCCTCGACCACCAGCGCGTACGCCAACGTGTCGCCGCCGGCGCCTCCGTACTCCTCGGGGAACGGAATCCCCATCAGGTCGAGCTGCCCCAGACGCTGGACGATCTCGTACGGGAAGGACTTCGTCCGGTCTAGCTCCTCGGCCACGGGAGCGATCTCGTGCTCGGCGAACTCGCGCACCGTGTTGCGCAGGAGGGTGTGGTCGTCGCTCAGCGCGAGCTCCATCCGGTGATTGTCACACGGCGCCTACCATCGCGCGATGGCCGTGGAATCTCCCCAGGTGAAGCTCGGCAGACTCCACGAAGGCGGGCTGGCGCCGGCGATCATGGCGATCGTGGAGCGCGGCGTCGACCGCCGCCCGGCGCTGGCCGCGGCGCTCAGGGCCGAGGTTGAGCTGCTGCTCGGCGAGGGCTATCCGCCGGTGCGCATCGTGTTCGGCGAGCGCGACGTGCTGGTGGAGGACGGTCCAGCGGCCGCTCCCGACCTCCGGATCGCCGGGCAGCTACCCGACGTGATCAGCCTGCTGGTCACGCCGCTGCTCAAAGGGGTACCCAACCCGATCGACCGCCGCGGGCGAGCAGCGTTGGGGATGGTCGCCTTCGGTCGACTGCGGGTGGAGGGCCGGCGCCGGCTGATGCGCCCGCTGATCGACGTCATCCGGCTGTAGCCCGGTCCATGAGCCGGCGAGGTAGGGAAGAGGACCGATGTGGGTAGCATCGCTCGTGGATGGCCAGTGAGCGACCACCGTTGGAACCCGAGCCGCCGGCGACCGAGCAGCCGCCGCCAGGGCGATCCAGCGGGACGGTGAGCGGCAGCGGGACGCAGCGCGTTCCAGCCAAACCGCCGCGGACGCGCACCTCGACGGCTTTCAACGGGTTTGTGGCCGGCGCCGTCCTTCTGGTCCTGCTGCTGATCTTCATCTTGGAGAACACCCAGAGCGTCAAGATCAGCTTTCTGGGCGCCGGGGGCCACATCGCGCTCGGGATTGCGTTGCTGGTGGCGGCGGTTGGCGGGGCGCTGCTCGTCGGCATCTTAGGCGCGGCTCGGATCGCCCAGGTCAGGCGACACGCCAAGCGCCGCGGCCAGGTCCGGGGCCGCTGAAGGGCTGCCGCGGCGACGACCGCCTAGCCCTCTCTGCCAGCGATCTCACTTCGGTCAGCGCCCGGGCCTGGGGTGGTGAACCACCGTGTACGGTGCGCGCTGCAGGCGACGCTCGCGCCAGCGACGGGAGCGAGCGGACCTTCCCGATGGCAACGCCCCGCTGGAGCGCGCCCCGCCGGGCCTGGCACGGTCGGGCTGACGTCCGGCTGACGCCGATGGGGCGAGCGCGGCCCCGCACTACGATTTCGTCAGTCGCACGAGGAAGCCCATGCCCAAGACCGTGATCCTGTCCGCCGCCAGAACGCCGATCGGCAAGCTGGGCGGCGGGCTGAAGGACCTCGACGCCACCGAGCTCGGGGCCAAGGCGATCAGCGCAGCGCTGGAGCGAGCCGAGGTGGGCCCGGACAAGGTCCAGCATGTCCTGATAGGCCAGGTGTTGCAGGCGGGGCAGGGCCAGATCCCCTCGCGCCAAGCCCAGATCAAGGCCGGGATCCCGAGGGAAGTCCCGTCGGAGACGATCAACAAAGTCTGCGCCTCGGGCCTTCGCGCCGCGGCGCTGCTCGATACGGCGGTGCGGGCGGGGGACCTGGACGTGGCGGTAGCGGGCGGCATGGAGTCGATGTCCCAGGCCCCCTACCTGCTTCCCCAAGGCCGCTTCGGCCTGCGCATGGGCGACGGCCAGGCGATCGACGCGATGATCAATGACGGGCTCAAGAGCCCGTTCTCGGGCAAGCACATGGCTCAGGAGGCGAGCGAGGTCGCGGCCGAGCTCGAGCTGACGAGGCCGGACATGGATCGCTGGACGCTGCGCTCGCATCAGCGGGCTGTTAAGGCCACCGACGAGGGGCGGCTGCCGGAGGAGATCGTCGCGGTCACCGTGCAGGGCAAGAAGGGCGAGTCGACCGTGGAGGTCGACGAGAGCCCACGGCGCGACACGAGCCTTGAGCAGCTGGCGATGCTGCCGCCGATCTTCCTCAAGGACGGCTCGCACACAGCCGGCAACTCGCCGGGAGTCAACGACGGCGCCGGTGCGGTCGTCGTGGCCAGCGACGAGTGGGCACGACGAAACGCCCGTCCTGCGCTGGCGACGATCGTCGCCCAGGCGCAGGTGGCGGACGACTTTCCCTACCTCGCCCGAACGCCGGCGAACGCCGCGAGGGAGGCGCTCCGCAAAGCGGGGCTCGAGGCCGACGACATCGATTTGTGGGAGATCAACGAGGCGTTCGCCTCGGTGGCGATCAATTCCGTTCGGATGCTGGGAATCTCCGAGGACACCGTAAACGTCAACGGCGGCGCCGTGGCCATCGGCCACCCGATCGGCGCCTCCGGCGCTCGTATCCTGGGCGCGCTGGTGCACGAGCTGCGGCGCCGCGGAGGCGGGCGCGGCTGTGCGGCGATCTGCTCCGGCGGCGGACAGGGCGACGCCATGATCGTGGAGGTGAACGGCAGCTGAGCGCCGGTGACGGCGCCGTCTCGGATCCGGGGCAGACCCCGGGAGGAGCGGCGTTTTTCGATCTCGACCGGACGCTGATGGAGGGCTCCTCGGCGTTCCAGTTCGGGCGCGCGGCGTACAGCGCCGGGCTGCTATCGGGACGCCAGCTGCTGTCCGACGCCTGGGCCAACCTGCGCTTCCGGCTGAAAGGCTCCACCGACGAGGGCACGCATGCGCTGCGCGATCGGATTTCGGCGGCGCTGGCAGGCTCCCGTGTGCGGGACCTGGAGCGTCTCGGCCCGGACGTGCTGGCCCGCATCCTCCCTCGCATCTATCCCCAGGTTCTGGCCGTTGCCTACGAGCACCAGGACGCCGGTCGCCCTGTGTACATAGCGACAGCGGCGTCGCGTGAGCTGGCCGAGGTGCTGGCCCGGGTGCTGGCGCTGGACGGCGGGATCGGCTCCGAGTTCTCGGCGGTCAAGGACGGCGTCTTCACCGGGGAGCCCAGCGGCCTGTTCATCTACGGATCCGACAAGGCGCTGGCGATCGAGCAGCTCGCGGCCCGCGAGGGCATCGACCTGGCGGCCTCATACGCCTACTCGGACTCGGCCTCCGATCTGCCGATGCTGCGCGCCGTGGGTCATCCCGTGGCGGTCAACCCCGACGCCGAGCTTGCCCGGGTGGCGCGCGAGGGGGGTTGGGAGGTGATGCGCTTCGAACGCCTGGGACGGTGGCTGAAGGCGGGCGTGGCGATCGCCGGCGCGGCCGTAGCAGGCGGCGTGGGCAGCGCGGCGTTCGTGGGCCGTGGCCGGGCCAGGCGGCTGCAGGCGCGGCTCCCGGTACCCCGCCGCAAGCCCTGGTGGCGGCCGGAGGTGAAGGTGCGGTAGAGGTCTGGCTGGGGTCGTGGCGCTAGGGCACTCCCCCCGGGTGGCGATCGGGAGCCGGGCTCGAGGCGGCCCGGCTCCCGATGCCAGCGAAGGACGCCGCGGGTGCGGCGACTTCCGCGGGTGCGGCTACTTCCGCGGGTGCGGCTACTTCCGAGCGAGCGCTCCCGTGTAGTTCGAGGTCACGTTCGCCGGGGCGCAGACCGCGTAGACGTTGAACGTGGAGGTGGCTGGTCGTGCTGCTGTTGTTCTCCTAGACGCCCCAGGCGTTCGGCTGCGGGCTTGTTGTGGCGATACGCGTCGGCCAGGATGAGTTCACCGACTGGGCGGTGCCAAGAGCGGCTCCGATAGACACCACCGGCGATGACGTGGGTGTTCGTGGGGCAATTCGACTGGCCATAGTTCTGACTCCCGGGCGTGTTCGTGAATGGACCTGCGCTCACGACCTGGACGCCGTTCAGCGCGTTGGCCGTACCCGCCGTCGCGGCATTCGGAACCGTGAGGCCGCTCATGTTGATCTTCGACGCGTTGACGGCGCCGGGCATGATCTTCGCCGGGCCGACGGAGTTGGGCCCGAGCTTGGCGTTGGTCACGGCCCTGTTCTTGAGCTGCTTGCTCCCGACGCTGCCGTTAGGAAGAAAGAACGCATAGCTGGTGCCGCCCAGCGCGATGACCAGCGCGACGACGGATATGACGAGCGCCGGGCTAGGAGCCCGTAGGCGAAAAGTCCTCATGGGGACCTCCTGGTGTTGATTTGCCGATCACGCGGACGGCGAGTCGCCGTCCGCGCCGCGCACGCCACCTCGGGCCGGCCACGGACGAAGTTCTCGTGGGCATGCCCCGAAGAGTGCTTGGCGCAATGAAGCTTTCCCCCGGTTGCGGTCCGAGCACTCTCCGATCGCCCCTCCGAAATAGCTTGCCAAGCCCCAGCCTAATGGGTGGCCCTGCAGCGATCAAGGAATGAACGGCCAGCTTGCCTGAGCCGTAGACTCGACGTATGGCTACCCGGGCCCGAGAGACTGATCGAGAGCGCCCGAGCGACGCCGAGATGGGACAGGAGCGCGACGCTCCCTTCTCCACGATCTCCGGCGAGCCGATAAACCCGCTCTACACGGAGGCGGATCTTCCGGAGGACCTCGAGCAGGCGGTCGGTTTGCCGGGCGAGTTCCCGTACACCCGCGGCGTTTATCGCTCGATGTACCGGGGGCGCCTGTGGACGATGCGTCAGTTCGCCGGCTACGGGACGGCCGAGGAGACGAACGCTCGCTTCCGCTATCTGCTGGAGCACGGTCAGACGGGACTTTCGACGGCGTTCGACATGCCCTCGCTGATGGGCCACGACTCCGACCATCCCCGCTCGGAAGGCGAGGTCGGCCGGGAGGGTGTGGCGATCGACACGCTCGCGGACATGGAGGCGCTGTTCGCCGGGATCCCGCTCGACGAGGTCAGCGTGTCGATGACGATCAACGCCCCGGCCGCGATCATGCTGGCGTTTTACGTGGTCGCGGCCGAGCGCAAGGGCATTGGATCCGAACAGCTGGCGGGCACGATCCAGACCGACATCCTCAAGGAGTACATCGCTCAGAAGGAGTGGTGCTTTCCGGTAGACCCGGCGATGCGGCTGGTGGCGGACATGATCGAATGGTGCGCCGGCGCCATGCCCCGATGGCACCCGGTGTCGATCTCGGGCTACCACATCCGCGAGGCAGGATCGACCGCGGTTCAGGAGCTGGCGTTCACGCTCAAGGATGGGCTGACGTACGTGGAGCAGGCGGTGGGTCGCGGCCTCCGTGTCGACGACTTCGCGCCGCGGCTGTCGTTCTTCTTCAACGCACACATCGACTTCTTCGAGGAGATCGCCAAGTATCGGGCGGCGCGACGGATATGGGCGCGCGAGATGCGGGACACGTTCGGCGCCCGCGACGAGCGCTCGCTGCTGATGCGCTTTCACACGCAGACCGCGGGCGTGTCGCTGACAGCGCAGCAGCCGCTGAACAACATCGTCCGCACCGCGATCGAGGCGCTGGCCGGCGTGCTGGGAGGCACGCAGTCGCTTCACACCAACTCGTTCGACGAGGCCCTGGCGCTGCCCTCGGAGGAGGCGGTGCGCGTGGCGCTGAGAACGCAGCAGATCATTGCCGAAGAGACCGGCGTGACCAACACCATCGATCCCCTCGGCGGCTCTTACTTCGTGGAAGCGCTTACAGACCACATGGAGCAGCGGGCCTACGAGTACTTCGCGAAGATCGACGAGCTGGGCGGGATGATCGAAGCGGTCAAGCGCGGTTTCCCTCAGCGCGAGATCGCCGACGCCGCCTTCCGCTACCAACAGGAGCTGGAGTCAGGCGAGCGCAAGCTGGTGGGGGTCAACGCCTTCACCGAGGGCGGCGACGGCGAAGTCTCGCTGCTGCGGATCGATCCCCAGCTGGAGAAAAAGCAGGTCGAGCGGGTCCAGGCCGTCCGCTCGGACCGCGACCAGGAGCAGGCCACCGCGGCGCTCGAGCGGCTCGAGCGAGCGGCGCGCGACGAGCACGAGAACCTGATGCCACACCTGCTCGATGCCGCCCGCGCCGAGGTAACGGAGGGCGAGATCATCGCCGCTCTGCAAGGCGTGTTCGGCAGCTACAGTGAGGCGCCGGTTTTCTGAGCCACCGTCGGACCATGGCCACCTCCACCGATAAGAAGATCCGCGTTGTCGTCGCCAAACCCGGCCTGGACGGCCACGACCGCGGGGCGAAGATCATTGCCCGCGCACTGCGCGACGCGGGGATGGAGGTGATCTACACGGGCCTGCACCAGACGCCCGAACAGATCGTGGAGACGGTCATCCAGGAGGACGCCGACGCCGTCGGCCTGTCGATTCTCTCCGGAGCGCACATGACGCTCGTGCCCCGCGTGCTGGAGCTGCTCTCCGAACAGGGAATCGACGACGTGCTGATCACCGTAGGCGGCACGATCCCCGCCGACGACATCCCGGAGCTCAAGAAGCTGGGCGTGTCCGAGGTCTTCGGCCCGGGCGCCTCGACCGAGGACATCGTTGAGTTCATCCGGAGCGCGGCACGGGTCTAGGGACGAGCTGGGCCTGAAGGTCGCGGTACGGAGGTGATGACGCGCGGGCGGTCGCGGCCCGGTGTACGACTGTTCACTAAGGCTGATTGACTCGTCAGTCAACGACCCCGGTACTATTCATGCGTTCCAGCATTAGGAGGCTTTCAAGTTGAAGATTTGCGTCCTCGTCAAAGAGGTTCCGGACGCCGCCGTCGAGAAACGGATTGATCCCTCGACGGGGCGGATGGACCGTTCCGGGGAGAAGAACCTCAACCCCTACGACACGCACGCGATCGAGGCCGCGATGCAGATCCGCGAAGGCGGCTCGGTTCAGGTGGATGAGATCGTGGCCGTCACCATGGGCCCCGAGTCGGCCGTGCGCGCCCTTCACAAGGCCGTCTCGCTCGGCGCCGACCGCTCGCTGCATCTCTCGGACCAGGCGCTGTCCGGCTCGGACGTGGCAGCCACCGGATACGCCCTATCGAAGGCGCTGGAGTCCGAGCAGCCTGACCTGGTGCTGCTCGGCCAGCAGTCGGACGACGGCGAGTGCTACACGATCGGCGCAGTCGTCGCCGATCACCTGAAGATGCCGTCGCTGACCCAGGTGATCAAGATGGACGTCGCCGACGGCGGGCTGCGCTGCGAGCGCCAAGCGGAGTACGGCTACGACACGGTCCAGATCGAGCTCCCAGCGGTGATCTCGGTCGGCGATGCCATCAACGAGCCCCGATATCCGTCGCTGAAGGCGATCATGGGCGCCAAGAAGAAGCCGCTCCAGTCCGTCGCCAGCGGCGATGTGGGCATCGACGGCTCGCTCGTCGGCGAGGAAGGTTCACGGGTCCAGTGCGGCGACTTCCACGACCCGCCGGCCAAGGCCGCCGGACAGGTGATCGAGGACGAGGACACGAACGACACGGTCGAGAAGATCGTCGCCTGGCTCGACGAAAGGAAGCTGATCTAGTGCTTCCTCCCTCAATTCCTCACCCGCTTCGCGGCTGCGAATCATCGCGTTGCTGCGTCCTCGGGCCTCGACGCAGCGCCGCTGCGGCTTCGGCCCTGCGTTCTTGCCCCGCTCGATTCTCGCTCCCGAATCGGGCAATGACTTTCAGGAGGAATCACTGATGGCTGACGTTCTCACTTACGTCCTTCATTACGAGGGCGAGTTCAATAAGAA
The DNA here is from genome assembly GCA_963756555.1 of uncultured Actinomycetes bacterium. Lineage (GTDB taxonomy): Bacteria > Actinomycetota > Thermoleophilia > Solirubrobacterales > Solirubrobacteraceae > Palsa-465. The sequence goes on from CAVWOC010000010.1 coordinate 146,218, forward strand.
CTCCCTGGGTGCGGTGTCGGAAGGCGCCGCCCGGGCCGAGGAGATCGGCGGTCAGTGCCATGCGGTGGTGGTGGGCGGCGACGATCTGAGCGACGAGCTGTGCCAGTCGCTGGGGACATACGGCGCCGCCAAGGTGTTCCGCGCTCGCGGGGAGGAGGGCCTCGCCCAGCCGGTGATCGACGTCATGTCCAAGGTGATCGACGAGAACGGCCAGGCCTACGCGCTGTTCGGCGGCGGGCTGCTCGGATTCGAGATCGGCGCTGGGCTGGCGGCCCGCAAGCAGGCCGGCGTGACGATGGAAGTCACCGCAGTGCGCGCCGAGGACGGCAAGCTGGTCGCCGAGCGGCCGATCCTTCAGGACTCAAAGATCTCCGTCTCGCGCTACCAGGGCGATCTGGGCATCATCATCGGGCGCATCAACGCGTTCGAGGTCGCGACTCGCGACGGGGCCGGGGCTGAGGTCGTGGACGTCGAGGTCGAGTACTCGCCGTGGTCGAACAAGGCCAAGATGGTCCAACGCGGTGAACAGCGCGGCGCCGACGTCAACATCGAGGGCGCCGACATCCTCGTCGCCGGAGGCCGCGGCCTGGGCAAGGCCGAGGGCTTCCAGCTGGCCGAGCAGCTGGCCGCCGCGTTCGGCGGCAACACCGCCGTAGCGGCCACGCGGGCCGTAGTCGACGCCGGCTGGTACCCCTACGCCGCCCAGATCGGGCAGACCGGCAAGACCGTGTCGCCGAAGCTGTACCTGGCGGCCGGGATCTCCGGCGCGATCCAGCACAAGGTCGGGATGCAGTCTTCGGAGAACATCGTGGCGATCAACAAGGACGCCAACGCGCCGATCTTCGAATTCTCCGACCTGGGGATCGTCGGCGATCTGAACAAGATCCTGCCCAAGCTGACCGAGGCCATCAAGGCCAAGAAGGGGTCCTAGACCGTGGCTTCGCGTAACGGCCGGGGGCCAGTTGCCCCTAGCGAGTACCCGCCGCCGGTGTCCTCGCCGGAGGAGTTCGTAAAGCGCGAACTTGACGCCGAGGACGATCGGATCGACGTCGGCGTGGTGATCGTCGGCGGGGGCCCGGCGGGCCTGGCGTGCGCCAACCGGCTGCTACAGCTGCTGGCTGATGACCCGGAGCTGATGGAGCGCCTGGGCGAAGTGCCGGTGGCGGTGATCGAGAAGGGCAAGGCCTGCGGGGCCCACAACCTCTCCGGGGCGATGATGCGTCCCTCCGGGCTAAAGGAGCTGTTTCCCGACCTCCAGCCCTCGGACTGGCCGACTTACGGGACGGTCGACAAGGACTCGGTGTACTGGATGCTCTCAGCGAACGCGGCTTTGCCGCTAAAGCCGACGCCGCCGCCGTTCCGCAACCACGGCAACTACATGGTCAGCGTGGCCGAGCTCTCGCGCTGGCTGGCGAGCAAGGCCGAGGAGGCGGGGGCCTACATCCTGACCGAGACAACCGCCCAGAAGCTGCTGGTGGAGGACGGCGCGGTACGCGGCATTCGCTCCGGCGACAAGGGGCGGGGCAAGGACGGCGAGGAGCTGTCGAACTTCGAACCTGGCTCGGATGTCACGGCACGGGCAACGGTGCTGGCGGAGGGCACCTGGGGCCACCTGACGGGCGCCGCGATCAAGGAGTTCGGGCTGGCCGAAGGCCGCGAGCCGCAGGTCTGGTCGCTCGGCGTAAAGGAGGTTTGGGAGGTCCCCAAGCCTCATGACCGCGTGATCCACACGCTTGGCTGGCCGCTTCGCTATGGCGCCAAGTGGCACGAGTTCGGCGGTTCGTGGATCTATCCCATGGGCGAGGACAGGGTCTCGCTGGGCTTCGTGGTGGGGCTCGACTACACCGACGCCACGGTCTCGGCGCATGATCTGCTGCAGCAGTTCAAGACCTCGAAGCTGGTGCGGCGGATCCTGGAGGGTGGCAAGCGCCTCGCCTGGGGAGCCAAGGCGATTCCGGAGGGTGGCTACTGGGCGATGCCCAAGCTGTCGGCGCCTGGCATGGTCCTCTGTGGCGACGGCGCGGGGATGGTCAACGTGCCGATCCTGAAAGGGATCCACTACGCGATCCATGCTGGGATGATGGCCGCGGAGACGATCTTCGAGACGCTCAAGGCCGGGGGCACCGACCTCGGTGCCTACGAGCGCCGGGTCGAGAAGTCGGTTATCGCCAAGGATCTGTATGAGACACGCAACATGAAGCAGCCGTTCGCCAAGGGCTTCTTCTTGGGCGGGGCGATCACCAACGCCATGGTCGTCTCCAAGGGCCGGTTCCCGGGCGGGCGCTGGGCCAACCACCCGGATGCGCAGGCGCCAATGACGGTGGGCGACAAGAAGGACACCTATCCCAAGCCGGATGGGAAGTACACCTTCGACAAGCTCTCGAGCGTCTACATCTCGGGTAACGCCACCCGCGACGACGCCCCCAACCACATTCGCGTGGAGAAGCAGGTCCCGCGCGAGCTGGCCGAGGCTTGGCAGTGGATGTGTCCCGCGGGGGTCTATGAGATCCCCGAGGACGCTCCCGAGTCCGGGCCGGTGGACGTGATCGTCAACTACACCAACTGCGTGCAATGCGGGGCGATCACGGCCAAGGGCGGACGCCTGACGCCGCCCGAGGGCGGCGACGGGCCGCTGTACACGGTTACCTAGAGGCCCCCGTCGCGGGCAACTTCCGGCGTCGAGCGTTGTTTAGGCAGCGTGCGACGCCTTCTCTACATCCTCTTGACAGCGCTCACCTGCGCGATGGCCTCCGGGGCCGCGCTGGCGCTGGCGGCGAGTGCGCCAAGCGACCGTACATCGCTGACGGCGTTCGCCTGTCGCCGGGCGCTCGAGCCCGATCGGCGGACGGTCTCGGTCACGGCAGTGATGCGTCCGGTGCCCGGCACTCAGCGATTGACGATGCGTTTCGAGCTCTTCGGTGTGGGCGGCGGCCGAACAACGCCCGTGCGCGGCGGCGATCTGGGCACTTGGCTGGCCCCCAATCCGCCGACGCTCGGCCAGCTTCCGGACGACGTGTGGATCGTCCATCACCCGGTCAAGGGCGTGCCGGTGCCCGCGCTGTACCACTTCCGTGTCGCGTTCCGCTGGATGGGAACCGGGAGCCGCATCCTGGCCACCGCGGTCCGCGTCAGCGACAACTGCTGGCAGCCCGATATGCGCCCTCAGCTGGAGGTCGAGTCGACCTCTGCCGAGCCGGTCGGCAACGGCTCGGGCCAGGACGCCTACACCGCCCAGATCGCCAACACCGGCCTGACCGCGGCCAAAGCAGTCCAGGTGGTGTTCACACCGGTCGGGGGACCCACGCAGTCCGTCACCTTGCCCCAGCTCGGTCCCCAGGAGCAGCGCACGGTGCAATTCACCGGCCCGGCGTGCACTGCCGCGAGCGGTGCACCCACGGTTGCCGTGGATCCCAACCACAAGATCAATCAGCGGCCCGGGGGAGCCTCGTCGATGACGGCTACCTGCCCGACGCAGACTCCGAGCAGTTCTAGATGACGGCTCACGCCAGGCCTCGGCAACAGCCGTCTGCGTCCCAGAGAGGCGGCTAGACTTGACGCTAGAGATGAAGAACGAGATTCACCCCGAATACGTAGAGGCTCACGTCCGCTGTACGTGCGGCAACGAGTTCACGACGCGCTCCACCAAGCCTGAGATCCACGTCGAGATCTGCTCTGCGTGTCATCCCTTCTACACCGGTCGCCAGAAGCTGGTCGACACCGGCGGCCGCGTCGAGCGCTTTCAGCGCCGCGCGGCGAGGGGACGGCGCGCCGCCCGAGCCACCGCCGGAAGCTGAGCTGACCGTGGCCGCGGCGGTTGGGCAGCGTCCAGCCCTGACCGCGTCCCGCGACGCCCCGCTCGGGGGCCAGGCGGTGCTCGAGGGGGTGATGATGCGCGGCGTCCGCACCTGGGCCGTGGCGGTCCGCACGCCATATGCCGGCCGGGAGCCCTCGCCATCGGCGGCCTCGTTTGACCGCGACCGGAAACCCTCGCCCGACGGGCAGCCGCTCGGCCCGGTTCGAGATCCAGACCTTCGCGCTGCACTCGTGGTCGCGTCGCCACCGCCTGTTCCGCCTGCCGGTGATCCGCGGCGTCGTGGCGCTGGTCGAGTCGCTGGCGATCGGTCTGCGGGCGCTGGGCATGTCCGCCAATGCCCAACTCCCCGAAGGGGAAGGGGAGCAGGTGTCAGGGGCTACGTGGGCGGTGACCATCGTGCTGGCGGTGGCGTTCGCGGTGGGGCTCTTCTTCGTCGTCCCGCTTGGACTGGCAGGAGTGATCCGAGGCCAGCTCGGATCGTCCTCGGTCCTGTTCTGGGTCGCCGAGGGAGTGCTGCGGACCGTGATCTTCCTGGGGTATCTGGCGCTGCTCTCGCGTCTGCCGGACCTTCGCCGGGTGCTCGAATACCACGGCGCGGAGCACAAGGCGATCTCCTGTCTCGAGGCCGACGACGAGCTTGTCCCCGAGCGGGCCACGCTCTATTCCCGGCTTCATCCGCGATGCGGAACGAGCTTCCTGCTGGTGGTGATGATCGTGGCCATCGTGGTGTTCGCGCCGATCGGCGTGCCCGCCTGGTATGTGCTGCTCGTAACTCGGATCCTGGGCATCCCGGTGATCGCCGGCGTGTCGTTCGAAATCATCAAGTGGGCGGGACGCAACCGCGGACGGGGGTGGGTGAGAGCGCTGATGTATCCCGGCATGCAGCTTCAGCGGCTGACTACGCGCGAGCCCGACCTGGGGCAGCTGGCCGTGGCGATCGATGCGCTCCAGGCCGTCCTGGCGGTTGAAGCCCCGGGTCAGGCGTCGGCCGAGGATCTGGTCGGCGTTGAAGTGGTCGCGTAGTGTTCGTGACTACGTGATCGGGTCTCCCAGCGTGCTGATCGTCGGCGCGGGGTTCGGCGGCATAGCCGCCGCGATCGAGCTGCGCCGCCACGGCTTCGAGGACATCACGATCCTCGAGCGAGGTCCAGAGCTCGGCGGCACCTGGCTCTACAACACCTACCCCGGCTGCGCCTGTGACGTCCCCTCGCACCTCTACTCGTTCAGTTATGCGCAGCGCTCGGATTGGTCGCGCCTCTGCTCTCCCCAAGAGGAGATCCTGCGCTACCTGCAGGGGGTCGCGCGCGAGCACGGCGTAGATCGCTTGGTCCTGCCCGACACCGAGGTGGCATCGTGCTCGTGGGTGGAAGATGACGGTCGCTGGCGGGTGGCGAGCGCCGACGGCCGCATTTTCGAAGCAGAAGCGCTGATCGTGGCCACGGGCCAGCTGCACCAGCCCGCCTGGCCACGGCTCGAGGGCTCGTTCGCCGGCCACAGCTTCCATTCGGCGCGCTGGGATCACGACTACGACCTGCGGGGCAAGCGCGTGGCTGTCATCGGCACCGGCGCTAGCGCAATCCAGTTCGTGCCGGAGGCGGCCGAGCAGACGTCGCGGCTGTATGTCTTCCAGCGCACCGGCAACTGGTTCTTCCCGCGCAAGAATCACGCATACCCGCGCTGGCTGAAAGGCCTGTTCAGGCGCTTTCCGACGATCGAGCGCCTGCGGCGCTGGGGCCTCTACCAGTACGCGGAGTCGCTGACGCTGATGATCCGCAATCCGCGTACCTGGGGGAAAATCGGCTGGGCACGCTCAGCGCTGTTCATGCGCTTGCAGCTGCGCGACCCAGAGGTGCGGCGCAAGGTCTGGCCCGACTACACGTTCGGCTGCAAACGGGTGTTGTTCAGCTCCTGGTTCTTGCCAGCGCTTCAGCGCGCCAACGTGGAGCTGGTAGCCGACCCGATCGCCCGGCTCTCAGAGGGCGCCGTGGTGACACTTGACGGCAGCGAGCGCCAGGTCGACTGCATCATCTACGCCACGGGCTTTCGCACCACGCAGTTCATGTTCCCCATGGAGATCACCGGCGTCGATGGGCGCTCGTTGAACGAGGCTTGGGCCGACGGTGCGCACGCCCACCTGGGGATCGCCGTGCCCGGCTTTCCGTCCATGTTTCTGATGTATGGACCGAACACGAACACTTCCGGGGGCTCGATCATCGCCTACGAAGAGGCCCAGGCGGCCTACATTCGCCAAGGGCTCGAGCAGATGCGAGACCGCGGCGCCGCGATCTCGGTCAGGGCGGAGGTGGAAGCCGCGAGTGACCGCGAGACCCAGTCGCGGTTCGCGGGGACGGCCTGGACCCACTGCGACTCCTGGTACCGCGATGAGCAGGGACGGATCGTCACCAATTGGCCCGGCTACATGCGCGATTACGAGCAGCGCGTTCGCGCGCTCGACCCCCGTGAGTACGAGTTCGTGCAGGCACCGGAGCGCACGCCCGTCACCGCTTGAGCTGAGTGCGCTATTCGGGTTCCCATCGGGCCCGCGCCTACACTCGGTGGAGCATGATCGACGAGCTGATCTCCCAGATAGAGGCACGTTTTGCGGAGCTCGAGCGCGAGCTCTCGGATCCCGTCGTAATCGCCGACCGGGAGCGATTCACCGCTGCCAGCCGCGCCTACCGGGATCTCGAGCCCGCCGCGCGGCTCGCCGCCGAGTACCGCCGAGTATCGGGCGACCTGGAGGGTGCCAGGGAGCTGCTGGCCGAGGACGGCGACGACGCCGAGCTGCGGGCCCTGCTCGAGTCCGCGCGCGAGCGGATTGGCGCCCTCGAGGAGGAGGTCCGCCTGGCGATGGTGGAGCCCGACCCCAACGATGACAAGAACGTGATTATCGAGATCCGCCCGGGAGCCGGCGGCGAGGAGGCCGCGCTGTGGGCCGGTGACCTGTACCGGATGCTCACGCGCTACGCCGAGCGGCGGGGCTTCAAGGTCGAGGCACTGTCGGTCGGCGACGGCAGCTACACATTCGCCATCAAGGGCGAGGGCGCCTATTCAGTGTTCAAATTCGAAGGGGGCACGCACCGGGTGCAGCGGGTGCCCGAGACGGAGTCCCAGGGGCGGATCCACACCTCGACGGCGACCGTCGCGGTGCTTCCGGAGGCCGACGAAGTAGAGGTCGGAATCGACCCAAACGAGCTGCAAATCGACGTCTATCGGAGCTCCGGACCCGGCGGGCAGTCGGTCAACACGACGGACTCGGCGGTCCGCATCACCCACAAGCCGACCGGCATCGTGGTCTCGATGCAGGATGAGAAGTCCCAGCTTCAGAACCGCGAGCGCGCCATGCGCGTGCTGCGGGCGCGGCTCTACGAGCGCGCCCTCGCCGAGCAGCGGGCGTCGATCGACGCTTCGCGCGCGGCCCAGGTCGGCACCGGCGAGCGGGCCGAGAAGATCCGGACGTACAACTTCGGAGAGCGGCGGGTCAAGGACCACCGCGTCAACGTGCTGCTGCACAACCTCGACGACATCCTGATGGGCGAGCTCGACGAGCTCACCGCCGCCCTGCAGGACGACGAGAAGCGGCGCAGACTGGAGGAGCAGGCGGTTGCCTGAGGCGGCGCTCCGTGCGCCGAGGCTCGGCGATGTCCTGGCCGACGGCGCCCGTCAGCTGACCGACGCCGGGTGTGAAGCACCGCGGCTCGACGCCGAGCTGCTGCTCTGCGCCGCGCTCGGCGACGGCTGGACCCGGGCACGGCTGGTGACGGCGGCTCACGAAAGGCCCGATCAAGAGGCTCTGGGTCGCTACGAGCCACTGCTCGCGCGGCGTCGGCGGCGCGAGCCGGTTGGCTACATCCTGGGCTACAAGGACTTCAGGCACATCCGGGTGGCGGTCGACCCGCGCGTGCTGATTCCCCGGCCCGAGACCGAGCTGCTGGTAGAGGTCGGTTTGCGGTTGCCGGCAGCGGTGATGGTGGCCGACGTGGGCACCGGTAGTGGCGCGGTGGCACTGGCGCTGGCGGACGAGCGGCCAGACCTCGAACTGACGGGCATCGACACCTCCGCCGACGCGCTGGCCGTCGCTCGCGACAACGCCCGGCAGCTGGGCGTGAATATCCGCTGCGCGCAAGCCGACCTGCTCGATCACGACCGCTACCAAGCGGTGCTGGCCAACCTGCCCTACGTCCCGGACGGGCAGGCGGGATTGGCGCCCGAGATCACCGACTACGAGCCGCCACTCGCGCTGTTCGCCGGCACCGACGGCCTGGCAGCCCTGCGCCGCCTGATCGCGCGGATCGAGGGGACAGGCGTGCGGCTCGTAGCGCTCGAGGTCGGCGCCGGACAAGCGCCGGCCGTCGCCGGACTCCTTGAACGCGCCGGTTTTCTCTTGACTGAGCGCCTCCGCGACCTGGCGGGCCACGAGCGCGTCGTCGTCGGCCAGCGGTGAGCGAACGGCAGTCGGAGGAGCTCGAGCGCTGCCTTGCGCTCGGCGGCGTGGCGGTTTTTCCAGCCGACACGGTTTATGGGTTGGCCTGCGACCCCGCAAACAGTTTCGCCGTGGAGCGGCTCTACCTGCTCAAGCGGCGTGAGCTGGACAAGCCCTCGGCGGTCATGTTCTTCGATCTCGAGCGGGCTCTCGCGGCGCTACCGGAGCTTGGCGTTCGCACCCGCGAGGCCCTAGCCCGTCTGTTGCCCGGCCCCGTCGGCGTGCTGCTGGCCAACTCGGCGCTGCGCTTTCCGCTGGCTTGCGGCGGCCATCCCGAGACGCTCGGGCTGCGCGTGCCCGCGATCGAGGCGCTGGCCGATGTCCGCGTGCCTGTCCTCCAGTCGAGTGCCAACCGCGCGGGCGGTGCCGACCCCCGCAACCTCTCGGAGGTGCCCGAGCTGCTGCGATTTGGCGCCGACATGGTCATCGACGGTGGCGAGCTTCCCGGCACGCCCTCCACGATGATCGACCTGCGCCGCTACGAGGAGGAGGGGTCGTGGTCGGTAGTGCGTGACGGCGCCGTGCCCCAAGCGACGCTCGTCAAGGCGCTGGGCAGCCAGTTTCACTTCGATGCCGGCAGTTATCCCGAAATGATCCGAAATGACATATCCGTCTTCGACGAGCTCCAGCGGCAGCTGGCGCTCGCAGCAGGCGAAGGCGCGCGGCGGATCCTGGAGCTCGGGACCGGGACTGGGGAGACCACCCGCCACCTACTCGAGCGATACCCGGAAGCGATGCTCGTGGGTGTCGATGCCAGTCGGTCGATGCTGGACGCGGCGCGGACCGCACTGCCGGCGGAGCGCGTGGAGCTGCATGTGGCCCGGCTGGAAGACCCGCTGCCCCCGGGGCCGTTCGATCTCGTGGCCAGCGCGCTTGCCGTTCACCACCTCGATGCCGGCGCAAAGGCCGACCTGTTCGCTCGGGTGCGGGAAGGGTTGCTGCCAGGCGGGCGCTTCGTGCTGGCCGACGTGGTCGTACCCGAGGACCCCGACGATGCGGTGACATGGCTCACGCCCGGCTTCGATCGCCCAAGCCGCGTCGACGAGCAGCTCGAGTGGCTGACGGCCGCCGGGTTCACCGCCTCTGTCGCCTGGCGCCACCGTGACCTGGCCGTGATCGTGGCCGACACCATCTGGAGCCGCTGACCCACGGGACCGGGTGGGGCCGCTGATATCGTCGCCTGTCGTGGCCCCGGAGCTGCCGTCCGATTTCCTGACCCGCCCGCTGGCGGAGGTCGACCCAGAGATAGCTGACGTGCTGGGAGGAGAGCTGGAGCGCCAGCAGCGCACGCTCGAGATGATCGCCTCGGAGAGCTTCGCCCCGCTGTCGGTGCTCGAGTGCCAGGGCTCGGTGCTCACCAACAAGTACGCCGAGGGCTATCCCGGCAAGCGCTACTACGGCGGCTGCGAGTACGTGGACATCGCCGAGCAGCTGGCGATCGATCGCGCGCGGCAGCTGTTCGGTGCCGAGCACGCCAATGTCCAGCCCCACGCAGGAGCCCAGGCCAATGCCGCCGCCTACCACGCGCTACTCGAGCCCGGCGACGTGCTGATGGGGCTCGAGCTGGCCCATGGCGGCCATCTGACTCACGGCATGCGCCTCAACGTCTCCGGGCGCCTGTACGACATCGCCGCCTATCAGGTCGACCCCCAAACCAGCTTGATCGACATGGACGGGGTTGAGCGGCTGGCCCATGAGCGGCGGCCGAAGATGATCGTCGCCGGCTGGTCCGCCTACTCGCGGTTCATGGACTTCGAGCGCTTCCGGGCGATCGCCGACGCGGTCGGCGCCTACCTGCTGGTAGACATGGCGCACTTCGCGGGGCTGGTTGCGGCCGGCCTGCATCCGAACCCGGTGCCCTATGCGGACGTCGTCACGACGACGATCCACAAGACTCTCGGCGGTGCCCGGGGCGGGATGATCCTGTGCCGCGAGGAGTACGCCAAGAAGATCAACTCCGCCGTCTTTCCGGGCCAGCAGGGAGGGCCGTTGGAGCACGTGATCGCCGGCAAGGCGGTGGCGCTGCGGATCGCGACATCGGAAGCATTCCGAGAGCGCCAGGAGCGGACGGTGGCGGGCGCGCGGGCGGTGGCGGACGAGCTGCTGTCGGCCGGCGGCGGCGTGAGCGTGCTGACCGGTGGCACCGACGTGCACCTGGTGCTGTGCGACCTGCGCCAGTCTGAGCTTGACGGAAAGCAAGCGGAGGACCGCCTGGCCGCGGTCGGTATCACGGTCAACCGCAACGCGGTGCCGTTCGACCCGCGGCCGCCGGCGGTCTCCAGCGGACTTCGCATCGGGACGCCGGCGCTGGCCACTCGGGGACTGCAGCACGAGGATTTCGTCGAGGTCGGGCGCATCATCGCCGAGGCGTTGCAACCCGAGCACTTCGACGAGCGCCAGGACGGGCTCGCCGAGCGCGCGGCGGCGATCGCCGAGCGCTACCCGCTGTACGCCGGATTGGCGGCGGGCGCGGCGGTTTAGGCCGGCCGGCGCGGGAGCGTAGCGCCGGGCAGGCGGCGGCCCGCGCGCGCTCATGGCCCGGTCGGCGCCGTTTGTAACAACTCGGCGCCAATTCGCCCAGCGTTTCGCGGCCGGGCGGATACTGACCGCCGATGGCGGGGCCGCGACCTGTTCAACGTGCCAAACCGACCTCGCTGGGCGCCAAAAGGGCAACCGAGCATGCTGAACCTGCTCGATGTGGCGGAGCGCCCGTCGCGCGCACCGTTTGGGCTCTTGAACAGGTCGCCGGCCGGGGTGAGCGTGAAATTGCGAGGATCGCCTCGCGCCAGAGAGGGTTCGCGGTCCGGGAGCAGCTGCTGGCGGCGGGACTCGGCCGGGGGGCCATCGCCCATCGCCTAGAGACCGGTCGGCTCCGCACTCGGTATCGGGGCGTCTACCTCGTCGATCGCGCCTCGACCGAACCGCTTGGCGAGGAGACAGCGGCCGTTCTGCTGTATCGAGGTCACGCCGTGCTCAGCCATCGAAGCGCGGCCGCGATCTGGGGTTTGCTCGATGCCTGGCCCCCTGAGGTCACGCTCACGCTTGTCGGTGAGCATCGCCGGCCACGACCCGGGCTTCGGCTGCATCGCGTCACTGCGCTTCACCGCGCCGATCTCCGGCTCCGCTCCGGACTCCCGATAACCGCGCCTGCTCGCACCGTCCATGATCTCGCTGCTGAGGCATCCGACGCCGAGCTCGAGCAGGCAGTCGCCATCGCCCAGTCGCGCCGCATCGCGCTTGCAGACGAGATGCGAGCAGCGATGAGGCGGGCACCCGGAAGGCGAGGGACGGCACGCCTTTCCCAGCTGCTCGAAGCGGGTGATTCGAGCGGATACACCCGCTCCAAGGCCGAGCGTCGCATGCGTGGCCTGCTCCACGCCGCGGATCTGCCGCAGCCGCGGGCCAACCTGCCGATGCTCGGCTACGTCGCGGACTTCGTCTGGGCGGACGAAAAGCTGGTGGTGGAAATTGATGGGTACGGCTTCCACTCCAGCCGCGAGTCATTCGAGCGCGACCGGCGGCGCGACCAGCGTTTCGCAGCCGCCGGATACCTGGTGATGAGGATCACCTGGCGCCAGCTGCTCCACGAGCCGTATGCCGTCGTGGCTCGGCTCGCCCAGGCTCTCGCGGCACGCGCGGCATAAGACCGCCAGACACTGAACCCCCAACCAGTCCTGGCGGGCTGGCATGCTTACCCCAGAGCACATGCGCTACTGGGACGCAGCGTTTGCCTTTCTGGTCGCGATGGTCGTCGCCACGGTGCTGACGCCGGTGGCGGCTCGGGTCGCTCGGCGCGTCGGCGCGGTCGCCCGGCCCAGCGACCGCGGGCTAGCGCTGATCGAGACCCCGGCCCTGGGCGGACTGGCGATCCTGATCGCGGTGGTGGTGGCGACGGCGCTGTGGATGCCGTCCACGATCCACCTACCCCGCACCGTCGGGACGCTCAAGGGCGAAGGGGGCACCGTCGACACGTGGGCCGTGGTCGGTGGCGCCGTCCTGATCGCGCTGATCGGGGCGCTCGACGACTGGCGCGAGCTCAAGCCGCAGGTCAAGCTCATCGGGCAGATAGTGGCGGCACTGATCGCCGTCGAGGCCGGGGTCAAGGTCACCGACGTGACGCTGCCGTTCATCGGCGCGCTGCAGTTCCCCCACGAGGGCGGAGTTCTGAGCGCGATCTGGCTGGTGGGGATGATGAACGTGGTCAATTTCTCGGACGGGGTCGACGGGCTGGCGGCGGGGCTGTGCACGATCGACGGCGTCGCGTTCTCGATCATCGCCTTTGACCTGCATGTGTGGCCGGCGGGAATTCTGGCGGCGCTGACGGCCGGCGCCGCGCTGGGCTTCCTGTTTCACAACTTCCATCCCGCCTCGGTTTTCATGGGGGACTCCGGCGCCAACCTGCTGGGCTACCTGCTCGGGGTCGTGGCGATCATAGGCTCGCTGAAGACGAACGCAGTCGTGGCTTTGGTCGTGCCGCTGTTCATCCTGGCAGTGCCGTTTCTCGACACGGGCTTCGTGGTCGCCAAGCGGCTCAAGTACGGACGCAAGCCCTGGTCGGCCGACGCCAACCACTTCCACCATCGCATGGCGCGAATCGGCTTCAGCCAGCGCAAGACCGTCGCCTACCTCTACGGCTGGACGGTGATGCTCGCCGGCGTGGCGATTGCCGCGCGCTTCGTGCCCTACTCCGACCATCGCGGCCACTACCGGCTCGGGTGGTCCCTGCTGATGGCCGCCATCTTGCTGATCGCCCTGGCGGCCAGCGTCTACCTCGTCTACGTGCTGGAGATCCTCAAGTTCAAACGCCGACGGGTGCGCGAGCTGCGGACGCTTGAGCCTGACAGCAGCGAGTACGAGATCGAGGCCCGGGTAAGCCGCGACATCGAGACCGGCGAGTTCGAGCGCGTCGGGTGAACCGCCTCGAGCGCGCACTGCTCGGGGCCGTTGCCGTCGCGACGGCGCTGGCCGGTGTGACCCGCTACGCAGGGGGCGTATCGCCGGTCCTGGCGTTCGTGATGGCCACGGTGGCGCTGGCCGGCGGAGCCTGGATGGTGTCGTTCGCCACCGAGCAGCTCGGCGAGCGCTTGGGCCCCGCGGCGACTGGCGTGCTGCAGTCGACCGTCGGCAACCTACCCGAGTTCTTCGTGGTGATCTTTGCCCTTGGTGCCGGACAGCTTGTCGTCGCCCAGACCGCCATCGTCGGCTCGATCCTGGTCAACGCCCTGCTGGTGCTGGGGCTGGTGATCGTCGCCGGCGCCGGCCGCGCGCACGACGGCGTGATGCGCTTCAGCCCACGGCTGCCGAACGACACTGCCACGTTGCTGCTAGTGGCCACGTTCATCATCGTGCTGGTCGGGCTCGTGGACTCGGCTCATGACCCAGCCAGCCACCACACCAAGACGATCTCGATCGTGGGCGCGATCGCGATCCTCATCGTGTACACGATATGGCTCATCCAGTACCTGCGTGCCCCGGAGCCGGGGATGATGGAACGCCGTGGGGCGCCCCGGCTGTCGGCCGCCACCGGCGTGATCCTGCTGGTGCTGGCGGGGACGGCCTCGGCGTTCGTGTCAGACTGGTTTGTCCACGCTCTACAGCCCACGATCGAGACGCTTCACATCTCGCGGGCGTTTGCCGGGCTGGTGATCGTGGCTATCGCCGGCAACGCGGTGGAGAACGCGGCCGGTGTCGCCATGGCCGCCAAGGACCGCACCGAGCTGGCCATCTCGGTGGTCAAGAACTCAGTGGCCCAGATCGCGGCGTTCCTTTATCCGACGTTGGTGCTGGTGTCACTGCTGACGGCGACGACCCTGACGTTCGCGCTCGCGCCCGTCTATATCGGCGCCCTCTTTGGCACGGCGGTGATCATCTGGCAAATCACCGGCGACGGCGAGGCCACAGCATTCGAGGGAGCGGCGTTGGTGGCGGCATTCGTGATCCTGGCCACGGTGGCCGCGTTCGAGGGGTAGTCGATGGGGTCGGGGCCGCGCATGCGCACGCGGGCGCGCGTCGCGCTCGAGCATCCGGCCTCGCTTTAGCGCGCCGTGTCCGCGTCGTCTAGCTGTGGGTCGGCACATGTGCCGACCCATTCCGGCCGGAACATGTTCCGGCCGGCCGGGCCGATCATGATCGGCCCGGGGCATCAAAACCAAACCTGCTATCTTACGTTTACGTAAGATGTCAATTCAGGCCGTCGACAAGCCCCACGCCAAGCGGGCTCCGCGAGTCGGCGTCCATCACGAGCACGAGAGCTACAAGTGGTGGGCCCTGTCGTGTACCAGCCTGGGGATGCTGCTAGCCACGATCAACTCCGGCACGCTGATCATCGCCCTGCCGGACCTGGAGCGAAGCCTGCACACCAGCCTGCTGGAGCTTGTGTGGGTGATTCTGGTCTACATGATCGCCTCGACCGTGCTGGTGCTGAGCGCCGGGCGGCTGTCCGATCAGTTCGGGCGCAAGCGCGCCTATATCTTCGGCTTCGTCCTGTTCGCGGCGGCATCCTTGGGGGCCGGGTTCGCGGGCAACGGCACCCAGCTGATCCTGTGGCGGATTGCCCAGGGGGTCGGCGGCTCGTTCCTGTTCGCCAACTCGGCGGCGATCGTCACCGACGCCTTTCCGCGCGAGCAGCTCGGCTTGGCGATGGGCACCAACACGATGGTCGCAGCAGTGGGGCTGGTGATCGGGCCTGTGCTGGGAGGCGCCCTGGTAGCGATCTCCTGGCACTGGGTGTTCTGGTTCAACGTCCCGTTCGGCTTGGCGGGCAGTGCCTGGGCGGCGCTTGTGCTCCGCGAGCTGGGGCGCGGGGGTGAGGATCCCACTTTCGATGTGCTGGGGACCCTGACTTTCCTCATCGGATTGACCGGCCTCGTGTACGGGATCTCCAAGGGCGGCATCGAGGGGTGGGGTGAACCTCTGGTTCTCGGTGGGCTGGCTGCGGCGGTCGTGCTGCTGCCGACGTTCGTCCTGATCGAGCGCCGGCACCGAGCGCCGATGCTCGACCTCTCGATCTTCCGCAACCGCTTGTTCTCTGCCGCGTCTGCGGCGGCGTTCATCAATGGGCTGGCGCGGTTTGCGCTGATGTTCGTGTTCGTCTTCTACTTCCAGGGTGTGCAGGGCAACTCGCCGATCCTGGCCGGGATCAAGCTGGCGCCGCTGGCGCTCGGAATGCTGATCGCCTCGCCGCTGGCGGGTATCTGGGCCGACAAGCGGGGCTCGCGCGAACTGGCGGTGGCGGGAATGATCATCACCGCCGCCGGACTGGCGCTGATGACGATGCTGCAGCGCGATACCAGCTACTGGGCCAGCGGCATCTTCATGTTCATCGTCGGCGTCGGGTCCGGCACGTTCAACAGCCCCAACACGGCGGCGATGATGGGCACCGTCAAGCCCCACCGGCGTGGCATAGCCGCCGGTGCTCGAGTGCTGGTGCAGAACACTGGCGCCGTCATCTCGATCGCTTTCGTACTGGCCATCGTCACCTCGGCGGTCCCGAAAAGCGTGCTGTTCAGC
The DNA here is from genome assembly GCA_963756555.1 of uncultured Actinomycetes bacterium. Classification (GTDB taxonomy): domain Bacteria; phylum Actinomycetota; class Thermoleophilia; order Solirubrobacterales; family Solirubrobacteraceae; genus Palsa-465. Next base: position 162,024 of record CAVWOC010000010.1, read on the forward strand.
GTCTTCTCCGGCCTGGCCAATCACATCTCGACCCAGCAGCTCGAGCCATTCATCAGCAACATGCACGTCGCGCTGTGGACGCTGGCGATCATCTCCGTGGTCGGGGCGCTCGTCGCCGCGGCCCGGCCACCGGGCGGATCCGAAGCACCGGTCGAGGCTGGGGTCACGCCATGAGCACGGTCGTCCCGGCAAAGCTGCGGATCGGCGAGGTGGCCGAGCTGACGGGCACCACTCCGCGCACGATCCGCTACTACGAGGAGATCGGCCTGCTTCCGGGTGGCGAGCGCGTCCAGGGAAAGCACCGCTGCTACACGGAGGCAGACGTCGAGCGCGTGAGCGAGATCCTGCGCCTGCGCGATCTGCTGGGTCTGTCGCTCGACGAGCTCTCGACGCTCATCGACGCCGAGGAGGCCAGAGCCGAGCTACGCCGCGAGCTTGAGCGCACCGAACAGCCGGCCGAGCAGGCACAGATCCTGGAGCAAGCGCTGGGCCACATCGATAACCAGCTCCAGCTCGTGCGCCGACGTCGAGCGGAGCTGGAGAGGCTGGAGCAGGAGCTGCTCGAGAAGCGGCGCCGCGTGAAGGCCAGACTGAAGGGACTAAAGGCGTGAGCGGCACGGTGGCGGCGACGCCCCGTGCAGGCGCTGCGACCCCGTCCTCGGGACGCTACGGGGTCGACCGGCGGGCGATGACCGCGCTGTCGGCGGGGCACCTTTTCACCGACCTGGCCCAGGGGTCGGTGCCGGCGCTGCTGCCATTCCTCGTCTCGCGCGACCATCTGAGCTACGCCGCGGCCTCCGCGCTCGTGCTCGCCGCGACGATCTCGAGCTCCGTGATCCAGCCGGTGTTCGGTCATCTCTCCGACCGCTTGTCGCTTCCATGGCTGATGCCGCTGGGGCCGGCGCTCGGTGGTCTGGGCATCGCGCTCGTGGGGCTGTTTTCGAGCTATGGGCTGATCTTCGCCGCGGTGCTGCTCAGCGGCGTGGGGGTCGCGGCCTTTCACCCCGAGGGCTCGCGGTTTGCGAACTACGTCTCGGGTGCGCGGCGGGCGAGTGGGATGAGCCTGTTCTCGGTAGGCGGCAACGTGGGGTTCGCGCTGGGACCGGTGGTTCTAACGCCGGCGCTGCTGGCGTTTGGCATGCACGGCACGCTGTTGGTGCTGATTCCCACCTGGACCATGGCGGCGGTTCTCGCGTACGAGCTCCCGCGGCTGCGGGGCTTCCGCTCCGACGTGGTCCGGGGGCGGGTCAAGCGCGAAGACGCTCACGAGGCCTGGGGGCCGTTCGCGATTCTGGGCAGCGTGATCGCGGTGCGCTCGTTCATCTACTTCGGGCTGATCACCTTCATTCCGCTCTATTACGTCCACATCCTGCACACCGGCAAGGCGCTCGGAAACGCCGCGCTATCGGCGATGCTGATCGGCGGCGCGGTGGGGACTCTGGTCGGCGGGCCTTTGGCAGATCGCTTTGGCCGCCGTGCAGTGCTGACGGGATCGATGCTCGTCATGCCCGGCCTGGTGGTGGGCTTCCTGCTCTCGGGCCAGTGGCTGGCGATCCTGTTTGCGGCGCTGGCCGGTGCGGCGACGATCGCCACGTTCGCCGTCACGATCGTCATGGGCCAGGAGTTTCTTCCCGGCCGCCTCGGCGTTTCCGCCGGCGTGACGATCGGGCTGTCGATCGGTCTCGGCGGGGTGGGGGCGCCGCTCCTGGGGCTGCTGGCCGACGCCCATGGGCTGCGCTCGGTGTTCGAAACGGTCGCGGTCCTGCCTGTGGTGGCATTGATCCTGACGTTTCTGCTGCCCCGGGCTGGGATCGGTCGCTCGGCACGCGCGGCCGGGAGCGCGGCTCGCGTCGGCACGCCAGCAGGATAAGCGCCACGGGCGGCGTAACCAACGGCCGCCGTGACCGTAAGAGTCCCTTCGATGTCTGTGCCCCGCAACTGGATCTCCCGGCTTGCCGCGCTGGGCGCGGCGCTGGTCGGCGCGATCAACGTCGCCTCGGCACTCACACCGAGCATCCGCTGGCGCGGACACCTGCTGCTGCAGTACGAGCCGGTGCAGGCCATGCGCCTGTTCCACGCCCTGGCGCTACCGGCAGGCGCGGCACTGCTGCTCGTGGCGCCATATCTGCTCAAGCGCCGGCGGCGTGCGCTGCAGGTGGCGATCTGGCTGATGATCGCCCTAGGAGCATTCGACCTGCTGAAGGGCCTCGACTTCGAGGAGACCGTCGCTACCTGGACTGTGGTCGTGGTGTTGCTGCTCGGCCGCGACGCGTTCACGGTGCGGCACGAGCCGATCACGCTGCGCTCGGCGCTGTGGCGGGTCCCATTGCTGCTGCTGGCGGGGCTGGCCGTGACGGTGCTGGCGGCCTGGAGCTCGCAGCCAGATGGCGTGCAGCTGACCGCGATCGTCACGCTCGTGACCGTCGCGTACGTGATCTTCCGGCCGCTGGCGGCCCCCCGGACGCTGCCCGATCCGGCGGCGCGCGCCGTGGCCGCCCAGCTCGTCCGCGGCTACGGGCGGGACACGCTGTCGTTCTTCAAGCTCCGAGCCGATAAGCACTACCTGTTCGCCGGCGGCGGGGACGCGTTCGTCGGGTACCGGATCGAGAACGGCGTGCTGCTCTGCTCCGGAGACCCTGTAGGCGAGGAGCACGCGTTCGGGCCTCTGATGGCGGAACTCCGAGCGTTCGCCGAGATGCGCGGACTAAAGCTTGGTGCGGTCGGTGCCAGCGAGCGGCTGCTGCCCCTGTATGAGGAACTTGGACTGCGGACGCTGTACCTCGGAGACGAGGCAATCATCGAGCTAGATCGATTCTCGCTCGAGGGCCGGCCAATTCGCAAGGTTCGCCAGTCGGTGAACAGGCTCGAGAAGGCCGGCTACCGGGCCGAGCTTCGAGGCCTGGGCGAGCTCGACGATGAGACGCTGGCCCACGTCGAGGCCGTACTCGAGCTTGGCCGGCAGGGGGCCCCGGAGCGCGGCTTCTCGATGGCCCTCGACTCGCTGCAGGGCGATCATCGCGACGAGACGAGTGTGGTGATCGCGCGGGATGAGCAGGACGCGATCCGGGGCGTCCTTCACCTGGTGCCGTGCTACGGCCGTCCCGCCATGTCGCTTTCGTTCATGCGCCGCGATCCGCAGACTCCAAATGGGCTGATGGAATTCATGGTGGCGCGTGCCACCGAGCTGCTGCGCGAGCGCGGCGTCCGCGAGCTGTCGCTCAACTTCGCGGCCTTCGCCCGTTGGCTGCACTCGCCCGAGAAGCGCTCGGAACGGGCTCTGGGGAAGCTTGTGGCGCTTGGCAACCCGTTCTTTCAGATCGAGAGCCTGTACCGCTTCAATGCCAAGTTCTTCCCCCGCTGGGAGCCGCGCTACTTGGTGTACGAAGGGGCGCTGGGGCTGCCGCGCGCGAGCATCGCCGCCCTGTGGGCTGAGGGGCAGCTTTGGAAGCCCCGTGCCGGGAACGCGTAGTTGAGGCTGCCGCGCTGGGCGCTTTCGCGCGGCTCGGCGCTTTCGCGCGGACGAGACCGGAGGGGCCGGCCGAAAACCACCAGCATTTCGCTACAAAGCGTCCGGCCGGGCCGTGAACGTGTAGCGCTTTGGCCGCTATAGCCGGCAGAACGCTACAAGTGGCGCCGGTACCGGGGGGCTTTGTAGCGATTGTTCGTTCAGGCCACGTGACCAGGACGGCGGGCCCGCGCTTGACATCCATACAGTCTGTATGTGAAAATGCAGTCGATGTTGACGGCCGTGCCGATCGCTCGATCGGCTCCGCCGCACCAACATCGCGGCCGCTGTCCGTGGCCGCAATCGGTGAACAGCCGCGGCCGGTGCAGCCGGCCGAGATCATCAACTATCCCTAGTTGCCCCCCGGAATGACTCGCCGGTAGGGTACTTTCGTCGCCCCTTATGCCTTCCTCCAACCACCACCATGTCACCTCTGCGCCAGTCGCTGAGCAATCGGGACGCAGCCGGCGCCGACGGGCTGATGCTGTCGGTGAGCATGGTTTGCGCCGGCGTAGGGGCGGGTATCGGAGCCCTAGTCGGGCAGGTGGTGCCGCTACTACTCGTCGGGTTCTCTATCGGCTTCTTCGGAGCGATCGCAGTTGTCTCTAAGCGCTTCCGCTACGCCCTCTGAGCCCGTGCTCCTGCTCCGCTACCTGGATGTGGCCCTGGTAGCGCTCGCCACGCCGATCATGCTGCTGATCAACGTGCCGGCCACCGGCTATCTGGTCGGGGCCGGCGCATGGGTGCTCCTGAGGGCCGTGGGGGTGGGAGTGGAGCGCTATATGGCGCAGGTCGACCCGCGGGTGATGATCTCCGTCAGGCTCGCCTACCTGATGGTGCGACTCTTCCTGCTGGCGCTGGCGGTGATTCTGGTTCGCCGCGGTCAGGGCCAGGACGAGGGTCTCGCGGCCCTGCTGGTGATCGTGTTCGCCTTCACCATCCAGCTCGCGATTTCGTTCGCCAACCGTCCGAGGCGGCAATGAGCGACGTCAGGAAGATCATGCTCGCGATCGGCGGTGCCTGGGTGGGCGGGATCGTCCTGCTGATCGTGATCTTCGGCGCCACGAGCAAGAAGAACACCTCGTTTCAGATCCAGAACGAGTTCAAGCTCGTCAAGTGGGTGAGCCTCGGCGTTTTCAGCCTTAACCGGGCTGTGCTCTACCTGTTCCTGGCCGCGCTGCTGACCGTGGTGACGATGGTGTTCATAGCCAACCGCATGCGCGCGCGGCCCAATCGAGTGCAGACGGCGGTGGAGGCGATCTATTCGTTGATGCGCGACAACATCACGCACGGGAACATGCCCGACTCGCTGGCGGCGAAGTGGTTCCCGTTCCTGGGCACGCTGTTCCTGTTCATCTGGTACTGCAATCTGATCGGCTATCTGCCGCTGCCCACGAACTCGGAGGAGAAGTTCAATCTGTTCGGGGCCCACATCCCCTCATTCGCGCTCTACGCCGCCACCGCCAACGTTTCCGTGCCGCTGATCCTGGCGCTCGTGGTCTTCATCTCCTTCAACGCGGTCGGGGTCCGCTCACAGGGCGCGGTCGGCTACATGAAGAGCCTGATCCCGCGGGGGGTCAGCGGACCGATGCTGCTGCTGATCGCGCCACTCGAGGTGATCTCGACCTTCATGCGCCTGATCTCGCTGACCGTCCGACTGTTCGCCAACATCCTCGCCGGGCACATGATCATCCTGTTCATGTCGGGCGGGCTGGCAGTGATCCTCGGCCTGCAGGTATTGGGGTGGTTCACGATGCCGTTCGGCATCCTCGTGTACCTCTTCGAGCTCGGACTGGTGGCCACCCTGCAGGCATTCATCTTCGCCACTCTCAGCGCCATCTACCTGGGCGGCGCCCAAACCACTCACTAGCTAAAGGAGCTCTGATGACCCAGTGCTAAGCCTGCTAAGCCACATCCTGACCTTTGCGCAGTCCGGCGGGTCCTCTTCGTCGTCCTCCGGGTCAGCCGGGCTGGGAATCGGCATCGGCGGCGGCTTGGGCGCGGTCGGCGCCGGCATCGGCATCGGTTTCATTTTCGGCAAGGTGATCGAGGCGGTCACGCGTCAGCCGGAAATGCGTGACGAGATCACGAGCATCCAATGGCTCGGCTTCGCGCTGACGGAAGCCTGCTTCTTCTACGGCCTGGTTGCCGGGCTGCTCTCCTACGTCCTCAAGTAGATGCTCCTGCTCCTCGCGCAGGCCTCGAGCAGCAGCAGCAGTAGCAGCAGCAGCGGCTCATTCCTGATCTCGCCCAACGTTGGGCTGATGATCTGGACGCTGTTGCTGTTCGTGCTCTCGATGGTCGTCCTGTGGAAGGTCGCCTTCCCCCGGATCTCCGAGGCTCTCGATCGCCGGCAGCGGGCGATCGAGGATTCGATCGATGCGGCAGAGCGAACGCGCCGTCAGGCGGACTCGCTGTTGGACGAGTACCGCGAGCGCCTGGGGGAGGCCCGGCGACAGGCCGAGGAGATCGTGCAGCGGGCCCGTCACGCGGCGGAGGTCCACGAGCGCGACGCCAAGGAGCAGGCGCAGGCCCGCCGCGAGCAGCTGATGGAGCAGACGCGGCGGGAGATCGAGTCTGAGACCCGGAGGGCGATCGATCAGATTCGCCGCGAGGTGGCCGATTTGACGGTGATGGCCACGGAGCGAGTCACGCGCAAGACGCTGACCGAGGATGACCAGCGGCAGCTGGTGGAGGAAGTGGTCGGCGAGCTCGACTTCAGCGCGCTCAGCCCGGGAGACCACGACTCGTGAGGGCCCGTCTGAGCGCCGGCCCACGGAGGCACTAGTGGAGGAAATCGCCCAGGTCTATGCCCGCTCGCTGTTCGAGGTGGCATCGGAGCGCGACTTGCTTGACACCGTGCGCGAGCAGCTCGGACAGTTCACCGAGGCGCTGAACGAGAACCGCGACATGGCGGTGTTCTTCTTCTCGCCGTATTTCTCGACCGAGGAGAAGAAGGACGCGCTGTCGAAGGCAGTGAAGGACGCCGAGCCGATCTTCATGAGCTTCCTGGAGGGGCTCGTGGAGCGCCACCGGATGCCCGCGATCTACCGCATCCGTGCCCGCTTCGAGGCGCTGTGGGATGAGGCCCACCAACTGCTGCCGGTGCAGATCACCAGCGCCGTGGAGCTCGACAAGAAAACCGTGAAGTCGATCGGCGAGCGCATCGAGGAGGCCACCGGTCACAACGTCGAGCTGTCAAGCCACGTAGATTCCGACATCCTCGGTGGAATCGTGATCCGGGTCGGGAACTCGATTCTCGACGCATCGATACGCAACCGTTTGAACCAACTTCGCAAGCAAGTGGCGCAGGCCTGAGCCGGAAAGCCCGCCGTCCAAGGAGCTACTGAAACACATGCAGATCAAGCCAGACGAGATCACCTCAATCCTCAAAAGCCGGATCGAAGGTCTGGACAGCTCGGAAGCTGACCTGACCGAGGTCGGGACGGTGCTGTCCGTGGCCGACGGCATCTGCCGGGTGCACGGGCTGGAGAACTGCATGTCGTTCGAGATGCTCGAGCTGCCCCACGACGTCACCGGTCTGGCGCTCAACCTCGAGTCCGACAACGTCGGCCTCGTCCTGTTCGGTGAGTGGGAGAAGATCTCCGAGGGGGACACGGTGAAGCGCACGGGGCGCCTGCTCGAGATCCCGGTGGGCGAGGAGCTGCTGGGGCGGATCGTCGACCCGCTTGGCAATCCGCTAGACGGCAAGGGCGAGATCAGCGCCTCCGAGAAGCGGCCTTCGGAGCACAAGGCGCCCGGCGTGGTCCAGCGTCAGCCGGTCAAGGAGCCGATGCTCACCGGCCTCAAAGCGATCGACTCGATGATCCCCATCGGCCGGGGACAGCGGGAGCTGATCATTGGTGACCGCCAAGTCGGCAAGTCGGCGATTGCCATCGACACGATCATCAACAACCAGGAGCAGGACATCGTGTGCGTGTACGTGGCGATCGGCCAGCGCAAGTCGACGGTTGTGGCGCTGGCAGAGACGCTCGAAGAGGCGGGCGCGCTCGAGAACACGATCATCGTCATGGCCGCCGCCGACGAGTCCGCACCGATCAAGTTCCTGGCGCCTTATGCCGGCTGTTCGATGGGCGAGTTCTTCCTCTACAACGGCAAGGCTGCGCTCGTCATCTACGACGATCTGACGAAGCACGCCTACGCGTACCGGCAGATGTCGCTGTTGCTGCGCCGGCCTCCGGGACGGGAGGCCTACCCCGGCGACGTCTTCTACCTGCACTCCCGCTTGCTGGAGCGAGCGTGCAAGCTCAACGACGACCTCGGGGGCGGCTCGTTGACGGCGCTGCCGATCATCGAGACGCAGGCCGGCGACGTCTCCGCCTACATCCCGACGAACGTGATCTCGATCACCGACGGGCAGATCTTCCTCGAGCCGAAGCTGTTCTACTCCGGCGTCCGTCCGGCAATCAACGTCGGCATCTCGGTCTCGCGCGTGGGCGGCAACGCCCAGATCACGCCGATGCGCAAAGTCGCCGGCACGCTGAAGCTGGAGCTCTCGCAGTACCGCGAGCTCGAGTCGTTCTCGCAGTTCGGCTCCGAGCTTGACCCCGAGACCCAGAAGACGCTTTCCCGGGGAGAGCGTCTGGTCGCGGTCCTCAACCAGGCTGAGCGGCACCCGATGCCGATCGAGGACCAGGTGGTCCAGGTCTATGCGGCCACGAACGGCTACCTGGACCGGATCAAAGTCGACCGAGTCCAGGATTTCCTCAGCGGGCTGACGGAGTCCGTGCGCGGCAACGAGCCCGAGCTGCTGGGCAAGATCGCCGATGACGACTGGAGCGACGACGTCCAGAACAAGCTGAACTCGGCCGTCGAGCAGTACGCGGAGGACTTCGGTTTCGACCTAGACGAGGAGGGCCATCCGCTGGAGGACGAGGAGGAGGAGGGCGAGGAGCGGAGCTCCAAGCGCGACGAGGGGGACTCCGGCAACGGCGGGGACGAGGAGCAGAAGGAGGAAAAGGAGGAGGAGGCGGTCCCGGCGTAGCACGCCGGACCGCTCCGCTCTGATATGCCGGTAACCCAGCGCGACGTCAAAAACCGGATCGGCTCGGTCAAGAACATCCAGAAGATCACCCGGGCGATGGAGATGGTGGCTGCGGCGCGGCTGCGGCGGGCGGAGCAGCGGATCGAAGCACTCAGGCCATACGCCGCCGCAATTCGCAGGATGACCAGGGAGGCGGCCGATGCCGCGGGCGACCTGCCCCGCCTGCCGATCCTCCAGGAGCATTCCGAGATTCAGACCGTGGGCATCCTGCTGATCGCTGGCGACCGCGGCCTGGCCGGCGGATTCAACTCGAACATCGTGCGCGCCGGAACAAGGGCTGGGCGCGAGCACGAGCGTGAGGGCCGCGACCTCCTCTACTACGCCTCCGGTCGCCGGCCGGCGTCGTCTCTGACCTTCCGGGGCATCGAACCCAAAGAGACGTTCATCGGTTTCTCCGATCGCCCGGCGTACGCCAACGCCAGAGAGATCGCGGAGAAGCTGATGGCGGCTTACACCGACGAGGAGGTGGACCGCGTCGAAGTCTTCTACAACGCGTATGAGTCGCCGATCTCACAGGAGGTGCGGCGCGAGGTGCTGCTGCCGCTGCAGCAGGCCACGGTGCTCGAGGAAGGCTCGGACGACGACGAGGACGACGAGGGCGAGGACGACGAGGGAGGGGGCGACGAGCGCGAGCGCGACGAACGGCGTGAGCGCGGGCAGGACGAGGGGCCCTCGGCTCTGGTGGACTACGAGCCCGACCCCGAGGAGATCCTCAAGCGCTTGGTTCCGGACTACGTCGAGGTCTCGATCTACAGGGCACTGCTCGAATCGACCGCCTCCGAGCACGGCGCGCGGATGACCGCCATGCGCAACGCGTCAGACAACGCCAGCACGCTGATCGACGATCTGACACTCGAGATGAACCGTGCCCGCCAAGCGGAGATCACTCAGGAGATCATGGAAGTAGTGGCGGGTGCCGAGGGGCTTGGATGAGCCCGATCGGGGAAGACACGGATAATGGGTACTCAGGACTCATGGCCGGGCAGGCCGACAGAGAGCTGAAGCGATAACGGGAGACACATGGCCACCGAGGAGAAGACCAACCAGGAGCGCGGCGAGGAGCAGGATGGCGACAAGCGCGAGCGCGAGGAAGAGCAGGAGCGCGGCGAGGAGCGCTCCGAGGAGGAGCAGGACGGCGCGAGCGCGGACGGCAAGGAGCGCAACGTAGGCCGCATCGAGGAGATCCAGGGCGTCGTCATCGAAGCCGTGTTCCCCGACAGGCTGCCCGAGATCAACCACGCGATCACAGTCAAGCGTCCGGATGCGGCGCAGGCCGAGGAGGAGGAGGACATCGCGGCCAGCTTGGAAGATGTCCTGGTGTGCGAGGTACAGCAGCATCTGGGTGATGATCGTGTCCGCGCCGTGGTGATGGACACGACGGACGGTCTCGCCCGCGGCACCGAGGTGATCGACACCGGTCAGCCGATCACAGTGCCAGTGGGCAATGTGACTCTAGGGCGAATCTTCAACCTGCTCGGTGAGCCGATCGACCAGGGCGACGCGTTGCCCGACGACGTCGAGCGCTGGCCGATCCACCGCGAGGCGCCCACGGTCGAGGCGCTGATCCCGACGGCGGAGATGTTCGAGACCGGGATCAAGGTCATCGACCTGCTGGCGCCCTACGCCAAAGGCGGCAAGGTGGGGCTGTTCGGCGGCGCCGGCGTGGGCAAGACCGTGATCATCCAGGAGCTGATCCACAACCTGGCCCAGGAGCACGGCGGGTTGTCTGCCTTCTGCGGCGTCGGGGAGCGCTCGCGCGAGGGCAACGACCTGTGGCTTGAGATGAAGGAATCGGGCGTGCTCGAGAAGACGATGCTGGTCTTCGGCCAGATGAACGAGCCGCCCGGAGCGCGTATGCGCGTCGCCCTCTCGGGGCTGACGATGGCCGAGTACTTCCGGGACGAAGAAGGCCAGGACGTGCTGCTGTTCATCGACAACATCTTCCGCTTCGTCCAAGCCGGCTCGGAGGTCTCTGCGCTGCTCGGACGCATGCCGTCGCAGGTCGGATACCAGCCGACGCTGGAGTCGGAGATGGGCCAGCTACAGGAGAGGATCACCTCCACCCGCAAAGGCTCGGTAACTTCGATCCAGGCGATCTACGTGCCGGCCGACGACCTCACGGACCCGGCGCCCGCGTCGGTGTTCGCCCACCTCAACGCCACCACCACGTTGTCCCGGTCGATCGCCGAGAAGGGCATCTACCCGGCGGTCGATCCGCTCGACTCGACCTCCACGATCCTCAAGGAAGAGATTCTGGGCGAGGAGCACTTCAAGGTGGCCAACGAGGTCAAGGAGGTGCTCCAGCGCTATAGCGAGCTTCAGGACATCATCGCGATTCTGGGGATCGACGAACTCTCGGATGAGGACAAGGTGACCGTGGCCCGGGCTCGAAAGATCGAGCGGTTCCTCTCGCAGCCGTTCAACGTCGCTGAGGAGTTCACCGGCACCCCCGGGGTATACGTGCCCGTGGCGGAGTCGATCCGGGGCTTCAAAGAGATTCTGGAGGGCAAGCACGACAACCTCCCGGAGCGCGCCTTCTTCATGAAGGGCACGATCGATCAAGTAGTGGAGGAGGCGGGCGGCGCCGAGGAAGAGGAGGAGTCGAAGGACGAGAAGAAGGACAAGTCGGACGATGATTCGGAGGAGAAGTCTGAGGGCAAGTCCGACGACGACTCCGAGGGGAAGTCCGACGAGAAGTCTGAGGGCAAGTCCGACGACGACTCCGAGGACAAGTCGGATAAGGACTCCGACAAGGACTCCGACAAGGACTCGGACGACGACGACAAGGACTCCGACGACTAGGACACGCTGCGCATGGCCCACACCAAGTTCCCCGTCGAGGTGCTCACCCCCGAGGGCGAGGTGTTCAACGACGAGGTGGAGATGGTCTCTACGCGCACGGCGGTCGGGTCGATCGGCGTGCTCGCCGGGCACCAGCCGATCCTGGCGATGCTCGAGCCGACGGAGCTGCGGCTCTACCAATCGGAGTCCGAGATCGTCCGCTTCGCACAGGCCGAGGGCTATCTGCAGGTCGCTTCGGGTCGGGTGATGGTCCTGGTGGAGGAGGCGCATCCCCCAGGGGATCTCGACTCGGGACAGCTTCGCGAGCGCGTGGAGCAAGCGGATCGAGAGCTTCAGGAGGCGGGCGAGGACTCGGAACGTCGGCGGGTGGCCGAGCGCGACAAGCGCCGCTGGGAGCAGTTCCTGGAGATCGCCGACTCCTAGCGCTCTCAATCGGGCCGGTCAGGACCAACTCTGCGCCCCTGGGCGCAGCGCGGCCCTAATCTCCTGAACAGATGGTCCACGAGCGCATCCTCGCCGAGCGGCTGATCCGCTACGACACCTCGCGCGCTGAGGAGATGGTTGCGGCTGCAGGGTTCGTCAAGGGTTGGCTCGAATCCCGCGACATTGAGGCGCGAGACTACGAGCACAATGGGCTGCCGGTGCTCGTCGCCGGTGTGGGTCCCGATGATCCGGAGGCCCCGGGCGTCGTACTTCACGGACACCTGGATGTGGTGCCGGGACGCGAGGAGCAGTTCGAGCCGCGGATCGAACGCGATCGCCTGATCGGCCGCGGCGCATACGACATGAAGGGTGCGCTGGCGACGATGATGTGCGTGCTCAAGGATCTCGCGGGCCAGGACCGCGTCCGAGTGCAGTTCGTGTGCGTGCCCGACGAGGAGTCAGAGGAGCTCGATGAACGATCGACCGACGCGGTCCTGGCGAGGGGCCTGAATGCAGGCTTCGCCATAACGGGTGAGCCCACCAACCTCCACATCGGCGTCGAGGCCAAGGGCGTGCTGGCGATGCGGATCGAGGTCCATGGCAAAGCCGCCCATTCCTCCACTCCCTGGCTGGGCGACAATGCCGTCCTGAAGGCCACCGACGCCTTCCGGGCGATCGAGGCGCTGCCGTTCACGAGGGAATCCAGTGAGCTGTTTGACTGCCCGTCGATAAACCTGGGGCGGATCAGCGGCGGCAACGCGGTCAACATGGTTCCCGACCACTGCACGATGGCGGTCGACGTTCGCTATCTCCCCGGCCAGGATCCTGAGGTGATCCTGGACCAGGTCCGGTCGATCGATGGCATCGAGGTCACGCGGACCTTCGTCCATCCGCCGGTGACCGTCTCACGCAAGAATCGTCACGTCCAGGCCCTGAGCCAGGCAGTGGCACGTTCTTCGCCGGACATGGAGACGATCAGCGTGGGCCGCGACGGCGCCTCGGACGCCGCGTCGTTCATCGGGGCGGGGATCCCTGCAGTGGAGTTCGGGCCGGCAGGAGGCGGACACCACGGGCCCGAGGAGTGGGTGTCGCTGGTGTCGCTTGCCCGGTATCGGCGCGTGCTTCAGGACTTCGTGCGGGTCCTGCCGCTGTGGCTGGAGTCCGACGAAGCTGCCCGCGGTGATCTGAGGGCCATCAGAGGAGGACTGGCGTCGGGATGACGCAGGCGACTTCCAGCGAGCTAGCCCCGATGGCGGGCGGAGAGCAAGCGTGAGTCTGATTCCACGCACTCGTGGCGGGGCACTGACGCGCTTTGCGCTGGGCGCATTCGTGGTGATCGCGTTCACGGCCACGACGGCGGCCGTGGCCGGGCTGCTGCAGTTCAAGCAGCTGGCCAGCGACATCTCGGTTACGCCGGCGCTCAAGCAGGCCCGCGTGACGATCCCCAACCCGGGCGACCCGCAGACGATCCTGGTGATCGGCTCGGATCACCGCGCCGGCGCGCCCTGGAACTCCGCGAACACCGACACGATGATGCTCATCCGCCTCGACCCCAGTTCCTCCACGATCAACGTCATCTCCGTGCCACGGGACCTTCAGGTCAACATCCGGGAGCACGGCGTGCCGGTGACAGCCAAGCTCAACGGCGCCTACTCGGTTGGGGGGCCCAACCTGCTGGTGCAGACCCTCCAGCAGAACGTATTCCCCAACCTGATCGTCAACCACATCATCGACGTCAACTTCGGAGGCTTCGAGGATCTGGTCAACGCCATCGGCTGTGTCTACACCGACGTCGACCACCGCTACTACAACAACACCGCGTTCACCGACTATTCAAGCATCGACCTGCAGCCGGGCTATCAGAAGCTCTGCGGGGCGTCGGCGCTCGCATTCGTCCGCTTCCGTCACACCGACAACGACATAGTCCGCAACGCCCGCCAGCAGGACTTCATCCGCTGGGCCAAGGATCAGTACGGCCAGACGGCACTCATCGAGAACCGCGACACGCTGCTGCGAATCTTCGGCCAGCACACGCAGACCGACCGTGACATGCACACCACCGACGGCCTGATCAACCTCTTCAATCTCGTGGCCTTCATGGACGGGCACACGATCAAGCAGGTCCAGTTCCCGGCCATCATCCCGACCTGCGCGCCGGCTCAGCCCGCAGCGCCAACATTCGCCGGGGGCGGCGGGGCTGCCGGGAACGCGGTGCAAACGCCGTGCTACGTGACCGCCGATTCGAGCGCCGAGCAGCGGGCGTTCATTCAGTTCATGACTCCGACCACCGTCCAGCCGAGCAGTCCCAGCGGTGCGCCACGCCTGGGGCCCTCAGGCGCCGGCCGCCCCTCTGGCTCTCCGCCCGACGTGGTCAGCGATGTGGCTGACGGCAAGGCCCAGGCGGCCGCGCTGGGCGGCGCCGACATGCCCGTGTACTTCCCGCGGCAAATCGCTCCCGGCTCGCAGTACTGCACCGACGGCAACCCCTCTTGCCCGGTCGAGATCCCCAGCCACGGGTCGTACCCGCGGTCCTATGTGATCCGCGACCAACAGGGCCGCGCGTACCGCGCCTACCGCATGACCCTCGTAATGAACTCAAGTCTGGGCCAGTACTACGGGATCCAGGGGACGACCTGGCAGAACCCGCCGCTGTTGAGCAGCCCCACCACCACGCGCGTGGAGAATGGCAAGACCCTGCTGATCTATGCCAACGGCGGCAAGGTTTCGGTCGTGGCCTGGCGGACCGGCCAGGGCACTTACTGGGTCTCGAACACGCTCACCGACACGCTGTCCAACCGCCAGATGGTCCAGATCGCTGCGTCGTTTACGAGGAGCTAGCGGATGGAGCGCCGGTCATTGCACGTCTTAATGTCGTAATACGTCGACATCCTGTGCAATTTGGCCTTCTTGCTGGGGCCGCGATGCTGGTTTTGGTTCCGTTTAGGAAGTTTTTGTGGATGGCTGACGAGATCGACGCGGGTGAGATCGCGGCGGCTGTTTAGCCATTTACGCTGTTGGCCGGTCCTGGATGCGAGAGATGTTGCCGCAGGCCAGCGTCTTTCGAGGTTGAGCGACCGCATCCGTTGATCTCGCCGAGCTTCGTCCTCCCTGCACAGGCTGGATGGAGACCGAGAAAGGACCGAGTCGATGCAGACCCTCGAGCAGTTCTTGAAGCGCAGTGACCTCGCACTACGGTGCCGAGAAGTCGCGCCCAACCCGCCTCCGACTACGGAGCCCGTTCAAAACCACCATTATCAGTGCGAGCTCCACGGCTCAAATGGCGATCGTCCCGTTGCCGCGGTCATGCCATCCGACAACGGCTCGCCGGACGTGCGCGACGTATTGGACACGCTCGCTGCAGAAGCCGCGGTCGTTGAGGAAGCCGGCGGCTACGAGCGGTGGGCGCTTCAGATGGGCCACGATCCCGACAGCCGCTACGGCGAGCGGCTTTACCGCGCCGCCCGCCGGCAGGCCAAGCTTCTGCGGCAGCTGGTAGGCGATGAGCAATACGTGCGGCTGTTGTGGCACACCGAACGGCTCTAGGGTCTTTGCGCCCGATGCCGTACTAGCCGACGGCGTGTGAGTGGCGCTCTTCCAGACCGGGCGCCGTTCGTCAGCGGAGGATCCTGACAGCCCGGTAGCGGCGCCGCGACCTACTCGGCCGCGGCGCCGCCAGCCCCCGTAGCGGCGCCGCGACCTACTCGGCCGCGGCGCCGCCAGCCCCCACAGCGATGCCGCCTGCCCCCGCGACGGCATCGCCTGCCCCGATCAGGATCGCGCCGCGCGCGTGGTCGGCTGCGCGCGACGTCTGCTCTCCTGCCCGGCCGATCGGCTCGAAGACCGCGTGCCCGCTGCGAGCACGCGGCCAACGAACCCAAACCGTCCGACCGCGGGAGAGGGTCGAACGGTCGTCGATCCGCGCGAAGCCCCGGGCGCAGATGACGTCGAGAAGGTCGTCGGCCGCATTCAGCCGGCTGAGCGCGGGGCCCAGCGCCCGACCACGGTGCTCTCGAAAGGTGTGATCCGCATCAGCGAGCGGCGACCGAACCAAGGCAAGCTCCCGGTTAGACAAATTGCTTTGTCGCGAACCAGGACGTCGTGGCCACTTGTGACCGCGACACGCGTTCCGCTCTGCTGCCTGCAACCCATCGCCGCCATCGTGTGACCGGCGAGTAGATCGCCCCCGGGATCCTACCTCGGGCGCGTTCTTTGTCAAGGCTACGCTCGAGGGCCGGTCATCGGTCACTTGAGAGCGAGTCCGTTCGGGACGTGCCCGCGGTCCGCTAGACTCGTCGGGCAAGTAGCCTTCGTCGGGTAAACTCCTCTCTGCCCAGCGGCGGCCCTCCACAAGAAGAGATGGAGGAGGCCGCCGATGACGACCCCGGATGACAGGCCGGCAAGAGGGCCACTGAACGCTGCGCTCGCCAACGAGATCGGCAGGCTTAGCGCCGAGTTCACGGGTCGCGGAGCAACAAGGTCGCGGGCGTTCGTGGAGCACGATGTGGTCGTATGCCTGCTCGAGGACGGCGCCACCAAGGCTGAGACCAGCCTGGTGGCGGCCGGCCGCGACGAACTCGTGCGGCTGCAGCGCGATGCCCTGCAGCGAGCCATGCAGCCACAGCTCGTCGCGGCCGTCGAGCAACTGACGGGACGCACGGTCCGCACGTTCCTGAGCGGAACAAGCACGTTCGGGGAGTCCTCGGTCGAGGTGTTCGTGCTGGAACCGTCGAGCTGAAAGAGCGACTCGGGCTTCAGGGGCGCTCGCCCCTTGACGGCCTGGCCGCACTCGCTAAGCTTGTCGTTACGACAGGGTTCGAGAGGGTCTAAGGATCCTTCCGGCCAGGTCACTACTGAAACACGCTGGACGACGGAGGCCTCGCGGGCCTCGGCGGACGCTGGATCGAACTGTGGAACTCAGCGAAGGCGAAGCGCCTACCGCTTCCCTCTCAGGGGGAAAGCTACTGGCGGCCATCTCAAACCGGATAGTCGCCATCCTCCGCGAGCACTACGGGCGCGGGCCGATGAAGGCCAAGACCTACGCGTTGGACGACATCATCGTCGTCGTGATGCGCGGCAGCGGCTTCACCGCACTCGAGAAGACGATTATGAACAGCGGCCAGCCCGACCGCGTCGTCTCGATGCGCCACGAGTTTCAGCACATGATGTCAAGGCGGTTCACGGAAACGATCGAGGAGCTCACGGACCGAAAAGTGCTCGCGTTCTTGTCCCAGGCGCACGTCGAACCCGACATCACGATGGAGATCTTCTTCATCGACCGCCCGCTCGAGGGCTTCGGAGCGTTCGAGCTCATCGCGCCCGAACCGTGATCCGGCACCGAGGCCCCTGAGGCCCGGCCGGATCGGCGCTCGCTAGCCTCCGGCCCCCATGATCAGCGAGCGTGAACCGATCGCCGTGATCGGCACCGGCTACGTCGGCCTCGTTACGGCCGCCGGCTTCGCTGAGGTCGGTAGCGACGTGTGGTGCGTCGACATCGACGCGGCGAAAATCGAGCAGCTGCGGCGGGGGGAGATTCCGATCTATGAGCCGGGACTCCCGGAGTGCGTGGCGCGCAACCGCGATCGCCTTCGCTTCTCTACCGAGCTCGGACCGGCGCTCGAGCATGCGCGGCTGATGTTCGTGGCCGTCGGCACGCCGCCGACATACTCCGGCGACGCCGACCTGTCGGCCGTCGACCAGGTCGTGACGGCGATGCCGGCCTCAGCCAGCCACGCGCTGGTGATGAAGTCGACCGTGCCGGTTGGCACCGGGGCGGCGATCAAGCGGATGCTCGCCGCGCAGGGCAAGGCGGGGTTTGCGTACGTCTCTTGTCCCGAGTTCCTGCGGGAGGGCTCGGCCCTGGCCGACTTCCTCGAACCGGACCGCGTGGTGATCGGCGACGAGCGGGATTGGGCCGGAGATGCCGTCGTCCGGCTGTACGAGCCGTTCAGCGCGCCGCTGGTGAGGACAGACATCTCCAGCGCCGAGATGATCAAGCTGGCCGCGAACGCGTTCCTGGCCACCAAGATCTCGTTCATCAACGAGATCGCCAACGTCTGCGAGGAGACTGGTGCGGACGTGCTCGAGGTCGCTCGCGGCATGGGGCTCGACCACCGGATCGGCACCCATTTCCTCAAACCGGGCATCGGGTTCGGCGGGTCCTGTTTCCCAAAAGATGTCTCGGCCCTAAAGCAGCTGGCCGGCAACTCCGGCTATCACTTTCAGCTGCTGACCTCGGTGATCGAGGTCAACGAGCTGCAGAAGCGCCGGGTGATGTCCAAGCTCCAGAAGCACCTGGGCGCGCTGGTCGGCAAGCGGATCACGCTGCTCGGCCTGGCATTCAAGGCTCACACCGACGACGTGCGCGAGGCGTCGTCACTGGTGCTGTCGGCTCGGCTGATGGCGGACGGCGCCAAGGTGAGGGCATACGACCCGGTGGCCGAGGACGAGGCGCGCAAGCTGATGAGCGGAGTGGAGTTCGCCGATTCGGCGATGGACGCGCTGGAGGGCGCCGATGCCTGCGTGCTCGTGACCGAATGGCCAGAATTTGCAGAGCTCGACTGGGCAGAGGTGTCACGGCGCATGAACGGCCGCCTGATGATCGACGGGCGGAACTTCCTCGATCCCGAGGTCGTGCGAGCCGCCGGGTTCCAGTACGAGGGGATCGGACGCTAATGCCGAGGATCGGCTCATGACATGCAGGCCCTGATCCTCGCGGGCGGAGAGGGAACGCGGCTGCGGCCGCTGACCTCGACGATCCCAAAGCCGGTGGTGCCGCTCGTTGAGCGTCCTTTTGTGGCCTACATGATCGAGTGGCTGCGCGGACACGGCGTCGATGAGGTGATCCTGGCCTGCGGCTTCATGGCGGCCGACGTCCGCGCGGTGATCGGTGACGGTCGCGCGCTGGGCGTGCGCGTGCGCTATGTGGAGGAGCCTGAGCCGCTCGGGACCGGCGGTGCGCTCAAGTACGCCGAGGGACTGCTCGGCGAGCGCTTTCTGATGCTCAACGGCGACGTCCTGACCGACATCGATCTGAGCGCCCAGCTGGCGCAGCACGAGCGGACGGGGGCCAGGGCCACGCTGGCACTGGTGGCCGTCGAGGATCCCTCTGCCTACGGGCTAGTCCCGTGCCGAGGCGACGGTTCGGTCGAGCGATTCATCGAGAAGCCGGCGCCAGGGCAAGCGCCGACGAATCTGATCAATGCCGGCGCTTACGTGCTGGAGCGCGACGTCCTGGGAGAGATGGCTCCGGCGGGGACCAACAGCTCGATCGAGCGCGATGTCTTTCCCCGCTTGGTTGGCCGCGGCCTGTACGGCTTCGCGGCCGACGGCTACTGGCTGGACATCGGCACTCCCGAGCGCTACCTGCAGGGCACGTTCGACATCCTCTCGGGGACCGTCCGAACTCAGGTCGGGGCCCGCCTCGCCAAACGGGACCGGACGCTGATCGAGCCCGGGGCGGTCAGCGGGAAGGTACTGGGCCCCGCCGTGCTGAGCGAGGGCTGCGAGGTAGCGGCCGAGGCCACCGTCGGCTCGTACGCCGTGCTAGGAGCGGGGGTGTCGGTGGGCGGTGGCGCTCGCGTGGAGCGCTCGGTGCTGCTCGCCGGTGCCAGCGTCGGAGCGGGATCGATCGTGAGCGGTGCGATCGTGGGCCCGGGTGCGTGCATCGGCGAGGACTGCGTGGTGGCGCCCGGAGCGGTCCTGGGCGAAGGGGCGATTGTGCGACCGGGCAACGTGCTCGGCGGCGGTGCGCGTATCTTCCCCGGCGTGGTGCTCGGTGAGGAAGCGATCAAGCGTTGACCGCGACGCGGGCACATAGGGCGCTGACCCCAGAAGCGGTCGCCGCCGTGGACTCGTCGGGCCAGTTCGCCGTGGCCCTGGCCATGCCCGATCATCTGCGTGACGCCATGTGGCGCGTCGAGTCCGCGAACCTCGAGCCTCGCGACGCCCCAGGCGGCTTGATCGTGGCCGGCATGGGGGGCTCGGCGATCGGCGGCGCCCTGGCCCGCGCAGTGCTCGGGGATCGCGCCTCACGCCCGGTCGTGCTTTCTCGGGGCTATGCCTTGCCCGCTTGGACCACTCCAGACAGCATGGTGCTGTGCTCGAGCTACTCCGGAAACACCGAGGAGACGCTCGCGGGCTACGAGGCGGCGGGAGCCGTAGGCGCCCGGCGGATCACAGCCACCACGGGCGGCAGGTTGGCGGAAGCCGCGCGCGCCGACGGAGTGCCGGTGATACCGCTTCCCGGAGGGTTCCAACCTCGGGCAGCGGTGGCCTACTCGCTGGTGATCGCGCTCGAGGTGGCCGCCATCTGCGGCGTCGGCGAGCGCCTGCACGCGGAGATCGACGTGGCTGCGGCGCACGCCGAGCGGCTGGTCTCCGAGTGGGGCCCTGAAGGGCCGGACGATTGCCTGCCCAAGGAACTGGCGCGTGGGCTGCTGGGGACGGTTGCTCAGATCGCCGGCGCCGGACTCACTGCGGCGATCGCCTACCGCTGGAAGACCCAGATCAACGAGAACGCCAAGGTGCCGTGCTTCGCGGGCGAGCTACCGGAGATCGACCACAACGAGATCGAGGGCTGGAGCGGCGCCGATGGTCTCGGGCGCTACAGCGCAGTGTTCCTCGACGACTCGGACCTCCACCCCCGGATCCGGCAGCGGATCGAGCTGACGAGAGGGCTGATCGGCTCCCACGCAGCGGCCACCTACCGGGTCGAGAGCCGCGGTGAGACTCGAATGGAGCGGCTCGTGTCACTAGTGCTGCTAGGTGACCTCGTGTCGCTGTACCTGGCGGTCCTGCGAGGCGTCGACCCGGCGCCGGTGGCGCTGCTCGAAAGGCTGAAGGGCGAGCTGGCGCGAGGCTGAGGCGCCTCGGCCTGGGCGACACACATGCCCCTGGCTTGGGTGGCCGCTGCCGCCCGGGCAAACCTTGACACACTCGTGATAAGGTTTGCCTCACATGGAGGGACTGACGATCCACGAGGCGGCGGACACAACGGGCTGGAGCCCGCGGATGCTTCGCTACATCGAGCGCTCGGGACTGGTCACGCCGGCGCGCTCTGCCTCGGGATACCGTCTATACGGACCGGGAGCGCTGCAGCGGCTGCGCACGCTGAAGGAATTGCTGCAGCACTTTGACGTGGGGCTCTCGGAGGTGGCATTCGCCGCCCGAATGCGAATCGATGCCGAGCTACGGGAAGCGGTACAGGCTTGGCTCGAGGCCAAGGCACGCCGCCCCGAGCATGTGAGTCCCGCCGACTGGCTGAACTTCGAGCAGGACAAGCACGAAAAGCTGCTGGCCGCGGCCTAGAGCCAGCTGAGGCGCCGACACGATGGAGACGATATGAGCACCACCGCCGTCAAAAGTGATTTCAAAGTGGCTGACCTGTCGCTGGCAGAGTTCGGCCGCAACGAGATCCGGCTCGCCGAGCATGAGATGCCGGGGCTCATGGCCACCCGGCGGGAGTACGCCGAGCGTCAGCCGCTGGCCGGCGCGCGTGTCACCGGCTCGCTGCATATGACGGTCCAGACGGCCGTGCTGATCGAAACGCTGGTGGCGCTGGGTGCCGAGGTGCGCTGGGCCAGCTGCAACATCTTCTCCACCCAGGACCACGCCGCCGCCGCGGCGGTCGTCGGTCCGGACGGAACGCCCGAGGACCCGAAGGGGGTCCCGGTGTACGCCTGGAAGGGCGAGACCCTCGAGGAGTACTGGTGGTGCACCGAGCAGGCGCTCAGCTGGCCGGACGCGACCGGCCCCAACATGATCCTTGACGACGGTGGCGACGCAACGCTGCTGGTCCACAAGGGAGCCGAGTTCGAGCGCGCCGGAGCGGTTCCGGATCCGGCCAGCGCCGAGTCCGAGGAGTTCCGGATCGTGCTCGAGCTGCTGAAGCGCTCACTGGAGCACGACCCCCAGCGCTTCACGCAGATGGCCGTCGGGATCCAGGGGGTGACCGAGGAGACCACAACCGGCGTCCACCGTCTCTACCAATTCGCCGAGCAGGGCCAGCTGCTGTTCCCAGCGATCAACGTCAACGACTCGGTGACCAAGTCGAAGTTCGACAATAAGTACGGCTGCCGGCACTCGCTGATCGACGGCATCAACCGCGCCACCGACGTGCTGATCGGCGGCAAGCTAGCCGTCGTCTGCGGCTACGGGGACGTCGGCAAGGGCTGCGCCGAATCGCTGCGCGGCCAGCAGGCGCGGGTGGTAATCACCGAGATCGACCCGATCTGCGCGCTGCAGGCCACGATGGACGGCTATCAGGTGCTGCGGATCGAGGATGTCCTCTCGCAGGCAGACATCTTCATCACCGCCACGGGCAACCGGGACGTGATCACCGCCGAGCACATGGCGGGAATGAAGCACCAGGCGATCGTGGGCAACATCGGCCACTTCGACAACGAGATCGACATGGCCGGGCTGGCGCGCACACCAGGCATCAAGCGCATCAACATCAAGCCCCAGGTCGACGAGTGGGTGTTCGAAGACGGGCACTCGATCCTGGTGCTCTCGGAGGGCCGGCTGCTGAACCTGGGCAACGCCACGGGGCATCCCAGCTTCGTGATGTCGAACTCCTTCACCAATCAGGTGATCGCCCAGATCGAGCTGTTCGGACACGAGGACGCCTACGACAAGCGCGTCTACACGCTGCCGAAGCACCTGGACGAAAAGGTCGCGCGGCTACATCTCGGCGCTCTCGGCGCGAAGCTGACCGAGATCACGCCGGGCCAAGCTGCCTACCTCGGAGTGCCGGTCGACGGTCCCTACAAGCCCGACCACTACCGCTACTAGGTGGTTGGTCCCGGCGCATGACGTAGCCGACCTGAGCCTCGCCGGCGACGGCGAGGCGCGGATCGCATGGGCCGACGGGCAGATGCCCGTGCTGGCTCAGCTGCGCGAGCGCTTCTCGCGTGAGCGGCCGCTGGAGGACGTGCGCGTCGCCGCCTGCCTGCACGTCACCGCCGAGACCGCAAACCTGGTGCGGACGCTGATCGCCGGCGGGGCGCGCGCCGCGCTGTGCTCGGCCAACCCCCTGTCGGTGCAGGACGATGTAGCGGCGGCGCTCGTGGAGCGTTACGGGGTGGAGGTGCGTGCGCGGCGCGGAGAGGATCTGGAGACCTACGCCTCGCACGTCGGCGAGCTGCTGGCGTCCCAGCCTCAGGTGACGATCGACGACGGGGCCGATCTGCTGGTGACGGCCCACGAAGGTCAGCGTGCCGCGCTCGAGCAGCTGATCGGAGGGATCGAGGAGACGTCAACCGGACTCGTTCGCCTGCGCCGGCTGGAGCAGCACGGTGAGCTCGCACGGCCCGTCCTGGCGGTCAACGAAGCCCGCACCGAGCGCGCGTTGAACGACCGCCATGGGACCGGACAGTCGGCGCTCGACGGTATCGTCCGCGCGAGCCACATGCTGCTCGCCGGCCACACGGTGGTCGTGATCGGCTACGGGTGGGCGGGTCAGGGCATCGCCGAGCGCGCCCGCGGCGCCGGGGCGGCGGTGATCGTTTGCGAGATTGAGCCGCTACGGGCGCTGGAAGCGCGGATGGCCGGCTATCAGGTCATGCCGGCCCTTCAGGCCGCGGAGCGCGGCGATGTATTCGTGACCGTCACGGGCTCGCGGCGGGTGCTGCGGGCGGAACATTTTGAGCGGATGAAAGACGGCGCGCTGCTGGCAAACGCCGGTCATTTCGACGTAGAGATCGACCTGGACGACCTGCGCTCGCTAGCCCAGGGCGGGGTGCGCGAGGTGAGGCCGCTGATCGACCGCTACGAGCTCTCAGACGGCCGGGCGTTGAATCTGCTGGCGGCTGGTCGCGTGGTGAACCTGGCTGCTGGCGAAGGACACCCGGCACCGGTGATGGACGTTTCGTTTGCGCTTCAGACCCTTTGCGTGCAAGAGCTCATGCGCCGGGGGAGGGAGCTGCCCGCCACCGTGCTGCCGGTGCCCGCAGAGATCGATCGAGAAGTAGCTCGGCTGAAGCTGCAGGCGCTCGGGGTGGAGATCGACGATCCCACCGCCGAGCAGGCCGACTACCGCCAATCGTGGACTTGATCGGCGCCGCTGTGGGAGTATCCGTCGGTGGCTGAGCGCGGTGGGATCGACCTGGGTGGAACAAAAATCGAGGCGGTGATCGTCAATGCCAGGAATCGCGTTCTCGGATCTGCTCGGCGGCCCACGCCCACCAGCGGCGGCCCCCGTGCGGTGGCCTCAGAGCTGGCACGAGCGATCACGGAGGCCGCGGATCAGGCCGGAATCAAGACGGCGACGCTCGCAGGTGTCGGCGTCGGCTCACCGGGCGTAGTCGATCCCGACAACGGCTCCGTGGCCAGCGCCCGCAACCTGCCCGACTGGGAGGGCAAGTTCGAATTAGGCTCGGTTCTGAGCAAGCAGCTTCAGACAAGAGTGCGAGTCGGCAACGACGTGCAGGTGGCGACCGATGCCGAGTACAGGCTGGGGGCGGGCCGCGAGTACAAGTCGCTGCTGGGCGTCTTCTGGGGAACCGGCGTCGGCGGTGGACTGATCCTCGACGGCAAGCCGTGGCTCGGACGCGGGGGGGCCGGTGAGATCGGCCACGTCGTCGTAAAACAGGGGGGTGCCCGCTGCACCTGCGGGCGCCGAGGTTGCCTGGAGGCCTACGCCGGGCGTGCGGCGATGGAGATAAGAGCCCGCAAGCGCCAGGCGAAGGGGCACAAGACCGATCTATTCAAGATCATGGAGGAGCGGGGCCGCATCAAGCTGACGAGCTCCGTGTGGGCGCACGCACTTCATCGGCGCGACAAGCTGGCGACCAAGCTGTTCGATGACGCGGTGGCGGCGCTAGGCACAGGAATCGCCTCCGCGGTCAACGTGCTCGACGTGGAAGCGGTGATCATCGGTGGCGGCTTGGGGGTCAGGTTCGGGCAGCCGTTGGCCGACCGGATCGCAAGCGAAATGATGCCGCACCTGTTCCATGCCGCCCAGCCGCCAGCCGTACATGTCGCCGCGCTCGGCGACCTGGGCGGAGCCATCGGAGCCGCGCTGCTGGCGCGGTAAGCTGGGGGCTCACACGCAGACGAGGAGGATCGGCCGATGCGCATCGAGGTCAAGGGCCGCAACCTGCCGGTGTCGGACGCGCTACGAGGGCACGTGGAGAAGCGCTTCCACAAGGTCTCCAGGCAAGTTTCGGAGCTCGCCGTGCTCGAGGTCGAGCTGTTCGAGGAACGCAACCCGGCGATCGCGGACTGCGAGGTGGCCGAGGCGACGCTGCACCTGAAAGGGGTCACGCTGCGGGCCTCCAGCCGCTCGCCGGACATCCTTCACTCCATCAACGTGGTCAGCGATGAGATCGCTGTCCAGGTCAAACGCCATCGTGACAAGCGCCGCAAGCGCCGCGAAGCGCGGGCGGCGGCGGCCGTCAACGGGGACGTCTCGCCCGCGGCTTGAGGTCAGTGCCTGAGCTAACCTGAGCGCATGTCCTTTCTGGACCGCGCGCTTCGCATCGGCGAAGGCAAGAAGTTCAAGGATTACGAGCGGCGCGTCGGGCAGATCAACGCCTACGAGGAGGAGTTCGAGCTCTACGACGACGCCGAGCTCCGCAGCGCCGCGGACGCGCTTCGCGAGCGTGCCCGCGATGGCGAGAGCCTGGACGATCTGCTGTACGAGTCCTTTGGCCTGGTGCGCGAGGCGGCCAAGCGGTCACTGGGCGAGCGTCACTACGACGTGCAGCTGATCGGCGGCATGGTTTTGCACGACGGCGCGATCGCCGAGATGAAAACCGGCGAGGGCAAGACGCTCACCGCGACGCTGGCCGTTGTGCTGAATTCGCTTGCTGGCCGGGGGGTGCACGTCGTTACCGTCAACGACTACCTGGCTCGGCGCGACGCCCAGTGGATGAAGCCGATCTACGACTTGCTCGGCGTGACCGTCGGCGTACTGCAGAACATGCAGCCCTACGAGGAGAAGCGCGACGCCTACGCTGCCGACGTCACCTACGGGACCAATTCCGAGTTCGGCTTCGACTACCTGCGGGACAACATGGCCAAATCGCTGGAGGAGAAGGTCCAGCACGGTGGACGGCCGAAGCCCGAGGAGGGCAAGTCGCCATATCACACGTTCGCCATCGTCGACGAGGTCGACAACATCCTGATCGACGAAGCCCGGACGCCGTTGATCATCTCTGGTGCACCCGAGCAGGCCGCGGACCTGTACGCGAAGTTCGCGCGGCTGGCGCCCAGGATGGAGCCCGGCAAGACGCCTGAAGGCCTGGACCCACGGTCCAAGAAAGAGTTCGTCGCCGACTTCGATTACGAGTTCGACGAGAAGCACAAGACCGTCTCGGTGACCGAGCAGGGGGTGGCCAAGGCGGAGCGCTTCCTGGGCATCGACCACCTATACCGGGCGGAGAACGGCCACCTCGTAAACCACCTGATCCAGGCGCTGAAGGCGCAGTCGCTCTACCAGCGCGACGTCGACTATGCGGTGATCGACGGCGAGGTCAAGATCGTCGACGAGTTCACGGGTCGCATCCTCGAGGGCCGCCGCTGGTCCGAGGGCCTCCATCAGGCGATCGAGGCCAAGGAGGGCGTCCGCGTCCAAGAGGAGAACCAGACGCTCGCCACGATCACCCTGCAGAACTACTTCCGCATGTACGACAAGCTGGCCGGCATGACGGGCACGGCCCTAACGGAGGCCGTGGAGTTCATGAAGATCTACGAGCTGCCGGTGGTCGAGATCCCGACCAATCGGCCGATGGTCCGCCAGGACTACAACGACCAGGTCTACAAGACCAAGGACGGCAAGTGGACCTCGCTCATGAAGGAGATCGAGACTCGCCACAAGGCGGGTCAGCCGGTGCTGGTGGGCACGATCTCGGTGGAGGTCTCTGAGCTGCTCTCCGAGCGGCTATCGAAGAAAGGCATCAAGCACAGCGTGCTGAACGCCAAGCCCGAGCATGCCGAACGTGAGGGCGAGACGATCGCCGAGGCAGGCGCGCCCGGCGCCGTAACGATCGCCACGAACATGGCGGGCCGCGGCGTGGACATCAAGCTTGGGGGAAACGAGGAGCACCTGACGCGGCTTGAGGTGGCCAAGCTCGGCCTGGAGCCCGGTGGCCCTGATTATCAGTCCCACTACGAGAAGGTGCTGCCGGAGATCAAACGCCGCGTGGAGGACGCCCGGGAGCGGATCATCGATGCGGGGGGATTGTTCATCCTCGGCACCGAGCGGCACGAATCGCGGCGGATCGATAACCAGCTGCGGGGACGCGCAGGCCGGCAGGGAGACCCGGGCGAGTCGCGCTTCTTCCTCTCCGCGCAGGACGACTTGGTGCGGCTGTTCGCCGGGGAGAGGATCTACAAGATCCTGGACCGGCTGGGAACGGAGGACGAGGAGGGCAACGAGGAGCCGATCGAGGCCAAGATGCTCTCCAAGCAGATCGAGAAGGCGCAGAAGAAGGTCGAGGAGCAGCACTTCCTGATGCGCAAGCACACCCTGGAGTACGACGACGTCGCCAACCAGCAGCGCGAGGTCATCTACCGCTACCGGGACGACGTACTCGAGGGCCGCGACATGTCAGAGGCGGCGCGGGAGCAGATCGCGGAGCTGATCGAGCGCCTGGTGCTGGAGTACACGCCCGGCGACTTCGTCGAGGACTGGGACATCGAGGGCCTGCTGCGCCGGGTCTCGGAGATCTTCACCCCAAGCGACTCGCTGCTGGAAGTGCACCCGGACCGCATCGACCGTGAGGAGCTGACGCGACAGCTGCAGGAGGAGGCGCTGGTCCTGTACGACCGACGCGAGCAGGAGCTCTCCTCGCCGATCATGCGCGATCTCGAGCGGTTCTTGCTGCTCGAGCTCATCGATCAGCGCTGGCGCGAGCACCTCTACGACCTGGACTACCTGCAGCAGGGCATCGGGTTGCGGGCCGCGGCACAGATCGAGCCGCTGGTGGCCTACAAGAACGAGGCCTTCGAGCTGTTCCGGGACCTGATGAACAACATCTGGGGCGACTTCGCGCGCATGATCTTCCACGTCGACGTGGTGGTGGGTGGGGAGAACGGCGGCGGCGCGCCGCCGGCAGCGGTGCCCCCGCGGCCCAGCGCCCGCTCGAGTTCTTCCACCGGCGCCGGCCGGGTCAGTTACTCGGGCGGTGGCCAGGCCCAGCCCAGCGCGCTGGCGATGGCGGCGGCCGCCGGCAGCGCCGCGGCGGCCGAGGAGATGGCAGCCGACGGTCCGCCTCCGGCACCGGTCGAGCAGCGGCGAGTCGATCAGAGCCAGCAGATCGGCCGCAACGATCCTTGCTGGTGCGGCTCGGGCAAGAAGTTCAAGAAGTGTCACGGCGCATAGCGCCATGGCGCAGGGGGTCAGCGGTCCGCGCTTGACGGTCGCTCGCCGGCCGTGACAGAGTTCGCGTCATAGCCACGACGCAAGCATCCACGACGGCATTCGAGGGTCTGATGATGCGCACGCCGCTGCTGGTGCGCTCGATCGCCGATCGAGCCGGGCAGCTGTTCGCTCGGCGGGAGGTGGTGAGCGTCACCGGCCAGGGGGTCGAGCGCTCCAACTACGGCGAGGTCGTCAGCCGCGCACGCCGGCTGGCCAGCGCGCTGCAGGAGCTCGGCATCCGGCCGGGCGACCGCGTGGCCACGTTCAGCTGGAACTCGCGTCGTCACCTGGAGCTGTACCTCGCCGTGCCCTCGATGGGCGCCGTGCTGCACACGTTGAACGTTCGCCTGTTCGAGGATGATCTGCGTTACATCGTCTCGCACGCCGAGGACCGGGCGATCTTCCTGGACGCCTCGCTGGCGGAGACGATGCCCAGCTTCGAGGGCGTGGAGCACGAGGTGCTGATGCCCGATGCGGAGGGCTCCCGGGAAGGCGCGATCGACTACGAGCAGCTGCTCGATTCGGGCGACGAGAACTTCGAGTTCCCAGAGGTCGACGAGAACGCCGCCGCGGCGATGTGCTACACGAGCGGCACCACTGGGCGGCCCAAGGGCGTCGTGTATTCGCACCGCTCCACCGTCCTGCACACGCTGCTGGCCAATCAGGCCGACAACCCAGGGCTGCGAGAGCGCGACTCGGCGCTGCCGATCGTACCCATGTTTCACGCCAACGCCTGGGGCCTGCCGTACGCCGCGGCGATGGCGGGTAGCAAGTTGGTGCTGCCGGGTCCGAAGATGGACCCCGCGTCGCTGGCCGAGTTGATCGCCGCCGAGGACGTGACGTTTGCCGCAGCGGTGCCCACCATCTGGCAGGGAATCGGGCAGCTCGAGCCGGCGCCTGACCTCTCCTCGCTCGAGCGCATCGTATGCGGAGGATCGGCCGTTCCCGAGAGCCTGATCCGCCTCTACGACAAGCGCTTCGGGGTCCCGATCATCCAGGCCTGGGGGATGACCGAGACCAGCCCCATGGCGTCGGTCAGCCGCGTGCCTCCCGATGCCCCCTCTGACGACGACGACGCCTACGCCATCCGTGCGATGCAGGGCCGGGTCGTGCCGTTGGTCGACTTCCGCGTCGACGAGGAAGCTGGCGGCGAGCTCCAGGTCCGCGGCCCGACGATCGCCAGCGCCTACTACAACGACGAGTCCGGAGCCGAGAAGTTCACCGAAGACGGATGGCTGCGCACCGGCGACGTGGCCGAAATCGAGCACGAGGCGATCATCAAGCTCGTAGACCGCACCAAAGACCTGGTCAAGTCCGGCGGCGAGTGGATCAGCTCGGTGGAGCTTGAGAACGTGATCATGTCCCACCCGGACGTGGCGGAGGCGGCGGTGATAGCGGTGCCTGATGAGCGCTGGGACGAGCGACCATGCGCCTGCGTCGTCCGCCGTTCCGACAGCGACTTGGATCCGGATGAGCTGCGCTCCTTCTTGCGGGAGAAGGTGGCCAAGTGGTGGATTCCGGAGCGAGTGGAGTTCATCGACGAGGTGCCCAAGACTTCCGTCGGCAAATTCGACAAGAAGGTCCTGCGGAGCCGGGTGGCCGAGGGGAAGCTGGGGTAGTTCTTCGCGCCCCAGAGCCGGGTGGCCGAGGGGAAGCTGGGGTAGCTCAGGGCTCGCCCGAGCCGTGCGGCGCCGGCGACGAGATCCGGGTGCACTATGCGGCTCAGGCGGCAGCGAGATCCCGACCCCGGCGTCCCCTGACACCCCGCTGCTAGCCTTGCCGCCGATGCCCACCGCACCCCCAGAGCCACTTTCCCAGCGGCTCGAGACGATCCGTCAGCAGCTCAAGCTGCTGGCGGACTATCTTTGACCCCGACGCGCTGAGCGAGCGCGTCCGGGCGCTCGAGGGGCAGATGGGCGAGCCCGGCTTCTGGGACGATCAGGAGCGGGCGGCGGCAATCACCGCCGAGCACGCCCGGACCACGCGCAGGCTCTCAACCTATGAAGAGCTGGCGCGTGACGTCGAGGACCTCGAGCCGCTGGCCGAGCTGGCCGAAGAGGACCCCGAGATCGAAACCGAGCTGGAGCAGCAGGTGCGCTCGGTGCAGGAGCGCTTGGAGGCGCTCGAGGAGCAGCGGCTGTTCTCCGGCCCGTACGACACGGGCGATGCGCTGGTCACGATCAACGCCGGCGCCGGCGGCACCGACGCCCAGGACTGGGCGGAAATGGTGCTGCGGATGGAGATGCGGTGGGCCGAGAAGCGCGGTTTCGAAGCCGAGCTGCTCGAGGTCTCGCCGGGAGAGGAGGCCGGCATCAAGTCCGCCACCTTCCTCGTTCGGGGCGAGAACGCCTACGGCCTGTACAGCAGTGAGAAGGGGGTCCACAGGCTGGTGCGGCTGTCGCCGTTTGACGCAGCCCACCGCCGTCAGACGAGCTTCGCCGGGCTTGAGGTCTCGCCGGTTGTGCAGGAGATCGCCGACGTGGAGATCGACGATGACGACCTGCAGGTCGACACCTACCGCGCCAGCGGCGCGGGCGGCCAGCACGTGAACAAGACCGACTCCGCGGTGCGCATAACGCACAGACCGACGGGGATCGTCGTCCAATGCCAGAACGAGCGCTCGCAGTCCTCGAACAAGGCGGAGGCAATGACCATGCTGCGCTCGAAGCTGCTGGAGCTCGAAGAGCGAAAGCGCCGCGAGGAGATCGCGCGGGAGAGGGGCGAGGCCCAGGACGTGAACTTCGGCTCGCAGATCCGCTCCTACGTGCTTCATCCGTACACGATGGTCAAGGATCACCGGACCGACTTCGAGCTGGGCGACACGACGCGGGTACTGGATGGCGACCTCGACGGCTTCGTCCGCGCGTACCTCATGAAGAACGCTCGCGACGGACAAGGCACGCGGACGTGAGAAGGCCCCCAGAGCAGCCGACCGCGCCCTATCTGGACGCGATCACCGCCTACGGCTTCCGAGGCTCGACCCGCTTCCACATTCCCGGACACAAGGGCGGCCAAGGAGCGGACCCCGGCCTGCGTGCGGCGCTCGGCGAGCGCGCGCTGCTGCTGGACGTACCCCAGGACATCGAGGGCATCGATATCGGCCCCTCGCCGACGCCGTACGAGCGCGCGGAGCATCTCGCGGCCGAGGCATCCGGAGCCGCTCGAACGTGGTTTCTAACCAATGGCGCCACGCAAGGCAACCACGCGCTGTGCTTGGCGCTGGCGCCGCCCGACGAGCGCGTGCTGATCCAGCGCAACAGCCACGCCAGCATCATCGACGGGCTCGTGCTTAGCGGGGGCACTCCGATCTATGTAACGCCGGAGTATCACTCGGAGCTGGGCATGGCCCTCGGCGTCACTCCCCGGGCCGTGGAGCGAGGGTTGCGCGCCGCACCCGGAACACGGGCGGTGTTCATCGTCTCGCCCACCTACTACGGGATGGCGGCCGACGTCGAGGCTTGCGCCGCCGTCGCCCACGCCGCCGGCGCGGCGCTGGTGGTCGATAACGCCTGGGGAGCGCACTTCGGCTCGCACCCAGATCTTCCGGAATCACCTCTGCGGCTCGGGGCGGACGCCGTCCTCGCCTCGACGCACAAGATCGTCGGCAGCCTCACCCAGTCGGCGATGTTGCACGTGGCCCGGGAGGGGCTTGTGGATCCCGATGCCGTGGCCCGGGCCGTACGGCTCGTGCGCTCCACGAGCCCCAGCTCGCTGCTGTTCGCCTCGCTCGACGCGGCTCGCCGTCAGCTCGCGGTCCACGGCGACGCACTGCTCGAACGGACGCTGGCCGCCGGCGCCAGGACACGACGAGCGATCGACGCCCTTCCCGGCTGTCACGTGGTGGGCGACACGCTCGTCGGCCAGCCGGGAGTGGCCGGCTGGGACCCGCTGCGACTGGTGGTCGACGTCCGCGGGACTGGCTGTACGGGGTACGAGATCGCCGCCGCGCTGCGCGCCTCCTACGACACCTACACCGAGCTCGCCACGCACGCCACCGTGGTGTTCGTGCTGGGGCTGGCCCAACCTGTCGAGCCGCTGGAGCACCTGGCGCACGACTTTTCCGAGACCGTGCGGCGGATCTCGCGTCCGGGGGTCGTGAGCGAGGTTCCCTCGGCGCCCAGCGGAGGCGAGCGGGAGACCGCCGTCACGCCCCGGGAGGCGTTTCTCGGCGCCGGCGAGAGCGTGCCGGTCGGGGAGGCCGTGGGCCGCATCTCGTGCGAGGCGATCGCCGGCTATCCGCCCGGGGTGCCGGCGCTGCTGCCGGGCGAGCGCGTGACTGTGGAGGTGATCGAGTACCTCCAGGAGCTGACCGTCGCGGGGGCGCGGCTGCACGGCGCCGCCGACCCCACCTTCGCCACCGTCAGGGTTCTGGCCGAAAGCCCCGCCTCGGTGGGCTCCACAGTGGCCTTTAGAAGTTGATGTCGTCTGGCGCCATACAACTTCCAAAGGTCCCGGCGGAGGGGTTCCGCGAGCAGGTGAAGCGTGCACTCGCCGAGGACGTCGGTAGCGGCGACGTCACCACCGAAGTCACGGTGCCGGACGACGCCCGGGCCCGCGCGTTGATCACCCAG
Organism: uncultured Actinomycetes bacterium; assembly: GCA_963756555.1. Classification (GTDB taxonomy): domain Bacteria; phylum Actinomycetota; class Thermoleophilia; order Solirubrobacterales; family Solirubrobacteraceae; genus Palsa-465. The sequence goes on from CAVWOC010000010.1 coordinate 194,753, forward strand.
AAGGCGCCCGGAGTGATCTTCGGCTTAGCTGCAGCGGCCGAGGCCTTCCAGGTGCTGGACCCCGGCATCGTCATCACGCCTCGGTGTGACGAAGGAACGTGGCGGGAGCGAGGCGAGGTGCTGCAAGTCGAGGGTCTGGCGCGCGCCATCCTCACCGCCGAGCGCACCGCGCTGAACTTCCTCGGTCGGCTCTCGGGCGTGGCCAGCTTGACGGCGCGCTACGTCGAAGCCGTGAAGGGCACCGGGGCTCGGATTCTCGACACCCGCAAGACCACGCCCGGCCTGCGCGCGCTGGAGAAGGCGGCGGTCGCCGCGGGTGGTGGCACGAATCACCGCTTCGGGCTGTTCGACGCGATCCTGATCAAGGAGAACCACGCCAGTATCGGCGGGGGGGTGGGGGCCGCGGTGGGCGCCGCCCGCACGCACAGCCCTGGCGTGCCACTGGAGGTGGAGTGCCGGACGCTCGCTGACGTGGATGAGGCGTTGGCCGCGGGATCCACGCACCTGCTGCTTGACAACATGTCCCCCGGCGAATTGAGTGCCGCCGTGGAGCAGGCTGCCGGCCGCGCGACGCTGGAAGCCAGCGGCGGCGTGACGCTTCACACGGTCCGGGACATCGCGGCTACCGGCGTAGACTTTGTCTCGGTTGGCGCTTTGACGCACAGCGCCCCGGCGCTCGACCTGTCCCTGATCCTCGAACCATTGCTGCCATGAACCTGCCGATGCTCGGTGCCGCTGACGCACCTTTGATGCTCGAGAACATTCCTGCCCTGCAGGATGAGATCCGGACGCTGAAGGCCACCACCGACGCGGTGATCCTGGCCCACAACTATCAGCTGCCGGAGATCCAGGACGCGGCGGACTACGTCGGCGATTCGCTCGGGCTCTCGCAGCAGGCGGCCGCCGCCGGCGCCGAGACGATCGTCTTTTGCGGCGTTCATTTCATGGCTGAAACTGCGTCGATCCTGTGTCCGGAGAAGCGCGTATTGATCCCGGACGTGGAAGCGGGCTGCTCGCTTGCCGACTCGATTACCTCCGACCAGCTGCGCCAGTGGAAGGCGCAACATCCGGGGGCGATCACGGTCATGTACGTGAACACCACCGCGGCTGTCAAAGCTGAGACCGACTACTGCTGCACGTCGGCCAACGCGGTGAAGGTCGTAGAGCACATCTACCGTGAGCACGGCGAGGACACCGAAATCCTGTTCGGACCGGACATGTTCCTCGGCGCCTATGTGGAAAAGGTCACCGGACGGCGGCTGTACGTGTGGGACGGGGAGTGCCACGTGCACGCCGGGATCAAGCCCCAGGACATCGCGGGCGTCCGTGCCGCGCACCCCGAAGCAGACCTCTTGATTCACCCCGAATGCGGCTGCTCGACCAGCGTCATGGAGTACGTGGCAGCCGGCGACGTGGCATCAGAAGGGGTACGGATGCTCTCCACCGGCGGGATGCTCAACTATGCCCGCGAGCAGGGCGGCCACGACTCCGAACGTTCCCGCACCGCGATCGTGGCCACCGAGACGGGCATGCTTCATGGGCTTCGTCGCGCGGCGCCGGAAGCCGACTTCATCGCGGCCAACGAGGCAGCCCACTGCCGCTATATGAAGATGATCACCCTGCCGAAGCTTCGTGATTCGCTGCGCGCCGGCGTGCACAAGGTCAGCGTGCCGGCCGACATCGCCGAGCGTGCGCGGCTGCCGATCGAGCGCATGGTCGCCATCGGCTGACGGGCGCTCATTGCAGCTCGGCCAAGAGGTCGATTCCGTACTGGGTGGCTTCGCGTACTGCGGGCAGGGTCTCGCGCTTGCGGGCGAACTCCGCCGGCGTATAGCAGTGAATATCGGCCCGGCCTCCCATCTCCAGCGCGTCCCACAGCGATCCCGACTGATAGACCCGCTCCAGCCACGGCATCCCGTCGTAGGCGGAGGAGACCAGCACCAGCACGAACCGCGGCTCCGGTCCGGCCCCTGCGGCGTCTTCGGTCTGCGGGGCGTCTTCGGTGCGCACGGCGCCTTCGGTGCGCGAGGCCGCCAGCAGCGCCACCTCCAGCTGCCATCGGTCGCCAACCCGGTCCAGGTACCGGCGCAGCTCGCGCCGGTTGATAACCGTCGCCAGATCCACGATGCCATTTTCCCCTAAGAGCGTTTACAGCCGGGCGATCGCCGCGACCATTTTGCCCTCGATCTGAAGCGCGCTCCAGTTGCTCGGTCCGTCGACGAACAGCGCGAACGCCAGCAGCTTGCCGCCCCGGGAGTGGCAGTAGCCGGCGAGGTTCGTCACCCCGTTTAGGGTGCCGGTCTTGGCTTCGCAGCGTCCCTGCGCCGCTGTGCGCACGGCGATCGTTTTGGTCGTCCCATCGACCCCCACGACCGGCAGCGCGCCGACCACCGCTTGACCTGTGGCGGTGCCGTGCAGCTCGCGCAGCAGCTGTACCACCTGCTGCGGCGAGGAGCTATCGGACCGCGACAGCCCCGAGCCATCGACGATGTGGGGGCGGATTCCATAGACCCCCACCACGTCGGCGATCACCCCGGCCCCGGCGGCGGTGCTCCCGGCTCCGGCGAATCGCACGCCGAGCTGCTTGGTCAGCATCTCGGCGAAGAAGTCATCCGAGGGCACGTCCATCAGCCGAACGAGCAACGAGGTTGGGGGGGATCCCACACTCGCCAGGGGCCGGGCGCCGGCGGGCGCCTTGCCCGGGAAGCGGGCGGCTCGCGCGTGGATCTGAGCCGAGCCCATGGTCCGCGCCAGCTGCCGCGCCGCGAACGCCGGAGGCGTGAGGTTGGCGGTCGCTCCGTGATCGTAGGTGAGCGCGCTCAGCTGACCGCCGAGATCTGGGACGTCGGGAGCAAAGCGGGTGGAGGGTGGCCCGGGGCGGGGGTCAAACAGCGAACCGTCGCCGATCACCTTGCCGGTGATGGTTCGGATCCCATCGCCTCGAAGCTGGCCCGCGAGCTGGGTCGCGGTCGGCCCGTAGCCGAATTCCCAGGCCTTGTTGAAGGTCTGATCGCCAAACGTTGGATCGCCGCCGCCCACCAGGTAGAGGTTGCCGTGCCACACCCCGGCGGCACCCAGGTGGCCTTTGCCCAGCACCTTCGTGCGCAGAACCGTGTCCTGGCCCAGCTTGTCAAGCACGGCAACGCTCGTATACAGCTTCTCCACCGACGCCGGCGGGCGGGCGATCTTCGAGCGCAGCGCGAAGAGCGGTAGCTGGTCGGTCAGGTCGTAGACCAGGGCGCCGCTTCCCGATCCCGCCTGGGCCAGGTTGCGCAGCAGCGCCGAGTGCAGCGCCGCGGTCCCGGGCGGCGGATAGCGGCGCACGGGCACCCGCGCCGCCGGGGCCTTGTGGACTACAGTCGTCGGTGGTGGGCGCTGGTGTCCGCGCCCACCGCAGGCAGACAGGAGGCTCGCGAGCACTGCCGCGAGCGCGATCAGGGGTCCTACGCGGACTGCAGTTCCTCCGCGGTGTGAGGTCCGACACAGGCCAGCGATAGCTCCTCGGGAACGCGAGCCGCGACCTCAGCTACCTGGTCGAAGGTCACAGCATCGAGCAGCGCGATCGTTGCGTCCGGGTCGGGATGCTCGCCGTACACGATTGCCTGCTGGGCGCCGTAGCGAGCCACGGCGCCCGTGTTCTCGAACGCGATCGCCCGCGCCCCTGCGGCGTAAGCCCGGGCGCGCTCGAGCTCTTCGTCCGTTGGCCCCTGCTCGCGGAGCTCGGAGACGATCTCTCGCATCCTGACCAGCGCCTCGACGCACTTGCTTGACTCGAGCCCCGCCGAGAGCTGGAGCACCGGCGTGTCGGCGTAGGCGTGTGCTGCCGAGTGCACCGAGTAGGCGAGGCCCCGCTGTTCGCGGATCTCGTCGAACAACCGCGACCCCATCGAACCCCCGAGCAGGGTGGAGTAGATCTGCAGCGCGGCGCGCTGGCCGGCATCGGAGACATCGACCGCGGGCCGGTAGGACATCCGGAGGTGAGATTGGTTCGAGTCGCGCTCTCGAACCAAGACCCGACGATGGGCCTGGGAAGCGGGCTCGTAGGGCTCGGGCGCAGGCTCGTGGGGGAAGCGGCCGAACAGCGCCTCCAGCTCGCCATTCTGCGGAAGCGCGGTGAGATTGCCGACGGCGAACGCCGCCCCGCGCGCCGGCGCCCAGCGCCTAGAGCGGAATGCCACGATGTCCTCGCGGGCGAATGAGTCGCGGATGTGCTCGACCGTTCCCAGCACCGGCCGGCCCAACGGATGGTCGCCGAAAGCGGCTTCGTCGATCAGGTGCTCGGCGACCATTGCCGGCTGGTCGTTGGCCCGGGCGATCTCCTGGACCACGACGCCTCGCTCTCGGTCAAGCTCCGCGGGATCGATCCGGGGCCGTCCGACAAAGTCGGTCACCAGATCGGCCGCCGCCGGCGCCTGCTCGGCGCGAGCGGTGATGTGGAAGGCGACCAGATCATGGCTCGTGTAGGCGTTCAGCACCGCGCCGATGCGTTCTGCCGCGGCATTCACATCGCGGTAGGTGGGGTACTTCTCGCCGCCCTTGAACACCAGGTGCTCGAGGAAGTGAGCCATTCCGTTCTCCTCGGCTCTCTCGGTCCTGGCGCCGGCGTCGAACGCCACCAGGAGCGTCACCGCGCGGGTGCCGTCGATCGCCATGCGGTAGAGCGGCAGGCCGTTGTCAAGGGTCGTCTGGTCGATCCGAGGCATCTGACGGCGAACGGTAGCGAGCGCCGTGCAAGCGCCGTTGCACAGGCCTCTCAGCGGGACGCCGCTCCGCGCTCGCCGCTAGTCTGGCTCGACTCCCGATGTCCGCCTCCAGGGAAGATCTTCGCACCCGTGCGCGTCGCGCCGCCACGCGCCGAGGAGCACCCCGACCCGTCCCAGTGCCCGCGGTCGCGGCACCCGGCCCGCCGTCCGTAATCGAATTTCGCGGCGTTTCCAAGCGCTATGAAGGCGGCGACATCGGGCTGGATCACGGGACGTTCTCGGTTACCCGCGGCGAATTCGTGTTCCTCGTCGGCGCTACGGGCTCTGGCAAATCGACGGTGATGCGGCTGCTGATCAAGGAGAGCGAGCCCACGGAGGGCACGATCCGGGTCGCCGGTCGCGACCTGACGGAGATCCAGCGCAACCGCGTGCCGTACTACCGGCGCAATATCGGCGTGGTGTTCCAGGACTTCAAGCTGCTGCCGAGCCGCACTGTCTATGACAACGTGGCCTACGCGCTTCAGGTCACTGGTGGCAGTCGGCGAGAGATTCGCCAGAAGGTGCCGGACATCCTGCGTCTCACCGGCCTCTCGACGAAGCTTCACAACTATCCCGATCAGCTCTCGGGCGGGGAGCAGCAGCGAGTGTCGATCGCCCGCGCATTCGTCAATCACCCGCCGCTGCTGCTAGCCGACGAGCCGACCGGAAACCTCGATCCGGAGACCAGCATCGACATTATGCGTCTGCTCTACCGGATCAACCGCACGGGGACGACGATCCTTGTCGCCACCCATGATCAGGCCATGGTCGACAAGATGCGCCGTCGCGTGCTTGAGCTCTCGCATGGACGAATCGTCCGCGACGAGGCCGCCGGCCTATACACCCGCGAGGAGTCCACCCGCGAGTTCGCGCAGCGGCTGCGGGCGCCCTCCACGCGACCGCCGGGTCTGTAGTAAGTGGCTCCCGCCTCGAGACACTGATGCGCTTCGGCTTCTTCCTGCGCGAGTCGCTTCGCGCCATGCGCCGAAACGCGGCGCCGAGCTTTGCGGCGCTCGCCACGGTGCTGGTGACTATGCTCGTCGTCGGCGTCTTCATCCCCGCGGTGGAGGTAACGAACGGCGCGGCCAACAATGTCCGCAACCGGCTGATCGTCGACGTGTTCATGAAGACCGGCGCTACGCGTGCCGACGACGCGCGCGTGGAGCGCGAGATGAAGGTTCTGCCGCACGTGCGCTCTGTGCAGTTCGTGTCAAAGCAGCAGGCGTTCAACCAGCAGAAGGCGCAGAATCCTGCTGCCTACGTGCTGCTGGGCTACAACCCGCTGCCCGACACCTTCCACGTCACCCCGGACAACGCGTCCAACATCTTGGCGGTTCACACCGCGCTGAGCCGCGGAAGCGGGCCGTTCGATCCGGCGATCGCCAGCGTGTCGAATAAGAAGGCTTACACCAAGAAGGCCCTTGAGCTCACCTCGGCTGTCAAGTGGGGAGGCTTGGCGTTCGCGGCGCTGCTGACGATCGCCTCCATCCTGCTGATCGCCAACACAATCCGGCTGTCGCTGTTCGCCCGCCGTCGCGAGGTGGAGGTGATGAAGCTCGTGGGCGCCACGGACTGGTTCATCCGCTGGCCGTTCGTGATCGAGGGGATCATGGTCGGCGCGGCCGGCGCGGTGGTAGCGATCGCCGTCCTGGCCGTGGCCAAGGTCGCGCTGCTCGACCCGGTGTTCTCCGGCTGGGCACTGGTCGGCGGGATCCGCACGATCGCCTTTCCCGCGCTGCTGGGGATCCTGATGGGAGCCGGCGTGATGGTGTCAGCGATCGGCTCCGGCGTCTCGCTACGGCGCTTCTTGCGCGTCTAGCACGCACTAGGCCGCGCGCGGGGCTCCGCCCTTGGTCCTCGTGCTGGATTGGCGAGCCCGGCTGCGCCCCTCGCGCCGGATCGGCGAGCCCGGCTGGCTACTCTCAGAGCGATGCTTCAGGCTTCGGGACGCCCCACCCGCTCGCCGCTGCGCCGGGGCAGCGCCATCCTGGTCACCGCGCTGGTGATTCTGGCCGTCGGCGTCTGGCTGGGCGGCCATCCCAGCTGGCTGCCGTCCGGGCTGCGCAGCACGTTCACCGACGACCCCAGCGGTCAGCTGATGCAGCAGGTGCTGAACATCGTCAAGCGCGACTACTACCGCCAAGTCAGCACCCAGCAGCTCGAGAACCGCGGGATCACCCAGGCCATCGCCAGCCTGGGCGACCCCTACTCGCACTATTTCAATCCCAGCGACTACCGCTCGTTCCTGAACCAGTCCAATCCTCACCTCTCGGGGATTGGGGTAGATGTGCTTCCAGATTCCCGCGGTCTGCGCGTCGTCGACGTGTTTCCCGGCTCGCCTGCCGCCCGCGCGGGGCTGGCACGCGGCGAAGTGATCGTTGGCGTGGGGTCGACGTCGCTCGCCAACCGCTCCGCCGACTACGACTCGGCGCTGATCCGTGGGCCCGCTGGCACCAGAGTCACGCTCAGTGTGCTGCGCGGCACGCAGCGCAGCACGGTCATCGTCACCCGGGCCGACCTGGTTGTCCCGGTCGCCAGCGGAAAGCTGGTCAGCTACCGAGGAACGCGGATTGGTGACTTGCAGCTAACGAGCTTCACCGAGGGAGCGGGGGACGAATTGCGCGCGCAAGTCCAGAAGGTCGTACATCAGGGGGCCCGGGCGTTGATCCTAGATCTACGCGAGAACGGCGGCGGGTTGCTCGACGAGGCCGTCAACGTGGCAAGCCTGTTCATCGAGGACGGCACGATCGTGTCCACGGCGGGCCGCAGCCAGCCTCGACAGGTGTACCTGGCCAAAGGGGACGCCATCGCCCCCACGATCCCGATGGTGGTACTAGTCGATCGCGGGACCGCTTCGGCGGCCGAGATCGTGACCGCGGCGCTCCAGGATCGCCATCGGGCGCTGGTGGTAGGGACGCATAGCTACGGCAAGGGTGTCTTCCAGGAGATTGAGCCCCTGCCGAACGGCGGTGCCTTGGACATCACGGTCGGCGAGTACTTCACGCCCGACGGCCGCAACTTGGGGGGCGGCGGTGTGCGGGAGGGCGCCGGCATCACTCCCAACATCACTGCGGTCGATAACCCGCGCAGCGGAGTAGACGCGGCACTGAACGCAGCTGAGCGTACGGTCGCAGGCGAAGTCAGGTGACGCCCGCCGATAGGGCGGACGCCGGACGCGTCGCCGTGCTGGAGCGGCGCGGAAAGTTCCTGGTGGCCGAGCCATTCTTCGAGCGTGGACCAAGACAGGTGGTGAGCCGCGACAACCGCTCCGCCGTGGGCGATTTGGTGCTGGTGCGCCAGGCGGCGCGACGGGGAGGCCGAACGACCGGACGGGCCACGATAGCCCGGCGTCTGGGGCGGCCCACCGTGGCCCGAGATGTGATCGAGGCCTTGATGCTCGATCGCGGGCTGAGGCGAGCGTTCGACCCCGCGGTAGAGCACGAGGCACGCGCCGCGGAGTCCCATGTGCAGCCCGCTGACGGGCGGCGCGACCTGCGAGGAATGGCGACGTTCACCATCGACCCCGCGAGCGCCCGTGACTTCGACGACGCGATCTCGGCTAGCGTGGAGGGCGACGGCTGCTGGCGCGTTTGGGTGCACATCGCGGATGTCTCGGCGTATGTGCCGTTCGGGTCGCTCGTCGACCGGGAGGCGTATCGCCGAAGCTGCAGCGTCTACGTCCCCGGAAACGTCGAGCCGATGCTGCCTTCTGCGCTTTCAACCCGGGCATGCTCGCTCGTCCCCGGCGATGAACGTCTGACGGTTACCGTGGAGTTCGCGGTGACCTCCGCCGGCAAGGTGTCGAGGGGCTCGTTCTATCGCTCGGTGATCTGCTCCGACGCGCGGTTGGAGTACGGACAGGTGGACGGCCTGTTCGCCGGCCTGGAGCGGGCGCAGGCTCCGTGGGCAGATGCACTGGCTGCGGCGCGATCGGCCGCGGCGGCGCTGCAAATGGCTCGGGCCCGGCGTGGGGCGCTCACACTCTCGAGCGTAGAGCCGGAGTTCAGCTTCGACCGCGCGGGTGCTGTCGTCGGGATGCAGCCCACCGAGCAGACCGAGTCGCACCGGTTGATCGAGCATCTGATGATCGCCGCCAACGAGCAGGTGGCGCGGGTCTTGGCGGAGCGTCGCGTACCGACCCTCTACCGGGTCCACGAGCGACCCGCCGCTCCCGCCGTCGAGCGGCTCATCGAGCAGTTGGCCTCGCTGGACGTGCCGACGCCGCCGGTGCCCAAGGGACACCTCGCGCCTCAGCAGGCGGCCGACGCGGTGGGGGAGGCCTCACAACTCGTGGACGATTGGGTGAAGCGCAAGGGCCGGGGCGCCCGGGCCCTCCAAAGCCTGGTGCTGCGCTCGCTGAAGCAGGCGTACTACGAGGACCGAAACCGGGGGCACGCCGGGCTGAAGTCCTCGCGCTACTGTCATTTCACCTCGCCGATCAGGCGCTATCCCGACCTCGTGTGTCATCGGGCCCTGCTGTCCACGCTGGCCGGAGACGCACCCCCGCCAGACTCCTCGTGGGTGGCCGCCGCCGGCCCGTGGGCCTCGGCCCGCGAGCGCGAGGCGATGACGATCGAGAGAGACGCCGAGGACGTCGCCAGTTGCTTCTTGCTCGAGCGCGAGCTATTTCAGTCCGGCTGGGAAATCGAGTTCGAGGGCGAGGTGGTGGGGTTGCACCGTGCCGGGGCGTTCGTTGCGTTCGGCGAGCGCCTCTCGTTCGAGGGCATGCTGCCCGTGCGGCGGCTGCCCGGCGACTGGTGGGAGCTGAACGAACAGGAGACGATGCTCGTAGGCTCGCGGACCGGGCGGGCAGTCAGGTTGGGGGATCCTGTGGTCGTCAGAGTCGACCGTGTCGACGCGGCACGGGGTAGGGTTGATCTCTCTCCGCCAGCCCCCGAATGACCCCAGATGGCTAGACCTCGCAAGCGCAAGGCCGCTCCGGGCGACATCGCCACCAACCGCCAGGCCTCCTACCGCTTCAACCTGCTCGAGCGCTTCGAGTGCGGCATCATGCTCATGGGAACCGAGGTCAAGTCGCTGCGCGAAGGCGCCGTGCAACTCAAGGACGCGTATGCGGTCTTGCGCGACCGCGAGGTCTGGCTGCTCGGGATGTACATCGCGCCCTACGGCCCCGCCGCCCGCGAGAATCACGATCCCGAGCGCCCGCGCAAGTTGCTGTTACACCGTTCCGAGATCGAGCGGCTGGTTGGCAAGACCGCAGAACGCGGGCTGACCCTGGTCCCGACCCGCGTCTATTTCTCCGGCCCACACGCCAAGGTGGAGATCGCGCTGGCAAGGGGCAAGGATCTCTACGACCGCCGGCAGACGATCCGCCGGCGCGAAGCGACACGCGAAGTACAGCGGGCGCTTCGGGACGCGGGGCGTTAGAGGACTGCGAATCTCGAGTCGCCGCCGCTCGCCGATCGGCCAGGCAGTCGCCCTCTCCAGGCAGCTGGCTTGGCTGGCGCGCCTCCCGCCCAAGGTTGCGCTGTTCTACCTACGTTGCCTGCTGCTGGCTGTCCGGACCCGAGATCAAAGGTCGATCGACGCGGTCTGCCGACCGCGAGAGCTCGCGGCGCTGTTGGCCGCGGCGAGCGGTCGCCGACTGATTCTCGAGGACGGGACCGCCACCGGTTGGACCGCGGCGGCGTTGGTCCTCGCCGATTCGGGGCGCACCGTCATAACGCTCGATCCCGCGGCGCATCCGGAGCGCGACCGCTATCTGGCGCTGCTCGACTCCGCTGCGCGGTCGCGCGTTAACGTGGTGCGAGCTCGTACCGAGCAAGGCCCCAGCGCGCTCGGACCGGAGGCACCAGCGCGGCCCGTGGAGCTCATGTTTCTCGACGGCGATCACTCCAGTCAGGGCGTGATCGCGGCGTTTCGTGCCTGGCGAGACCGCCTCGCACCTCGAGGTCTCGTTGCATTCCACGACTATGGCGATCCCGAGTATCCCGGCGTGGCCCAGGCGGTTCGTGACCTGGGGCTAGACGGTCAGGTTCAGGGCCGGTTGTTCGTCGCTCGAATCCGGGACTAGAAGGTTGCGCGGAGATTGGTGGCGTTCATCCCCACGACGAGCAATCCCACGAGCGAGAGGTAAACGAGGGCAACTAGTGCTCTGTCGAGCGGGCGCACGCGATAGTAAGCCCGCTGCTGCTCGCCGCCGGATCGACGCATACGCCAGCGCCTGTGGGTTTCGAAGCCAGCGAACACGATGATCAACAGCATGATCGGATTGGGGAAGATCACCGCCAGCGGAATCAGGGCCAAAAAGCCGGCGATCCACATCCACGGTGCCATCGCGGCCATCGCCCGGCCGCCGTCCAAGGGCACGACTGGAAGCAAGTTGAAGAGGTTGAGGAAGAAGCCGGTAAATGCCAGCGCTCGCCAGATCTCGCTACCCGTGAGGTGCCACACGACGATGCATAGCGCCGACCCCAGGCTGCCGAGAATCGGTCCCGCCAGGCCGACCCGGGCCTCGGCCAGCGCGTTGTCGCCCAGCGAACGGGCGCTGATGACGGCGCCGAGGAAGGGGATGAAGGTGGGAGCGCTGGCCTTGATCCCTTCACGGCGAAGCTGGATCACGTGTCCCATCTCGTGCACGAACAACAGCGCAACGAAGCCCACGGCGAACGTCCAGCCAAACACGAACCCGTAGGCCGCGATCGAGACGAGCATCGTCCCGGCCGTGGTCAGCAGCTTGAGCTTCGGGATTAGAAGCAGCAGCGATTTGAACTTGGCGAGGAAAGCGGCGATCGCTGCCAGCAGCGGCCCCACCTTGCGTCGCAAGATCGACTGCCGCTTGGGCGGCTTCCGGCTCTCAGGCGGCGTGAACCACGGCCCGTCAGGCAGAGGACGAGACGCCCGCTGCTGCGGGGTGACGTGTGCGGGGGCTTGTGTTGGAAACCACTGATCCATCTCTGTGCTGATTTTGGCAGTGGTATTGCATCCCTCGGTGCAACCCTTATCCGCTTCTTCGAAAACCCGGTCTCTACAATCAGTAGCTCATACATAACCCCCGGGGACGACAGGCTTCGACGTGGTCGGCTCGTGGGGGTGGTTGCGAGTCGAGGTTCCGGGCGGCCTCGTTAATCACCCGGAAACCAATAAGTGCGGACACGCACAGCTTCGATCTCGGTTACGCGGCTGCTTAGTCGGTAACTGACGTCGTCTCGCCCGTCGCTCGCCTGCGGCGGTGGAGCGGGATCAACAAGCAGGCTCGCCCGGTGAGGATTTGCTCCCTCCGAGCCGGGGACTTTCAGGGAGCTAGCCCTCGACAACCCCGCCGGCGAGGCTAGTCGAGGGCGAAGCTCAGATCGCTGGATACGCTCGTAGACGCCACCATCTACGCGACCGCGGACGCGGGTTCGATTCCCGCCGTCTCCACCTTTGCAAAGAATTCAAACCGCCCTCCGGACCCCCGGGGGGCGGTTCGATTAGGGCAACCGTGTCAATGGCGCGCCCGTCAGGTCTGCCCGGACGCCTCTTGCCTCCGACGAGCTACTTGCCTGCTCATGTAAGCGAGCCCAAGGTCCGGTCGCAAAGAGGTGCGAGCGCGGCGCCGTCTGGATCGCCGCCAGCCCGCGCGGTGCGCCCATAGTGGGAGCGAGCCGACGCGCGCGATCGCTGGCGTTTCGTGGTTACGATCGGTCGTGTGGATCGGCTGCTGGAGCGTGAGGCGGAGGTTGAACTGCTGACCTCGATGGCCGAGCGGGTTCGTGGGGGTTGTGGTGCTGTGGCGCTGGTCCGTGGGGAGGCAGGGATCGGGAAGACCTCGCTGTTGCGCGCGGTGCGTGACCGGGCCCGTGTGCCTTTCTACGTGGGGCGCTGCGAGCCGTTGTCGGTCCCGGAGCCGCTGGGTCCGCTGCATGAGCTGGTGAGCGCTGCCGGCGCGCCGGGCGCACTGGAGTCAGTCGGTGGCGACCGGCGTTCGCTTGCCCGCTCCTTGCAGGCCGCGGTGACGTCGGGTGGTCCGGCGATCGCGGCGGTTGAGGATGCCCATTGGGCGGACCCGGCCACATTGGATGTCGTGCGGGTGCTGGCGCGGCGGGCGGAGGATGTGCCGATGGGGCTGGTGGTGACTTTGCGCGACGACGAGCTGGCGGCCAACCAGCCGCTCGGTGTTCTCATTGGTGATCTGGCCACGGATCCGGAGATCGTCAGGGTCGCGCTCGCGGCGTTGTCAGAGGATGCGGTCCGGGAGCTGGCCGGGGACGGTGGGGCTGATGTGGGCCCCATCGTGCGGGTGACCGGCGGCAATCCGTTCCTGGTCGTGGAGATGCTTGCCGCTGCAGAGACCGTGCCTGTCTCCGTCCGCGATGCGACGTTGGCGCGCGTGGCGCGGTTGGGCCCGGAGGCGAAGGGCGTAGTCGAGGTCGCTGCGGTCGTTGGGCAGCGCGTCCAGGCGGGGCTGCTCGAGGAGCTAGTTCCCGGTCACGAGGGCGCGGTCAAGGAGGCGCTCGCTCGGGGGGTGCTGACCGATGATGGGGTGATGTTCGGTTTCCGGCATGAGCTCACCCGGCGTGCGATCGAGGAGGCTCTGTCGGCCCCCCGGCGTGCTGCCCTGCACGGTGTCGTCGCCAGGTTCCTGGCGCGGAAGAGCGGCGGCGATCATGCCCGCATCGCACACCACGCGGAGGCTGCGGGACTCGGCGAGCTTGCGAGCCGCCATGCGGTTCTCGCTGCTGGCGAGGCTGAGCATGTCGGGGCTTTGCTCGAGGCCGGGTTGCAGCTCGACCGGGCCCTGCGGGTGGGCAAGGGGCTGCCCGCGGAAGTGCGGATCGACCTGCTTATCCGGTATGCGCGGAACATGAACTTCGCTGGGCGTCGTCTTGAGGAGGCGCTGGTTGCGTCCGAGCAGGCCGCCGTGCTGGCCGACACTTCGAATGACTGGGCCGCGTCCGGCCGCGCGCGATCGGTCATGTCGGCGGCGCTGTGGTCCCTGGACCGACTCCAGGAGGCGCGCACCGCGGCGGCCGACGCAGTCTCGCTGCTCGAAGGGACGGGCGATGATCATGAGCTGGCGCGCGCCCGCGCGGCGCACGTCCGTATCGAGGCGGTCGCATTTGACCCGGCGCAAGCTATCGAGGCCGGGGCGTGCGCTCTGGAGGCCGCTGCCGCGGCCGGACTCGATGAAGCTCGCATCGACACGTTGATCAGCCTCGCGCTGGCCCATGGGCACCGGGGCGATCCCCGTGCGATCGGGATGCTCGAGCAGGCGCGGAGCGAGGCGCAGCAGGCTGGCACGGCGATCCAGGTGATCCGGGCGCACGTGAACGCGGTCTCGGTGGCAAGCGACGCGCGCGAGGGTACGTATGCCGATCGCGTGGTCAACGATGCGCTGCGGCTGTTCGCCGACTTCGATACCGCCATCCCCCGGCAGTACCTGCTCGTCGTCCACGCGCGCACCCTGCTCGATCGCGGACGTTACATGGACGCGCTCGCCCGGGTCGAGGAAGGGCGGGGCGACTGGCATGGCGGCCTGGTGATCGCCGATGCGATCGAGGCGCTGGTGCACGCCCGCCGTGGTGAACATGAGCCGCGTGAGCAACTCGAGGCAGCGCTTGCGCAACTGGAAGGGGTCCCGCCTGGGTGGCGCCATCTGTTCCTCAGCGCTGCGCTCGCCGAGGTTGCCTGGCTCGAGGGGGACCTTGCCCGCGGCCGCGAGCACGCGCGCGCGGGGCTCGGAGCGCCGTTCGCGGCGCAGCTATCCCGCCCCGCAGGGGACACTCTGCTGTGGGCCGCGCGCTGCGGCGAGACGGCGACGTGGGACGACGATGCAGTGCCACTGCCTGAGCCGATTCGCTTGGAGCTGGTGGGGGACTGGCGTGCTGCGATCGGTGCCTGGAGTGCGGTTGATGCTCCCTACGAGGCCGCGCTTGCGGCCCTTCCCGGCGATGAGCGCGCGGCGCGCAGCGCGATCGCGACGCTGAAGCGACTCGGCGCGTCGGGCGCCGCCCGCGCGTTCGCCCGCGAGCGCGAGCTTCGCGGCGGGACAGCGCTGCGCGGCCCACGAGCCTCCACGCTTGCGAACGCTGCCGGGCTCACCCAGAGGGAGCAGGAGGTCCTATCGGTACTGGCCGGCGGTGCGACGAATCCTGAGATCGCCGCAGCGCTGCATCTCTCCGATCGCACTGTCGCCCACCACGTCTCAGCGATCCTCTCAAAGCTCGGTGCGCCAACCCGGACGGCGGCCGTCTCGGCGGCGCGCGAGGCGGGGCTCTTGGGGCGCCAAGATGGGCCGCTCGGCGGTCCAACTTAGGCAATTTGGCCGATGCTTGCTTGGGCGTCCGCGCCTAGCGTCCACGGGCGTCAACGAGACCAGATGGAGGCATCTCATGAGCATTAAGACTGATGTGGGCACGGCCGAGCTGCAGAGCCGGCTGTGGAGCGTCGACACGGCCAACTGGGCAGAGCTCCATGAGCCGTACATGGAGCCGGCCTTCCGGGCCGGACTGAACGCCGTCGGAGTCGGCGATCATAAACGGCTGCTCGACGTCGGCTGCGGCGCCGGCCTGGCGTTGCGCCTTGCCGCAGACCGCGGCGCTGACGTCACCGGTCTTGACGCGGCGCCGGGGATGCTCGCGTACGCGCGCCGCCGGGTGCCGGGCGCCGAGCTCGTCCAGGGCGAGATCCAGTTGCTCCCGTTCCCTGACGACACCTTCGATGCTGTCACCGGCTTCAACTCGTTCCAGTACGCGGCAGACCCAGTCGCTGCCCTCCAGGAGGCCAAGCGGGTCACGGCGCCTGGAGGGCGGATTCTGGCCCTCGTGTGGAGCCCGGCGGAGATGTGCGAGCTCGCTCCCCATCTCAAAAGCCTCGGCACGCTGATGCCCCCGCCTCAGCCCGGCAGCCCAGGACCGTTCGCCCTCTGCGGCCGCGATGCGCTCGAAGAGTTCTTCGCCAGCGTCGGACTCGAGGTCGCCGAGATGGCCGATGTGATGTGTGTCTACACCTACCCCGACACCGCGACCGCTATCGCCGCGCTGAGCAGTGCGGGTCCGGTCGTGCGGATCGCCGAGCACGCCGGCGCCGAGGCTGTGAGGCTCGATATCGAGGCGTTTTTGGCGCAACACGTCCGGCCCGATGGGACTTACGCGATCCGGAACCCATTCCGCTACGCCGTCAGCACACCTATCGCCTAGCCGCTCCGACAGTCGGGCCACGGCACAGTGAACGGCCGCGTTGGTGGGGCGGTCGAAGGGGCGGAGATGCCAGGTGTAACGAGCTCGAGGCGGATTGGTCCGAGCAGGTTCCGAAGTCGGTTAGACGTCTACGCCTAAAGGCCGTTTCGCGTGGCGGTCTGCGGGTAGAACAGTCTTCCGGGTCGCGATTCCGCGCAAGTTGCAGCAAGTTTTCTTGGGCGCATTCGTTACACCTGTTGAAGGCATGAGTTGGGCCAGCTACAGCAATCGGCGGCGTAAACACGGTCGCCACGGGTCGGGTTTCGCGAAGAACGGATTCCGCGTATTGATTGCGGGTCCTGTGCTCGCGCTGGTGTTTCAGGCCATGGGGGCCGTGGCCCCGGTCTCCAGCGAGGCGCTGACGCTGAAGGCTGTGAGCCTGCCGTCGGTCTCGACGCCGGCGGTCTCAACGCCATCGGTCACCGTTCCGTCGATCTCGACGCCTTCGGTGACCGTTCCGTCGGTTTCGACACCTGTTGGCTCCACGCCGTCGGTGACGGTCCCGTCCGTTTCGACGCCTTCGGTCTCCACGCCGTCAGTGACGGTTCCCTCGGTTTCTACCCCCTCGCTCTCGACGCCCTCGGTCAGGGCTCCTTCCGTGTCGACGCCGTCGCTTTCCACCGCACCCGCCAGGGGCACCGCGCTGACCTCGTCGCCGTCTGCGGCCGCCGGGTCGGCATCCGGCGGATCGCCCTCGACGGCGGGTTCGGGAACGGGCTCCTCGGGCACCGGACCGCTGTCGTCTGGCTATGGGGCCGCGTCGAGCGCCGGTCAAGCTGCTTCCGGAGGGTCCTCGGAGGGTTACTTCGCCAGGATGGCAGCCGGCAACAGTGCGGCCTTGGCGGCGCGGCGGGCCGCACTGTGGACGAAGTATTTGCGCGGACTCGTCGAGCGGCTCAGCGGATGTCTGCCCGCGCTGGCGCCGCAAGCGGAGCGGGTGCTCATATTGCGGACCGGGATTGGTGGTGGACGAAGCCACAGCGCGGCCCAGGTCGCATCGATGCTGCGGGTCAGCACCGCCTCCGAGGGTCGCGCGGAGCGCTCGGCAGTCGCGGCGCTACAGGCGGCCGCGCGGAACGACAGCTGCGGCGCTGCGTCCAGCTCGATTACGGGCACCACGCTGCCGCTCGCGGCCAGCGAGCTCGTCACTGTCGCGAGCCCGCAGCTAGGTGCCGCGGAATTCGTGAGCGCCGCTGATGCTCTCGCCGTCTCGCACGCCAACGTCTCACACGTGAAGCGGCACGCCAGTCGCGCGGCGCGAACCTCCCGTGGCTCTACGGCCGCCGCGTCCACCAGCTCTTCAAAATCGACTCCGCCCGTCGAGAAGGCAGAGACCGGGCTTTCACGGTCTAGCTCCCCGGTCGCCGTCTGGACGTTTGGCGTGCTGGCGCTGCTAGCTGGGTTGGCTCTTCTGTTCGTCTCCCGGCGGCGTTACGTGCAACGGCAACACGCTTCGTCTGCGATGGCAGCTACTCCGGCCGTGGCCCCGATGCGCTCTGAAACAGCGTCTGAGTCGAATGGGCCGGCACGCGCTGAGGTGCCCGTGGTGGCAGCAACGGTGAGCGCTATCGAGGCGGCAGCGACTCCAGAGGCCCCGCCGTCCTCACCCGAAGCCTCCGCTCCCTCACCCGAAGCCCTAACCCCCGCGGAAGCCTCGAACGGATCACCTCCTCGTGACGGGCATGAGCAGCCGGTCACGACGGCGCCGAGTCCCAGCGCCGGTCAACCCAGTTGGCTGTCGGCTCATCGGTCTCGCGTGCTCGTGACGTTCCTGGCTGCAGGCGGGGCGCTGCGACTGCTGAACCGCGGTCGGCGGCCTCCCCGTCGCTGACAGCGGCAGCTTGCGGGTCTGCGCCGAACTGTCTGCCAGCCCGCCTGCCGGGGCGATCCCAGCTTCGGCCGGTTGACCGCCGCGAGCCCTTCCTCAGCGTCGGTCAAGGTCGGCCTGATCAGGCGGCTGGCCGGCGGTAGTAGTCGGCGTTCGTCGTGGCGAAATGCCGCCATTCCTCTGGAAGTTGATCTTCGGCGAAGATCGCGTCCACAGGACATGCCTCGACGCAGGCGTCGCAGTCGATGCACTCCTCGGGATCGATGTACAGCATCTCAACCGAGTTGTAGTCGGGCTCGTCCGGCGTGGGATGGATGCAGTCCACCGGGCAAACCTCGACGCAGGAGTTGTCCTTGGTTCCAATGCATGGCTCAGTAATGACGTAGGCCACTTCGCCTCCACGGGATCTTTTTCACACGATGGCTGGAAAATACCAAGGCGTTAGCAATTTCCACACCCATGGGTGTGTAAAACTCAGTGCGATGGATGAACCGCCGCCACCCGAAGATCCGCTCGCGCAGCCGACGCTCGCGCAGCCGACCCGCGCCCGCCTGTTCGGGTTGCTCCGCGAGCTGCGCCGTCGCGCTTCGACTGACGAGCTGGCCAAACGCCTGGGGCTGCACCCGAACGGCGTACGGGTGCATCTCGGACGGCTGCGAGATGAAGGCCTGGTCACGCGAGAAAGAACCCGTCAGCCGCGCGGACGACCCCGCGACATGTGGCAGGTCTCGGCCGGCACCACATCCGCCGGAAGCCCACCTACGGCGTATGCCCAATTGGGGCGATGGCTCGCATGCTCGATCGCTTCCGGCAGGAGCAGTGTGCGCCGGATTGAGTCCAGCGGCCGGCAGATCGGCCGAGGGCTGGCACCGCAGTTGTGCGGTGCCGCCGAGCCAAGCCTGTACGCCGCGCTCGCCGCGCTCGGCTTTCGCCCTCAACGCGAATCGCACACCTCCGGGCGGCTGACCTATCGCCTCTGCAACTGCCCCTACCGCGAAGCGGCAACCGAAAACCCACAAGTCGTCTGCGGACTGCACCGCGGCATCACCCAGGGACTGCTCGACGAGCTCGATCCCGCCAGCAAGCTCACCGACTTCGTCCCTCACGATCCGTCCCGCGCCGGCTGCCTGATCGAAATCGAGGGCCAAATCGCCACTCAGGGACTCGAGCAGCTACACGGAACGATCGCGGCATGAAGCGCGACCCCGCCCTCATCACCCTCTCGCACGATCACCACCACGCGCTGTTTGTGGCGCAAAAGCTCACCCGAGCGACACCGCAGACGGCGGCCGCGGCGCTCGCTGCGCTGAAGGAGTACTGGTCTGACCGCGGCGAGCCGCACTTTCGCTCTGAGGAACAGGTTCTGTTCCCGGCTTACGCCAGGCACGCCGACCCATCCGATCCGCTGCTCGCCAAGGCTCTTCACGACCACGCAGTCATTCGTCAGCACATCCAGGCGCTCGAGGACACAGCGGCCTCGGATCGGGCGCTCCTAGCCGAGCTCGGACGTCTCATCGCAGAGCACGTCAGGCTCGAGGAACGAGAGCTCTTCCCCCACATCGAGGCCGCGCTGCCCGCCGTGGAACTGGCCGCCGTAGCCGAGGCCTTGGAGCGCGCAACCGAGTCAGGAGGCAGCACCTCGGGTAGCCGGGCTCGGATCCAGCGCGCCCGCGGCATGTACGAAGCATTCGCCGCCGGCGACCGCCGCTTCGTCGAGGAGGCTTTCACCGACGACTTTGTCTTCTCCAGCCCGGTCGACGTGGGACTAGATCGCCACGGCTACTTCGAACGCTGCTGGCCAGGTTCGGGTCACCGCCAGACGTTTGAGTTCGTCCGGCTGATCGCTTCCGGCGACGAGCTAGTCGTCACCTACGAGATGACCAGGGCAGACGGCGCCAAGGGCAGGAACACCGAGGTCCTCACGTTCCGAGGTGACCAGATCTGCCGGGCGGAGGTGTATTTCGGCTGGGAGCTGGGGGAGTCACGACCGTGATCGGCGAGCGTACGATTAGCTGACCGATGATGGATCCCGACCACGCCCGGCAACTCCTGGCTCGCGAACGAGAGCGGGTGGAGTCAGCGTTAGCCAGCCTGAATGCGCAGGGGCCGCTCGAGTCCGACGAGCGCGTCGAGCCGGGGGATGCGGACTCCGAGGACCTCTACCAGGATGAGTTCGACGCTGGCCGTCGCGAGGATCTCCGGGCGGAGCTGGCCGCTGTCGAGCGAGCGGAGGCCAGGCTCGCGGCAGGCACCTACGGCCTATCGGTTGAGAGCGGCCAGCCAATCCCGGAGGCGCGGCTCGAGGCACTGCCAACGGCAGAGCGGACGGTGGAAGAGGAAGAGCGCTACCGCCGTCTGCCTGGATAAGTCCAGCGGGCGATCGGGATTACGCCGTGCGACGACGGTGGCCGATCCGCTCCGCGACGAGGATCGCGATGATCCCACCGGCCGCGATCCAGACGATCGGATCACTGGTCGACAGAGTCTCGGCTCGAGAGCCGAGGTATGTGACGGCGGTGGTGAGCGGCAGATAGCCAAGCACGGTCGTCCAGGAGAAGCGCCACAGGCTGACACGCGTCGCGCCGGCCGCGTAGCCAACCAGCGCGAACGGCACGAGCGGGATCAGGCGCCAGCTCAGCAGCAGCGCGTTCCCGCCGCGGTCCATGCCGTGCTCGAGCCGGATGAACCGATGACCGAGCAGCGAGCGCAAGAGCGGACGTCCGACACTGCGACCAAGTGCGTATGAGAGCAGTGCGGCTACCAGCCAGCCGATCACGACGAATGCCAAACCGGGTGCAAAGCCGTAGACCCAGCCGGCCGTAGCGGTGACGATCTCGCTCGGATAGAGGACAACCGCGTGGGCCAGCATCAGGCCCAGGAG
This sequence comes from uncultured Actinomycetes bacterium, assembly GCA_963756555.1. Taxonomy (GTDB): domain Bacteria; phylum Actinomycetota; class Thermoleophilia; order Solirubrobacterales; family Solirubrobacteraceae; genus Palsa-465. The sequence goes on from CAVWOC010000010.1 coordinate 215,384, forward strand.
CAACGCCAACCCGACCGCGCCCAGTGAGCGGATATACGCGTGTAGGGCGTGGAAGTGGCCGTGCAGCACCAGTCCAACGCAATGGCGCAGCTGCGGCACGACCGCGATGATCAGGACGGCCGCCAAAATCGCGGCCAGACCAGCTGCGAGCTCGAGATCTCGCTGCCGCGCCGAGCGCGCCGTCGACTTGGCTTGTCTCCCCGCCATCGACTGAAGGATGCCAAGCGCTCGCGCCTCTCCTAGCACTTCGGGGGAGGGGGACGTAGCCATGGAATCGTTGGAAATGAGATCGAGTAGCCTCTAGCTCCTGCAGCCAGGTGAGACCCTGGTTCAGCAGGACGTTCTGCATGCTCCTGAAAAGCGCCGGTGCGGTCCGTCGCACCGTTGGAGCGGTTGCGGATCGGGTGCTTCGGGGAGCACAGACACGCGGGCCTTAGGCAGGTCCGCAAAACCGCCGTGGACCCCCAGCCCCAACTCACACCCGCCGTCGATTCCCTAGGCGTCGTTATGGAAGCGACAGCGCGGGTCGACGAGACCTTGGGGCTGGCAGCGCGGCATCTCGACTCCTCGCTGGTGGATGTCCTGCGCATCCTCGGCTTCGACAAGGAGTACGTCTCTGCCCACGGCTCGTACCTGTACGACACCGGGGGCCGCGCGTACCTCGACTTCCACACGGGCGAAGGCTTCGCCAGTCTCGGTCACAACAACCCCCAGGTTGGCGAGGTGCTCCAGGCGGTGCTCGGGGCCGGTCTCGTCGACGGCGTGCAGCTTCATTATTCGCCGCTGGCCGGGCTGCTCGCCGAAGCGCTCTCGGAGCGCCTGCCCGCCGGCCTAGACGCGGCGTTCTTCGCGAGCAGCGGTGCAGAGGCGGTGGACTCGGCGATGAAGTTCGCGCGGGCCGCTACGGGCCGTCCGCGACTGCTCTCTTGCCAGAGCAGCTTTCACGGGGTTACGCTGGGGCCGCTTTCGCTGGTCGGCGATGAGTTCTTCAAAGAGGGGTTCGGGCCCCTGCTGCCGGGCTGCGTTCGGGTTCCGTTCGGAGACCTGGAAGCGCTTGAGGCCGAGCTGCGGCGGGGGGACGTGGCTGCGTTCATCGTTGAGCCCATCCAAGGTCGGATGGTGACTCTTCCTCCCGCGGACTACCTGCAAGGCGTCCAGGAGCTATGCCGTCGCCACGGCACGCTGTTCGTGCTCGACGAGATCCAGACGGGACTGGCGCGCACTGGGAAATGGTTCGCGCTCGAGCACTGGGGGCTCGAGCCCGACGTCGTGCTTGTAGGGAAAGCGCTGAGCGGCGGTTACCTCCCTGTAGCGGCGATGGTCACCACCAGGGCGGTCTTCGACAAGGCGGTGGGAACGCTCGAGCGGTCCTACGTACATCAGTCGACATTCGGCCGCAACCGGCTGTCGATGGCCGCGGGCCTTGCCACGCTGCGGATCATCGCGCGGGATTGCTTGACAGAGCATGCGCGGCAGCTGGGGGCGGTTTTACTTAACGGGCTGCGGCAGCTCCAGCAACGCTACGAGATCATCAAAGAGGTTCGTGGCAGCGGCCTGATGGTCGGCATCGAGCTCTGTGCGCCAACCTCGCGCATGGCCCGTATGTGCTGGCGCCTGACCCACATGGCAAGCGAAGGCCTGTTCCCGCAGCTGATCGTGATTCCGCTGCACCGCGACCACGGCGTGATCACCATGGCCGCCGGGAAAAACGACGTGATCAAATTGCTTCCGCCGCTGACGGTGAGCGAGGCCGAGGTGGGCCGCTTTCTCGATGCCCTCGATACGGTGCTCGGCGACTGCCAGCGGGCGGGAAGCAAGAACTGGGCGGTAGTCAAGGACATCGCGCTCGCCACCTTGGCGCGCAAGTCACACAGCAACCCTCGGTGAGCGGCAGAACGCCCGGTCGGCCCACGGGTCCCAGTCATCCTGGCGCTGAGCATTGCCTGCTCACAGGGGCCACCGGCTTCATCGGCGGTCACCTAGCAAGTCGGCTGGTTCGGGACGGGCATCGAGTCCGCTGTCTGGTGCGCAGGCAGAGCGACACGTCCTCGCTCGAGCAGCTCGGCGTGGAGCTCGTGTTCGGCGATCTGACCAACGCCCGCTCGTTGATCGGAGCCGCGGACGGCTGCCGCTTCGTGTTGCATTGCGCCGCGTTGGTCTCCGACTGGGCAACCACCGAGGAGATCAAGGCGGCCAACATGGTGGGCACCCGCAACGTGCTGGAGGCCTCGGTGGCCGCAGGCGTCGAGCGGTTCATACACGTCAGCTCGACGGACGTCTACGGATATCCCGGGGGCCGAGACATCGACGAGAGCCACGCTCCAACCAGCTTCGGCAATTGGTACTCGGCGACGAAGCTCGCGGCTGAAGCCGAGGTCCGTCGCTTCGGGAACACGCGAGGGCTTGATGCGGTGATCCTCCGTCCGGCGACTGTGTACGGGCCGCATTCCGAGGACGTGGTTGGCGAGATGGCACGCGCCATTCGGGGGAGACACATGATCCTCGTCGACGGCGGCCGGGCGATCGCGGGATTGACCTATGTCGAGAACGTGGTCGATGCCGTCTTCAGCGCTCTCTATCACGACCAGGCGCCGGGACAGGCGTTCAACGTCAGCGACGGACTCGACGTCACCTGGAGGCGGTTTCTGGGCGACATTGCCGATGGACTCGGATGCCCGCCTCCCCGATGGAGCTTTCCGTACAGAGCGGCATATCCGCTCGCCTTTTCGCTGGAGCACGGGTACCGGTTGGTCCGCCGGACTACCGGGCTGAGCTCGCCGCCATTGCTCTCGCGACAGGCCGTGCACGTGCTCGGGCGTGATCAGCATTTCAGCAACCGCAAGGCGCGCGAGATACTCGGCTGGAGGCCGCGGGTCTCCTACGAGGCCGGGTTGGAGGCGACGGTTGCCTGGCTGCGGGAGGAACTCGGCTGAAGCGCTTCGCGTCTCAGGGCAGCTCCGGATACTGGCTCGGGTTCCACGCCAGCATTGCGTAAGATCTGGAGCATGGCCCCCTGGTCCAAGAGCTGGTAGCCGCCCGCCGGGGATGACGGGAAGTTGAACAGCCCCTGGGGGCTGCGGTAGTAGTTCCACGCGTCGTTGGCGTAGGTCTCGATCGTCTGGGTGATCCGGGCGCGAAGCGTCTGGTCGCTGGTGGCCCAGTAGAGGACCAGTAGGCCTCTGAAAAAGATCGCGTTGAACGCCGGCTGCTGGGCGGTGAGGTACTCGGTCTCGGTGAACGTGTTCAGCGCGGTGTTGGCGATCGCCTGAGCGTTATCGAGGTATCCGGCCTGGCCGGTCTTGACGTACTCGCGGACGTTCGTGGCGATCATTGCCCCCTGGTTGTACGTCCACAGGGTCTCGCCGACGCCGCCGCTGCTGCCCACGTTGTCGAACATCAGGGCGGGCTGCCTCGGATCGAAGTTGGGGTTGAGCCCCTGAGGGTCTGTGGGGTTGCTGCCTGCGTTGTAGAGGTAGTGGTTGGCCCATTGGTACATGTTGGTCGCCCCGGCGTCGTACGTGGCCGCGTTGGCGGGGTCGAGGCCTTCGAGCAATAGGCCGAGCTCGGCGTTGGGGGAAGTGGAGTTAGCCGTCCGGCTGTGGTTGGACTGCCCGGTGCCGATCCCCTGTTGGACCCAGTAGATGCCGCCGGGGTCAAAGCTGGCGGCTCCTGCCCATCCCCCGGGATAGACGAAGTTGAAGACGTTCTCCGCACCGGCCAGGGAGCTCGTGTTGCCGGTCATCTGGTAGTTCTGCGCCAGGGCCAGCCCAACCCAAGCCTGGTCGTCGTAGTACTTATCACCGCCGGCGCCGTACGGGGCCGGCGGGTAGGAGTCATATCCGGGCCCGCTCGAGGTGCCGTCCCAGTAGTGGGACAGTCCGGCGAGCCGGTCGTTCACATCTGCCTGGTAGCTCGCGCCTGATAGCAGCGCCGGGGGGATCCCGGACAGCGTGATCGTCCCAACCAGCGCCCGCGAGAACGGCCACAGAAACGAGTAGCGTTTGCCGCTCTGAGGGATGCTCTCGACGTACAGGCTGCTCGCGTCGCCGGGGTAGGCGCTGGCGGCGTAGAAGTAGCGCTGCATCGTGTTGTATGTCGCGACGGCGCGGTCGGCGTAGAGCTGCTGCGCTGAGAGATTCGTGCCGTTGAGGGTGGTGAACTTTGCGTCCATTCCATAGCTTGTGCCCCACTGGCAGCCACCGCAATTAGAGCTCACCAGACGGTAGTGATAGGTGGTGGCCAGGCTCAGTCCGTTGAGTGTCGCCGACGCGGTGGTGGCAGTTCGCGTCGACCGCGTCTGCGCGGTCGGCGTCCGCGCGCCGTAGGCGGTGGTCGTTCCGTACTGGAAGTAGTAGTCGGTGGCCTGGCCGTAGGGGGCTGTGTTCCCGTAGATGACGGCCGTGCTCTGCGAGATCGAGCCCGCCGTACCCGTCGATGCGCTGGGCGCCGTGCGCGGCTGGAGCAAATACACCAATCGGCCGCCCCGAGTCAGGCGAACGACAATCGTGGCGCCGAGCGCCCGCAGCTTGCCGGCACGCGTGAGCAGTTCCGGCTGCACGATATAAACGCCTGGGGCCAGTGCCCGGCCTGAGGCGCGCAGGCGAAACGTTCGAGTACGGACCCCGCCTTGCAGCGGCCGCAGCCGGATGCGGGCAACGGTCACTCGCTGGTCGCGGACGGGCAAGCTGCCAGCGAGGATCGCCCGAGGAGCTCGGCTGATCAACGTCTGCCGAGCGCGGACGAATCGGCCGCCGCGCGAGCGCGTGAGTATGAGCTCAAGCGGTCCGCGCTGATTAGAGAACACGACAACCTCGGCGGTGCTTCGGCCCAGTCTGTTCAACGCGATCAGCAAAGGAGCTCCCTGGCGCCCGCAGAACGCAGGACAAGGATTGCGACCGGCGGCGGACCAGGCTTGTGGGCCACCGATAGCAAGGAGCCCGGCGACTGCGACTGCGATGGTCGCAGCCACCACTGCCGCAAAACGCTTGCTCGCAGTTGGCTTCAGCACAGCATCGAACCCCACCTGGTCGCTTCAACACTTGACGGCCCCCGGGGGATCGTCACGGGCGCCCGCGTGGCTGTCAAGCGGCAGCTGTGGCAGGCGCGGCCCAGGCGGCCGACCAAACCGCAGGGGCTCAGCCCGACAGCTTCAGCAGCTCATCCGTGGAGCGATGGAGACCATCCACCAGCGCCTGCAGGTCGGTGACCGCCCCGCCGTCGGCGCAGAGACCGAAGAACAGCGACCCTGCCGAGGAGATCACGGCCATGCGCAGCGCATGATGTTCGGCTATCTCCGCCAAGGAGTACAGCTCTTTGACCGGCGCCCCGAGGACTGAGACCTCGCGGTCAGGACCGCGGACGTTCGACACGTTGAAAGTGAACACGTGCGGACTCATGGCCAGGTGCGCGAGGACAGGGTGCGTCCCGAGTCGATAGAGCGCCTCGGCGTCGTGGTCGAGCTTGCGCTCCCGGGTCTCGCGGTTGATTCTGAGCAGCCGCTTGGCAGCATCGGGCTCGCTCACCGGCAGCTCCACGAAGAAGAACGAGTTGTGGTTGGCGACCCTGTCCTCGCCAGCGTGGTGCAGGCTGACGGGCACCTTGACGCGAATCGAGCCTGACGGTCCGAGCCAGGCTCGGATCGCCCCGGCGATGATGCTCAGCACGATGTCGTTGACCGTGACCGAGTCGTCAACCATCTTGCCCGCTTGCCTGCAGTCCTGGAGCGGCGCGGTTGCAAACCCCACTGACCGCGTCGTGCCGGCCGACGCGGACAGCGAGGTGAGCGACGCCCGCGGGCGCAGCTCGCGATCCAACACGGCCCGCAGCGATGGCGGAGGAGCGGACTTGTCCACCGACACGCGGTGGGTGCGACCCAATCGCTTGCTCAGCCGGTCGGCGACGCCACTGGCGACGAGCGATGCCGCGCCTGGTGGCGCATCTGGCCGCCACGCGGAAAGGGGCGGGGACCCCGTTTCTGGAGCGTGGTCCCAGAGCAGCTGCGCGGCACGTCGGACGCACGTTGTCCCGTCTGCCAGGCAGTGATGAACGCGCCAGACGAGCGCCATCTGGTCGCCTTCAAAACGCTCTACGACGTCCAGATGCCAAAGCGGATGCGACCGGTTGAGGCGCCTGGTCATCAAGCCGGCGATCAGCTCCCTCAGGGCGCTCCGGTCAACGGGGCCGTCGACCTCGGCTCTCGTGACATGGCGGGCGATGTCGAAGTCTGGATCGTCGAGCCATACGGGGTTGGCGACCCGAAACGGGGTGCCCGCAACGTGCTTACGGAAGCGAGGGGCTGCGTCGAGCCGCGCGTTCATATGCTCGCGAAGCGCCTCGACCGTGGGCAGGCTCCCCTCGGCCGAGCGCTGGAGCACGAGCACCTTGCACGTGTGGCCGCGGATGGGTCCCTTTCCCAACCTGAGGATCTGGGCATCCTCGTTGCTCAGGCGATCGATCGTCCCGCGCATCTCAATCCCGCACATCGGCGGGCGCCATGCTCGACCCCATATCGCCCTCCAAGTCCGGTCCTGTCCGCTTCCTTGCCGTCGCTCTGACGCAGTCTACCGGTGAGGTGCGGCGCTACGCGGGGGCGGGGTTGCGACGGGGCACGCTCTCTCCACACCCGCCTGCTGGAGACCCGAGTGAACGCTCCGCATAGGGGGTAGGACCCCCATATGGCCGAGACCGAGCGCGGCCCCCGCTATCGCGAGATCCGCCGCTTGGACGCCGGTGCGATGGCGTCTGCGGTGCTCGCCGAGGACACCATCCTCCGCCGTCGTGTGGCGCTCAGGCGTGTGCAGACATCCGCTGCGGACGGCCATCGGCTAAAGCGCCAAGCGCGGGCCCGAGCGTCGGTTAGCCATCCGAGCCTGGTCTTCGTCTACGACATCCGGATCGAGGACGACGGCGACCTCGTGATCGTCATGGAGTACTTGGATGGCGAGACGCTGTCAGACGTTCTCGGGCGGCGGGGAGCACTGCCGGGTGCTGAGGCGCTCGAGGTTCTGCGCGAGCTGGCCGCCGGTCTCGATGCCCTCCACGCGAAGGGCATCGCTCATGGGCAAGTCGAGCCCGCGAACATCGTGGTGAAGGGCGACGGGACCGTAAAGCTGGCCGACCCGGGAGTGGCCGGCCTCGACGAGGATTCGTCCGGAGCCGAAAGCCCCGTCGGAAGCCCTGCCTACATGCCGCCGGAGCGACTGGAAGGGGCAGGACCAACACCCGCGGCCGACGTCTATGCCCTCGCAGCGGTGGCCTACGAGCTTCTAAGCGGCCAGAAGGCGCGTCCAGGGTCGCGCCAGGCGTCGAGCGCACGCGCCAGCGCTTCACAGCCCCCGCCCGACCTGCGGGACGTTTGGCCCAGCGCCCCCGGCGTGGCCGCTGCCGTGCTGCGGCGAGGAATGGCCCCGGATCCACATGAGCGCCCGTCGTCGGCCGGCGAGCTCGCGGGACGAATCCAGCGGGCGCTCGAGTCGCGCCCTGCGCCGCAAGGCCTGCCGCCAATCAAAGCCGCTCCGGCGGCAACGCCCGTAGCAGCGGAGCGGGCCATGCCGGTGGTGGCGTTCGCCGAGCCGCAGGCTCAGGAGGTCCCCAGGCGACGCTCGCGGCCGAGGTTGATCCCGGCCATCGCAGCGATCGCGGCGGTGGTTGTGGCCGCGGTGGCTGCGGCGGCCCTGACAACGGGTGCCGGCAAGCGAAACACGCGAGCGCCATCGTCCCTAGCGGCGGCGGCGCGGAGAAGCCCGGCGACCGGCAAGCAGCCGGCGGTTGCCCGACCGTCGTCCGTGGCGAGCCGCGGTAGCCAGGCGAGCAGCGGAAGCCACCAGACCCGCGCTTCGACCACAAGCGCCAGTAGCTCGCAGCCGGGCACTCCATCGGGCGCCGTGGAGGCTTTCTACGAGGCTGCGGCAGCGCATCAGTATCCGACGGCCTGGGCACTCGCCGATGCCAGCATGCGGAGCGAGCTCGGCGGCTTGGGGTCGTTCCAGGATGAGATGAGCTCGGTGCGCTCGATTGCTTTTCATCGAGCAGAGGTGCTGGGAGGCCAGAGCCCAGGAGCGGCCACAGTGGCACTCGAGACGACCTCGGTGCAGACCGATCGAACCCAGCAGTGCGCGGGCACCGCCAACACCGTGCGTAGCGGCCAGGTGTGGCTACTTCACGGAATCTCGATCAGCTGTAGCTAGACGCTCATTGCCCCGGCGGCGTGCTCCGCGGCGCAGCGGCCGCAGAGGCCCCAGACCACGAGCTGCGTGTGGTCGGGCACGAATCCGGTCTCGCTCGCTCGGGCCAGAGCATGCTTGGACACGCCGGCGCCGTCGAGATCGTCGGTGGCTCCGCAGCTCCGGCACACGGTGTGTGCGTGCGGCTCAACGCGCGAGTCGAACAAGACGGCGCCGGTCCCAGTGCCGAAGCGCCGTACGAGGCCAAGCTCCTCGAGCAATTCGAGCGTCGCATAGACCGTGGGCAGCGAGACGCCGGGGAGCACGCCGGACACTGACTCCAGCACGTGGTCGGCCGTCATGTGCTGGGCGTGAGCGCAGAGCGCTCGATGGATCACGATCCGTTGCGAGGTCACGCGTAGTCCCCGGTCGCGGAGCTTCGTGATCAAGCGCTGGTCGATTTCGGTCGAGGCCATAAACAACATAATAGCTGAAGTTAGGGCATCCTTATTCTAACTGAGTTGCTAAAGTGACCGTATGAGCGTAGAGGCCGCCGAGGGCGGGGGCGGGCGTGACGGCGAGAGCGGGCAGGGCGGCGAGAGCGGCACGGCTGTCGGTAGCGACTCTCAAGCCAGCTCGGCGACGGATAGCGACCGGTCACGTCTGACCAGTGCGGTCGCCCGGCTGGTCGGGTTCGACGAGACAGGATTCGTCCTGCGCGTCGTCCAGCCCGGCTTGGTGGGAATGATCGATGGAACGGTCTCGACACTGGCGCCGATCTTCGCCGCCGCCGTCTCCAGCAACTCTCACACCGCGCTCGTGGTCGGCATATCGACCGCCCTGGGGGCCGGCGTCAGCATGGGCATTTCGGAGGCGCTGTCGGACACCGGCGAGCAGACCGGTCGAGGTTCGGCGATCGTCCGTGGAGCGATTACCGGCGCGATGACGGCGGTGGGGGGCATCTTCCACTCGCTGCCGTTCATCATCAGGGACGTTCACACAGCTCTGATCGTGGCTGGCGTTGTTGTGGCCATCGAGCTGATTTCGATTGCCCTGGTCCGCTACAAGTTCCTCAAGGTCTCGCTGAGCTCATCACTGGTCGTCGTCACGCTTGGTGGCGCCCTGGTGGTGGCGATCGGCGTGACGATCGGAAGCTCGTAGCTCCGCCGTCACGCCGATTGCTTCAGGGTGGGGCGGGAAGTTCAGACGGCCGCCTGCGGCTGCTGAACCGCTCCGGCCTCGGTCCCCTGGGGCTGCTCGGGCGCGGCTTGAGGCTGAGGCTCGGGCTGGCTCGAGGAATAGACGTGCGCTCCCGCCGCTCCAGCCGCGCCCACGGCCAGCGCAAGCAGCGCCCAGCCGGGGCCGTGGAGCTTGTCGCCCATCGCCGCGTCCACCGACGGGCGTCCCGGGCCGATCTCCGCCAGCGTCAGCGCGGCGGCGATCAGCACCAGGTTGTACTCGTAGCCCTGATTGCTGATCCACGGGCCATTCTTCAAATGCACCCGGTTAATGGCGGTGAGCATGGTGGCGATCAGCGCTGAAGCGCCCATCGGCGTAGCCATGCCGAGCACGAGCAGCGCGCCGCCGCCGGCCTCAGCCGCTCCAGCCGCCACTGCATGGTGTCGCGGAGGTCGCAAGCCAAGGTGTCCGAACATCTGACTCGTTGCCTCCAGGCCATGGCCACCGAACCATCCGAACAGCTTCTGTGTTCCATGACCCACGAACAGACTTCCAACCACTAACCGGAGCAGCAAGCGAGCGATCTTCATTCGTTCCCCTTTCGGTTGATGTTGACGGATCAACTATATATCGTCTTTGACGTGCTGCCCATCGTGCAGCCATCGACATGGCGCAGAAGTTGTCGGTCGACCTGGCGGCCGGTGCTCGCTGGCATGTCTGCCCTGGTGTTGGCGCTCTGTGGCCTTGCGATCACTCCACAGCTCGCGGGCGCCACTCAGCGAGTCGACGTGGTGTTCCACCTGCACTTCATCGGCGACTGAACGCCCGCGTTGGCCGGGCGGCGCAGCTAGCGAGCGCGCTCGCGGGACCTCAATAAGGCTATGAGCGGGTCAGCCCTTGGCTGTCGACCCGCCCGACACGGTGCCCCCGTGGCGGGGCAGCGACGGCTTGGTGCGGTAAGTCGGGACGGGCTGCGGCCGTGGGGCGGCCGAGGGAGCACTCGACGGAGCGCTGGGAAGCGGCTCCCCTGCGCTCGCCGAGGACCAGCGGCGTGCCGATCGCCAGCGACGAGCCCCTGGATGCCGGCGGCTCGGGAGCGGGCTCGGGCACCGGCGGCTCGGGCTGCGGGGCAGGCGCCGGTGTCGGCGGCGCGGGCTCTGGCGTGGGCGGCTCCGGAGTCGGCCCAGGCGCTGGCGGTGCGGGGTCTGGGGCTGGGCTTGGTTCCGGCGGCGATGGCGTGGGGGTGGGAGGAGAGGGATCGGGGGCCGGAGGCGTGGGAGCCGGGGCGGGCGATGGTTGGGGTACTGACAGGCCCGCGGATTCGACGCGCTCAGGCGAGCGACGCGCCGCCCGCCGGCGCGTGCGCTTACGCTCGAGCGGCTCGGCGTCGGCGGCCATCTCGGCCAGCAAGGCGACCATCTTGCTCGGGCTGCGTGAGGACGGAGCGTCGCCGCGACCATGGCGGTGGGCGCCGGCGGAAGATCTACGCCGGACGGCGACATCCTCCGGCATCCCCGAGCCATTAGGAGACCCGTTGCTCTCAGGAGTGTCGTCGTCTCCCCGCATAGGGCCCGATGGTAACCCCAGCGGGTAACTCAGCAACCCGCCGGGGCGGACAGGCTCGACATCGAGTAGGCCGTGGGGTACGGTGACCCCAAGGCCACGATCGAGGAGGAGAGAGGAGACGATGAGCAGAACCGTTTCGGTGAGCCTCCACGTCAACGGCGTTGAGCATCACCTGGAGGTGGAGCCGCGGCTGTTGCTGGTGCACGCGCTTCGGGACCATCTCGGTCTGACAGGCACCCATGTCGGATGCGACACGTCGAACTGCGGCGCCTGCACCGTTCACCTGGGCGGTGACGCGGTCAAGTCCTGCACCGTCCTGGCGGTCCAGGCCGATGGGGCAGAGGTGACGACGATCGAAGGATTGAGCTCCGACGGCGAGCTGCATCCGCTGCAGGAAGCATTCTGGAATGACCACGGCCTTCAATGCGGCTACTGCACGCCGGGGATGATCATGGCCGCCAGCGCTCTGTTGGCCGAGAACCCGAGCCCCTCCGAGGCGGAGGTCCGCCACACGCTCGAGGGCAACCTCTGCCGCTGCACCGGCTACCACAACATCGTAAAGGCGGTGTTGGACGCGGCTAAGACGAAAGGGCCAACGCTCTCCGAGGAGGTGACAGCATGACCGATACCAGCGGCGGTGTCGCCGGCGAAGTAAGCGAGATCGGGGCCCGGACAGCCGAGCAACGACAGGCGCCGGCACCGAGCGTCCACGTCGGCCAAGCGTTGCGCCGCAAGGAGGATCCGCGCCTGATCACCGGCCGCGCTCGCTACATCGACGACATCTCTTTGCCGGGGATGGTGTGGGCGGCGCTGGTGCGCTCGCCGGAGGCCCACGCGAAAATCACGTCCATCGACGCCAGCGGGGTGCAGGAGCGCGAAGGCATCCACGCGGTCTTCACCGGGCAGGACATGGCTGACCTCGGCGGTCCGCTGCCGATGGCCTGGGTTCCCCCGGGGGTGGAGGTCAAAAACCCCGAGCACTGGCCGCTGGCCAAGGACGCGGTCAAGCACGTCGGCGACCCGGTGGCGGTGGTGCTAGGGGACGACCGCTACGGAGTCGTCGATGCCGCCGAGAACGTGCTCGTGGAGTACGACCCGATGCCCGTGGTGACCGATTCCGAGAAGGCGCTCGAAGGCGCGCCATTCGTCCACGAGCAGCTCGGCACCAACGAGGTGCACCGCTGGTCGCTGTCAGGCGGCGAGGTCGAGCAGGGGTTCGCCGACGCCGATGTGGTGGTGGAGCGCCGCGTGATCAACCATCGCACGGCGGGCGCGGCGATCGAACCGCGGGGCGTGCTGGCCGACTACCGTGCCGACTCGCTGACCCTCTGGAGCTCGACCCAAGTTCCGCATTTCCTGCGCCTGTTCCTGTCGATATTGCTCGGGATGAGCGAGGAGCGCGTGCGAGTGATCGCGCCGGAAGTCGGTGGAGGCTTCGGCTCCAAGCTCCAGGTCTACGGCGAAGAGGTGCTGGCGGCTTGGTGCTCACGAAAGCTAGGCCGACCGGTCAAGTGGATCGCGACTCGCTCGGAGGACATGATGGCCTGCCACCAGGGCCGCGATCACGTGGCGCGGACGCGGATGGGCGCCAAACGCGACGGAACGATCACTGCGTTCCACGTGGAGATAATCGCCGACTTCGGCGCCTACAACATGCTGCTAACGCCGTTGATCCCGTCGCTGGGCGCATTCGTCATGGGCGGCGTCTACAACATCCCGGCGGTTCAGACGGACATCGTCGGCGTGTTCACGAACAAGTGCCCGACGGACGCCATCCGCGGTGCGGGAAGGCCCGAGGCCACCCACATGATCGAGGTCACGCTCGAGCAGCTGGCCGACGAGCTGGGCATGGACAGGCTCGAGCTGCGGCGCAAGAACTTCATCCCCAAGGACAAGTTCCCCGCCGAAGTGGCGACGGGGGTCATCTATGACTCGGGCGACTACGCAAAGACCCTGGACAAGCTGCTCGAACACGTCGATGTCGACTCCTTCCGCCGCGAGCAGGAGGAGCTGCGGGCGCAGGGCGTCTACCGGGGTCTCGGCTTCTCCACCTACACCGAGATCTGCGGTCTGGCGCCGTCCCGGGTCACGGGGCCGAAAGGCGTCGGCGTCCAGGCCGGAGGATGGGAATCGGCGATGGTCCGGATCCACAACACCGGCGCGGTCACCGTGTACACCGGCAGCTCGCCGCACGGCCAGGGCCACGAGACCGGATTCGCCCAGATCGCTGCAGACAAGCTGGGCGTCGACCCTGCGGTCGTAGAGGTGATCCACGGCGACACCGGAACAGGACCCGAGGGACGCAACACCTACGGGTCGCGGACGCTCGCGGTGGGCGGCGAGGCGGTCGCCCGCACGGCGACGAAGATCGCCGAGAAGTGCAAGGTCGTAGTTGCCCACCACCTCGAAGCTGCCGCCGAGGATATCGAGGTCCACGACGGGAAGTTCGCGGTCAAGGGTTCTCCCGACAAGGGCATGACGCTCGCCGAGGTGGCCGGAGTCGTGTACATCAATGACATCCCGGACGGGATGGAGCCCGGCCTCGAGGAGACGACGTTCTACGACCCCGAGAACTTCGTCTTTCCGTTCGGCGCCCATGCTTGCGTGGTCGACATCGATCCGGAGACCGGAAAGGTGTCGGTAGTCCGTTACGTTGCGGTCGACGACTGCGGCAGGGCGATCAACCCGATGCTGATCGACGGCCAGGTCCACGGCGGGATCGTTCACGCCCTCGGCCAGGCGCTGTACGAGCACGTGGAATACGACGCGGAAGGCCAGCTGCAGACGGGGACATTCGTCGACTATGCGCTGCCCACCGCCGCCGAGCTGCCGAGCTTCGAGCTCGACCGCACGGAGACGCCATCGCCGGTCAACTCGCTCGGCGTCAAGGGCGTGGGCGAGGCGGGGACGATCGCCGCATCCGCGGCGGTCACAAACGCGGTGATCGACGCGTTGAAGCCGCTAGGCGTGAGCTACATGAACATGCCGCTTACGCCGATGCGCGTGTGGCAGGCGATTCGCGAAGCGCAGGGATCGCCGGGAGACGGAGCGACGAGCAACGGAGGTGACGCCCGATGATTCCCGCGGAGTTCGATTATGAGGCGCCCGAATCGCTTGAGGAAGCGATCCGGATGCTCGAGGAGAACGGCGACGAGGCCAAGCTGCTGGCAGGGGGTCATTCGCTCCTGCCGCTGATGAAGCTCCGTTTGGCGGCCCCCGCACTGCTGATCGACCTGCGCCGGATTCCCGGTCTGCACGGCGTCCAGCGCGAGGACTCGAATTGGCGGATCGGCGCAATGGTGCCGCACGCCGAGCTCGAACACACCCCTGAGCTGGGCCTCATCTCGCGAGCAGCCGGCAAGATCGCCGATCCCCAGGTCCGCAACCGTGGCACGATCGGCGGCTCGCTGGCGCACGGCGATCCGGCCTCCGATCTACCTGCGGTGCTCCTGGCCGCGGAGGGCAGCGTGACCGCGCAGAGTCAGGGCTCTCAGCGCAGCGTGGCGGCCGGCGAGCTGTTTCGGGACTACCTCCAAACCGCGCTCGAGCCCACCGAGGTTGTGACCGAAGTCCGGCTCCCCGCGCTCGACGGCTACGGGTTCGGCTACCAGAAGTTCACTCGCCGCAGCGAGGACTGGGCGATGGTCGGCGTCTCAGCGCTGGTGAAGCGCAACGGCGACACCTGTGAGGACGTGCGCGTTGCGCTCACCAACATGGCGTCGGTACCGATCAGGGCGAGCGCCGTAGAGGAGGCGCTGCGCGGTCAGCCGATGGATGCCGAGCGCATCTCGGCGGCCGCCGGGCAGGCCGCGGAGGGCACCGATCCGCCGGCCGATCTGAACGCCAGCTCCGAGTACAAGCGTCACCTGGCGCGGGTGCTCTGTGCGCGTGCGCTGCAGGAGGCCGCGGGCCTGACGTGAGTCTCGCCCAGATCCGGTCGGTGGCGGACGCACAGGCGGCGCTTGCCACCCAGGACTACCTTGCCGACCGGCCGCTGGCCTTGGCCGTCTACCTGGCCGTGGTGCTGGAGCAGCCACTGCTGCTGGAGGGCGAAGCAGGGGTGGGCAAAACCGAGGTGGCGCGCGCTCTGGCCGCGGCGAGCGGCGCGCGCCTGATCCGGCTGCAGTGTCACGAAGGAATCGACCTCCACCACGCGCTCTACGACTGGGACTATCCGCGTCAGCTGCTCGCCCTACGGGCGGCCGAAGGTGGCATCGATGAGGGTCAGCTGTTCTCGCGGCGCTTTCTGCTGCGCCGGCCGGTGCTGGAGGCTCTGGAGGCCGATCCGGAGCAGCCGGTAGTCCTGCTGATCGACGAAGTGGACCGCGCCGACGACGAGTTCGAGGCGTTCCTGCTCGAGCTGCTGTCGGACTTCGCCGTCACGATTCCGGAACTCGGCACGATCGCCGCAGCGCGGCGGCCGGTGGTGGTGTTGACGTCCAACCGCACCCGAGAGCTGCACGATGCGCTCAAGCGGCGGTGCCTCTACCACTGGATTGAATATCCCGATCCAGCGCGCGAGCGGGAGATCGTTGAAGCGCGGATCCCGGGCATTCCGGACGCGATCGCGACGCGGGTGGTCAAGGCCATCGGCCGCCTCCGCGAGCAGCGCGATTTGTACAAGCTCCCAGGGGTGGGGGAGACGCTCGTATGGGCACGGGCGCTGCTCGCGGTTGGCGACGAGACACGACTGGAGGAAACTGTCGGCGCCGCGCTCAAGGTCCACGAGGACGTCCAGCGCGTGCGCGAGCGTGAGGTGCTCGAGGGTGTCTGAGTCTCGATCGCGGGATCCAGGCGCCGCGGTCACCGAGCGCCTGGCAACGCTGACGGCCGCGCTTCGCGCGCAAGGGGGGCGAGTGGGGCTGTCCGAGCTGCTCAGCGCGCACCGCGCGCTGGCTGCCGTGGATTGCTCCTCGCGCGAGGATGCCAGGCTGGCGCTGCGGGCCGCGCTGTGCTCCGAGCACGCCGATCTGGAGCGCTTCGAGCACGCGTTCGTCCAGGCATTCGGCAGTCCCGGCGCCGAGCGCCCCGACGGCCCGCTCGAGCAGCTGGGCGCGATCGAGCGGGCGGTGCTACCGCGGGCGGGCGTGCCCGGCTCTGCGCCCCCGGCGGCCGGAGAGCAAGAGCCGCATCCGGTGCCGGCCGCCTGGAGTGAAGTGGAGCTGCTGCGCAGCAAGGACTTCGCGCAGTACACGACCGGCGAGATGACGCTGGCGCGCGAGCTGATCGCCGCGCTTGCGCGCCGCGGTCCCACGCGCCTTTCGCGGCGGACCCGTCCCGTGCGGCGCCGGGGCCCGGCGCCCGATCTGCGGCGCACGGTCAGAGCCTCGCTGAGGACCGCAGGCGAGCCGCTGGACCGCCACTGGCGCGGCCCCAGCATCAGGACGAGGCCTCTGGTTCTGATCTGCGATGTCTCGGGTTCGATGGAGCCCTACGCGCGGATGCTGCTCCAGTACATGCACGCTTGCGTAGCAGCCCGCCGCCGCGTCGAGGCGTTCGCATTCGGCACGCGGCTGACGCGGGTCACGAATGAGCTCTCGGGTCGCGACCATGACCTGGCGCTCGAGCGTGCATCGGCGGCCGTCGTCGACTTCTCCGGCGGCACGCGGATCGGAGCCGCCATCGCCGAGCTGAACCGCACCCATGGACGACGCCTGGGGCGCGGCGCGGTGGTCGTCATCCTCTCCGACGGATGGGACCGCGGCGATCCAGACCAGCTGGGTGCCGAGATGGCACGCCTGCGCCGCAGCGCCCACCGGCTGGTGTGGCTGAACCCGCTCGCGGCCCACGCCGACTACGCGCCGTTGACACGGGGGATGCGTGCCGCCGTGCCGCACACCGATCGGTTGCTGGCCGGCAACTCGCTGGCGTCGCTCGAGGAGCTTGCTGTCATCCTGGAGGAGCTGTGAGCGGCGAGCTGACCATGCCCAGCGGCCGCATCCGCGAGGTGGCCGCTTGAAAGCCGGACTGATCCTGGCCGCGGGCGAGGGGTCGCGATTCGGCGAGCGCCCGAAGCTGCTCGAGGACTTGCAGGGCCGCCCTGTGCTGGAGCACGCGATCAGGGCCCAGTGCGCGGTGCGGGAGCTGGATCGCGTGGTGGTGGTGGTGGGCTCCGGGGCGGCCGGCATTCTGGCCGCCGTCGATTTGATGGACGCCGAACCCGTGATCTGCGAGGAGTGGCGAGAGGGGCTCTCGGCCTCGCTGCGCTGTGGGGTCGAGGCGCTCGACGGGGCTGAGCGGGTGATCGTCACCCTCGGCGATCAGCCGCTGGTGACCGCGGAGGTGATCGCCAAGTTCCTGGATGCCGAGCCGGGCACTCGGGCCACCTACGACGGGCGCCCCGGCCACCCGGTCATTCTCGGTCCCGAACAGCTGCACGCGGTCCGCGAGCTGCGCGGAGACCGCGGGGCGCGCGAGGTGCTGGGCGACGCGCGCGAGATCGAATGTGCAGCGCTGTGCTCGGGGCGCGACATCGATACACCCGATGATCTGGAGGCGATTCGCGATGAAGCTAGAGCAGTCCTTTGAGGTCGAGGCGCCGGCCGACCGCGTTTGGGCGGCGCTGATCGACATCGAGCGAGTGGTTCCCTGCCTGCCGGGGGCAGCGGTCACGGGACGCGACGAGGAAGGCGGCTACGACGGCACCTTCTCGGTGAAGATCGGTCCCACGACGGCGTCGTACAAGGGCAAGCTGAAGCTGGAGGAGGTCGACGAGACGGCCCGCTCGGCGCGGCTTCAAGCCAACGGCACCGACCGGCGCGGCCAGGGAGGCGCCAGGGCAACGATCGTGTCCGAGGTCCACACGGGCAACGGGGGCCCCACCCGGGTCAGGGTGGTGACCGACTATCACATCACCGGCAGGCTGGCTCGCTTTGGCCGCGGTGGGATGATCGAGGACATCGCGGGGCGGCTGCTGAGGGAGTTCGCGCAACGGCTGCAGGCCTCGCTGGTGGATGGTGGCCAGGCTCAGGCCGACGAGGGCCAGGCTCAGGCTGGCGCCGAAGCCGCAGAGGCGGAAGCGGCAACTCAGGCTGGGACGAGTCCGCCCGGGGCGCAACCCGAACAGCAGACAGCACCGCCGCCATCCTCGGGCGCCACGCCGTCGCCGGAGTCGGATTTCACCCCCCAACCCGAGGTCGAGCCGCTTCAGGCGGGCTCGCTGGTCAGATCGGTGCTGCTGGACCGTGCGCGGGGCAACCCTCCCGCTGTGGCCGCTGCGATCGCCGGGCTGCTGCTGGCGCTGGTGCTGCTTCGCCGCCGGCGCTGAACGCGATCGGATCTTCGCTAGGGGCTCACGCGGCCGCGCCCATCCCACCACGCGCGAGCGCCAGCGGCGGACGCTCCACGACCGCCGGCAACGGACCGCTCAGGCGACCCTCGCGCTCCAGCCTGGCAGTCAGCGCCTGAAGTACCGCGGCGGCCATCGCTCCCAGCTCGCGCAATGGCTGGTGGGCGTTCTGGCGAATGTCGAGATCGACCTGGGCCAGGGCCTCCAGTCCGGCAACGGAGTAGGCGTCGAGCAGCAGGCCGATATCGACCCCGTAACCGGTGACGAAGGGCAGGCGCTCCAGCAGCTCCCGCGTCGCGGCGAGCTCCCCGGCCAGCGGCTGCTCGAACGCCGCAAGCTCGGGATAGAAGGTGCGGAGCAGGGGACGGGCGGTGAGCTCGGTGACCCGTCCCCCCTCGTCCGGCAGCGTCACCGTGCCGACCCTGAACGGTCGGCGGTAGAACCCTTTGACGAACGCGATCCGAGGCTCGCACAGCAACGGCCCGAGCAGCCCCGAGACGTAGTGAGAGCCGAACCCCTCGGAGTCAGCGTCCAAGAAGCAGATGTACTCACCGCGCAGCAGCGGCAGCGAGCGCCACATGGCGTCGCCCTTGCCCAACACCGGGCCCAGCTCCGGCATGAGCTCGCGCTGAGGATGGACTTCGGCTCCCAGGTGCTCAGCGATCGCCGCCGTGCGGTCGCGAGAGTCGTCGACTACGACCACCTGATCGACGATGCCCAGCTCGCGCAACGGCGAAAGACACTGGAGAATCGGACCGATGGTCCGCTCCTCGTCGCGCGCCGGCAGGCAGACCGACACGCTCGCCTCGCCCACGTGTGCAAACAGCTCGGGCGGGTACTCCCGGTGGTGAAACGTATGGGTCCGGTACCAGCCTCGCGCCGCTGATGCCATGCGCACAGGATGACGCACCAACGTGCCCCGAGCAGTCGCCCGCGGGCTGTTTGCGCTGTGCTACGTTGAGAAATCCTGCAGGCGGCGGCGCCGGTCAGGCACAATTGTCTCGCCGCCAGCCGGACTGATCAGTCCCGAGCACAGCGTCCTAGTTGTGAGTGAGCCCGCGACAGATACTCCCGTGGCCGACGCGAGCGTTCCTTCGTTCAGCGCGCCAACTCCCAGTTACGACCGAGGCCGTGCGCTTCGCGCGCCAGTGGCATGACGGCCAACAGCGGGCCTCCGACGAGGCGCCGTTCGTGCTTCATCCGCTGGAAGTGGGCGTCTTGCTCCACAACAACGGCGCGCCGGACGAAGTGGTGGCCGCCGGGGTGCTCCACGACGTCATCGAGGACACCAGCGTCTCCCGGTCCGACATCGGTCGGCGATTTGGTGATCGCGTCCGCGAGCTGGTGGACGCCGTCACCGACGATGAGACGATCGAGGACAAGGACGAGCGCAAGGAGGAGAGCCGGCGCCGGGTGCAGGCGGCGGGCCACGACGCGGCGATGATCTTCGCCGCGGACAAGGTCTCGAAGGTGCGCGAGCTGCGGACTCGGATGGCCGCAGCGCGCCATGCGGGCGAGCCGCCGCCAGACGACGCCGAGCGAAAGCTCGAGCACTACGACGCCGGCCTCGAGATGCTCGAGCACGTCCTCCCGGGCCACCCGCTCGTGCGGCAGCTGCGCTTTGAGCTTGAGACTCTGCGGGCGCTCCCGCCCGGCGAAGCCCCGGCGACGACCAGCTAGCTCCTCGCTAGCGCTCGGCCATCCGGCGCAGTAGCCCCACCGCCTCCCACAGGGCCCACTGCTCGCCGGGGTCGAGATCCTGGTCGATTGCTTCGGCCAGCCAGCCGACGCGTGCGCGCCGGTCGTCTTCGAGCGCGGCGCGGCCGGCGGCGGTGAGCTCAACCAGTGCGCGGCGGCCATCGTCGGGGTCTGGGCGGCGCAGCACCAGCCCCTCGGTCTCCAGCTCGGCAACGGTCTGAGCCATCGACTGCGGGCGCATCCGTTCCGCCAGCGCAAGCTCCGAGGTGCTGACGGAGCCGCAGCGGTCGAGCCGACCGAGGACGGTGGCCTGGGGCAGCGGAAGGCGGTGTTCGGCACGCAGCCTGCGGATGAGCTGCCCCAGAACCATTCGCAGCTCGCTGGCGATGAGCGGGGGATCGGTCGTGACCGCCATCTCTCTCTTCGCCGAAGTATACAGGCAACCTGCGCAGGTTGCCTGTATAATTTCCTGAGTGAGGACGCCCAGCATCCGCACGGCTCACAGGGCTCACAGGGCCGTGGCCGCGCAGTCATCGACCAGCACTACGAACGGATCCGCCGCACCGCGCGCTGGCCGGACGAGGCGTGGCGACTCCTACAAGTGGGTCGCGCTGTCCAACACGACGCTTGCCGTGCTGCTGGCAACACTGGACGTGTCGATCACCATCATCGCCATGCCCGACATCTTCCGCGGCATCCACCTGGATCCGCTGGTGCCAGGGAACAGCTTTTACCTGCTCTGGATGATCCTGGGCTACATGATCGTCGGCAGCGTGCTGATCGTCAGCCTGGGCCGGCTGGGGGACATGTTCGGGCGCGTTCGGATCTACAACCTGGGATTCGTGATCTACACGGCCGCCTCGCTGGTGCTGACCGTCGACTGGCTGACCGGTCCCGCCGGCGCCGACTATCTGATCGTATTCAGGATCGTGCAGGGCATCGGCGGCGCCTGCCTGATGGCCAACGCGGCGGCGATCATCACCGACGCGTTCCCGGAGAACCAGCGTGGGACGGCGCTTGGCATCAACAACATCGTCGGCGTCAGCGGGATGTTCATCGGGTTGGTGCTCGGCGGGCTGCTGGCGCCGATCGACTGGCGCATGGTCTTTCTGATCTCGGTCCCGGTCGGCCTGTTCGGCACAGTCTGGGCCTATCTGAAGCTCGAAGAGATCGGCCAGCCCAAGCGCGCCCGCGTCGACTGGTGGGGCAACATCACATTCGCCCTGGGACTGATCTGTCTGATGGTGGCGGTCACCTACGGCATCCGCCCGTACGGCTCGCACTCCACTGGCTGGGGCAGCCCGCGCGTGCTGATCCTGTTCGCGGCAGGAATCGCCTCACTGGCGGTATTCCTGATGATCGAGCGTCGGGTGGCGGATCCCATGTTCCGCTTGCCGCTGTTCCGGATCCGGGCCTTCACGTTCGGCACGCTGTCGACATTTCTATCTGCGGTGGCCCGCGGCGGCCTGATGTTCATCCTGATCATCTGGCTCCAGGGCATCTGGCTACCGCAGCACGGCTACGACTTCGCCAACACGCCGCTGTGGGCGGGCATCTACATGCTGCCGCTGACGGTTGGGATGCTGATCGCCGGACCCGTCTCCGGCTATCTCTCCGACCGCTTCGGTGCCCGGCCGTTCGCCAGCGGCGGAATGGTGGGCACGGCGCTCAGCTTTGGGCTGCTGTTGCTGCTGCCGATCAACTTTTCCTATCCGGTGTTCGCCCTCATCCTGGCGCTCACGGGCATCTCCATGGGGATGTTCGCCTCCCCCAACCGAGCCGGGGTGATGAACAGTCTGCCCCGCGCCGACCGCGGTGCCGGCGGGGGGATGAACCAGACCTTTCAGAACTCGGCCCAGGTGGTCTCGATCGGGGTGTTCTTCACGCTGATGATCATCGGCCTCTCGAGCACGCTGCCCGCTGCGGTCAGCTCCGGCCTGCAGGCGCACGGGGTCGCGCCGGCCGCCGCCCAAGCCGCCGCGCACCGGCCGCCGGTCTCGATTCTGTTCGCCGCCTTCCTCGGCTACAACCCGATCCAGCATCTCGCGGGCGCACACGCGCTGACCACGCTTCCGGTGGCGCAGCGCGCCGTGCTCACCGGCCGCTCTTTTTTCCCGCACCTGATCTCGGCGCCGTTCCATGACGGCCTGCAGGCCACGTTCATCTTTGCCATCGTCGCCTGCCTGTTGGCCGCGGCAGCCTCGCTGTTGCGTGGCGGGCGCTACCACCACGTCGAGGAGCCCATCCCCGTCCGTCTCTCACCGGAGGAACAGCATGCAAGTTGAGTGGTACGGGCAGTCTGCCTTCCGGCTGACCGCCGATGAGAAAACCGTATTCATCGATCCTTTCGGCGACATGTCCGGCCGTGCCGGTGGGCGGCGGACCGACGATCGGCGCCGAACTGGCGGCCGCGATCGCCGAGCGGCTTGGGGCGCGGTGGATCGTGCCGATGCACTACCGCACCCCCGGATCGGGTTCCTGGATACGGCGGACGCGTTCCTTTCGCGGCTTGAGAACGTCGAGCGGATCGACTCTCCGCGCTTTGACACGAGCTCCCTGCCGCCGGACAGCTCGCCGGTGGCGGTCCTGCCGGCGGCGCCCTAGTAGCGCCCCCTCAGCTCCCGCGCTGTTCCCAGCTGAAGCCGCGCACCGCCAACGCCATACCGAGCAAGGCCCACGCCGCGATCACACCGAGCGCGCTGATGTTGGCACCCAGTGACGTGCCCTTGACCATCGACGCCGACAGGCCGGCGATCACGTGGTAGAGCGGTAGCGCCTCGGCGATGCCCTTCATGAATCCGGGAGTGTGGGCTTCGTCGAAGAACACCCCCGAGACAAAGATCACCGGCAAGAACACGGCGTTCACGTAAGCCGGGGTCGACTCGAAGTTGGGTATGGCATGTGAGAAGGCCACTCCCAGGGAGGCGAAACACAGCACGCCGGCGGCTACGAACACCACCAGCTCGAGCACGTGCCGAGGCCAGCCCACTCCGAAGAAGGCTCGGCCGGCGAGCGTGATGATCACGATCTGGAGCGCAGTGTTCGTGACGGCGTTGCCGGCGACGCCGAGCAGGTAGGAGATGCCCGGCATCGGCGTGCCGCGAATCCGCTTGAGCACCCCTCGCTCACGCAGGAAGGTCATGTTGTAAGCCAGCGCGGTGAACGTGGTGGACATGACACTCATCCCGGCGATGCCGGGGACGATCACGTTCAGCTCGTGCTGCTTGCCGTGGAAGATCGCCCCGAAGAAGGCCAGAAACAGCAGCGGCAGCAGGAAATTGAAGAACGCAGCGCTGGGGTTGCGCCAGAACAGGCGTCGCTCGAGCCGGTACTGCCGCCAGGCGAGCGTCAGGACGCCAGGCATCAGCGCGACCCTCCGCGGCGCGTCGCCGCGCGCCGGCCGGTCGCTCGTCCCCCGTTCTCCTCCGGACCCTGACTGGGTTCGGCGGCGGTCAGCTCGAGATAGACATCCTCCAGCGTGGGGCGGGTCACGGTCAGGCCCTCCAGACGCTCGCCGCGGGCCAGCGCCTGGGTCGTGAGGTCGTGCAGCAGCGTCGTTGGGTCGTCAGTCTGTTGCTCAACGAGCGTCCCAGCCCCGTTGCGGTAGGCGATGCGGTATGGAGCGCGGCCGCCGCCGGCTCCCAGCTCGCGTGGGGCACCCTCGGTGAGAATCCGTCCATCCTTGATGATCGCCACGCGATCGGCCAGCGCTTGGGCCTCATCCAGGTAGTGCGTGGTCAGGAGCACGGTCTTACCCAGCCGGCCGAGCGATCTGATCGTCTCCCAAGCACTGCGCCGGGCGGCGGGGTCAAAGCCGGTGGTCGGCTCGTCGAGGAAGATCAGCTCCGGGTCGCCCACCAGCGCCAGCGCAAGATCGAGCCGCCGCAGCTGGCCGCCGGAAAGGGTGCGCGTGGCCGAGCGCTCTTTCCCTTCCAGTCCACATACGGCGATGACCTCGTCGACATCGCGAGGGTGGGGATACATGGAGGCGAAGTGAGCAACTGCCTCGCGGACCCTGATGTGGCTGTAGATGCCGGTGCTCTGCAGGACAATTCCGGTCCGCGCTCGCAGCGCCCGTGGGCGCTCACCGGGATCGAAGCCCAGCACGCTGACCTCGCCTCCGGTGCGCTGGCGATAGCCCTCGAGAATCTCGACCGTCGTGGTTTTCCCGGCTCCGTTGGGCCCCAGCAGTCCGAACACCTCGCCGCGCCGGACCTCGAAGTCGATCCCTCGCACAGCCTCGAACTCGCCGTAAGACTTGTGCAGGTTTTTGACCGCGATTGCAGCTGGCATCAAAAAGATGATGCACTACCGGCGTGAAGCGGGTCTTCGATTTGCCCGCCTACCGGCGCCTGCTGCTGGCGTACGCCCTGAACGAGCTGGCCTGGTCCTTCGGCGCGTTGGCACTGGCGGTCCTGGTCTACCGCCGCACGGGCAGTGCTGCCGGGACCACGGCGTTCTTCCTTTGCGCCCAATTCTTGCCGGCTCTGGTTTCACCTGCGCTGGTGGCGCGGCTCGAACGGCACTCGCGACGCGCCGTGCTGGCCGCCCTATACCTGCTCGAGAGTGGGGCATTTGGCGTCCTGGCGTGGCTCGCTGGCCACTTCTCGCTGGGTCCGGTGCTGGCCCTGGCGTTTGTCGATGGCGCCTTGGCTGTCACTGCGCGCGCGCTCGCCCGGGCTTCGGCCGTAGCGGTACTCGAGCCGGCGGGGCTGCTGCGGGAAGGAAACGCCGTCACCAACGCCGCTTTCACGGTGATGTTCATGGCCGGTCCCGCGGTCGCCGGAGCGGTCGTCGCGCTGGGCGGCACGGTAGCCGCACTGCTCATTACCTGCGGGCTGCAGATCGCGATCTCGCTCGTGCTGGCGACGGCGGCGCTGCCGGCCGCCCCGGCCGCACGGACTCCGGTGGCCGGGCGGTTGCGCGCCGCGCTGTCGCACGCCCGGCGCTCGGTCCCGATCCGCAACTTGCTTTCGGTGCAGACCGCGGCGCTCGTCTTCTTCACAATCTCGATCCCGGTGGAGGTCGTGTTCGCCCAGCACACGCTCCACGCCGGCGCCGGCGGCTACGGGGCGCTGCTCTCGAGCTGGGGTGCCGGGGCGGTGGCCGGAAGCCTGGGTTTCGCGCGTTTCAGGCGGAGCTCGATGCGGACGCTGATCGTGGCCAGCGCGGCGTTGCTGGGCGTCGGCTTTCTGGTGATGGCCGCCGCTCCGTCACTGGGCGTAGCTATCGCCGGCGCCGTCATCGGCGGGATGGGCAACGGCGTTGAGTCGACGGCGGTGCGCACGGCACTGCAGGAGCTGGTGGAGGCCGGCTGGATGACGATGATGATGAGCCTGGCGGAGTCGGTCAGCCAGGCCACGCCCGGCGTGGGAATGGTCGTCGGCGGCGCGATTACGTCGCTGTTCTCGGCGCGGATCGCGCTGACCGTGGCCGGCGCGGGGACGCTGATGGTCACGGCCGCGGCTTCGGTGGCGCTCCGGCCGGCGGTGCTCGAACCACGCCGTGACAGCGAGCGGCGGACGGCCCAAGGGGGGAGAAGCGAAGTGGGCGCTGCGGAGGCGAGCCGGTAGCGTGCCGCGGACGTGCGCCTTGCCTGCATCGACATCGGCTCCAACACAACTCGACTGCTGGTAGCGGATTGCCAGGCTGGAACGCTCTCGGAAGTCCACCAGGAGCGGGCTTTCACGCGACTGTCGCGAGGTATCTGTCCGGGAGGCGCGATCTCCGATCAGAAGATCGATGATGTAGTGGCGGTGGTCGACGCACAGCTGCGGGCTGCCAGGGCGCTGGGCGTGGACCACGTATTCGCACTGGCCACGGCCGCCATCAGGCGCGCCAGCAATGGCGCCGCGCTGGCCACCGCGGTGCGCAGGACGTGTGAACTCGAGCTGAGGATCCTCACCGAACGCGAAGAGGCGCGACTGGCTTTCATCGGGGCGGCCCGCACGCTGAAGCTACGGGTCAGCGGGCCGTTGGGGGTAGTCGATGTCGGGGGCGGATCCTCAGAGCTGATCGTCGGCCGAGCGCCCGACGCCGTCGGATGGAGTCGGTCGTATCCCGTCGGCTCGGGTGATCTGGCGGATGCCTTCCTGGTCTCAGATCCCCCCACCGCCGGCGAGATGCAGCAGGCTAGGGCCCACGTCCAAAACGCGTTCGCCGGCGCAGAGGTCCCTTCTACGGCAATGGCGCTGGCGGTGGGGGGGAGCGCCACCTCGCTCAGGCGGCTGGCTGGCGAGCGCCTGGATACCGTCGTGTTCAGGCGTCTGTTCGAGCTACTGATGAGCGCCCGGGCAGCGGAGATCGCTCACCGCTATGCGCTCGATGCCGAACGCGTCAGGCTGCTGCCGGCCGGACTGCTGATACTTCAGGCCGCCGCGGAGCTATTCGACGCCACGCTGCAGATCTGCTACGGCGGCATCCGCGAAGGCGCGCTTCTCGAGGCTGGGCAGTGAGCGAGACCCCGCCGGCAGCGGAAGGCCCCAGCACTCCCGAGCCTCCGCGCTCCGCTCGCGAGGCGGTGGCGGAGATGCGGATCCGAGCCCCGACCCGTGGCAACAGGCGGCTCGACCGCCTGCTGGAAGCAGCGGGCAGCGATCCCCAGCTCAAGGCCTGGTGGCATGTCTCCGCAGTCAACTCCACCCGGCGGCTGGGCATGTCCGACCACTCCTGGGTGCATATCCAAATCGTGTTGAACATCGCGCTGCGGCTGGCGCGGCTGCTGTTCAGGCGCGGCGTGACGCCGGCGGTTGTAGCCGACTTCGCGATGAGCGAGCACGACGCCGAGGTCGTGATCGCTGCAGCGTGTCTGCTGCACTGCGTCGGTATGTCGATCCACCGTGACGATCACGAGCGGTTCAGTCTGATCCTTGCTGCCGAGAAGCTGCCGACGTTGCTGGCCGAGATCTACGAAGAGCCGGAGCGGACCGTTATCGCCTCGGAGGCACTACACGCCATCATCGGGCACCGCCGCAAGGGGGCGCCGTTCACCGTGGAGGCAGGGATCGTGCGGATCGCTGACGCGCTGGACATGGCGCGAGGCCGCTCGCGCGTGCCGTTTGAAAGCGGCCATCAGAACATCCATTCGCTGTCGGCCTACGCCATCGAGGAGGTCACGATCGCGCCGGGTGAGGATCGTGCAGTGCGGGTGGAGATCGAGATGTCAAACAGCGCGGGCATCTTCCAGGTTGACGAGCTGCTGGCCACGAAGCTCAGGGGCTCGGGTCTCGAGCAGCACATCGAGGTCATCGCGCGAATCGAGGCGGAGCACGAACAGCGGCTGCTGCCCGTGTTCAGAATCTAGTCGTAGTTCCGGCCGGTTCGCGGACTAATGCTCCTCGAGGTCGAGCGGGAGCCCGCGCGCAGGGACAGGCGCCGATTGCACGATCGAGGTGGTCGTCTGGCCGTAGGCGGCGAAGCGATCGATCACCTCCTCCAGATGCTCAACCGAGCGCACGTGCGCCGTCATGATGTAGCAGTCATCGCCAGTGATGCGCCGGCAGTCGACGACCTCCGGGGTGCGCCGGGCGAGCTCGCCGACCTGGTGCAGCTGCCTGGGGGCGGGGCGGACTCTGACTACCGCGCTCAACGGAAACCCCAGAGCCCGCGGGTCGAGCTGAGCGCGATAGCCGAGGATCACCTCCTGCTGCTCGAGGCGCTGGAGGCGCTCGGAAACCGCCGGAGACGAGAGCCCCACCCGGCGTCCGAGCTCGGCCAGGCTCAGGCGGGCATCGGCCTGTAGCTCGGCCAGCAGCCGGCAGTCGGTCTCATCCAAGAGGCCATTTTCGGTGGGTCGCGATGTTTGCCTTCGTTCTTTAGGCACTGACGCCATTCTAACTTAGATCACGCATGTACAGGGGCATTTGCGTCGGGCATCCTTCGGCAGATGAGCGAGCGACCAGCGTCGCTTCCGGCACTACACCTGCCGCACCACGCCAGACGCGGGACGGTGGTCGAAGCCGCGCCACCGCACCTGTACTTCGCGGTCAGCGCGGTGTTCCACTACCTGGGACCGTCGTTTGCGGTCCTGCTGTTCGCCCGCGTACAGGTGCTGGGCGTGGCCTGGCTGCGGATCGTCTCCGCGGCCGTGATCTTCGCGGCTTGGAGGCGTCCGTGGCGGGCGTTCGGCGCGCTTCAGACCGACGGCCGCGCGCTGCTGTTGAGCTGGGGACTGGTGCTGGCGGCGATGAACACCTGCTTTTACAGCGCGATCAGCCGCCTGCCACTGGGAACCGTCGCGGCGATCGAGTTCCTGCCGGTGATCGGGCTCGCGGCGCTGGGGGCGCGGTCGCCACGCAACGCGATCGCCTTGCTCGCGGCCGTGACAGGCGTCTATCTGCTGACCGATGTCCGCCTGACCGGCGCCGCGCTCGGTTTCGCTTTTGCGTTCGCCAATGCCGCCCTGTTCTGCGTGTACATCGTGCTCGCTGACAAGGTGGCCAACCGTCCGGGCCTCAGCGGGGTCGATGGTCTGGGAGCGGCGATGCTGATCGCCGCCGTGTTCGTCACTCCGATCGGCGGCTGGCAGGCGGCACGCGCGTTCGCAGACCCAGTCGCCCTGCTTGCGGGCATCGGCGTCGGCGTCTCGTCATCGGTCATTCCCTACGTCACCGACCAGCTGGCGATGGCGCGGCTGCCCCGCGCCAGCTACGCCCTGATGATCGCGCTGCTGCCAGCCGTGGCCACGACGGTCGGGATCGTCGTGCTGAGGCAGATCCCTACGCCGGCTGAGCTCGCCGGCATCGGGCTGGTGATCGTCGGCGTGGCCGCGCACCGGCCAGCCGACGGGAAGCGTGCTTGAGCCGTTGAGAGGACAGGTAGGCTCCCGGCGATGCCTGAGCGGCGAGATGAGTTGACAGAGGCTGACGCGGAAACCGAATCCGGGGTTGAGCGGTTCATGCAGGGGCTTGTCAAGCGCAACCCGGGCGAGGACGAGTTCCATCAGGCGGTCCGGGAGTTCGTCGAAACGGTGATGCCATTCGTCGACGAGCATCCCGAATATCAGCGGGCGCGGATTCTGGAGCGCATGACCGAACCGGACCGCATCGTCATCTTCCGTGTGCCGTGGGAGGACGACGACGGCAACGTCCGAGTCAACAGGGCCTGGCGGGTTCAATTCAACAACTCGATCGGCCCCTACAAGGGCGGTATGCGCTTCCACCATTCGGTCAACCAGAGCATCCTGAAGTTCCTCGGTTTCGAGCAGTGCTTCAAGAACGCGCTAACCGGATTGCCGATGGGTGGAGCGAAGGGCGGCGCGAACTTCAATCCCAAGGGCAAATCCGATCACGAGGTGATGCGCTTCTGTCACTCGTTGATGATCGAGCTGCATCGCCACATCGGCGAGGACACCGACGTGCTTGCCGGCGACATCGGCGTCGGATTGCGAGAGATCAGCTATCTCTTCGGCCAGTACAAGCGGCTGGCGAACCGCTTTGTAGGGGTGCTCACGGGGAAAGGCCTGGCGTTCGGCGGCAGCTCGGTCAGAGTCGAGGCCACTGGTTACGGCGTCGCCTACTTCACGCAGAACATGCTCGAGCAGGACGGGGAGAGCCTGGCGGGGAAGCGCTGTGTCGTCTCGGGTGCCGGCAACGTGGCGATCTACACGGCGGAGAAGGCCACGGAACTGGGCGCCACGGTCATAACCATGTCGGACTCCAACGGGACGATCCATGACCCGGAGGGCATCGACGCCGAGAAGCTCGAATTCATCAAAGACCTCAAGGAGCGCCGCCGCGGTCGCCTCGAGGAGTACACCGAGCATTATTCGTGTGACTACCTCGAGGGTCAGGGCCCGTGGGGCATCGAGTGCGACTTGGCGTTTCCGTGTGCCACCCAGAACGAGCTCGATGAGACCGAGGCCAAGCAGTTGATCGACAACGACTGCGGCGGGGTGATCGAGGGGGCGAACATGCCAGCCACTCTCAGCGCCATGCGCCTGCTGCGGGACCACGGCACACTCTTCGGGCCGGGAAAGGCAGCCAACGCCGGCGGCGTCGCCGTGTCAGGGCTGGAGCAGAGCCAGAACTCGCTGCGCATCTCCTGGAGCCGCGAGGAAGTCGATCGCCGGCTGCAGGAAATCATGGGCGAGATCCACGCGCAGTGCGTCGAATGGGGAACCGACGGCGACGCTGTCGACTACGTCAAGGGCGCGAATCTAGCCAGCTTCAAGCGCCTCGCCGACGCGATGCTGGCTTACGGCACGGTTTGAGGCGCCGGCGTTCGTGGCCGGCGCGTTCACGGAGGCCGAGCTTCAGTACCTGACTGGCGGGCGGCAGCTGGGCCGGCTGGCCACGGTCGGCGCGGACGGGATGCCGCATGTGGTCCCTGTGGGGTGGATCTACAACGCCGCCCGAGACACGATCGACATCGGCGGTTACGACTTGGAACGCTCGAAGAAGTTCCGCGACGTGGCGCGTACAGGACGAGCGGCGATCGTGATCGACGACCTGGAGAGCATCGACCCCTGGCGGCCACGGGCCGTTGAGGTCAGAGGGCGCGCCGAGGCGATCTCGCTGCCGACGCCGCTGATCCGGATCCATCCCGAGCGGATCGTCAGCTGGGGGTTGGGACCGGGCCGCAGCGCCCGCACAGTGGGGAAATAGCTCTTCCGCCGGCTTTGTGCTCGCGGTTGGCGCCAGGCCCTGCGACCCCACGCCCTGCGACCCTACGCCTATCCCTGCCGCTGGTGGCGCACGTGCTGCGGGCTGATCAGGAACTTGATCCGCTGCTCACCTGGCTGGCGGAACGGATACTCGTCTTGGTCGATGAACTTCTTCGACAGACGGTTGATGTGCTCGTCGGCGCCGTCGGTCGTGCTCGTGGCCTCACCGCGAATCTCGACGTAGTTGTACGGATTGCCCGCCTCCTGGATGAGCAGGGTGACTCGTGGGTCGCGCTCCAGGTTGGTCGGCCACCGGCGGCCGATTGCGCTGTTGACGGCGACCTGGTCGTCCTCCGAATCCACCCAGACGAGCGTTGACAGAATCGATCCGTCCCGGTTGAAAGTCGAGACGACGGCGTAGTTGGGGTGCTCCAGCAGGTTGCGGACCTCAGAATCGTTGATGGTGGTCATGGACTTCCTTTACCCGGGAGCGGCCGCCGGCTACCAGTGAACGCCGCGCATCAGATGCGCTAGTGCCACTTGCTCGCTCGACGCATGCTCGCTGGGATCCTGCTGTCCGCGCGCGGCAGCCGAGTCCGGAAACACCTTGTACGCGGTGGAGAGAATCTGGTCCACGGCCTTGGGGGCCAGCGCGTAGGCCACCTCCCCGAACGTACCCAGGCGCGTGCCGATGTGCTTCGGCTTGGCGCGGATCGCTTCGCAGATCAGATCGGCGGCCTCGTCGGGGGAGATCGTGGGAAAGCTGTCGTAGATCTTCGTCGGGGCGATCATCGGCGTCCGCACCAGCGGCATGTGGATCGTGGTGAAGTGGACGTTGTCCGAGATCGTCTCCGACCCCACCACTCTGGTCCACGCGTCGAGCGCCGCTTTCGACGCCACATAGGCGGAGAACCGCGGCGGATTGGTCTGGACGCCGATCGAGGAGACGTTGATCACGTGCCCCGATTTGCGTTCGCGCATGTGCGGCAGAAATTCCATGATCAGCTTGATCGTCCCCAGGTAGTTGAGGCGAATAGTGCGCTCGAAGTCGTGGAAGCGGTCGTAGGAGAGCTCGATCGAGCGGCGGATTGATTTGCCGGCGTTGTTGACCAACGCATCCACCGCGGGGTGGTCGGCCAGGACGCGCCTGCACAGGTCTTCGATCGAGTCCGGGTCCGAGACGTCGGCGGCATATACCTGGGCGCTGCCGCCGAGGTCCTCGATCTCCTGGCGCGCCTCTTCGAGCTTGTCCGCTGAGCGCGCGACCAGCAGCGGGATCCCGCCGGCCTTGGCGATCTTCAGCGCCGCGGCTCGGCCGATGCCGCTGGAGGCGCCGGTGATCAGCACGGTCTTTCCGTTGACGGCGGTCTCGAAGCTCGAGTCCCTGAACAGCTCAGGATCGAGGTTGCGCTCCCAGTAGTCCCAGAGCTTGTCGGCGTAGCTCTCGAGCGGCGGCACGGAAACTCCCGATCCCTCGAGTGCCCGCTCGGCGTCGCGGGTGTCGAACTCGGCCGTCAGTCCGATGTGCTGCAGCACTTCCTCGGGGATGCCCAAGTCGGCCAGCAGGGCCCGCCGCACGCCGCGGCCGGCTGGCAGCTGCATGAGCATGCCGAGCGTGCCCTTGGGCAGCGCCTGGAGCAGCCCGGCGTCGATCCGCATCGACAGCCGCGGGGCGTGGGCGGCGGCGGCAAAAGCGTTGATCACGTCGCCCGAGCGCTGCGGCTTGGGATTGCAGAGGTGAAAGGCGCGGGCGTCCAGGCCGGGCTCATGGGCGATCTGGTCGAGCGCCGCGGCGACGTAGTCGACGGGGACGATGTTGGTCTCGCCGAATTCTGGGGCCACCAGCGGGAACCAACCGGGCAGGTAGTGGCGAGCCTTCTTGATCGCGGTGAAGAAGTAGTAGGGACCGTCGATCTTGTCCATCGTGCCGGTCTGCGAGTTGCCGACCACGATCGCCGGTCGATATACCCGCCATGGTGTGGTGGTCCGCTCGCGGGCCAGCTTCTCTGCCTCGAACTTCGTGCGGTGGTACGGGTGGTCAAGCTTCTGGCCCTCGTCGAAGAAGTCCTCGCGGAACAGCCCCTTGTACCGCCCCGCCACGGCGATCGAGGAGACGTGGTGAAAGCAGCCCGCCTGGAGCGCGTTTCCCAGCTCGACGGCGTGACGCGTCCCCTCGACGTTCGCCACGCGGTTGATCTCCTCATCGGCCGTCATGTCGTACACCGCCGCCAGGTGAAAGAAGTGCTCGATTTCCCCTCCCAGCGCCGCCAGTATCTCTTCGTCTATTCCCAACCGCGGCAGCGCTAGATCGCCGACCACGGGGTGCACCCGCTCGCCCGCCGCGGGCCCCAGGCGGTCGGTCAGCTGTTCTAAACGATCGATCGAGCCCGCTCGGACCAGCGCGTGGATCTCGCCCTCGCGTGCCAGCAGGCGCTCCACGAGGTGACGTCCGATGAACCCTGTGGCTCCGGTGACGAAGTAAGCCATCGGAGACGCGGAGCTACCAGCCGCCGCGCCAGTCGGCGTTCGCCGCCCGCCGCTTGGCCGCGTCCATCCGGGCGTGCTTGCGCTTGTCAAGCCGCCACTGGATCAGAGAGAAGATCGTGATCAGCACCGGAAAGAACGCGATCGTCAGGAACATGACGTTCGTCACCGACTTGTCGTTGCTCTCCCCGTACCAGCCCTGGCCGGCGTTGGCGAGCGCCACGGGTGCCGTCGCCAGCAGGGCTACGACGATCGTGCTGAAGGCAACGGCGATCCGGATACGTGGCATCGCCGTAAAGGCTACCTCAGGCGGCCGCTCGCTCAGCGGCGTGGATCGCCGTCAGCGAATCGAGCAGCGCCGGGTTGTAGTTCCGCGGGTTGGCGGTGAGCTCGATGTGGCGAACCGGAGCCTCGAACACCTGGGCCTGCAGGGCGCTCGCCAGCTCCCGTTGCTTGCGCGGCGGGACGGCATCGTCGTTGGTCGTGACGACGACCGCCGTGGGGACGTCAAGCGGCCGGAGCCACGGCCGCGAGTCGAAGCGGCCGAGCTCTCGCCCGGCCTCTGCTATGTCTCGGGCCGAATGACGCGTGAGCTCAGATAACAGCCAGGCCGTGCGCGCTGACTCTGGCAGGCCGACACGGCGAAACCCCCAGCGCCAAGTCTGAAGGGGGGCCACCGAGAGCGTTAGGCCGAAGAGCCCCATCAGCCGCCAGTAGCGACGCGT
Source organism: uncultured Actinomycetes bacterium (assembly GCA_963756555.1). Classification (GTDB taxonomy): domain Bacteria; phylum Actinomycetota; class Thermoleophilia; order Solirubrobacterales; family Solirubrobacteraceae; genus Palsa-465. The sequence goes on from CAVWOC010000010.1 coordinate 249,089, forward strand.
CTGTGGGTCCTGCCAGTGCTGCGCGGTTCCGCTGAGGACAAGCCCAGCCACTACGTCGGCGTGGTCGCGGGCCACCAGCTGGCCAATCGCACCGCCCATCGAATAGCCGACGATCAGCGCCGGCGCCAGCTCCAACTGGCGCAGGACGGCGGCCGCGTCGGCTGCACAGTCGGCCAGCCTGAACGGCTCGAGCCCGCGCAGGCCACGCCCGTGGCCGCGATGATCAATGGCCAGCACCCGGTAGCCGGCCGCCTGAAGGTCGTTGTATGCGCCGCACCAGTTGAGATCGCCGCTGACGATCCAGCCATGGAGCAGCATCACCGCCGGGCCGTCGCCCCCGGTGTCGCGGAGGAAGAACTCCCCTCGGTCGGGGACGGTCACGGTACGCGCCGGAGGCAGATCGACGGGCGGCACCGGTGGCCAGGGCGAGGCTCGCACGGTGAGGGATCCTAACTGCCCTTCCTACCATGGCCGATCGTGGCTGTTGTGATCGCTTCAGATCTGGGCAAGGACATGGCCGGAGAACCGCTGCTGCGCGGCGTGTCGTTCAAGCTCGAGCGTCGTGAGCGCATGGCGTTGTCAGGCCGAAATGGCGCGGGCAAGACGACGCTGCTGCGGATGGTGGCCGGGGAGGCCTCGATCGACGTCGGCGAGCTGATGTTGAGCAAGGGAGCCAAGCTGGCGCTGCACGACCAGCGACCGCCCCGCGAGCGGGAGCTCTCGCTGCGCGACTATGTCCTCTCGGGCGCTCAGGAGCTGACCGCGATCGAGCGGCAGCTGGCAGAGCTCGAGCAGAAGATGGCCGAGGGCGCCTACGACGAGGCGACGCTCGGCCGTTATGCGGACGCCCAGGCGCGATTGGAGCACGCCGGCGGTTATGCCTGGCGTGACCGAGCGCTCCAGACACTCCGCGGACTCGGCTTTCGTGGCGCGGCGGACCTCGAGCGGTCGCTGGCGACCTTCTCGGGCGGCGAGCTGACCAGGGCGTCACTGGCGCGGGCGATGGCGGGTGATCCCGACCTGCTGCTGCTCGACGAGCCCACCAACCACCTCGACGTCGCCTCGCTCGAATGGCTCGAGCAGACCCTGCAGGCGCTCGACGCGGCGATCGTGCTGGTCGCGCATGATCGCTGGTTCCTCGAGGCGGTCGGCACCTCGGTGCTCGAGCTCGAGGGCGGTAAGGGCAGGTTCTTCGCCGGTCCCTGGCACACCTGGCGCAAGGAGAAGGCCTCACGCGAGCTGGCGATGGGGCGCGCGATCGAACGCCAACAGGCCGAGATTGCTCGGCTCGAACGGTTCGTGGACCGGTTCCGGGCTGGGACGCGCGCGCGGCAGGCCCAGTCCCGGGCCAAGCGGCTCTCGAAGATCGAGCGCATCTCTCGCGAGCCGGTCGACGGCCGGGCGCTCGAATTCGCCTTCAAGCCGCCGGAGCGCTCCGGGCGAGTGGTGTTCGAGCTTGAAGGCGGCTGGCTTGAAGCGGGCGACAAGCTGCTGTTGGGCAACGCCGAGCTGTGGCTTGAGCGCGGCGAGCACATGGCGCTCGTCGGCCCGAACGGAGCCGGGAAGACGGCCCTGATTGAGACGCTCGCCGGGCAGCGTGAGCTCGCTGACGGAAAGCTCCGGACCGGACACAACGTGAAGCTCGGCTTCCTCTCACAGCACGCCGAGGAACTGTCGACTGGCACGGCGCGTACGGTTCTGGAGGCTCTCCAGCGCACAAGCGGCCTGACGCCGGGTAAAGCGCGGGCGCTCCTGGGGCGCTTTTTGTTCTCCGGCCAGGACGCGGAGAAGCCGCTCGATGAACTGTCAGGCGGCGAGCGGCGGCGTCTCTCGCTGGCGATCCTCGTCAGCTCGGGAGCAAATGTGCTGATCCTGGACGAGCCGACGAACCATCTGGATCTCGAGAGCCGAGAGGCCCTTGAACAGGCGCTTGGAGCGTTTGCGGGCTCGGTGCTCCTTGTCTCGCACGATCGCGCGCTCCTGGACGCCGTCGGGACGCGAACGGTGGCCATCGAGGACGGGACGCTCCGCAGCTATGTTGGTGGGTGGGCGGACTACGTCCGGGCGCGCGACGCTACTTCGCGACGGGCACTCACGGCGCCTTCCCCATAATCGATCCGCAGGCATGCTGGGCGGCCTGGAAGGCAGGCGACTGGGGGTCGATGCCGCTGCCCGGCCCGATCCGGATCCCGACACCCCCGCCGGGACCGGCCGAGACTTGCGGGTCGGGGAAGTTGGACAGTCCGTGCGAGCGCATGCAGGCCGCGAACTGAAGCGCCTTCTTCCGGGCGGAGGCGAGGCCCCCGGGGGGCGGGTGTCCGCCGTTAGGCAAGTACCTCCGGCATTTCTGCATCGCGACCTGAAACGCCGGGCCGTTGACCCGTCAAGGTGACGATCAGCCGGCTGCGCCGCAAGCTCGGCGAGCCCCAGATGATCGAGACGGTGCCGGGTGCCGGCTACAAGATCTAAGCGCTGGCTCCCTCGGTGGACGCTGCGGCTGCGGCTGACGGTGCTGTACGGGAGCCTGTTCTTGCTTGCTGGCGCGATCCTGCTCGGAATCACCTACGCGCTGGTCGCCAACAGCAGCAGCACCAGTGTCGCCCAGGACAACCAATTGGTCGTGGCCCGTTCGGTGCGCGCCGGCAACGTCAAGATTCCGCCGCTGCCCCCGGCGGCGGCGGCGACCGTGTTCTTCAATGGTCCGACGAACACCGTGCAGCTGCAGGACTTCGCAGGAAGGCTGAGACAGACCTTCAACCGTGCGAGCACCAAACGGGTCCAGGAGGTCGCCGCGAAAGCCAAGGCGGCGCTGGTCAAGCAGCGCTCGGACGAGCTTGGCTCGCTGCTGACCGAATCCGGGATAGCCCTCGGGATCATGGTTTTTGTTTCGATGGGACTTGGCTGGCTGATGGCCGGGCGGGCGCTGCGGCCCCTGCGCACGATGGGCGCCAGGGCGCGAGGAATCTCCGAGCGCAACCTGCACGAGCGGCTGGCGCTCGACGGGCCGGATGATGAGCTCAAGGAGCTGGGGGACACGGTCGACAATCTCCTGGGCCGCTTGGAGAAGGCCTTCGACTCCCAGCGCCAGTTCGTGGCAAACGCCTCGCACGAGTTGCGCACCCCGATCACGGTGGAGCGAGCCCTGGTGGAGGTGGCGCTATCGGATCCCGACCCCTCGCCCGCGGCGCTGCGCGACACCTGCGGCCGCGTCCTGTCAGCCGTAGAGCAGCAGGAGCGACTGATCGAGGCGCTGCTGACACTGGCCCGTGGTCAGCGGGGGTTGGCCGACCGGCGGGAGGTTGACCTCCGCCGCTGGAGCTCGTCGAGAACGCAATGAAATACAACCGCGAGCGCGGCTGGGTGAAGATCTCCACGGGCCTTGACGATGGACGCCCGACGCTGCAGGTTGTGAACAGCGGACAGCCGATCGAGTCGGGGATGGTCGCTGAGCTCGTCCAGCCGTTCCGCCGGCTGAACGGCTCCAACGGCGCGGTCGCGGAGGATGAGCAGCCGCGTGGGCTGGGTCTGGGACTCTCGATCGTGGCGGCGATCGCCGACGCCCATGGCGCTTCGCTGGGCGTACGTGCTCGGCCCGAGGGCGGCCTCGACGTGCGGGTGGGGTTCCCGCCGCGTCCCGCGCGGCAAGTAACCTAGGGGTATGCCCACCGGGCTGCGCAACTTCGCGATCGTCTTGGCGATCGCGGCCCTGATCGTCCTCGTCCCAGGCGGGGGGACCGGAGCAAATTTCGCCCTGCAGGCGGTGTCGCTGATCTTTCTGGGCGTGATCGGCTGGTTCGGCTACACGATGTATCGCGATCGACGTTCGCAGCTGTTCTCACTTGGGAGTCCCCGCCGGGCCGTCCTGTACGCGGCGTTCGGCGTGATCGTGCTGACCCTGACCGCCGAGCCCCGTCTGTGGGTGGGCACCGACGGCAAGATCGTCTTTCTGCTGCTGCTGCTCGGCGCCTTCTATGCCGTGTTCGCCGTGGTGTGGTCGGCACGCCGCTATTGATTCATCGAGAGCCTGTCTCATAAACCCCCGCGACAGACCCTGACCAAAGAGAACCTAGAGGTCTTGGCCGACTGGTTGATCGTCGCCGGCGCGGTCGGGCTGTTCGTGTCGCTGTTCTTCACCTGGAGCCACCAGTTCTCCCCGGCTTTCCTGCTGGAGTTCGGCGGCTCAGACCTGTTGCGCGGCGTCCCGCGAGACCCGACCGCCTGGCAGGTCTACTCCGCCGCGGACGTGGTCTTGGCGCTGCTGGCGGCAGCGCTGGTGGGAGCAGCGCTGGTCGGCAGCCGACGGGTGCGGATCGTGGCCGCCGCCGCGAGCGCGGTCGCCCTGGGCTTCACGCTCCACGCACTGTCGTCCCCGCCAACCAACGGGGCCAACATCTTCAAGCCGGCCTACAGCGTGCCGCACTACGCCTCGCCTGGCGCCACGGCCGGGGTGGGGGAGACGATCGCGATCGTCGCGCTGGTGCTGGCGTTGGCCGGGCTGGCGGCGTCGTTCAGCGCAGATTGAGTGCTCTGGTGCCGGCGCCACGCCGATCTGGCGCCGTCGTTCAGGCGCAGATTGAGCGCTCGCGTTGGCGCCTATCCTGGAATGAAGTGTCCATAACCCCCGCAGACAGGCGCCGCGAGCTGCCGGACGAGCCGGGCGTATATCTGTTCCGCGACGCCCGGGGACGGGTGGTCTACGTGGGCAAGGCCAAGTCGATTCGCAAGCGCGTGGCCTCGCACTTCTCCAACGGGGGGGTGGGCTTTAATCGTCGCGGCGGCAGCGACCTCGTCGCTCTGATCGACCACATCGAGGCGCTCGTCGTGCACACAGAGGCCGAGGCGCTCCTGGTGGAGCAGAACTTCATCAAGCAGTACAAGCCGCGCTTCAACATCCGCCTGCGCGACGACAAGTCCTACCCCTACATCGCGATCTCGCTCGACGAGGATTTCCCCCGCGTCTACTTCACGCGCGAGCGACACCGCCGTGACCGCGCCTACTTCGGCCCGTACTCGAACGCCAAGCGAGTCAGAGCCACGCTCGAGGTGCTGGGCAAGGTGTTCATGTTCCGCTCGTGCGAGGGTCCCGAACCGGGCAGGCGCTCGGGCTCGCCCTGCCTCGACTACTACATCAAGCGCTGTGAGGCGCCGTGCGTAGGCTACGTAAGCCGCGAGGACTATCGCCGCGGCATCGACGGCGTAGTCGACTTCTTGTCCGGCCGCTACCGGGAGATAGAGCGGGGGCTGGACCGGGCGATGCGAGAGGCGGCCGCCGAGCAGCGCTTCGAGGATGCAGCTCGGGAGCGCAACCGGCTGCGCGCGGTGCGCTCGCTGCTCGAGCGTCAGCGCGTCGCGGGCCGGGGTACCGAGACGTTCGACGCGGTGGCGGTGGCGGCGGCGGAAGGGGAGGCCAACGCCCAGGTCTTCCAGGTCCGAGACGGTGTTCTCTCAGATCGCCAGAGCTTCTACATGGACAACGCCGCCGGCGGCGGTGTGGCCGAGGTGGCCGAGGCGTTCATCCTTCAGTACTACGCAAGCGCCATGTCGATCCCGCCGTTGCTGATCGTTCAGCGCGAGTTGGGCAGCCCATTCGCCCCGTCGCCGGCGCTGGCACAGGCTCTGTCGGAGCGGCGCGACGGGCCGGTTGAGATGAGGGCCGCCGAGCGCGGCGACAAGCGACGGATCCTGGAGCTCGCTGAGCGCAACGCTCGCCTGGCGCTGGACCAGGAGAAGCTCCGCTCCGAGCGTCGTCGCCAACAGCGGGTGGAGGCCCTGGACGGCCTGCAGCGGGCCTTGGAGCTAGACGCCATCCCCCTGCGAATCGAGTGCTTCGACATCTCCACCCTGATGGGGACCAATACCGTGGCCTCGATGGTGATCTTCGAAGGCGGCGCGCCGAAGAAGTCCGACTACCGGCGGTTTCGGGTCTTCGGCGGCGAGGCCGGTGCTCCGGACGACTTCGCGGCGATGGAACAGATCCTGTCGCGGCGCTTGGCCCGCTGGGAACGCCAGCGGGATATCTCGCCGCACGACAAGGAGTACGACCCGAGCTTTGCCACGCTGCCGAATCTGGTGGTGATCGACGGCGGCAAAGGCCAGCTGTCGGCAGGGCTCCGCGCGCTCGACGGCTTCCGCGACCGCGGCGTCGTGGTGGTGGCGCTCGCCAAGCGCATCGAGGAGGTGTTCATTCCTGGCCGTGCAACGCCGTTGCGGCTGGCCCACGACACGCCTGAGCTCCAGTTGCTGCAGCGTGTCCGTGACGAAGCGCACCGCTTTGCGATCACCCACCACCGCAGCCGGCGCGACAGGGCGATGACCGCTTCGATCCTCGACGAGCTGCCCGGCGTGGGACCGGCCCGCAAGCGGGCCCTGCTGGCTCACTTTGGCTCGCCGGACGCCGTGGTGAGCGCCTCGCGCGAGGAGCTCGAAGCCGTGCCGGGAGTCCCCGGCAAGCTGGCGCGGGAGCTGTACAGGGAGCTTCACCGGGCAGGCGTGTAGCGCCCGTCCGCGGAGAGCGTCAAGCTTTTAGCGATGGCCGAGACTCAGACCACAGCGCGGGACTCGGAGCAAGCAGCCTCGGCGCTGACCGACTTGGTGGTCATCACCGGCTTCTCGGGGGCCGGGAAGTCGACCGCCATGGCCGCGTTCGAGGATGAGGGCTACTTCTGCGTCGACAACCTGCCATCGGAGATGATCCGCTCGCTGGTCGAGCTGTTCAAGCACGAGGGTTCCAAGGTGGCCCGTGCGGCCGTCGTCTCCGATGTACGCGGCGGAACGTACTTCGGTGGCCTGGAGAAGATGCTTGACGATCTGCGTGCGAGCGGCGTGACGCACCGGTTGCTGTTCTTGGAAGCCGACGAGCAGACGCTGCTGACGCGCTACAAGGAAACCCGCAGGCGTCATCCGCTGGCCCCCAGCGGCAGCGTGGCCGAGGGCATCGCCCAGGAGCAGGAGCTGCTACGTCCGCTGCGCCGCCGCGCCGACGTGGTGATCGACACCACCGGCCTGACCGCGGCCATGCTGCGCCGCAAGCTGGCCGATGAGCTGCTCGTGAGCCGCTACGGCCGGCTTGCGGTGACCTTCGAGAGCTTTGGCTTCAAGCACGGTCCGGTGCGCGACGCCGACCTGCTGTTCGACGTCCGCTTCCTACCTAATCCTCATTACGAACAAGACCTGCAGCCGCTGACGGGCGCCGACCCGCGGATCAAGGATTTCATCAACCGGGAGGGCGCGCTCGGCGCGTTCTACGAGCGCCTGTTTCCGATGCTCGACTACCTGCTGCCGCAATACCAGGCGGAGGGTAAGGCGCACCTCGTAGTGGCGATTGGCTGCACAGGCGGCCGCCATCGGTCGATCGCCATCGCCCGAGATCTCGCCAGCCGCTACGGAGCGGCGGACGACTACATCGTGGAGACCGTGCACCGCGACATCGATCGGCCGATCTGAGAGCCTGGTTACGGGCATGATCGACCACATCGGCTTCGAGGTTTCAGACCTCGCCCGCTCGGCGCGCTTCTACGACGCGGTCTTCTTCGCGCTGGGCGCCCGCCGAATGCTCTCCTCAGAGCGGGCCGTGGCATACGGCCTCGATGCGCCCACGGTTTGGATCGTGGTCCGCGGGCGGCGCCCCGAGCCTGGCTACGGGCACGTTGCGTTCAAGGCCACCGGCCGCGCAGCGGTCGACGCAGCCCATCGCGCCGGGCTGGCCAACGGCGGCTCTGATGACGGGGCACCGGGCCCCCGCCCGAACTATGGCCAGGGCTACTACGCCGCTTACTTGCTCGACCCGGACGGTCTGCGGGTAGAGGTAGTTAGTCTCAGGTAGCCTTCGGGCGCCGACGGGCCTCACCGGGACCGATCGGCGTTCTTTTTGCCTCTGCATAGGAGAAAGCTATTCGCATGGCGGTAAAGGTCGGGATCAACGGCTTCGGACGGATCGGCCGCAACGTTTTTCGTGCCGCCTCTGAGCGCGGCGCGGACATCGAATGGCTGGCCGTCAACGACCTGGTCGACCCCAAGACGATCGCCCACCTGCTGCGCTACGACTCGAACTACGGCCCGTTCCCGGGCACGGTCGAGGCGACCGATTCTGGGTTCACGGTCGACGGCAAGGAGATCCGGGTGCTGGCCGAGCGCGACCCGGAGGCACTGCCTTGGGGTGAGCTGGGCGCTGACGTGGTCATCGAGTCGACTGGGTTGTTCACCGATCGCGAAAGTGCCGCCAAGCACTTGGCTGCCGGGGCGAAAAAAGTCGTGATCTCGGCGCCCGCCACCGAGCCCGACGTCACCGTGGCCCTCGGCGTGAACTTCGACGAGGCCTACGACCCCGAACAGCATCACGTCATCTCCAACGCCTCGTGCACCACGAACTGCCTGGCGCCGGTGGCCAAGGTGGTCCACGACGTAGTCGGCATCCGCCACGGGCTGATGACCACGATTCACGCCTACACGGCCGACCAGCGCCTCCAAGACATGCCGCACCGGGACCTGCGCCGAGCCCGCGCTGCCGCCGTGAATTTGATTCCGGCCTCCACCGGAGCGGCCAAGGCCATCGGCCTCGTGATTCCCGAGCTGAACGGCAAGCTCCACGGTTTCGCAATCCGAGCGCCAGTGCCTACCGGCAGCGTGGTTGACCTGACGGTGGAGACTGAGCGCGAGACGACCGTCGAGGAGCTGAATCAGGCGTTCCAGGCAGCCGCCGAGAGCGGACCGATGCGTGGCCTTTTGGCCTACACCGAGGATCCGATCGTGTCCTCGGACATCATCAAGAATCCGGCTTCTTCGATACTCGACAGCCAGCTGACCTCGGTCATGGACGGCACGATGGTCAAGGTGGTCTCCTGGTACGACAACGAGTGGGGCTACTCCAACCGGATCGTCGATCTCGTCCAGCGGATTCTCTAGAGCGTGAAGACGCTTGGAGACCTGGGGGACATCGAGGGCAAGCGGGTCCTCGTCCGGGTCGACTTCAACGTGCCGCTCGAGGATCGTGCGGTCGCCGACGACACGCGTATAAAGGCCACGCTGCCAACGCTCGAGGCTCTGCGTCAGCGCGGCGGCCGGCTCGTGCTGGTCTCGCATCTCGGTCGTCCGCGTGACCGCGAGCCCGAGCTCTCGATGCGCCCCGTGGCCGACCGCCTGACCGAGCTCGTCGACGCTGGCGTCGCGCTCGCACCGGGCGTGGTGGGCGATGACGTGCGCTCGGTCGTCACGAACCTGGGCCAGGGCGACATGCTCGTGCTGGAGAACGTCCGCTACGAGCCGGGTGAGACCCGTAACGATCCGGAGCTGTCAGCCGCCCTTGCCGAGCTCGCAGACGCGTATGTCAATGACGCCTTCGGCGCCGCCCATCGCGCCCACTGCTCTACCGAGGGCGTGGCACGGTTGATCGACGATCATGCCGCCGGGTTATTGCTGGAGCGCGAGGTGACAGTGCTCTCGAAGCTGCTAGAGGATCCGGCGCGGCCGCTGGTGGCCGTGCTCGGCGGCGCCAAGGTGTCCGACAAGCTGGGCGTCATCGAGCGCTTCCTCGCGCTGGCGGACACGATCCTGATCGGCGGTGCGATGTGCTTTCCGTTCTTTGCGGCCCAAGGGCACTCCGTCGGCTCCTCGCATTGCGAGCAGGAAGACGTCGAGCTGGCTCAGAGAACCCTCAGCGCCGCGGAGGACGCCCGGGCGCAGCTGCGGCTGCCGGTCGACTTGGTGATCGCCAAGCAACTCGAGGCGGATGCTCCTAGGCGGGAGCTCGACGGCGTCGATGTGCCCGAGGGATGGATGGGGCTGGACATTGGAGCACGCACCGCACTCGACTATGCCGAGGTCATCGCAGACGCCGGGACGGTGTTCTGGAACGGTCCGATGGGCGCCTTCGAGCTCGACCCGTTCGCCGGCGGGACCCGTACCGTCGCGGAAGCGATAGCCACCGCGGCTGGGACGACGATCGCCGGAGGCGGCGATTCCGTCGCGGCCGTCAGCCGGTTCGGGCTTGCCGATCAGCTGACGCATCTATCGACCGGGGGTGGAGCCGCGCTCGAGCTGATCGAGGGTCACAAGCTGCCCGGGGTGGAGGCGCTGCGATGAGCCCCGCAGTCACCAGCCGCCGATGGGCCGGGCCGACGCCCGCTGGTCGCCGGCAACTGGAAGATGCACAAAACCGTGGCGGAGGCCGAGGCCTTCATCGCCGCGCTGCTGCCCAGCGTCTCAACCGCCGAGCGGGTCGACGTCGCGGTCTGCCCCCCGTTTCTTGCCCTGCGGGCGGTCGTCGACTCAACGCGCGGCTCGGGGGTGGCGGTCTACGCCCAGAACATGCATTCCGCTGCGGACGGCGCCTACACGGGCGAGGTCTCGGCGCCGATGCTGCTGGAAGCCGGCGTGCAGGGCGTGATCCTCGGTCACTCCGAGCGCCGCGAGCACTTCGGGGAGACGGACAGAGCGCTGCAGCTCAAGGTGCCGGCTGCCCTCGATGCCGGGCTACGCCCGATCCTGTGCGTCGGCGAGACGGAGGATGAGCGCGAGCGCGGAGGCACCGAGCGCAAGCTGCGCCATCAGGTCCAGGAGGACTTGGCGCGTGTGGATCCGGCTCGGTTGGGTGAGCTGGTAATCGCCTATGAGCCCATCTGGGCGATCGGGACGGGCCAGGTGGCCACGCCGGAGCAGGCCCAGGATGCAATCGCGTTCGTTCGGGCGCTGGTCGCGGATCGCTCCGCCGAGCAAGCTGCCAGAACGCGGGTTCTCTACGGCGGCAGCGTCAAGCCCGAGAACGCCGCCGAACTGCTGGCACAGCCCGATATCGACGGTGCGCTGGTGGGCGGCGCGAGCCTCGACGCCGACTCGTTCGCGGCGATCGTAGCTGCCGCCTGATGGCCGTCCCGGCCGGCGCAGAGCAGCTTCCAGCGCCGGCCGCGGCATTGATCGTGCTCGACGGCTGGGGGCTGGCGCCGGCGGGTCCTGGCAACGCGATATCGCAGGCCAGCACACCGGTCTTCGACGCGCTGTGGTCACGCTATCCGCACACCACGCTCACCGCCTGCGGGCGCGCGGTGGGCCTGCCCGCAGGGCAGATGGGCAACTCCGAAGTGGGTCACTTGAACCTGGGGGCGGGGGCGGTCGTCATCCAGGACCTGACCCGGATCGACGAGGCCGCGCAAAGCGGGACTCTGGCAGACAACCCGGTGCTGCGTGACGCTTTCTCAGCGTCAGAGCGGGTGCACTTGATCGGTCTTGTATCCGACGGGGGCGTGCACTCGAGCCTTGAGCACCTGAGGGCGCTGATCGGCATGGCTGCATCGCTCGAGGTGCCTGACCTCGTCTTGCACGCGTTCACCGACGGTCGGGACACGCTGCCGGAGTCGGGCGCCGGCTTCTTGGCCACGGTGCAGGAATGGATGGACGAGGCGGGCACGGGGCGCATCGGCTCGGTCGTCGGGCGCTACTACAGCATGGATCGCGACCAGCGCTGGGAGCGGATCCAGCGGGCGTACGACTTGCTTGTCCACGGCCGCGCCGAGCAGAGCGCGGCTTCGGGCGAGCAGGCGGCGCGGGAGGCGTACGAGCGCGACCAGACGGACGAGTTCATCGAGCCGGTGCTGATCGGCGATGAGGCCTGCATCCGGCGCGAGGACTCCGTAGTGGCATTCAACTTCCGCCCCGACCGCATGCGGGAGCTGACCCGAGCCTTGGCCGATCCGGACTTCGACGAGGTGGAGCGCGGCGGCGCGCCGGTGATCGAGCACTACGCGACGATGACCGAGTACGAGGAGGGCTGGCCCTACCCGGTGGCCTTCGCACCCGAGCGTCCCAAGACGACGCTCGCCGCCGTGCTGGCCGGTGCGGGGGTGCGGCAGCTGCACGTGGCCGAAACCGAGAAGTACCCGCATGTGACGTACTTCTTCGGCGGTGGCCAGGAGGAACCGCAGCGCGGGGAGCGGCGGGAGCTGGTCCCCTCGCCCCGCGACGTTCCGACCTACGACCACAAGCCCGAGATGAGCGCGCGCGAGGCCGCAGAGGCATTTGTCGACGCCTGGAAAGCCGATTCGCCGGGCTTCGGGATTATCAACTTCGCCAATCCGGACATGGTGGGGCACACGGGCGTGATCGAAGCCGCCGTGCGAGCGGTGCAGGCCGTCGACGAATGTCTCGAGCGCGTGGTGGATGCCGTCCACGAGGCCGGCGGGGCGTGCGTCATCACCGCCGACCACGGCAACGCGGACTTCATGCTCGAGCCCGACGGAAGCCCCAACACGGCCCACTCGATGAATCCTGTTCCGCTCGTGGTGACGGTCCCCGGCGTTTCGCTGCGAAAGGGGGGCGTGCTCGCGGACGTTGCGCCTACGGTCTTGGGGCTGCTCGGGATGGAGCAGCCCCAGGAGATGACGGGGCGTTCGCTGATTGGAGACTGAGGGGTGGGCGGCCCGCGGGGGCGTCGGCGGCCCGCAAGAACGTCGCCGCTCTGCGGGGATCTGGGGCAGTGACGCGCAGTCGAGGACGCAAAACGCAGCAAACCAGGGCTCCCGGCGCCGCTTTGGTGACATAAGCGTCTCTGAGACGCTTATGTGCGCAAACCCCGAGCTGGTGCGGCCGATTTGCTGCGTTATGCGTCCCGGCCTCGCGCACCCCGGGCTGGGCCGGGCCGACGAGCCCGCCTATCTCGCTCGGCTAGGCTCGTCCAGCCAGACTTGACAGAACTCCACTTAGATTTTATACTCGACCACACACCAGGTCATGCCATCAGTGGAGGTTCGATATGGCACTCATCCGCTGGGAGCCCGTCCGCGAGCTGAACACGCTTCAGAGTGAGATGAACAGGCTCTTCAACACGCTTTTCGACACGCCGGGAGGCGGAGAAAGTGGTAGCCCGCTGCGCCGCTGGATCCCGGCCATGGACCTCGTCGAGACCGACCAGGACTTCGTCCTGCGCGCCGATCTGCCCGGCCTGGACGAGGGCGACGTGAACATCGAGCTCGACGACAACATCCTTACGGTCTCCGGCGAGCGCAAGAGCGAGCACGAGCAGCGCAAGGAGGGTTATTACCGCGTGGAGCGGGCATCAGGTTCCTTCTCGCGGTCCCTGACGCTTCCCGAGGGAGTCGATCCCGAGAGGATCAAAGCCAGTTTCGACCGGGGAGTGCTCGAGGTGCGGATTCCGAAGCCCGAGGAGCGCAAGCCGCGGAAGGTCGCGATCAGCGTTGGCGGGCAGCCGCAGGCGATCGAGGGCTCTGAGACGGCGGGCTCGGACGGCTCCGAGACAAGCGCGTCATAGCGCTAGACGGTCTAGGACTCATCCGGAGGAGGGCCCCGAACCCAGAGGGCGGGACGCTTGAAGTCCCGCCCTTCGCTTAGACGGGCCGCGGGACGTTCCCTTGATGCCCGACGAGCCTTCCACCGCTCGTACAGTTGAGCCGATGATCAGCGCCCGCTCGGCTCATGTTCAGCGTCTCGGCTCGCGCTAGCGACTCGCGGGCCCGAGCGGGCGTGCTCGAGCTGGCGCATGGATTGGTGAAGACGCCGGCATTCGTGCCGCTCGCGACGCGCGGGGCGGTCAAAGGGCTCGAGGCCAAGGAGGTCGGGAAGCTCGGCTATGAGCTGATCCTGGGCAACACCTTCCACCTGATGCTCGCGCCGGGAGCCGAACTGGTGCGCGAGCTGGGCGGCCTGAACGAGTTCATGCGCTGGCCTGGCCCGATCATCACCGACTCAGGGGGATTTCAGGTCTTTTCGATGGGCCACGGGACGGTGGCCGACGAGGTGAAGGGCAGGGGACGTAACCGCCAGGGCGAGGGCCGGATCCTGGCGATCGAGGAAGACGGCGTCCGCTTTCGCTCCTACCTCGACGGGCGGGTGCGTTCCATGGGCCCCGAGACCTCGATGTCGGTTCAGGCCGCGCTGGGCTCGGACATCGCGCTGGCATTCGACGAGTGCACGCCGTTTCACGCTACGCGCGACTACACGGCCCGCTCCACCGAGCGCACGCACCGCTGGCTCGAGCGCTGTCTCCGCTGGCACGAGCAGCAGGGCCCGCCGCAGCAGGCGGTCTACGGGATCGTGCAGGGAGGGGTCGAGCGCGACCTGCGGGTCGAGTCGGCCGCGATCGTCGCCGCCTGTGCCTGCCAGGGCATCGCGATCGGAGGCTCGCTGGGACGCGACAAGGCGCAGATGCATGAGGTCGTCTCGTGGACGACCTCGGAGCTCGAGTTGCGCGCGCCTGAGCGCCCCCGCCACCTGCTCGGCATCGGTGAGGTGGACGACTTGATTGCCGGGGTGGAGATGGGGATCGACACCTTCGACTGCGCGATGCCGACACGGCTCGGCCGGCACGGTGTGGCGCTCGTTCCGGAGCCGCACAACCGCTGGCGCGCCGACATCTTCAAGGGTCGCTGGCGCGAGGACCCGCAGCCGCTGGAGGACGGCTGCCGGTGTCCGGCCTGCGCGGGCGGTTACTCGCGCGCCTACCTGCACTACCTGCTGCGGGCCGGTGAGCTGACCGCGGTGCGGCTGCTGACCATGCACAACCTGAGCTTCATTGCGCGGCTGATGGCCGAGCTGCGAGAGGCGGTCGCGCAAGACCGTCTGGCAAGCACCGCGGCGGCGCTGCGCGATGGCCGTGCGGCTACTTCGTGTACTGGTGGATCAGCGACTGCAGGCCGTTGAGCGCGTGTTGGGCGTCGTTGCGGATCTGCACCGCCGTGGAGCTGGCGCTGGTGGAGATCACGACCGCGACGATCACCGCCGCGATGATCACCGTCAGCAGCACCACCAAGGCCAGCAGGCGGCGGATCGCACGGCCGCCACCACCCCGGCGGCGAGCAACCGGCTCGGGTGCCGGCTCGCGCCTGCGTCGTCGCGGCGGGGGGGCCGGCTCTGCCCGCGGCGGCTGAGCTCGCGGGCGCGCCGGCGCCGGTGTTTGGCGCAAGCGCGTCGCGGCGGTCGGCGGCCGCCGCGGAACCACTCTGGTGGAGGCGCGGGTGCCGAGATGAGCGGTGGGGTTATCGGCGCGGGGCGGCGCGATCCCGTGCAGGGCGTCACGCAGGGCTTCGGAGAATGCCATCGCGCCGTCCGGCCGCTGAGCCTTATCCAGCGACAGTGCCTGCGACACCGCGGCGCTCAGCTGCGGCGAAACGTCCGGATTCAGGTCCTCGAGCCGCGCAGGCAGCTCGCGCTGCTGTTTGAGCGCCAGCTCCGAGAGCGACGTCGCCTCGTAGGGCAGCCGCCCCGATAGCAGCTGATAGCTCACGACGCCGAGCGAGTAAAGGTCGGCTTGGGGCCCCGCCTCCTCACCGCGTGCCTGCTCCGGGGCCAGATAGGCGGCTGTGCCGAGCACCGAGCCAACCTGGGTGATGCTCGATTGATCGGTGGCGCGGGCGATTCCGAAGTCGGCGAGCTTGACGACATCGGCATCGGACACGAGCAGATTTCCCGGCTTCACATCCCGATGCACAACGCCGTTGCGGTGGGCATAGTCCAGTCCGCGACAGGCCTGGGACACGAGCTCCACGGCGTACTGCACGTCCAGGTGCCCCTTGTCGCGCAGCAACTCGGCGCATGACTCCCCGGGCACATGCTCCATGACGATGAAGTGCTGGTGCTGGCTCTCGTCGAAGCCGAAGTCGAACACCTGGACGATGTTCGGATGCACGAGCCGCGCGGCCGATAGGGCCTCGCGACGAAAGCGGGAGACGAAAGTGGGATCGTCGGCCAGGTGCTCGGCCAGCAGCTTGATGGCCACCGCCCGCTCCAGGCGCTGGTCGAACGCCAGATGCACGGTGGACATGCCACCCACGCCGATCCGGCCCTCGAGCCGGTAGCGGCCCGCGATCGTGGTTGCGTTAGTCGCCATTCTTGCCGTTGCCGTTGCCGTTGCCGTTGCCGTCGCCGTTTCCCTTGCCGTTGCCATTCCCGTTCCCGTTTCCGGAGCCGCCCGCTCCCAGTCCTGTCCCGCCGCTTCCTGGGCCCGTAGAAGTAGTACCCGTGTTGGTCGGGGTCGTTGCAGTGGGAGTTGTGGTGGAGGCGGTGGTTGTCTGGGTGGTGGTCGTGGCCGTGGGAGTGGTCTGCGTTGTGGTCGCCGGCGGCGCGGTGGTGGTTGTGGCGGTGGATGTCGTTTGCCCGGAGGGACAGCGCTGGTTAGCCAGCGTACGCACGCTGGAGACCGCCTGTGTGAGTTGCGCTTGGAGCGATGAGCCCACCGAGCTGGGAAGGCTTTGGACGTCCTGGGAGAGGACCGCGATCTCGTTCTGCGCCGCGCTGCAGTTGCCTTGAGACAGCTCCCGCGACACCTGCTGAACCTGGGCAGGCAGATTGCTCGCTTGCGCCGTGGAAGAGCTTCCCGAGCCACTTCCACAAGCGGCGATAAATGACATGGCGAGCCCGAGCCCACCAGCCACGAGTGCGCGGAGTCCGTGGCGCATTCGCGCCCTGACTTTAGAGGGTGAGGCCGTTGGCATTAAGTTAGGTGCCGCAAAGCCCCTATCGACGCGGGAACCACTGTCTTCGGGGACGACTCCTACTGCCCGTATTCCAGGCGCTCCGCCAGCGACGACGGCAGCTTGGCCGCTCGGATCGCCCCCGCGGCGCCGGCGATGTCGTACTCGGTGCGCCGATAGGTGGCCTGCCAGCCATCGAGGTCGAGCTCGAGCCATGCCGCGCGCGGGTCTCCGTCGCGCGGCTGTCCGACACTGCCCGGATTGATCAGCCACTCGCCGGATCCGAGGTCGAGCCGCTCGTCCGCCGCGCGCGTCTGGCCGGTGGCGAGATCGCCGGGCTGGCGCCAAAAAGCCAGTGCCACGTGGGAATGACCGATCAGACACACGCGGTGGTCCTGGGCATCGAGGCACAGCTCGGCCTGAAGCGGCGAGAGCACGTATTCCCACACTGGATCGCGGGGGCTGGCGTGATAGAGCCCGACCGCCTCTTCCAGCATCGTCGGCTTCAGGGCCTCGAGATAGGTTCGAGTCTCCTCGGTGATCGTCCGCTGTGTCCACTGGACGGCGAGCGCCGCGCCCCGCGAGAATTCCTCCAGCGGCAGCGCCCCGATCACGCATAGATCGTGGTTTCCGGCCAGCGAGATCGCGGCGTGTCGGCGCGCTAGCTCGACGCAGGCGTCAGGGTCGGCCCCGTAGCCAACGAGGTCGCCCAGGCACCACAGCTCTTCGCAATCGGAGCTGGCGATGGCATCCAGCACGGCTTCGAAGGCGTGCCTGTTGCCGTGGATATCGGAGATAACGGCGACGCGCATGTACTACATCTACAGTTTTTCGGGTGCGTAGGCGATCAGGTGTGCTGACATCGATGCTCGCTGTGGCGGCGGCGGCCGAGGCGGGCGTGCGACTGCTGAGCCCGCGTCCCGGCGTGGATCGGGTGGCTGGGGTGGACCTGCGATCCTATTTCTCTGGCCAGGACATTGCCCGGGGCGCTGCCTACGCTCGTCCCCAAGCGCTGCTGGCGCTGGCCCGAGTGGCGGCCGAAGTTGGCGTCCTGAGGGCGGTCACGCGCCGGCCGCCGTCGTGGTTGGCGCGGCGCCAGTCGCGCCCCGTGCTGGCCGGGGCGCTGACGGGTGGGGGGCTGGCGGTGGTGCTCACCGTGGTCGCAGCGCCGCTTGCGGCAGTGTCGCGCCGGAGGGCGATCGCGGTGGGGCTCGTGACGCAAACGTGGCGAGGGTGGGGACTTGACCTGCTCAAGTCCACGGGGATCGAGACCGGCCTGGCGGCGGGCGCGGGGGCGACTATCACAGCCGCCATTCGCCGCTTTCCGCGGACGTGGTGGGTGCTAGGCGCAGGCGGGTCGGTGCTCTTCGGGGCCTCGTTCGCGGCGCTGGCTCCAGTGCTGCTCGATCCCCTGTTCAACGACTACACGCCGCTGGAGGATGGGCAGACGCGGGCGGACGTGCTGGCGCTCGCGCGGGCGGCGGGCCTCACCGTCAAGGAGGTGTATGCGGTGGACGCCAGCCGCCGAACCACTGCGGCCAACGCCTATGTGACCGGTCTCGGGCCGACAAAGCGAGTGGTTCTGTTCGACACGCTGCTTGACCGCTATGGGCGCGACGAGGTGCGCGTGGTGGTGGCGCACGAGCTGGCCCACGTGCGAAACCGAGACGTTGCGCGGGGCGTGGCCTTTGCGGCTATCGTCGTCGGCCCGAGCGCCTTTGCCGTCAAGCGGCTGGCGGAGGCGCTAGGCAGCGGAGCTCAGCCCCCGGCTACGCTGCCGGCGCTTGCGCTGGCTACGGCATTCGTCTCGACACCTGTCGGGATCATCGCCAACCGCCTGTCAAGGGCAGTCGAGCGGCGAGCCGACGCGTTCTCGCTCGAGCTGACCGGTGCAACCGATGCGTTCGTGTCGTTCGAGCGCAAGATCGCGCTGCAGAACGTCGCCGATCTGGACCCGCCCTGGTGGTCGAAGGCGCTGCTGGCCTCGCACCCTACGACCGCCGAGCGGATCGCCGCCGCCGTTGAGCACGACAGGCGGCCCGGCTCGGGGGCTTAGCCCGAGCCGGCCTACTCCTGCTGATCGTCCGTCTCGCGACCTCGGCCGCCCCATTCGGGCAGGTTCTTGATGCCCTCGCGTGTCTGCCACTTCGAGTAGTTGTCCTGCATCGCCTCGATCAGCTCACGCATGAACTTCGGGCTGAGATTGATTCGCGAGACGACGACGCCGGGAATCTCCTCCTCCTCGACCTCGTGGTCCACGCGGGCGAAAGTGATGGTGAACTCGTAATCCGAATGGCTGACATTGGCGAAATTGGCGTATTTGCCGCCCATGTCTTCGGGCGAGAAGTGGATGTTGATGTGGCGCTCGGGCGCGCCTGAATCGTCCATATGACGTTTAGTATCGCAACGTGCGGATTGTTGTCGTCGCCGTGGGCAGGTTGCGTCCACCGTTCGCAGACGATGTCCAGCACTACCAGAAGCTGATCGCGCGGCATGTGCGCTTGGAGCTGGTCGAGGTTCGTGAGGACGAGGGGACGCAGCGCCGGCTCCCCGAGCGGGCATTCACCTCCCTGCTTCACCGCGACGGCGAAATGATGGACTCGGTCGGCTTCAGCAACTTCCTGGAGGACCGGCGACGAAGCGGCCGCGACTTGTGCTTTGTGGTCGGGGGCCCCTACGGCCTCGAGCTGCCGGAGGTAGACCATCGCTTCTCGCTGGGCACGATCACGCTTCCCCACCAGCTGGCTCGCGTGGTTCTGCTCGAGCAGCTCTACCGGGCCCATAAGATCCTCGCCGGCGAGCCCTACCACTACTGACGATGGCCGAACGACTCGACGCCATCAGAAACCGGCGCGCGGTGGAGCGAGAACTCTCTTCCCGCCGCGAACTCGAGCTGTTCATGCGCCGCTTGGGTCTGCTGATGGTGGCACTGCTGGTGCTGTTGATCGCCGGCAGCTTCGGCTATGCGGCGATCGAGGGGACATCGGTCGCTTATGGGTTCGACTGGACGCTGGACACGATCACTACCGTGGGCTCGATCCCCGATCCCTCCGACACCGGCGGGCGGCTGCTGAAGGTCGCGGTCGAGTTCCTGGGCATCGGTACGCTCTTCTATGGCTTTGCGACCGTCGCCGAGTTCTTCGTCTCGGGCGAGCTATCGGGGCTGCTCGATGAGCGTCGCACCCAGAAGATGATCGACTCCTACTCAGACCACTTCATCATCTGCGGCTTCGGCCGCGTCGGGCGCCAGGTGGCACGCGAGATGCGCGCCGCGGGTGCGGCTCACGTGGTGATCGATGACAACCCTCAGAATCGCGAGCCCGCGCAGGTGATTGGCGTCCGGTACCTGGAGGGACCCGCCGCCGACGACGAGCTGTTGCAGAAGGCCGGGATCGAGCGTGCAGCGGGAGTGATCGCCTGCGTCGACTCCGACGCGGAGAACATCTTCATCACCCTCTCCGCGCGCGAGCTGCGCTCGGAGATCCTGATCATTGCCCGGGCCTCGGCCGAGGACTCGGAGAAGAAGCTGTTGCGCGCCGGTGCCGACCGGGTCATCTCGCCCTACAAGACCTCGGGCTCCGAGATGGCGCGGGTGGCCCTGCACCCCCAGGTCGCGGGGGCGGTGGACGTCGCCGACTACAGGATGGAAGAGATCGAAGTGTCGGCCGAGTGCGACGGTGTGGGCAAGACGGTCGACGAGGTCCGCGGGCGGTCGGTGATCGTCGCGTTGCGCCGGTCTGACGGACGGCTGGAGCCGCAACCTGCGCCGGAGACCGTGATCGGAGCGGGCGACATGCTGGTGGCTCTCGGTAGTCCGGATGCACTGGAGCGGCTCGAGGCGGCGTTCCAGCCCGCCGCGAGCGCCCAAGCGACGTGAGCACCGCTCCCTCGGACACTGTCGCTCCGCTGGAGGAGCTCCGCGCAGCTGTGTGCGCCGCCGCCGCCGCTGTCCGCGGGTCGGCCGGGGCGCCCTCTGCGCAGCCACGGCTGGAGCGCCCCAAGCGAGCAGGTCAGGGCGACTACGCCACGAACGCTGCGATGTTGCTGGCGCCGGTGTTGAGCGAGCAGCCGCCGAAGATCGCCGCGCAACTGGCCGCCCAGCTCGACCGCCAGCTCGGAGATCTGCTGGAGCGCACCGACGTGGCGGGGCCGGGCTTCCTCAACCTGTTCCTGTCCGATGCCTGGCATCGGCGCTCTCTGGCCGCGGTCCTAAACGCCGGCGAGCGCTTCGGCACCGGGCAGGCCGATCCGGCCGAGCGGGTCCTGATCGAGTTCGTCTCCGCCAATCCCACCGGCCCGCTGGTCGCCGCGAGCGGTCGGGCAGCCGCCTACGGAGACGCGCTGGCTCGGATCCTCGAGCATTGCGGCCACGCGGTGTCCCGCGAGTACTACGTCAACGACATCGGCGGCCAAATCCGTCTGCTGGGGCAGTCGGTGAAGGCCCGGGCGCAGGGGGCCGACGTCCCAGACGGCGGCTACCGAGGCGAATACGTGGCGGCCCTCGCGGCACAGATATCGGACGCGGCGACGGCCGACGCGGACCTGGTCGCCGATCGGGCCGTCGAGCTCCTACTCCAGACGATCAAGGCCACGCTCGAGCGCTACGGCGTGCACTACGACAGCTTCTTTTCCGAACGGGGGCTCCACCAGGGGTCCCCAAGCCAGCTCGACCGTGCTTTCGAGCTACTCCAGCGGGAGGGCCATCTCTACCAGTCAGAGGGAGCGACCTGGCTGCGGACGACCACGTTCGGTGACGACAAGGATCGGGTCGTGGTGCGCTCGACCGGCGAGTCCACGTACCTGGCCTCCGATCTGGCTTACATCCTCAACAAGCGCGAGCGCGGGTTCGAGCGGCTGCTGCAGCCGCTTGGCGCCGACCACCATGCGTACGTCCGGGAGCTAAAGGCCGCGATGGCAGCGTTCGGGGGCGACCCGGAGATGCTCGAGGCCCCGATCATCCAGTTCGTCCACCTGGTGGAGGGGGGCGAGCGGGCCGCGATGTCCAAGCGCCGGGCGGCGTTCGTCACGCTCGATGAGCTGCTCGACGAGATCGGCGTGGATGCCACGCGCTACTTCATGCTGCAGCGGTCGCACGACCGGACGCTGGACCTGGATCTGGAGCTCGCCCGCAGCCAGTCGGCCGAGAACCCGGTCTACTACATCCAATACGCCCACGCCCGGATCGCGTCGATGCTGCGTCGTGTCCCGCGCGAGCGCGTTTGTGAGGCTGCGAGCGGGGAGGCGTGGGGCTCAGGCGATCTTCACGGCGGCGAGCGGAGCTTGATCCAGAAGCTGGTGGAGTTCCCAGACGAGGTGCTCGAGGCGGCCTTGCGACGCGCCCCGCATCGGATTGCTGCTTACGCCCTAGAGCTGGCGCAGGATTTCACCGCCTTCTACCGCGACTGTCGAGTGATCGGCTCACCGCCGGCCGTGGAGTCGATGCGTATCGCACTGTCGGCGGCGACGGGCCGGGTGATCGCCTTGTCGCTCGGACTGTTGGGAGTCAGCGCGCCGGACTCGATGTAGTGCGCGCGTTACGGGTCGTGGCGGGCCAGGTCTTCCTCCAGCCGGCGCTGCTCGGCCGGCGCAAGCGGGGCCACCGCAGCGTCCGTCGTAGGCGCCGCTCGCGTACGCCGGCGCCAGCGTGGCAGGACGACGACCAGCGCCGCAATTCCAACGAGGAGGATCGCCGGCGGCAGCACGTACACGGTCAGGTTGAAGCCATGGGCTGGGGGCAGGGCCAGGACCGACGGGCCGTACTGCGCAACGAGCGCCCGCTCGATCTGGGCCTTCGTCTCGCCTTGGGCAATCAGCCCATTGATGAACTGACGCTCGGCATCGGCCTGTGGGGACTGGGAGACGGCCAGCGGCGTGTTGCACACCACGCACATGACGTCGTTTTCGATGTTGGTCAGCGACGCGCGCTCCTTGGGCGCGGCGACCGCCACCGCCGCCGCGAGCCCGGCGAGGAGGGTCAGCGATGCCGCAAGCGCCGCGAGCCGCCTCACGCGCTGGCTCCCAAGACGCGTGACAAGGCCTGCTGGAGAGCATCGCCGGCCAGCTGATAGCGGCGCACCCAGGCCACGCGGCCGCTGCGGTCGATCACGAACGTCTCGGGAATGCCATTGGCGCCGTAGGCCCGCGCGAAGCTGCCGCTCACATCGCGCACAACCGGATAGTCGATGTGCTCCTGCTGGACGAACTGCTGTGCATCGGTCGTCGTGTCGCGGTAGGTGACGCCCAAGACGGTTCCACGTTGCCGCAGCAGCTCTCGCTGCGTGCGCTCCAAGATCGGTGCTTCGGCGAGGCAGGGCTGACACCAAGAGGCAAACAGGTTGATCACCACGACCTTTCCGCGCAGCGCCGCGAGGGTCAGATTCTCAGGAGAGCTCAGGCCAGGCAGCAGCCCGGTGGAGTCGGGGGCTGGCGGACGTACGCCGCGGGCGAGCTGCGAGTCGAGGGACGTGCTGGGGCCTTGGCTGACGATCGCGAACACGAGTAGAGCCAGCAATGCCGCGGCCGCCAGGCTCAGCGATCCCGGAACGAGCATCCGACGCATCTTGTGAAGAGGGTAATGACCGGGCGGGTCAGCCCCGGCGGGCGCGTCAGCCCCGGCGGATCTCGGCTGACCGAATGTCGTTCAGGACCGCTTGGAACCCCCGGCGGTAGCCCCGCAGATAGTCGTTCTCGTGGCGCTCGTCCAGAAAGCGCCAGGAGCCCAACGACTCGAGGCAGTAGCGGCGTAGGTCCTCGAGCGTGTGGTCGATCCGGGCGGCGTGCTGCTGGGCACGCCACAAGGCAGCACGGTGGCCGCTGGCCAGCGGATCTCGGCCGCGCCGTGACTCACGCCCGGGCCCAGCCTCCAGTTCTTCGAGGCGAGCGCGGATCTGGGGGATGAGCTCCATCGCCAGCATGACGGCCACTCAGCGCCTCTCCGCCGCCGGACCCGCACCAGCGGCCCGGCTCCCCGAAAGCCGGGCGATTGCATTGCTGTTGAGCGCTCGGTAGCTCAAACTACGGCTCTGGACCATACGGCGGCATGTTTTCTCCCCATCGGGGCTCGGGTAGCGGCCGGGGGAGCGAAAGGAGAGGGTAGTGGCCGAATCGCGGGACGGGCGGTCGGAGCAGCAAGAAGCACAAGAGTCGGAGTCCGGTAACGAGCAGCGCCGGGAGGAAGACGAGGGGCAGGAGGAGCAGCAGCAACGTGCTGGGGCGGTGGCTTGGGGTAAAGCGGACTCAGAGCAAGGGGAAGGCCGGGGCGACGGCGAGCCCTCGGGCCGCGGGGACCAAAGCGAGCGACAGTCCGAGGAGGAGGACGAGGAGCGGAAGTCCGCCGAGGAAGAAGAGAAGGAGCACGACGAGCCGGAAGAGGAGGTCGAGCCGCGCGAGCTCAGCCAGGATGAGCTGATCGGCATGGAGGTGGTCGATTCCCATGGCTACAAGGTGGGCAAGATCGACGCGCTCTTCATTCACCAAGAGGACGAGCGGGCAAGCTGGGCACGGGTCAAGACAGGCATCGGTCCACTGGGATCGCACTCGATCATCCCGCTGCACGACGCGCAGGACGATGACGGACAGATCCGAATCGTCTATGAGCGCGAGCACGTCGGAGAGGCACCGGAGATCGAGCCCGACGGCAACGAGATCAGCGACGAAGACGCCGATCAGCTTCACACCCACTACGGGCTCGAGCCCGTGACGGGGCTGGTCACCGAGACGAAGGACGAGGACATCGAGCTGTCACGCGATGCCCGCGATGCTGAACCGCCGACGATGAAAGAGCGGCCTTGGGCGGTGGAGAAATATCCGCTGCCGGACATGGACCGCGAGCCCGAAAGCGAGCGGGACGATGGCGAGGACAGGGGGGAAAGCGATGACGAGGGCGACGGCGAAGAGGCAGGCCCTCGCGACGAGCAGCAGACCGAGAAGGGCGATGAGCCCGAAGGTCGCCAGGACGACGAGGAGCAGGGAGACCGCGAGGACGACGAGGAGCAGGGAGACCGCGAGGACGACGAGGAGCGCGGCGACCGCGAGGACGACGAGGAGCGCGGCGACCGCGAGGACGACGAGAAGCGCGGCGAGGCTTCAGAACGTAGCTCGTAGGTGCGGAACCCACCGTTGCGGGTAGCTCCGCCCGGAGCGCTCAGGCGCTGCGGGCGATCCGATGCGTTTCCTCTCCACCCACCACGTTCACCGCAACTGGGTGCAGCTGGCGGGGCTGATTTGTCTCGTCGCAATACTCTCGATCGCCGCCGCGGTCGGGATGGCTTACGTCGCAGGCTTCTCCGCCGTCCGGCACCGAATCACGCACGCTCAGTGGTTATGGCTGGTGCCGTCCCTGGCTGCGGTGATGCTGGCGTTCGTCGGCTACTTCTTCGGCTACCGAGGAATCAAGTGGGCCGAACGAGGCCCTAGGCTCGACAGCCGCTCGGTGCTGGCGGTCGTCATCGCGGGCTTTGGCGGCCTGTTGGCCCACGGCGGAACAGCGCTCGACCAGTTCGCAATGCAGGCCGGCGGCGCCGACGAGCGCGAAGCTAAGATCCGCGTGGGGGCGCTGGGGGCGTTCGAGCATGGCGTACTTGCGCTGATCGTCTGCCCCGCGTCGATCGCGGCGCTGCTGGTCGGGGTGGTCGTGCCGCGTCACAGCTTCACCTGGCCGTGGGCTCTGATTCCACCGCCGGCGTTTGTGATCGGCCTCCTGGTGGCGGAGCGCTACCGCGACCGGCTTAGGGATCGCGGCGGTTGGCGCCAGGCGTTGGCCACGGCCTTCGACACCGCGCACCTGATTTGCGCGGTCCTTACGAAACCTCGCCAGCACTGGTTGGCGGTGGCCGGCATGGCGCTGTACTGGGGCGCGAACATGTTCGCGCTGTGGGCAGCCACCGCCGCGTTCGGGTACCGGATGAGCGCGCTGTCGGCGATCGTCGCCCTGGGGACTGGCATGATCTTCACCAGGCGCACGGCGCCGCTCGGGGGCGCTGGGGTGCTGACGGTCGCTCTGGTACCGACGTTGTGGTTCGGCGCCGCGGTTCCGTTTGCTGCCGCCACCTTGGGAGTCGTCACCTACAGCTTCTTTACGCTCTGGGTCCCGCTGCCGGCGGCGCTGGCCGCCCTCCCCAGGCTACGGATGCTTGGCCGGGCGAAGGAAGGTTCGACGAAGCACGGCGCGCCGCTCGAGAAGGGCGAGCCCGCGCTCGAGCTCTGACCAACGGCCAGCCCCTCTACAGTTCGGCTCATGGGACGCGTCTATGACCAGCTCGACGATTACCTGCGTGCGTGGATCGGGCGCCAATCGATGTTCTTCGTCGCCACCGCGCCGCTGGCGGCCGACGGGCACGTAAACGTCTCGCCGAAGGGGCCGATTGGTTCGCTGCAGGTGCTCGGGCCGCATCATCTCGCCTACCTGGATGTCAGCGGCAGCGGCGCCGAGACCATCGCCCATCTTCGCGAGAACGGACGGATCGTTGTGATGTTCTGTGCGTTCGACGGCCCACCCCGGATCCTGCGCCTCCACGGACGGGGCCGGGCGGTGTTGCCGGGAGATGAGCGCTTTGAGCCGCTGCTGGCGGAGGGCGGCTTCGAGGACCTATCCGTCTCGGAGGCCCGGCGGGCGATCATCGAGGTGGAGGTGCAGCGGATTGCCGACTCCTGCGGGTACGGCGTGCCGTTGATGAGCTTCGAGGGCATGCGCGAACACCACGCCCTGTCGGCGGCGAAGAAGGTGCGGACGCTGGGGACCGACGGCTACGACGCCCAGCGCAAGGAGCGAAACGCGCACAGCATCGACGGCCTGCCGGCGCTCGTGGACTGAGGCCTGCCGGCGTCCCTGTGGGGCAGCTAGTCCGAGACGGCGTGGTGCTCGCCTACGAGGATCTGGGCCGCGGGGATCCGCCGCTCGTGTTCGTCCATGGCCTGGCCTGCCACCGCGGCTTCTGGGGGCCGCAGGTACAGCATTTCGCGTCGCGTAATCGTGTGGTGCTCGTCGATCTACGCGGCCATGGCGACAGCAGCGCTCCCCGGCAGCGCTACACGATCAGAAGCTTTGCCGACGACCTGGCCTGGACTGTCAAGGAGCTCGGAATCGTCGCCCCGATAGTGGTTGGCCACAGCCTGGGGGGACTGGTGGCACTCGAACTCGCTGCGACTCAACCTGCGCTCCTACGCGCCGCGGCGTTGATCGATTCGGTGCTGGTCCCAGGCAGCGAGCGGGGCGGCGTCGTGCAGCAGCTGGTCGCCGGCATCCGAAGTGGGGATGGCGACCGCGTGATTCACGACTACTACCGGGCACTCTTGGGTCCTTACGCCAGCGCCGAGCTTACGGATTGGATCATGAGCGAGATCAGGCGGACGCCGGCGTACGTGACGAGTTCGGTGTGGGAGGAGTCGCAGCGGGACTGGGATGACTCTGAGGCATTGCGGCGCTGTCGCCTCCCGATGCTGTATCTCGACGCTGGGACGCCCAACGCCGAGCTGGCGCGGACGGCGGAGCTGACCGCGGCGCTGGTCGTCGGACGGACCGTGGGATCCGGTCACTTCAGCCAGCTGGAGGTTCCAGACCAGGTGAACTCGATGCTCGATCGGTTTGTGTCGATGGTGGTCGAGCCGCTCGGGACGGCTTGAGCTCGGTCTCTAAGCGGCCCAGGGGATGACGTCTGCAAACACGAAACCCTCGCGCTCCACGATGTCTCCCAGCTCACAGCTGATCGGCGCGTTGAAGATCGGGCCGGCGTGGACGAAGGTGTGAAATTCGCCGTTCTCGCCACAGGAGTCGACGCCGGTCCCGCCCCCCAGAGCGGGAACGTCGCGCGTTTGCCGACTGCCCTTAGGCGCTGTTCGCGGTAGTCCCGGATGTCGGCCAAGAACAAATCGCCGAACGCAATCGTTGCCGTTTCGCGCAGCGGCGCCTCGGCCAGCGCCTGGCCCATCCGCTGCTCGTAGACGTCGTTCGAGCAGATCGCCGGAATCTCCACCTCTACCAGCGGCAGTCCCGCCCGCTGTGCCTGCTCTCTGAGCAGCTCGCGCCGCACTCCGTGCATCGAGATGCGCCCGTACTCGCGAGTCACCGTCGTTATCAAGGCGCCGGGGTCGGCGCTGCCTCCCGCCCGCAACGTCTGCAGCGCGAGTGCGGAGTCCTTACCGCCGCTCCACGACAACGCCAGATCGGAGGCCGCCACGATCGTGCCTAGGCTTCAGCTCGCTCCGGCAATCAGCAACCTGGCGCCCAGCTCAGCCTCCTCCAGCCCGAGCAGGTCGGCGTTGCGCCGCTGCCAGTTGCCGCTCGTCAAATCCGCGCCCAGCGTCGTCACCGCCCGCCGCTCCACCGCCTCGCCCAAACGGGACCAGACGGACGTGCCGGCCCGCACCGCCGGCTGTAGGTAGGCGTGCGGGCGCCGCCAGTAGGCGTGGAAGAACCCGTCGATGCAGTCCCAGGGAATCGGAACCGGATGTACCTCGGCCCCGATCGCCTGCGCGCGCTGGCGCAACGTCGGTCGGGCGTCGGCAAGGCCCGCGAATTCGGGCAGATAGTCGCGCACCAGCCAGAAGTGCGGAAAGCACTGGTTGTCCCACTGAAAGACGATGACCCGTCTGGCCACTCGGCTCATCTCGCGCAGCCCGGCGATCGGGTCGGCCCAATGATGGTCCGAGAGCACCGCCATCGCGGCATCAAACGAGTTATCCGCGAACGGCAGCGTCTCGGCAGATGCGGGGATGCATGGAGCGGCGCCTTCGGGGCGCTGAGCGCGCATGACCGCTGAGGGCTCGACGGCGGTCACTCGACGGCCCGGGGGTTCATAAGAGCCCGTCCCGGCCCCGACGTTGAGCACCGTGCGGGCGTCGCCTAGTGCTGCCCAGACCCGAGACGCGATCCGTGGGTCCGTACGGCGCTGTGCCGAGTACCGGCGGCCGATGGTGTCGTACAGGATCTCGACCGCCATCAGCGCCCTGATCCGCCTGCCACTCCGCCGAGCGCGATGTAACCCCAACCGCTGTAGATGAGCACGAATTTTGCCAGTGCGGCACGGCGGGCCAGAGCCGGTAGCGCGCCGTTCCTGCCGGCGAGGATCGCCAGCAGCGCGGAGTTCTCGACATAGTCAAAGGCGGCGGCCCCGAGCTGGCTCCAAGCCAGCGGCCCGGCCAGGCCGGACAGCATCGGATGCCCGTTGCCCGCCAGGGAATCGCCCGCCCTCATGCACGCCAGAGCCTGGAGCGAGCCGTAGGTGGGGGGAAAGAGATAGTCGAGTAGCAGGGAGCGCCGGGCCGCCGCTCGGCCGTCGCTACCCCAGGCAGCCATGATGCGCTGGCTGCGCTCGGGCGTGCCCGCCAGCTCGAACGGGATGATGCCCGGGCCGCCCGCCTGCTTCATCCGCCGCTCGAGCGCCGAAAACAAGCCGAGCTGTGCGATCGTGGCCGCCAGCACCACACGTAGCGTGCGACGACGATTGTCACTCGAGAGGTGGTCGAACGGGCCGCTCACCGACGGGCATAGGTTCCCAGACGAGGCCGCCCGCGGCTCGGTCCGTCGTATGATCGGCCGCTGGCGATGCGCGCGCTTGAGAAACAGGCGATTTTGGTCACCGGCGCGAGCGCCGAGAGCGAGGATGGGTATGAGCTGACGTTCGGGGTCAACTATCTGGTCCAGGGCATGATCCGTTTTCACGAATGGATCAAGAAGATCAAGCTGATCCTGGTCTATCCGATGACGACTGGTCGCAACTTCGACGAAGTGCTGCGGGTGATCGACTCGCTCCAGCTGACCGCGGACCACAAGGTGGCGACGCCGGCCAACTGGGCGCCTGGCGAGGACGTGATCATCGCCGGCTCCGTCTCCAATGAGCAGGCGAAGGAGATATTCGGGCAGTGGCAGTCGCCGCGGCCTTACATCCGGATCGTCCCCCAACCGCGTAGCCCATAACGCGAGGAAGGAACTCGAAGGTGAGCGCTCACGACCACGACAGTCAATTCCCTTCCGGGCCGGGCTACGCGTCGCCCGCGGCGGCGCGCGAGCAGCCGGCTGAGAAATTCGTGTATGTCGCTTCGCTGTATGAGGGGACGGGGATCAACCGCCCAGACTTCATTGCCGTGGTCGACGTTGATCGAGGGTCGCCGACCTACGGACGGATCGTGCATCGCACGCAGATGCCAAACATCGGCGATGAGCTCCATCACTTCGGCTGGAACGCCTGCTCGTCGGCATGCCACTCGCAGCTTAAGCGAGACACGATGGTCGTCCCGGGTCTGCGCTCGTCGCGGATCCACATCCTCGACATCTCCGAGCCGCGCGCGCCGCGGATCAAGGACGTCATCGAGGGCGAGGAGATCAAGGAGAAGCTGGGGCTGAGCGCTCCGCACACCGTGCACTGCATGCCCGGCGACATCGTCACGATCTCGATGCTGGGCGACGCCGAGGGCAATACGCCCGGTGGATTCGCGGTGCTCGACGCCCGCGACTTCTCGATCGCCGAGCGCTGGGAGCGTGACGCGGGGGGCATCGAGTTTACCTATGACTTCTGGTACCAGCCGCGGCAGAACACGCTGGTGTCCAGCGAGTGGGGGGCGCCGAACACGTTCAAGGATGGATTCAACCCTGCCGACGTGGCTGCCGGTAAGTACGGCCGGCGGCTTCATTTTTGGGACCTGGAACGCCGCGCCAAGGTGCAGACGATCGATCTTGGCGACGAGGGGCTGATCCCGTTAGAGATCCGGTGGCAGCATGACCCCGACGCGGCACAGGGGTTCGTTGGCGCGACGCTGTCGTCGAACATCATCCGGTTCAGCCGCGACAACGGGAGCTGGTCCGCCGGAAGCGTGATCGATGTGGCAAACGAGGGGCTTCAGGGGTGGCCGCTCGAAGGGGGCGTCCCGGGCTTGATCACCGATCTGGTGCTCTCCCTGGACGACAAGAACCTGTTCTTCTCAAACTGGCTGCACGGCGACGTCCGCCACTATGACGTGTCCGATCCGACCAATCCCCAGTTGCGCTCCCAGGTGTGGCTCGGCGGCCTGCTCGGCCGCGACGGCGGTCATCCCAAGGCTCGCGGCCAGCTGAATGGCGGCCCGCAGATGATCCAGAACTCGCTCGACGGCGATCGCGTGTACGTCACGAACTCGCTGTTCTCGACTTGGGACAACCAGTTCTACCCCGGCATCGAGGGGTGGCTGGTCAAGCTCGAGCGTCAGAGCGACGGGAACTACGCACTCGATCCGGAGTTCTTCGTCGATTTTCACGATCAGGCGGACGGCGCCCGCCCGCACGAGATTCACTTGCCAGGCGGGGACTGCACCACAGAGATCTTTCAGTAGCCGATGAGCCTGCGTCCCGCCCTGCGGCGGCTCGTCTCCGTAGGGGTGACGACCGAGTGCGCGTAGGACGCCGTCGGCGTCACGGTGAGGTGCTCGCAGTGCGATCCCGACTAGGTCGAGCTCGGCCGCCCGGACGGCGCGGACCGTTGCTCGGGTGGCGGCGTCGAGTCCCTTGAGCGGAGCGGCGCCATGTGGCCGCCCGCGTGCTCAGCTCAGGTGGCCGCAGATGCCGTATGACGCGCCGGAGTGTGACTTGCCCTTGTAGCTGAACCTAAAGCTGAGGCGCTTGTAGGCCCTCTGGCCCTTGCAGATGCCGAGCGACGAGGCCTTCAGCCTGACGGTCGCTTTGACGGCCCCTGCCGTCGGTTCTCCCGGCGGGACGTAGAAGCCGCTCCCGCTGCCTACGGCGACCGACTTGCCCCAAGAGCTCCATCGCAGCTTGGTCACGGTTCCCGTCGGGTCACCGCCCAGCGAGACCGATTTCGGCCTGATACGGCCGAAACCTTTCGTCGGCCCCCCCAGATGGCTCCCAAGGGTCGGCGTGCTGCTCGTCGCGAGAGCCGCGGCGCTTCCGGCGCCGAGTACGCATACGGAAACAGCCATAGCTACTGCCGACCTCCTGACCGACATGTACGCCATCTTCCGTCCCCTTTCCACAGTCCCTGCTCAGCTGAGGTGCAGAACGACTCGGACGATAACAGCGGCGTCTCGAACATCGCCTCGACTACTGGCTCACATTCGCCGTCTATTCACGGACGTAGTCGACGTTGAAGTCGTGCTCCCGACCATCGGCATGCAGGACCGAATAGTCGGCTCTGCCCTCGCGCGACCGATGATCCAGACGGCAACCGGAGGGATGCTCCGGGTCGCCCCGGCGCATCCGGAGCGCCGACCCAGCTAGCTCCTTTTTTGAGCAGCTCCGCGTTGTCGTTAGGCTCCGAACGCGATGGCCAACGTCCTCTACTGGATGTCGATTTCGCACCCCTCCGTGGCGGCGCGCAAGATGCTCGACCTCAAAGGGATTCGGTACGACGTCGTTGACGTGCTGCCACTCAATCAGAGGCTGCACCTGCGGCTGGCCGGTTTCCCGGCCGGCACCGTCCCTGCGCTCAAGCTCGACGGACGGAAGGTTCAAGGCTCCACAGCGATTGCACGGGCGCTAGACGAACGGTGGCCCGAGCCGCCGCTGTTTCCGGCCGATCAGGAGCTCCGCGCGCGGGTGGTGGAGGCTGAGCGCTGGGGCGATCAGGAGCTGCAACCCATCCCGCGGCGCCTGTTTCGCTATGGAATTGCGAACCATCCCCAGCTGCGTCTCTGGGCCATGCGCGCCCAGCGATTTCCGGCGCCCAACGTACTCGCGACGGCGTTGCAACCGCTGCTGAGCTATTACGGCCGCACGGTCGAAGCCGATGGCCGCCGCGCCACCGCGGCTGGCGTGCGAGCCGACCTGGCGGCGATGCCGGCAATGCTCGATCGTGTTGACCGGCTGCTGGAAGACGGCACCCTGACGCCCGAGTCGCCGAACGCGGCAACGCTGCAAATTCTTGTGACGGTGAGGCTGCTCGACGGCATTGCGGACGTGCGCGAGCTCGTGCGGGCGCACGCCTGCGCCGCGCCGGCGCATGAGCTGTTTCCGGACTACCACCCCCAGCTGCCGCCCTTCCTGGACAGCAGCTGGATTCAGCCTGTCGGGACAACATAACGGCGCGCCAGGATTTGTAGGTTGCCGATATGGCAACGTTCGGCGCGCACTCGGAGCGCGATCCGGTAGTCACGACCGGCACCGGCACGGTCGAGGTCGGCCGGACGCTCCAAGGCTTCGTCAGGCCGCGCTGACGGCCACCGCGGCTTGAGCAGTCCCTGCTACCTGCCGGTCCGCTCGCGGTGTTTGCACCCAGGCCAACAGCAGGGCCGGCGCTGGCCTTCCTCTAGCTCCTCCTGCGTCCGCCGGATGCGTCGCTCTCGCGTGGTCTGCCGCTTCGCATCCTCGACCCAGCAGATGAACTCGTTGCGGGCTAAGGGCGTGATGTCGTTCCAGGCATCGAGTGCCGTGGCGTTGCCGACCAGCGCGCCGCGCAGGTCCGCGGGGAGCTTATGCACGACCCCACCGGGCACTCTCTGAGAGCTCATACAGCCGATAGTAAAGAAACCATCTGCTATCCCCGCGACCACGGTCACTGCGTTCGGTGGGAGACGGAGGAGCTTTGGCGCCGTGGCCTGCGCGGGCGCGTCCGCCCGCATGCGGGAGTACGGCGGGGCTGTCTACTCGGCCGAGCGCACTGTCGCTTCGCTCCCTTACCAGGGCAGGCTCTTGCTGGTCCAGTGCGTGAGGCCCTTGAGATCGGAAGCCTGCCGGACGTGTCGCGGGGGCGTCTGGAACGTGGCATAGGGCGACATGGTCATCACTACCCGGTGCTCTCGCCGGCACAGCTCTTCGACCTCGTCACGAGCTTCGGGGGGCATCGAGTGACCGGCCATCACTCCGGAGATACGCATCATCAGATCGGTTGCCCGATCCAAGTCGGAATCCACCTCGACCGTGGCGTACACCAGTAGGTAGGTCAGCGGCCAGTCCTCATCCAGCACACAAAGCGACGCCTTGGGATTGCGGAGGATCGCCTTCGCCTTGCCGCGCTCGCGCATCGTGGACACCAAGATGCGGTCGTCGCCGTCCATGACGTAGTAGACCACCGACATCGATGGTCCGTCATTCCGGCGCGGATAGCCGAACACAGCCGTGCGGTGCTCGGCCACGAACGCTCGCCGCCGGGCGCGCTCGGCGTCATCGACGGGTGGGGCTTCAGGCCCGCTGGGCACGCGCCCTCATCCTACGCAACCGCTGATGGTTCGGCAGGGATTGGATGGACCTAGGCTGACCTTCGCCGGCGCGCCGCGACCTAGAATCGCCAACCCGCGTCATCCCATCGCGCGAGAGCATGGATCACGGCGGGGGCGGTGCCGCTGGTGGCCGCCTGCGGATCGTCTGCCACGTACTCCGCCGCACAGGTGGCGGCGCGCTCCGGCTGACCGATGAGCGAGAAGTATGACCTTGCGGTGCGCGGCGGAACGGTAGTGGGCGCCCACACGCGGGCGCCGCTCGATGTGTATATCCGCGACGGGAAGGTGGCGCTGCTCACACCGGGCGAACGGCGTCCGGACGGCGACGCAATCGACGCCCTCGACGCGTCCGGTTGCCTCGTTCTGCCGGGGATGGTAGACACGCATGTGCACTTCATGGATCCGGGAGATCCGGAGCGCGAGGACTTCCCGACGGGGACGGCCGCGGCGGCGGTGGCTGGGGTCACGACCGTCGTCGAGCACACGCACGCGTGGCCGGTGAACACCGTCGCGCGGCTACGTCAAAAGCTCGACCATCTCTGCGGTCGGGCATACGTCGACTATGGCCTAGCGGCGCACGTCTGGCCCGAGCACATGCACGAGTTGCCGGCGTTGTGGCGCCAAGGGATCGCCTACTTCAAGGCCTTCACATGTGAGACCCACGGTGTGCCCCCGATCGACGCCGACCGTCTGTTCGCGCTCGCCGACCAGCTGGCGCACGTCGGGGCGCCCTGCCTGGTGCACTGCGAGGACGATCTGATTACGGCGCGTAACGAGCGTAGGCTGCGCGATGCGGGCCGGCGTGACGGCGGGATTGTTCCGGAGTGGCGTTCGCGCGAGGCCGAGCTGCTCGCAACTGCCGTCGTGGCGATGATCGCGCGGCTGCGCCAGGCCCGGTTCCTGGTCGCGCACGCGAGCAACGCCGACGTCCTCGAGCTGCTCGCCCGCGAACGCGCACTCGGATCGCCTGTGCTGGCGGAGACATGTCCCCAATATCTCCACCTGCGCGAGGAGGAGGTACTCATCGAGGGGGCATTGCGGAAGTTCACACCGCCAGCCCGCATCACCTCGCGCTACGACGAAGAGCGAATGTGGGCGGCGTTCAACTCACAACTCGTCCATCACCTCTCAACCGATCACGCGCCCGCGACGCTCGAGCAGAAACAAAGCGGTGACCTGTGGGAGGTCCACTTTGGCCTGCCGGGGATCGACACGACTCTCCCGCTGATGCTCTCGGCTGCCCTGGCCGGACGGACGTCGCTCGAGCGGCTCGTGGAAACCTATTCGCTGAACCCGGCGCGCGTTTACGGGCTGGCGGGAAAGGGTGCAGTTGCCCCCGGGTTCGATGCCGACCTTGTTGTCGTCGATCCCCGAGCGCAGTGGACGCTTAAACATGATGCCGTTCATTCCAAAGCGGGATGGACGCCCTACGCCAAAGCCAAGCTGCGCGGCCGGATCCTCGCGACAATCGCTCGTGGCCGTCTCATCGCGCGGGACGGCGCGCTCGTGGACGAGACGCCCCACGGCCGGTTCCTCCCGGGAGCCGGAGCCGGCCGATAAGGGGGCTGACCGACATGGTCCCCCCGAGCTACAGTCGCTCACTGTTTGAACGAGCTTTTCGAGGCCGGACACTGCTCAGCGCTGTATCCGGCCATTGCCAAGGCGGCGTGGCTCGCGGGTGGCGGTGGGTCTACCCGTCCGCCGTAGTAAGCGCTTGGTGTCGCGAACGGATCTGCCTGGTCTCTGCATTTAGCGCCCGGCTCCGGGCGGTGGCCTGACCGATCCGCTGGTAGAGCATCAGCCGCTCGCCAACCCTGTAGGAGCCGTCTGACGGCAGCGCGATGGCCCGGATCATCTGTTCGGCCGCCGGGGTCAAGAGCCATGAGCCGTCCGCGCGACGGTAGACCCCGGCCGAAGCTTCGAGGCGGCGCACGGCGATGGTCACCGTAGGCCGGCGCGCGCCGATGAGGCAGGCGAGGGTCTCGTGGTTGAGCGCCCAGGGGAGCACGATCCCGTCCGGCGTGACGTAACCCCAGCGATCTGCCAGGTGCCAGAGCGTCAAAAGCAGCCGATGCTCGGCGGTCGGGAGATGGGCGATCAGTCCCTGGATCGCCAGGCTCTCCCGCTGCGCTTCCAGGCGCCGGTGAAGTGTTCTCAGCAGCGTCGGCCAGCGTGCAGCGGCGCTAAGGAATGGTTGACCCAATACCAGCAGGACGAGGCCGCTCACCGCCGTTAGCCGCGTCCCCGTCCCGAGTTGCGGAGGCTCAGTCACGACCGGAGGCTGTAACACGTCACCATGGCCGAGAAACTCGACCATGCAGTGCCTTGTGAGGTAAACCTCCCGCACCAGCAGTCCTTCGATGATCACGAGCGCGAACGAACCGTCCAAACCAGGCGCCTCGGGCACGGCCCGCCATGGACCGCGCCGCACGTGCAACAGCTCCCCCTGACACGCCTCGCGCACAGCCTCCCACTCGGCCGGATCGATATCACTGCCGAGATCAGGATCGACCTCAAGAACAGATGCGCCCCTCAGCGTCGCTTCCGCCGCCATACAGCAAGCCTACAGCGGGCGACGCGGACCCCGATTACGCTCGTCGCTCGCGCGCGACCGCCATCGACGACGGTCGCACCGGCGCGCGCTCTCCTTGCTAGCGGCTGAAAACCGTGCCTGTGGCGCAACACCCCGAGCTACCGGCGCCCAGGCAGGACCTTGGTCGAGAAGACGCGAAAACACGATCGTGTTGCGTCGAACGGATGAATCCGCCTCCGGGCCGTCATGAAATCGGACGTGGATGAGCTGCCGTTCAGAGGTATCGCCCGAACAACAAGCACTTCTCGAAACGGGCGGGACCACCCGCCGCCGCCGTCAGTCGGTCGTAGAATCAAAGGCCCAGATTTCCGGGCCTTTCGATCAAGCGGACGACGGGTCTCGAACCCGCGACCTTCGGCTTGGGAAGCCGACGCTCTACCAACTGAGCTACGTCCGCGCGCTGGGCGATTCTAAGACTAGGGAGCGGAGGGATCTCGATCAGGGTGTCAGCACGACCGCCGCCTCTGGAGTGGCGACGTGGAAGCTGAAGCTTTCCTCCAGGTACAGCCGAACCACCCCGGCGTCGTGTGAGTCGTAGCCGATCGAGAGGTCCTGGCCGGATTCGAACAGGAAGTCTCCGCCTCGGAGGCTGACCACCACGGCTCCGCGTACACCCGGGGTCCAGATGATCGGTCCTTCGAGGATCTTGCGCAGGTGGTCAAGGAGCGGATAGCCACCGTGCTCGGCCGTCTCCACGACTCGGCGATACTGCTCGCGGCCCAGCGCCAGCCCGTACGGCCCGCCAACCCCGCTGCAAAGCAGCCGCTCGACGGCGCCCGCCACGCGGCGCGAATATCCCTCGGCACTCTCGCCGAGCGACACGGCCTCGTAGGGCGAGGCCTCGACGATTCCGGTAATAGCGCCCTCCCAGCCGTGAAAGACCGCGATGTTCTCGGCCACAGCGATCTGGTGCGCTGCTCTGTCGAGCGCCTCGAGGTCGGCGTCGGCGGCTCCTCGGTCGGCGTCTCGGAGCTCACCTCGGGACAGCTCGAAGTCCGCCCGCGCCTCGACGAGCGGCAGCACCCGCCGGTGTAGCCCGGTCACCCCTTCGCAGGGGGCGGAGGCCAGTGGCTGGGTGCGGCCGAGGTTTGTGGCCGAATGCTCCCAGCCTTGGGGGCCTGAGAAATCGATCAGCTTCCGCGCGCCTAGCGCAGGCGTGAGACGCTCGGTGGCTTCCTCATCGATCAGGCTCCAGACGGCGTCGCTGATTGGCGCATGTGAGCGAAGGAGGTGGTTCATCGCGTCGCCCCCCGGAGGCTGCGGATCCCAAGCGACCCATCCTCCTGGCCGCCCTCCGCCCCCGCGCCTCCGCCCTCGAACGTTTCCGCCTCGGCCTCCTCGCCGTGCTCCACGATGTCGCCCGCTTGGAACAGGATGCCTTGGGCCACCTCGCGCCACGCCGGCGTGCGACGCAGGAGAAACTCGAGATCCATGCTGAAGTGCTTGAACTCCTCGCCTTGGGCGTCGCGCATCACGGCCAGCGCCTCGGGGTCCTTTTCAAGTGCGATGCGCTGTTCATACCACCCGATTGCCTCCGCCTCTTCGGTGAGCGAGGCGCACAGACGGGCGAAAGTTCGGGTGCCAGCCGGAAGCTCTTCAGGCGGCTCGTGGTACTGGTCGAAACCCATTGATCTCCTTACATGACACGCCGGGGACTAGCCCCGGGCAGACTAGCTCTAGCCTGGCGCGTCATCCAGGCCCGGCGAAGGCAAGGAGTGCGTCAGTCAGGAGTCGCCGCTGCTCTCCGACTCAGCGCCACCCTCGTCGGACTTTTGCCGGCTGTCCTCGGTGCTGGCCTCATCCGAGTCGTCACGGCTGCTCGCCTTGGTGTCAGGCTCGTCGGATTCCTGGCGGCTGCCCTCCTCGCCACCATCCTCGGACTCCTGGCGGCTGCCCTCCTCGCCACGATCCTCGGACTCCTGGCGGCCCTCCTTTTCAGAGGCATCGCCGGATCCCTCGTGGTCGCCCGCGCCGGCGTCACCGCCGTCCGAGCTGTCGGCCTTCTTGGAGAGCTCGCCTGAGTCAGGGACCTGGGCGGCGTATGACTCGTTGTCGGTGCGCAGCTCCCCATCGCCGATGCTGACGCTGTAGTACGCCCGCAGTGCGCGCTCGTCGTCCTCGGAGAGCTCGTCCTTGCTCTCCACCTCGGGTGAGTCGTTGAGGTGCTGCTCGGAGTAGGGGACGCGGAGCTCCCCCTCTTCTTCCTTGATCCGAGCCAGGGGGATGAACACCAGCCGGTCAGACGCCATCCCCGTGTCCGACTTGACCGCGACCCACATCGGATCGCCCTCCTGCTCATAGACCGCGCAGATCTTCCCTATCTCGTTCCCGACCTGGTCAACGAGCTTCTTGTCCTGCAGGCTGCTCGGATCTTCGACCGGAGATGCCATCCGCTCCTCCTCTCGTTGCTAGTGGTTCCTTACCGACGGGGCCACTAGTCGTCGGGCTACCCGAATTGGGTAGGCGGTACTAAGGAACCGGTCGCCGGGCGCTCTGTGGGAAAGCGCCTAGGGCTACCAGGCCTGGGAATCGCCGCAGTGGGGGCAGCCCACCGAGGTGGACACCGGCGCCTGGAAGATGAACCCGCACTGGCAGGAGTAAAGGGCCTCATCCTGAGGCGCGCCCCCCTCCCGAGCGCGGCTCGTCTCGTCATCGACCTCGACGAAGCGCTCGTGCTGTTCAGTCAGCTGCCCGTGTGACTCCGCCTGACGGCCGCTTGTGCTGCTCGTCGCGTGAATGCCGCGTGCCCTGTGGCGGCGGAAACTGATCTCGCGTGTGTTGAGTCGGACTTGCACGTCTACCACTACTAACGGCCTAGGCCGCAAATGGTTTCGCTTCGATCTGAGGAAATCCTGGGCGTAACGTGACGCTAATCGCCGCAAGGCCTATCACCGCCCCTCAGCGGCCATCCCGTCCCTCTTAGGCCGGCGGCCAAAAAGACCCCGTGTGGGAGAATGACCGCCAGGTCTATGGATCCGAGCCGCAAGCGAGCAATCCGCCTGACGCTCGCCCTCACCGCCGCGTTGCTGCTGGCTTCCGCCCTCATCTACACCAGCTTCAGCGCCGGGCGTGAGGAGCTGACCGCGTCGCAGCTGCTGAGACAGGCCAAGCCTGGCCAGTCGTACATCCTTGCCGGGACGGTGGTCGATGGTTCGGTCCGCCACCAAGGGTCCCTGCTGTATTTCCGCGTTCGTGATCCGAAGCTCAAACTCTCGGTGCCGGTGCGATACAGCGGTATCGTGCCCGACCCCTTCCAACAGGGGCGCGGCGTGCTGGTGACGGTTCGGTCCGGTAGCGGCTCGGAGTTCATCGGCCAGCAGAACTCTTTGACCACCAAGTGCCCCTCGAAGTATCAGGCCGCGAGCGGGGCGGACTGAGGCCCATCTGACATGGCACTGATCGGCCGCGCGCTGTTGATCCTGGGGCTGCTGGTGTCGCTCTACGGCATCGGCTCCTCGCTATACGGCGCGCGCAGCGGTCGCCGCGACTGGGTGGCCTCCGGCCGCCGTGCCATGTACGCGCTGTTCGGATTGATGGCGCTGGCGTTCGCGATCCTCGAGTGGGCGTTCCTCGGCAACAAGTTCTCGTTCAACATCGTCGCCAACGGCTCGAGTTCAACGACGCCCACGATCTACAAGGCCGCCGCCGTGTGGGCAACGCAGCAGGGCTCGTTGCTGCTGTGGATCCTGCTGCTGTCGCTGTGGTCGAGCCTGATCCTGTTTCTCTCGCGGCGCAAGGTCAGGGAGATCGCTCCCTACGCCACGGCCGTGCTGTTCGGCTTCTGCACTTTCTTCACCGGGCTGTGCGTGTTCTTCGCCAACCCGTTCGACACGTCGGCAACCGCCCCGACCGAGGGCGCCGGGCTGGACCCGCTGCTGCGCCACGCGACGATGATGATCCATCCCCCGATGCTCTACTCGGGTTACACGATGCTCACGATCCCGTTCGCGTTTGCGGTCGGGGCGCTGGTCGCCGGGCGCACCGGTGCGGAGTGGATTCAGGTCACTCGGCGCTTCGCGCTGGCGGCGTGGCTGTTCTTAGGGGTGGGCATCATGCTCGGGGCGCGGTGGTCCTACACCGAGCTCGGGTGGGGTGGCTATTGGGCCTGGGATCCAGTGGAGAACGCAGCGCTGATGCCGTGGCTTCTGGCCACCGCGTTCCTGCACTCGATCATGATCCAAGAGAAGCGCGCGATGCTGAAGCGCTGGAACATGGGCCTGATCCTGGGCACAGGGACGATGGCCATCGTGGGCACGTTCCTCGTGCGCTCGGGGATTTTGTCCTCGATCCACGCCTTCGTGTCCGACCCCACGCTCAACATCTCCTTCGTCAGCCTGATCGGGGTGATGCTGGCGGGCTCGGTGGGGCTGATGATCTGGCGTCGCGACAGGCTGCGCTCCGAGGCCAGGCTCGACTCGCTGCTGTCGCGAGAGGCCGTGTTCCTGTTGCAGAACGTCGTCCTGGTAGCGCTGACCCTGGTGATCTTCTGGGTCACGTTCTTTCCGCTGATCTCCGAGGCCATCACCGGCACGCAGGTGTCGGTGGGGCCCCCTGCGTTCCGGCCGTTCGTCGTTCCGCTGGCGCTGATTATTGTGTTGCTCTCGGGCATCGGCCCGATCATCGCCTGGCGACGGGTCACACTCTCGAACCTGCGACGGAACTTCGCCTTCCCGCTCGTAGCCGGGCTGGTGGCGCTGGTCGTCTTGCTTGTTGCGCTCAGCGCCTCGCAGCACGCGCTCGCGTTGGCGATGTTTGCCTGCGGCGCGTTCGTGTTGGCTGCCGTGGGCCAGGAGTTCTGGCGCGGCACCCGGGCGAGGCGCGCGATCTCTCATGAGTCGCCGCCGGTCGCGCTGGCCCAGCTCGTGCGGCGCAACCGGCGCCGTTACGGGGGTTATCTCGTACACGCTGGTGTCGCCGTGGCGCTGATCGGGGTCGCCGCCTCGACATCCTTCCAACACTCTCGCTATGCGACCCTGAGGCCGGGACAGACCACCCGGATCGACGGCTACACGGTGCGCTACATCCGGCCGACTGTTGCCGCCACATCGGCGAAGCTGTCGCTGGGTGCCGTTCTGTCGGTGTCCAAGGGCTCCCAGCACGTGGCAACGCTCGACACCCAGCGCGAGCTCTATCCCTCGCAAGACCCCTCGCTCGGTCCGATCGGGCGCTTCTTCAACGGGTCCGACGAGAGCCGCATCGGGCTGAAGTCAGGGTTCACCCGCGACATCTGGACCGTGGTCGATCCCAGTCTGCAGCCGTTGCAGGGCCTGATCGCACAGGGCGACCGCGTGTTCACCCAGGCAGAGATGCAGGCGATGAGCAAGATCGGCAAGCTGCCACTCGCGCAGGCCAACGCGGCGCTTGGACCCCTGTGGGCGGACCGAGACCGGGCAGTCGCCGAGCTGACGACGCGTTACGCCACGCACCCCTGGCCAGTGACGTTCCTGTTGATCGTCTCGCCGCTCGTGATGTGGTTGTGGATTGGGGCCCTGATCGTCGTGGGCGGGGCGCTAATCGCCCTGTGGCCGGTGCCCGCACTGGCTCGAGTGTGGGCCCGGGTGCCGGCGTTCGCGGGCCGGCCGGTTCGCGAGCCGGCCTGAACGAAGGGACTGTCGGCCGCCATGGAGTTCCTGGTCGTTCTCGCCATTCTGGCGCTGGTCGCGTTGTTCGTAACCCGGCCTCTGTGGCGCGTGGCTGAGCAAGATCCCGCCGAGACGCCGCGCCCGGCCTCGCCCTCCGACGAGCTCGCCGAGCTCGAGGCCGCTCGCGATGCCAAGTACCGCGAGATCCGCGATGCCGAGCTCGATCATCGCACCGGCAAGCTCTCAGAGGAGGACTTCGAGGTGACCGATCGTACGCTGCGCGGCGAGGCGCTGGAGATCCTCAGGGCACTCGACGCGGCGCGCGAGCGGCTACCATCGACCGGGCGATGACCACCCTGCTCGACATCCTGCAGGTGTTCCTGTGCGTCGTGTTGATCTTCCTGATCCTGATGCATTCGGGCAAGGACTCCGGTCTGTCCGGGGCCTTCGGTGTCGGCACCGGCGCCGGTCCGCTCGGTGGCGGCTCGCTGGTGGAGCGCAACCTCAACCGCTGGACGATTGCGTTCGCCATCGCGTTCATAATCAACACGCTGATCCTGGTCAAGCTCTCTTAGTCGGAGGAGACCGGGTCGCATGCGACCCGGTCCCGGGCGCGCATGCGCGCCCGGCGGCTCGGCGCATGCGCCGAGCCGGACACAAATAGACGTCCCAACCCTGGCGGCAGCCGCCCGTCGGTGGCCAGCCACGAACCGGCCAGAATCAGCAGTAGTCCGGCCACCGATCCCCAGCCAGGTCGCTCGCCGAGCAGCGTCACGCCGAGCGCCACGGCGATCACCGGATTGACGTAGGTGATGACCGTGGCCCGGCTCGATCCGGCCTCAGCGATCAGGACGCTGAAGATCACAAAAGCCGCCGCCGTACAAACCAGTCCTAGGGCCACCAAGCAGGCGACCGCCCCGACCGGCGGAACAGCGTGCGGGGGATCGAGCGCGGCCGCCGGGGCCAGCAGCACGGCAGCGATGCCCAGGCTGGCGCCCATCGTGGCCCGAGGGTCGAGTCCCCCCATGCGGAGCTTGATCAGCATCGGCCCGATCGCGTAGCCCACGGCCGCCAGCAGGATCGCGCCACCGCCCAGAAGCTCACCACTGCGACCAGCGATGTCGATGCCCATCAGCGCGACCACGCCGGCGAAGCCCACCAGCAGACCGACGGCGCGTACGGGCGTCGGGCGCTCCGAATGGTCAAAGCGCAGCGACAGCACGGCGCCTACCAGCGGCACAGCGGAGACCAGGATCGCCGCGAGCGACGACGAGACCCGTGTCTCGCCTGCGGCGATCAGCGGGAACGGGATGCAGATCTCGGCCACGGCCAGCGCCAGCAGCGCACCAAAGCGCCCCCGCAG
The DNA here is from genome assembly GCA_963756555.1 of uncultured Actinomycetes bacterium. Lineage (GTDB taxonomy): Bacteria > Actinomycetota > Thermoleophilia > Solirubrobacterales > Solirubrobacteraceae > Palsa-465. The sequence continues at coordinate 292,178 of CAVWOC010000010.1, forward strand.
CGAGGGCAGGGTCCCCGCGCGCCATGCGAGCGCCAGCAGCACGACGGCGGCCAGCGCCACCCGCCCCCAGGAGAGAAACAGGGGCGTCATCCCATGTCGAACGGCGATCCTGATCAGCAGGTAGGGAACGCCCCAGATCACTGAGATCGCGCAGAATGCAAACCAGGCGCGACGGGTCATACCCCGAGCACCGTACAGCGGTCCGGCTCTCAGGCGACGATCGGGCTACGTAGCTCGCCCAACCCCGGGGCGGAGAGCACAATTTCGTCTCCGGGCTGCAGCCAATCGCCGCCGAGCTCCAGCAGACAGCCGCCATTGAGGGTGCCGGACCCCAGTACGTCCCCGGGGCGCAGCTGCGTGTCCCGTGCGGCGTGGGCCGCCAGCTGCGACCACGAGAAATACATCGCTCCGGCCCATGAGCGGGCAATCACGTTCCCGTTACGGGTGGCGGTGGCTTCCAGCGCCAGGCGGTCGTCGTCGAGTGCCAGCTCGTCGGGGGTCGCCAGCCACGGGCCGAGGCTGGTCGCGAAGTCCTTGCCCTTGGCCGGACCGAGCCCGACCGTCATCTCGCGGCGCTGAATGTCACGCGCGCTCCAGTCGTTGAGCAGCGTGAATCCGGCGATCTGGCCATCGGCGCCGATCGCGGCGGCGATCTCGAGCTCGAAGTCGAGCATCTGGCAGGACGGCGGGCGCCTGACGGCCTCGCCGGGACCGTAGATCGCGGCCGGGTTTGAGAAGTAGAACACCGGCGCCTCGTACCAGGCGGCCGCGATCACCGGCTCACCGCGCAGGGCAAATCCGGTACGGACGTGGTCCTCGTAGGCATAGAAGTCGCGCACGCTGGGAGGGGAGGGGATCGGCGCCAGCAGGCGTACGTCGGCCAGCGCAGACTTCGCTCCGGTTGGGCGGCGTCCGTGGCCGGCCAGCCAGTCGATCATGCTCGGGGCCTCGAGCTCCTCGATCACATTGTCCGGGCGGAGCGATCCGACGCGCTCGAGACCGCCGGTCTGGTAGGTGACGAGCCTCACGGCGCCTGTTCGCCGAGCTGGTCGACGAGCCGCAGCAGGTCCAGGGGACTGAAGGGCTTGGTCAAGAACAGGTCGGCCCCAGCCTCCTCGGCCTGACGCTCGAGGGCGTCGCTTTGGGCGGCGGTCAGCATCACGATCGTGGTGTCGCTGGTCGCCTGCTCGGCGCGCAGACGGCGGCAGGCGTCGATCCCGTCAAGGCGCGGCATATCGACGTCCAGGAACACCAGCGATGGACGCTCGCGTCGGGCGACGTCGAGGGCCTCGAGCCCGTCCGCCGCCTCGTAGAGCTCGAACTGCGCCACGTCCTCGAGTGTGGTGGCGATCAGCTTGCGGATGAACGGGTCGTCGTCGACAACGAGAACGCCGCGCCTCATTGGATCTCGGCGACGATCCCCTCGAGCCTCTCGGCTGGGACCGAGCAGAAAGCCTTCACCACCGTGGGATCGAATTGGCGCCCTGCTTCCCGGACGATCGTCTCGCGCGCCACGGACATCGGTGAAGCGGGCCTGTAGGGGCGCTCGGTCGTCAGGGCGTCAAGCACGTCAGCCACCGCGAACACGCGCGCGGCCAGCGGGATCTGCTCGCCTGCCAGACCGTCCGGATAACCCTGACCGTCCCAGCGCTCATGGTGCGAGCGCACCACGTCGGCGGCGGAGCCGAGGAACTCGATCCCGCGCACGATCTCGGCCCCCACCAGCGGGTGCCGGCGCATCAGTGCCCGCTCCTCGTCGCTGAGCGCTCCGGGCTTGTAGAGGATCGCGTCGGGCACGGCGACCTTGCCGATGTCGTGCAGTAGGAACCCGAACTCCATCTCTGCGGTGTCGGACAGCCGGATGCCGAGGGCGCGGGCGATCTCGAGCGCGTAGGCGGTGACTCGTTCGGCGTGCTTGCTGGTGTAGGCGTCGCGGGCCTCGACTGCGTTCGACAGGGCTCGAACGGTGGCCATGTAGGACCGCCGAAGCTCCTGCGAGCGAGCCCGCTCGCGCTTGAAGGTCTCGCGCAGATCGGCGGCGTAGCGCTCGAGCTGGCGCTCTTTATCCGTCGCCTCGCGCTCCCGCCGAGCGAGCTCACCCTGTAGGCGCGCAATCTCCTGTGTCAGATCGGTCACGTCCCTACGAGTCCAAGCGCCACGTCCCTCCAAGGCTATCCCTCCGGCATTCCGACCCCAACGTTCTGGCCACGCAGCGTCGCCATCAGCGCCCCGGCGGCATGCTCCACCGGCACCACCTCCATGCCCAGACGCGAGATGCCGGGCGGGATCGGCGTTGTGCCGTCGGAGAACAGGATTACCGCCCGCCGCAACCGGCGGCCACGCAGGTCAAGCGCCTGGAGCACCGCCTGCGGGTTGCGGACACCGACGTCGACCAGAGCCACCTCGAAGCGGCGCTCCGAGCAGACGCGTCCCGCGGCCGCGCTGCTCTGCACCCATTCGTGCTCGATCCCGAGCTCGTCAAGCGACGGCTCGAGCACATCCATCAGCTGCTCGCGGCCAACCACCAACACGCGCGAGCGTCCGGCGACCACCGCGCCCCCGAGTACGCGGCGAAGCTCGTCGGCATCGATCGGCTTGGCGACTGACCACTCGCCCGCCAGTTCGCGGCGGCCGGAGAAGACCGACACGAACACGATCGGCGTGGCGCGCAGGTCCGGATCTTCCCGAATCGCGCGCAGCACCTCGAAGCCATCGATGCCGGGCATCAGGATGTCGAGCGTGATGGCGTCAAAGCGATGCTCCCGCAGCGCCGCGAGAGCCTCGTCGCCGCTGGTCGCGACCTCGACCGTCGTCTCCAGCGGTGCCAGCTGGCTCACGATCAGCTCCGCGACATCGCGTTCGTCGTCCACCACCAACACCCGCCGGCCGCGGATCGCCTCCACCGCGTCGTCGAAGTAGGTCTCCGGCGGGGCGATCGGGAGCCGCACGCGGAATAGCGTGCCCCGGCCGGAAGCGGAGTCGACTTCGATCTGGCCTTCGTGCAAATCGACCAGCGACTTGACGATCGACAGGCCCAGGCCGGTGCCGGGCATCGACTGGCCGCCACGGGGGGCGCGATAGAAGCGCTCGAAGACCCGCTCGGTCTCCTCCTGGCTCATGCCGATGCCCGAGTCCTCGATGACGATCTCCACCCAAGCGCGATCAGGCTCGGCGCCTACGTGGATGCGGCCCCCCTCGGGCGTGTAGAGGTGAGCGTTGGTCAGCAGGTTGGCGACGATCTGACGCACGCGGCTGGGGTCGGCCAGCGCCGGCGGAAGCACCGGCGCGATATGGGTGCCGAGCTGCTGCTGCTTCTCGGCGATCCGCGGACCCATGAGCTCCACCACCTCGCGAATCGCCTCCCCGACGTCCACCGGACGGGGATTGATCTCCACCCGGTCGGCCTCAATCCTCGCCACGTCCAGCAGGTCGTTGACCAGATCGACCAGCCGATCCGTGGAGCGCAAGATGATCTCCACGAACTCCCGCTGGCGGGCGCTCATGCCCTCCGGCGCGCGCCCAAGCAGCTCGACGAATCCCTTGATCGAGGTCAGTGGGCTGCGCAGCTCGTGCGACGCGGTGGCCACGAAGTCGCTCTTGGCGCGCTCCAGCCGGGCCCGCTCGGTCGTGTCCCGCACCGTCCACACGACGCCTTCTGCGCCAGCGGCGATCTGGGCCGCGGTGACGGCGAGCGTGCGCCCCTGGTGCTCGACCGTCGCCTCGCCGGTAAGCGCAGACTCGAGTGGCGGCAGCGGCCCGGCGTCGGTCCGGCCGCCAGGCTGGAGCTCGGGCAGCAGCTCCGAGGACCGCGGATTGACCGTGCGGATCGTCGCCGAATCGGGCTCGGTGACGATCAAGCCGTCGCCCAGGCTCTCGATCGTCACAGCGAGCCGGCGGTGTTCAGCCTCCAGGCTCTGCTGGGCAGCCGCCAGCCCCTCGCCCATCGCGTTGAAGGCCCATCCCAGCTCGAGCAGCTCGCGCGGCCCTCCTGGTTCGACGCGCCGGCTTAGCTGGCCGGCGGCGAGATCACGGGTGGCGGTGACCAGCTCGTCGAGCGGGCGGCGCATGGCGGCGACCACGGCCCCGATGAGGCCCAGAGCGGCGAGCAGCGCCAGCAACCCGGCGGCGGCGACCAGAATCAGCGCGCGCCGGGAGTCGGAGCGCGCCCTGTCCTTCGCGCTGGTCTGTCGCGCACGCTGCCGGGCCTGCACCTCGGCGGCCAGGACCCGGGCACGCTCGAGCGGACCGCCCCGGGCGGTGGCGGCCGTCAGCCGATGGGTGGCGATCAGGCGGCGGGCTGAGTCCTCAGCGGCCAGCTCAGCGGACACCAGCTGAGCGCTCGGGGGATCCTGGCCCGCGAGCCGGATCGCGGTGTCGCCCAGGGCGCCGTAGGCGGCTGAGCTGTCCAGCCAGGCGGCGGGGAGGCTCGCTGCGGCGCTCGAGAGATCGGCGCTTGAGGCCAGAGTGTTCTCGTAGTGCTGGCGGGCGTTGTAGAGGCTCGAGACGCCGACCACCGCCACGATCGCCAGCACCAGCGTCAGCACCACCAGCGCCAGCCGGAGCGAGCGAGCGATGGAAAGACGCTGCAATCGGGCACCCACGGGCACTCACGATAACCGGCAGCTGACCCGAATTTGCCAGCTACCATGGGCCCATGTCGCTGGTTCGCGCATGGACGCGGCAGCTCTCCGGAGCCTCCGGCGCGGCGGTGCTCGTACCGGGCGCGATCTTCGCGGCGATGGTCATGCTTGCGCTGACCGGCGGCGTCGGGGCGCTTGGAGGCCTGGGACAGGCGTTCTCGGGGCCGAGCTCATCGAGCGACGCGCGAACGGCGAGCGCCGTGCTGGCCAACGCGTCTACCGCAACCGCGGCGGCGCCGCTGAGGGCGGCCCTGGTCGCGGCGGCCACCCCCGCGCCGCGTACGGCCTCGCGGGCGACAAGTGGCCGGTCGATAGTCGGAGCGGCTCCTCGCGCGCGCGTCCCGGGCGGCAGCTCCGGGCGTGGCAGCTCGCCGGGCGGCGGGACGGGATCGCCGGGTGGGCGGCGATGGCTCATCGGGGAGCGGCGCGGGTTCGCCTGGCGCCTCGGGCGGGGCCGGTGGCGGCGGGACGGTCCACCAGGGCCCCGTGGGCAGTGGATCGCAGCCGCCGGCGTCGCCGCCGTCCGCGGGGAGCCCCAGGCCTCCGACGGCCGTAGATCAGATCGTGAACACGGTTACCACCGTTACGCGCTCGATTCCCGGCCCGGTCGGTTCGCTCAGCACTCAAGTTCTCCAGACCGCGGGCCAGACGCTCGACAATGTGCTTCCGCCGAGCGGCGGGTCGAGCGGCGGTGGGTCGAGCGGTGGCAGCTCGGGCGGGAGCGGCTCAGGGCTCTCGTCGCAGCTGGGGGCGACCGCGGGCGGTGCCACTTCAGGGGCATCATCGGCGCTGAGCGGAGCCGTGAACGGCGTGACCTCGGGCACCGGGCACCTTCTGGGGTCGAACACCAAGCTTCCATGAGTCCACCCCGCGGGCGCGGGCCCTTGGCGTTGGTCGCCGCGGTGCTGCTCGCCTGTGCGCTGCTGCTGGCGGCGGCCTGCGGCTCGCACGCCGCCGGATCGGCTTCCAAGAAGACAACTTCCACCTCGAAGCAGCCCGTCTCGGCCGGCGCGCGCAGCGCCCGCGGTGCGTTCCCCGACGGCGATTGGACGACGTTTGGCTACGACGCGCAGCGCTCGGCCGTTGGGCCGGCGCGGACGGGCATCACGGCGGGCAACGTTCGGCGACTGCAGCGCCGGGCTGTCCGGATCGACGGGGTAGCCGATTCGTCGCCGATTCAGCTGCACGCCGTCAAGGTCGCCGGACGCTCGCGCGATGTAGTCATCGTGACTACCACGTACGGCCACACGATCGCGCTCGATCCTCGCAGTGGGTCGAAGCTCTGGGAGTTCACCCCGCGCGACATCGGCTCCTACCAGGGCGGTCACCAAGTGACCACCGCTTCCCCCGTCGCCGATCCCGACCGCCGGTACGTATATGCAGCGAGTCCCGACGGGGTGATTCACAAGCTGGCAGTGGCGAACGGCAGGCAGGCCTGGGCGGCGCGGGTCACGTTCGACGCCACGCGGGAGAAGATTGGCGGCGCCCTCAACGTCAGCGGGCCGTACGTGCTCGCGGTCGCCGGCGGGTACTTCGGCGACCAGCCGGTGTACGAGGGTCACGTGGCGCTGATCAACCGCGCGAGCGGCCGCGTGGCGCACGTGTGGAACGCCGACTGCTCGGATCGACACCAGCTGCTCGACCCCCCGAGCAGCTGCACAGCAGACACGACGTTCGGAGGCTCGGCGATCTGGGCCCGAGAGGGGACGGTGATCGAGCCAGGCAGCGGCCGGATCCTGTTGGCCACCGGCAACGGGCCATTCAACGGCTCAACCAACTGGGGAGACAGCGTGCTGGAGCTCAGTCCCGACGGCGGCACTCTGCTGCACAGCTGGACGCCCACCAACCAGGCGCAGCTCAACAACAACGACCAGGATCTGGGGAGCACCGAGCCCGTGCTGCTGCCAGGCGGTCTCGCCGTCCAAGGCGGAAAGGCCGGGGTCCTGTCGCTGCTCGATCTGGGGCGCCTGGATGGCACTACCGGTTCGGCCAGCTCCCGGACCGGGGGGAGCTTCAGGACATCCCCACGCCGGGCGGGGGCCAGATGCTGACCGCGCCGGCCGTCTGGGCGCATGGCGGTCATACGTACGTGTTCGTCGGCGATAGCTCGGGCACGACCGGCTACGCGCTGAGCGGCGGGCGCCTGCAGGTGGCATGGCGAGACGGGAACGCCGGCACCAGCCCGGTGGTGGCCGGTGGCTTGCTGTATGTCTATGACCCCGGGGGCACGCTGCGTGTGCTGGCGCCAACCAGCGGTCGCACCGTCGCCGCGCTGCCGGCAGCGGCAGGCCACTGGTCGAGCCCGATCGTGGTCGGGGGCCGCGTGATCCTCCCGGTCGGCGGCAGCACGCCCGACGACACTACGAGCGGCACGGTCTTCATCTACCACGTGGGCGGGCGGTAGGGGTTCGGGCAAGTCCGCGGGGGGCTCGGGCCGCCTCTGGCGTGCGACTGGGACGCGGTCCGGCCGCGCGCTCGCCCTGCCCTCCGCGCGCTCGCCCTGCCTCGGTCCGCGCGCTCGCCCTGCCTCGGTCCGCGGGCTCGCCCTGCCTCGGTCCGCGCGCTCGCCCTGCCCCGGTCCGCGCGCTCGCCCTGCCTCGGTCCACGGGCTCGCCCTGCCCCGGCCCGCGCGACTGGGACGCATTTCGCAGCAAATCGGGCGGTCCCTTTCCGATTTTGCGAGATAAGCGTCCCAGAGACGCTTATGTGCGCCCAGCCGGGACGCGGTCGTCCGATTTGCTGCGTTATGCGTGCGCTACACCGGGGAGTGGGCTAGCCCGAACGCCGGCCCGGCGCCGGCCCTCGGGCCCGCGAACGTCTTTATGCCCGCCGGCGCGCCAGCACGCGCGCCAGCAAGTTGCGGGTCATCGCCACCACGCGCGGGTCCGGCGCCCGCGGCACGTCGGGCGAGGCGCTGGGTACGGGCTCGAGTCCCAGCTCCCATCCCAGCGTGCCGCTGTCGAACACGATCGCTCCGGAGGGTGCCGCGTAGAGCGTGGTGTCGGCCCGATCGTCGCCGGGGCCCGGAACCGGCTCGCCGGGTTCCGAGGAGCCTGCGCCCATGCAGGGAGCGGTGCCACCGCCCACGATCTGCGTTCCCGCCGGCGCCAGCGAAGTGCGCTGATCGAGCTCGTAGCCCACGATCCCAGGGATGCTCGTGCCGGACGTTATGCCGGTGCCGGCGAACAGCCATGAAGGAGACAAGCCGGGGGCAGGGGACCAGGCGTAATAGCGGTAGGTCGGGGGCCCCGGCTGCTGTACGCGTGGGGTGATGCACCCCAAGTAGGCAGAGCCCGCGAGCGACGCGCCGCGGTCGGCGAATGGGCCGGTCGGTTGCGCTCGGTCGCGGTCGAGTGCCGCATGCTCTTTGTAGCCCACGATCACGTGATCGGGACGGCCAGCTTCGCTCGAGGTCTTTGTTGCCGGCTCGTAGCGCACGCGCCAGGCGAGCGTGTCGGACCCGAAAAACAGGAGGCTTTCGCCGGCAGCCAGGCCTCGGGCGAACGCCTGGGCTTGACGCTGTGACCAGTACTCCGAGTGACCGAAGTCGATCACCGCGCGGTGGCGGAGGAGCTGAGCGGGGTTCTGATCGACGGACTCGCTGGTCGTGTAGGAGACCTGGTACCCGTAGCGCTCGAGGAACCGGACCATCGCCACATCACGGGCGAAGAACTGGCCCGCGCCCGTCACGCTGTCGTACGGGCGGTCGTATGAGACCTCAACTCCCTGGCTGCTGCCCGTCAGCCCTACCTGGTCGGCGCCGCCCGGGTACAGACTGTCGCCGCCCCAGGCGTTGTAAGCCTCATATGTAGACGTGGGAAGCTGCGCCAACAGCGGCTGGGGGGTGGAGGCTTCGACGACGAATAGGCAGTCGCTCTGGCCGGTGCTGGCGGATAGCTGTGCGGTGTAGACGCCGCTGGGGAGGGCCGGGGGGATCTGAAAGCTGAGCGTCGGGTGCCAACTGCACTCCGTCAATCCGGTCTCCGAGACATGCGCGCAGGGAGGCTGCGCGACGGCGGCCAGGAGACGCGAGCTCAGCACCTCGCGTCCACCGCTGCCGGCATACCAGCCCATGCGGAACACGCGCACCCGCACCGAGCGGGCGCCCGGTGCATTGGCATAGACGCGCTCCATTTCGCCGGGCCGAACGGCTTGCTGGGCGACATAGCCGCTCACGTTTCCGCGTCCCAGGCCGCCGACATCGGCGGTGGGGCCGGGGAGGCGCCACGCGGTCGTGCCCGGGTTTCGGTTCTCGGCGGCCACCGTCGGCGGCGCCCCGGTTGTCGGTACCAGCCAGCTGAACGGAGCGTTTGCTGGCTGCCTGGAGGATGGCCGCGCCGCATGGCGCTTGCCGCCACCACAAGCCGCGAGCGCCGAGCAGGCCAGTAGAGCAGGGAGGGCGACGGCGAGTACCCCCCGCGGGGGGAGTCTCATCCGAGCTGCGAGATTGCCCGTGCTTGGGGCGGCCGGCTAGCCACCCGTGCAGCCTGTCTACCGCGGCGCCGCGGCCGCCAGACGCGGATGTACTGCGCTCCAACGTAGGAGCCGATGACCAACAGCACGGCCAGCGCCTGCGCGGCGAGTGCTTCGACGTTGGGAAACAGCGAGAACCAGGTCCCGGTCCAGCCGGGGAAGTGCAGCCCCGGAATATTGGTGGTGCCGATCCACCCGGCTAGCTGCATCTCGTTGACCTCCTCGCCCACCATCACGAACAAAACGCCGAGCAGCAGAACGCCCGTGATGATCAACAGGCGCTTGTAGGGCAGCCGCTGATGCAGTCCGAACGTCAGCAGGCCAACTGCGCCCGTCCCGAGTGCCCCGAGCGTAACCCCTTCGAGCACCACTCCTGAGCCGAAGGCCACCCGGAGATTCTGCAGAAACAGCACGACCTCGAACCCCTCGCGGTAGACCGAGGTGAACCCCAGCAGCGCCAAGCCCAGCAACGCCCGCCTACGACCCAGCTCGAGCTGCCGCCGCCGCTTGTTGTGGTGCGAGATCCAGCCCGACCAGTAGATCCGGTGAAAGAACCAGTTCATGACCAGCAACAAGACGATGATCGCCGGGATGCCGGTGGCCGCCTGCAACTTGAGCCCGCTACCGCCGAACGCACCAATCACCCAGATCGCCACAAACCAGGTGGCAACGGTGGCTAGCAGGGCGACCAGTCCACCGGCCGCTACCGGGCGGCGGTAGACACGATTGGCGCCCATGAAGCTGGCCGTGATCGCGGCCAGCACGAGGATCGTCTCCAGACCCTCGCGGAAAACAAGGATCGCGCTGTTCAGCACTGCGGTAGTGCGGCTCATGTGATGCCCGGCCGCTAGGGCGCTGGGATCGCTCGGCCCGCCCTTCGAGTGCCAGCCCAGGACGACGGCCAGCGCCGCGATCGCCAGTACAAGCAGGCACCACACATAGAATGCGGCGGGACGCCCCGGGTTCGGGCTGGCTTCCGTTCGTGTCGTAGCGCTCAAGTCCGATCCACGCGGTTGGAGATCGACTCGCCGGCCAGGCTATCACCTCGCATTAGGGGACCCTAATGCGAGGTGCGGGGTAGAGTCGAGCCGGTGCGTCAGCACATCGCGATCGAGGACCGGCTGGCGATCGAGGCGCTCGTGACCGAGTACGCGTACCTCCTCGACCACCGTCTGTGGGACGACGTCGCCGGCCTTTGCACCGACGACGCGGTGCTGTTCATTCGCGGTCGGGAGATCGTCGGCCAGCAGGGTCTGGCCGAGTGGGCCGAGTACAGGGCGCAAAAGAAGAGTCGCCGCACCCAGCATCAGATGACACTGCTGCGGCTGGAGCCCGTGGAGCCGGATCTGATCCGCGGCACGGCGGCGCTCGTGTTGCACGTGGCCAAGACCGGGAGCAGCGGAACGTACGTCGACCTGGTCGGCGAGTACCAGGACGAGTACGCACGAACGGCGGAGGGCTGGCGCTTCCGCCGGCGGCGGTTGGTCCCGATCGACGTCGCGTGAGGGTCGGAGAGCGAACGGGCGCCAGCATCGCCTCGGTGGCCATGGCGGTGCCCGAGCGCCGTGTGTCGAACGCCGAGATCGCGCCACGGATCGGGGTCGACGAGAGCTGGATCAGCAAGCGCACCGGCGCCGGCGAGCGGCCGTGGGCCGTGAAGGGAGAGCGCCTGTCCGACTACGCGGCTCGGGCCTCGCAAGACGCGCTGGCGGCCGCCGGGGTCGAGGCAGGAAAGCTGGACCTTGTGGTGGTGGCGACCTCGAGCGCCGATGAGATAACGCCCAACGCGGCGCCCCTGGTGGCAGGATTGATCGGGGCTGACCAGGCCGGGGCATTCGACGTCGGCGCCGCCTGCACGGGCTGGCTGGCGGGACTGGCGATGGCCTGCGGGCAGATCGAGTCCGGAAGGGCGGCGCAGGCGCTCGTGGTGGGCGCCGACTTCCTATCTAAGTTCCTCGACCTCTCGGACCGCGACACCGCGCCCCTGTTCGCCGATGGTGCGGGGGCCGCGGTGGTGACGGCGGCGGAGCAGGGGATAGGGGGGATCGGGCCGGTCGTGCTCCACGCCGACCATGCCGGCGCGGAGCTGATCAGGCTCGACCGTGGCGGGCAGATCAGCATGCGCGGACCCGAAACATTCCGCGAAGCGGTGTCCTGTCTCACCGACGTGACGCGGGAGGCGCTGGCGAGCAGTGGCGTTGGCCTGGAGGACATCGACCTGTTCGTCTACCACCAGGCGAATTCACGGATCATCCGCGCAGTGGGCGCACGGCTGGAGCTGGAGGCGGATCGGGTCGTCGACTACGTGGAGCGCTTCGCTAACTCCTCAACCGCGACGCTGCCGATCGCGCTGTCGGTCGCCGAGCGCGAAGGCCGCCTGCGCGACGGTGATCGTGTGCTGCTGGCAGCGTTCGGTGGCGGCTTCACCTGGGGGGCAACGGTCGTCGAGTGGGGCCGCCCCAAGGGTCGCTGAAGCGCGACGACGGCTGCCCGCCCGGATACAGTCCGCTCGTGACTGACCTCGAGGGAAAGGTCGCGATTGTCACCGGCGGTGCCGGCGGTATCGGCCGGGCGACCTGCGCCGCGCTGGCGGGGGCCGGCGTACGCGTGGTGGTGGCAGATATACATCGCGACCGCGGCCAGGCCGTGGCAGATGAGGTGGGGGGAACGTTCGTGTCCGCTGATGTCTCGCGTCCGGACGACAACCAGGCGCTCGTGGCCGCCGCCACCGCCCGATACGGCGGGATTGATCTGGTGCATCTGAACGCCGGCGTCGCCACCGGCTTCGGACTGGGCGAGGACTTCGACCCCGAGCGCTACCGGCGGGTGATGGGCATTAATTTGGACGGGGTGGTGTACGGGACCCATGCGGTGTTGCCTGCGCTCGGGGCGCGCGGGGGCGGGGCGATCGTCGCCACCGCATCCTTGGCGGGCCTCACCAGCGTGCCGTTGGACCCGCTGTATGCGGCCAACAAGCACGCCGTGGTCGGCCTGGCGCGATCGCTGGGACCGGCGCTGGCAGAGCGCAGGATCCGCTTCAACGCCATCTGCCCAGGGTTCGCAGAGTCGGCGATCATCGAGCCGATCCGCGAATACCTCAGCCAGTCGGGAACCCCGATCATCCCAGTCGAGCGGGTGGCGGAAGCCGTGCTGCGACTGTTCGGCGGCGAGATGACCGGCGAATGCTGGTTTGTGCAGGCGGGGCGGGAGCCGGAGCCGTTTCGCTTCAGGGGTATTCCCGGGCCACGCACATGACCGGCCGCCTCCGCTGAGGATCGCAGGCGCACCTGATCAATCGGCGTAACCTATGCGCCGTATGGCCGAGCTCCCCACCCTGTACGTATGCCACGGCGATGACGGCGGACCCAAGATCCATCCCTGCCGCAGGGTCCAGGAAGCCATGAGCAACGCAGGGATCGCCTACGAGAAGGTGATCGCGGCTCACGGCAACCCGATCCCATTCCTTCGCAAAGGCTCGCGCGAGGCGCTGCAGGAGGCGACAGGTGACACCAAGCTGCCCGCGCTGAAGCTGCCGGACGGCCGCGTCATCCTCCACTCGGGCGCGATCCTGTCCTGGGTCGAGGAGCAGCGCACCGAAGCCGCCGCGGGGCAGTAGCCAACGCGCTTCGGAGCTGTTGCGTGCCTCTCCGGAGTTCTATAGCCTCGTGCGCGCTGTGACCGACCGTTCGCAACGCGTACCGGATCGTAGAGCCGGTTCGCCGCGCGCCGCAGACGGCGAGCCGGGTCCACAGGCTACGAGCCGCGAATCGGATGCTCAGGCCACGGACGGCGGGCCCGACGCACAGGCCGCCACCGGTCATGACGAGAAGCGCGGGGCGGACGAGCGCGACATTTGGGGCGCGATAGACGAGACGCCCACGAGCTACGACCGCGGCCCGGAGGGCGACCACCCACCGCTCGACTTCGCCGCTTACAAGTCGACGGCCTTGCGCCATCCAAAACAGCCGCTGGTCTACCTGCCGCAGACGATCACCGAAATCACCGGTCCCCAGCTGGCGCCCGCGCTTTCGATCGATGAGTCCGACAACGACCTCACCATCCAGCACGAGGAAATGCCCGTTGGCGAGCGGATCACCGTTTCGGGACGCGTAATGGACACGGAGGGAAAACCGCTGCGGGACACGCTGGTGGAGATCTGGCAGGCGAATGCGGGCGGACGCTACCGCCACAGGGCGGACCGCTGGCCCGCCGCGCTCGACCCGAACTTCTCGGGTGCCGGGCGGACGGTAACCGACGGCGAGGGTCGCTACTCCTTCGTCACCATCAAGCCCGGCCCCTATCCGTGGGGAAACCACCACAACGCCTGGCGCCCGGCTCATATCCACTTCTCGCTGCTCGGGCGCGCGTTCGCTCAGCGGCTGGTCACGCAGATGTATTTCCCCGGCGACCCGCTGTTCGAGTTTGATCCGATCTTCAACTCGGTCAGGGATCCCGCGGCTCGTGAGCGGCTGATCGCACGTTTCTCGCTCCACGGGTCGCGCCCGAACTCGGCGCTGGCGTACGAGTTCGACATCTTTCTCCGTGGTCCAGGGCTGACACCGTTCGAGGAGGCCCTTTGATCTTTGGCCAGACGCCGTCCCAAACCGTGGGCCCGTTCTTTTCGATCGGGCTGCCATGGGATGCGGGGCCGCTGGCGGTAGCGGAAGGAACCCCCGGATCGATCACGGTCTCGGGCATGGTCTACGACGGCGCCGGCGAACCGGTGCCGGACGCCATGATCGAAACCTGGCAGGCGGATGGGGAGGGACGCTTTGCCGACCTGCACGGTCACGGTGGCCCGTCGCGACTGGATGGATTCAGGGGCTTCACTCGCTGCGGCACCGAAGAGGACAGCGGCAGTTTCGTGATCGTGACGGTCAAACCGGCATCGCTCCCCGGACCTGGAGGGCGCGTCCAGGCGCCGCACATCGCGGTCTCGGTCTTTGCTCGCGGAATGCTCAACCGCTGCGTGACCAGGATGTACTTCGCCGACGAGCCGGCGGCAAATGCGGCCGATCCAGTCTTGGCGTCCGTTCCGCAAGAGCGATGGGAGACCCTGATGGCGCAGCCCACCGAAGGCGCTTATCGCTTCGACATACGCCTCCAGGGGCCGGGCGAGACGGTCTTTTTTGCGGTATGAGCCGATGACGCTCACCGGCGATGGCGCCCGCCAGCGCCAGCACGTCAAATCTCTCGAGCGGGGACTGGCGGTAGTGCGGGCTCTGAGCGCGCCGGGCGCAGGTCGCACGCTGTCCGATGTGGCGCGGGATACGGGCATGACCCGGGCGTCGGCGCGGCGGTTTCTGCTGACATTGCAGCAGCTGGGATACGTCCGTTCCGAGGATCGGCGATTTTCGCTGACCCCCAGGGTGCTGGAGCTGGGATACGCGTTTCTGTCGAGTCTGACGCTGCCCCAGATCGCCCAGCCGCACCTGCGCGAGCTCGTGGAGCAGGTCCACGAGTCCTCATCGGTGTCTGTCCTCGACGGCGCGGACATCGTCTACGTGGCCCGCGAGCCGACTCAGCGAATCATGACGGTGGCGATCTCCGTCGGCACGCGCTTTCCGGCTCACGCCACATCGATGGGGCGCGTGCTCCTGGCCGGTCTCGACGAGCCGGCGCTCGACGCATTCCTGGCCGATACAGAGCTCGAGCCGCTGACCGCTACGACCTTGACCGACAAGCGGAGCCTTCGCCAGGAGATCTCGCGCGTACAGGAGCGGGGCTGGGCTCTGGTGGACCAAGAGCTCGAGGACGGCTTGCGCTCCGTCGCGGTCCCGATCCGCGACGGCGGCGGCACCGTGGTAGCGGCGATGAACCTCTCAACGCACGCCAGCCGCCGGACCCCCGCGGCGATTCGCGAGCAGCTGCTGGGACCCTTGCAGGAGACCGCGCGGGCAATTGAGGAAGACCTCGCCGCGGGCCGGGTGCCCTGATAGGGGAGAGACGATGAGCACGACGCCTGCCACGGCACCCGCTCCTCTGGGACGTCCCCGGTGAGGCTCGCGCATCAGATCGACGGTCCCGACCAAGCGCCCGCGCTGCTGATGGGCGGCTCGCTGGGCACGACGATCGAGATGTGGAACGGCCAGCTGCCGCTGGCCGAGCGACTGCGCCTGATTCGTTTCGATCATCGCGGCCATGGCGGCTCGCCCGGACCGCCGGGCCCGTATGAGATCGCGGATCTCGGGGCGGATGTGATCGAGCTGATGGATTCCCTGGGGCTCCAGCGTGCTCACTACTGCGGGATCTCGATCGGCGGCATGGTCGGGATGTGGCTAGCGGCAAACGCGCCCGAGCGCGTGGGGCGGCTGGTGCTGATCTGCACTGCGGCCTGGCTCGGTCCGCCCTCGCGCTGGCGCGAGCGGGCGACCGCGGTGCGCGAAGCCGGGTCGACCGCGCCGATCGCCGAGACAGTCGTCGCCGGTTGGCTGACCGCAGGATTCGCTGCCCGGCATCCCGAGCGCCGCAGCCAGCTGGTGGAGATGCTGAGTGCCTCTCCCCCTAGCCCGTATGCCGAGTGCTGCGGCGCGATCGAGCGTATGGACCTCCGACCGGCATTGCCGATGATCAGCGCGCCGACGCTCGTGGTCTCCGGCTCCGAGGATCCGGCCACTCGTCCCGAGCACCAGCGACTGATTGCAGAGCGCATCCCCGACTGTCGTCTGGAGACCGTCTCGCCGGCGGCCCACCTGGCGGCGATCGAGCAGCCGGAGGCCATCAACCATCTGATCCTGGAGCACCTGACATGAACGACGAGAGCAGCTACTCCGAGGGCCTACGCGTGCGCCGCGAGGTGCTGGGAGACGAACATGTCGATCGAGCGATGAACCGCAGTACGCCGCTTACGGAACCATTTCAAGAGCTGATCACGCGCTACGCGTGGGGCGCGGTGTGGGCGCGCGAGGGTCTGGACCGACAGACCCGCAGCGCAATCACCGTGGCCGTGCTCACCGCGCTCGGTCGCGAGCAGGAACTGGCCCTGCACATCCGCGCCGCGCGGCGCAACGGCCTGAGCAAAGCCGAGATCGGCGAGGTGCTGCTGCACACGGCGATCTATGCCGGGGTCCCGGCAGCGAACGCCGCCTATGCGATCGCGCAGCGCGAGCTGGACGAGACCGAAGCGGAATCGTGACCCGCGGCGAGCACTAGTCTGTGGCTCGTGGCCAGCGAGCGCCTGTCACCGGTTCCGGACGAGTCTCAGCGCGATGAGCTGACGATCGACGAGCTGGCCCGCGTCACCGGCACGACGGTCCGAAATATCCGCTCCCACCAGGCGCGGGGGCTTCTGCCGCCCCCGGACATACGCGCTCGCACCGGTTACTACGGCTCGGAGCACGTGGCGCGGGTGCGCATGATCCAAGCGATGCAGGCCGAGGGCTTCCGTCTGAAGGCGATCCAGCGGCTGCTCGACCACCCCGACGGCGCCGCCGAGCAGATCTTCAACTTCGGACGCGCATTGCTCCAGTCCTTCGGCGCCACGGCCCCCGAGCTGGCGACGACAGACGAGCTTGCCGAGCGTTTCGGCGGCGAGCTCGACGAGCGCGTGCTGCGCAAGGCGGAGAGGCTGGGACTGATCCGTTCGCTCGGCGCGGATCGTTGGGAGATCCGCAACCCGCCTTTGGTAAGCGCCGGCGAGCAGCTCGTGGAGCTGGGGGTGCCCCTTTCGCACGCGCTTGCCGTGGCGGAGAAAATCGAGCAGCACACGGCGGCGATCGCCAGCGCATACGTGCGGCTGTTCCAGTCAGACGTATTGGGCGGCAAGGAGATGGGCACGCGCTCGCCTGAGGAGTGGGCCAAGGTCCAGGCGTCGCTGGAGCGGCTGCGCCCCTTGGCGGTGGAGGCGATCAGCGCCAGCTTCGAGCAGACGATGGCCGAGCAAATCGAGAGCCGGTTGCGCAAGGCGATGGACGATTGATCTCTTTAGGGGCCGCGGCCGCGCCGGCGGCCTCGGGCCGCTCGCGCAGCGTCCCCGCCAACGTGACAGGTTTGATGTCACACCAGTAGTGGTAGATTTGTCCGGCACCGTCGGCATGACCACCTCCTCCGCCTCTTCAGCGCCCCCACTCCCCGACATCCGTGCCCTCGTCGCGGGCTCGGAGTGGGCCGGGGGACGCGCGGGCCTGATCGCCGCCGCGTCCACCTGGCAGCGGAGGCTGCCGGCCACGCGCCGGGAGCTCGCCGCCGAGGCAGCGGCGCTGGCTCGACCTCGGGTCTGGGTCGACACCGTCGGCTCGCTGGCATCGACGGCATGGCGGATCGCGGCGGCCGCCGCGCCGGACGCCCCGTTCGCTCTGCTGACCGCCGCTGCGGCTGCATCCGGGTTGCCGATCGCTCCGCCTCCCAGCACGCGCGGCACGGTGCGGCGCGCCGAGCGGCTCGTGCGCGCCGGTGGCCCGGCCTACATCAAGCTCGGACAGTTCATCGCGAGCGCTCGCGGCCTGCTGCCCGACGAGTGGGTGCAAGCGTTCGCCTGGTGCCGCGACCGGGCACCGACGCTACCGCCGAGCGTCGTTGACGCCGTGCTGGCAGAGCATCTGGGCGAGCGAGTCTCGCGCCTGCGCGACATCGACCCTGAGCCGATCGGCGCCGCCTCGATCGCCCAGGTTCACGCCGCCGTCCTTGACGACGGGACCGATGTCGTAGTCAAGCTCCGTCGTCCCGGCCTGCGGGCCCGCCTGAGGTCGGATGTGGAGACGATGGCGCTGGCGGCCGCCGTCGCCGAGCGGCTACATCCCGCTACACGCGTGGCCAACCTGACCGGGTTCGTCGAGCTGTTCGCCCAGCTTGTTCTGCAGGAGCTCGACTTTCGTCTGGAGGCCTTGAACATGGTGGAGCTGGGCGCCGCGTTCGAGGATGCGGGCATCGACTACTGCGCCGTACCGCGGCCGATCCCCGGGCTGGTGACCGAGGGCGTGCTGGTGATGGAGCGCCTGCCCGGCGTGGCCTATGACCGAGCTGTCGACGAGTTCGGCGCCGACCTCGACGGTGACCGGCTGCTGCGGCTCGCCATCCAGGGGGTCCTGGAAACGACGCTGATCTATGGGCAGTTCCACGGCGACCTGCATGCCGGCAACGTTCTGATCCACGGCCGTGCCTCGTTCGCACTCGTCGACTTTGGGATCTGCGGTCAGATTGACGCCGAGCAGCGGGCGGCACTCGTGGCCTTCATGCTGGCGTTCGCGGGGATGGATGCTCGGGGCCAGCTGGCCGCTTTGCGGCGTTTCGGCGCGTTGCCGGCGGACGCCGACCTCGAACCGCTCGCCGAGCAGCTGCAGGCGGAGCTTGACCTGATCAATCCGGCCACCGGCAGCGGGCTGACCTATGACCAGGTTGGAGACACGGTCAGCACGGTCCTCCGGCTGCTGGCCGCCAGCCGCTTCCGGCTTCCCAAGGAGCTCGTGCTGTTCTTCAAGAACGTCCTGTACCTGACCAGCTTCACGGCCAGCATCGCCCCGGATGCCGACCTCCTAGCTCAGATCGAGCCGATCCTCTCGCATTTCATGCAGAAGTACGTCGAGCAGCTGCCGGCGTTCTTCGCCGGGCCGGAGGCGCGTGCCGCGATCCCGCTCGAGGCCGCGGGCGCCGGCGCGCCTTAGGGCGGGCGCCGTAGACGCCGTCCCGGGCGCTCGGTCGAAACGTAGGAACCACGTAGGAGGGCGCTGCGAGCACGTGAGTTTGCCTCGCCGCCAGGGGTCTAGAGAGCAGTCAACCGAAAGGAGGCTCTCTAGATGAGGCTTCACAGCAACAGGCTCGCGGTCATGACGGCCGTTTTCGCCCTGGCCGGCGGCGGTGGCGTGGCGTGGGCGTGCACGGGTGCAGGGAGCGCCGGCGGCAATCCCAGCGGGACCACCGGCACCACAAGCACCATGTCGACCACATCGACGCCTGGCGTGACTAGCTCGACGCCCAGCGCGACGAGCTCGACACCCAGCGCGACGACCGCTGCGAACAGCAGCAGCAGGTCGCGGCGCCACTCCCGCCGCCATCAGTCGCGCAGCGGCTGAGGGTGCGCCCCGGTGCCGGCGCCGCCACGGCGGCGCCGGCCTCCGGGGTCAGTGCGCCGCGGCGGTTTGCGAGTAGTGCGCCTCGTACGTCGGCAGCCCACTGCCGCTTCCGCCTTCCGGTCCGGAGGCGTTTCGGGGCGACGTCTGCGTCCCGTCGCTTGGAGAGCTCTGCGGCCGCGAGCCGTTGTTTGCGCCCGCGGGCGTGGAGCTGGAGGGCGCCTCCGGCGCCATCTCTAGCGGCGTGTTGGCGCCCGGGGCAGACGGTTGCGCAGTAGACGCCGGGGAGGACCCGGCACGTGGATTACGTGGAACGTTGCCACTCGGGGCGCTCCGGCCGCCATCGCCATTGCGGCCGCCGGGCGCCGGGACGCCGGGCGACCCGGTCGATGTGCCGGACGCCGAGCGCACCGGCCAGCGAGGCCTACTCGCGTGGGCGCCCTGGGCGCTGCTCTGGACGGAGACCGGCTGCGAATGAGCGGCTATACGCTGGCGGTGGCCCACCGTCGCCGTGGCGCCCCGGGAGGTCAGCAGCACGCTCGCGCCCGCTGTCAGCCGCCGGTCTGAGGTCCCAGTCTGAGCCCGCGGTTGGCTCACCCCTATGGCTTGCGCATGATTGGGGGTTGTTCGCTTGTGTGTAGCGGCCCCGGGAGCTACGACGGCCGGCAGCAGCGTGGCGGTACATACCTTGATCGTCACCGCGCAGCCGCCGGACAAGGCGCCGAGACGGGCGGCGGTCGCCGCGCCACCGGCGTCTTCGGCGATCCACCGAAGGCCCGGCACCAGCGCGGCGACGGCGTCGAGGCGGTCACGCACCGCGGCTCGAGCCCGGTTCAACAGCTGGCGCACGGCGCCATTGCTCGTTTGCAGCCGCGACTCGATCTCTCGGTAGCTACGGCCTTCGAGCTCGCGCATGACCAGGGCCTGGCGTTGGCGCTCGGGTAGCTCGGCCAAGGCGGCGACAACGGCCCGGAGCTTCTCGCGCCGCTCGAAGACATCGACGTCGAGAACTGATGCAAGGGGTTCCTGGTCGTTGACTGTCGGCCGCGCCGAGCGGGCGCG
The DNA here is from genome assembly GCA_963756555.1 of uncultured Actinomycetes bacterium. Classification (GTDB taxonomy): domain Bacteria; phylum Actinomycetota; class Thermoleophilia; order Solirubrobacterales; family Solirubrobacteraceae; genus Palsa-465. The sequence continues at coordinate 312,357 of CAVWOC010000010.1, forward strand.
CAGGAGGTTCAACGCGGCGTTGTGGGCGATCGTTCGTAGCCACGGACCCACGCGACTCACCGACTCGCCGCGCGAGAGTGCCAGATACGCGCGCAGCAGCGCTTCCTGTACCGCCTCCTCCGCGTCCGTGTGGCCCACGAGGTCTGCGCAGTGGCACACGAGTGCAGGTCGATGGCGGAGCACGAGCATGGCGAACGCGGAGTCCAGGCCGTCAGCGCTGAGCTCGGCCAGCCGTTCGTCGCTGAGCGTCGGCGGCGGGTCGACTCGCAACGAGCGCGCTGACGTGAACAAGCGATCGTTCACGGGACGCGAAGCCTGGCCGACTACTCGAAGATGACCGACAGACTTATGTAAGACGAATGTAGGAGGGCCCGGCCGGATCCCGGCGGATCCGCACGGACCCGCCGGGAGCGAGGGGCGTCAGAAGCGAACCGCGTACACCACGGCCTGGGCCAGGAGCGCTTGACCAGCGCGCGTTGCGTGCACTCCGCAGCTACCCGTCGAGAGCTTCGTGAGCAGACCCGCGGCGCAGGGGTCGCCGCCGAAGATCGTCGTCGCCACCTGGAACTGCCCATAGCCGTTTGCGATTTGCACGTTGTACGGCTTGGCCGCCCCATCCAGGGCGGCGTTGCCCGCGGCGATGATGTTGGTCAACAGAGACGAAGCGTAGTTGAGCGAGTAGTAGTTGACGATGACGACTTGACCGCGGTAACGCGCCTTCTTACGGATCGTTGAGAGGATCGTCCTCACATCGCGGGAGAGCGCACTGAATACCGGTTGATACTCGGACTGACTGACGCAGGCGTCGCTCGTCATCTTCACGCACAAAAAGAAGTCATTGGCACCGATCATCAGCGAAACCAGTCGGACGCTGCGGTGCCTGCGCAGGTATGAAACGGCGAACGCCAGCTGCGAGCCGCTGTAGCGGACGTGCAGCGGGTACAGAGTGCGATAGCCGTTCTTACCGGTAGGAGTGACGTTACAGGTGTTGCTCAGCGCCGCGGCGTTGATCAGGCTCGCCGAGGTCTCGCCGGGACACGCCGCGTTGACCACCTTCAGCCGCAGCAGGCGTCCCACGATTTCCGGATAGCCGACGAAGCTGCTCGGGTCGGAGTAGTCGGGTGCGGGGACGACCGTCGGCTCCACGTAGCCGAACGTGAGGGAGTCGCCGAGCGCGAGGTAGGTCGAGCCGCGGCTCACCGGCGGCGGCTTGAAGACCGATCGAGCGGACGCGGGGCTGACCGCGAGACACAGCACGCTCGCGGCCGCGAGGACGACGATGCCGAGAACGCGAGAAACGGTCCTGTGAAGCATGTGTGAAGCGAGCATGGCGGCCAGCTTATCCGGGAATCTGCGGCCGGCGGCGCAGTTGACGCCAACGAAGGCCGTTGGCGAGCCTAAGTGCGCCGACATTGCGGATTTCTTCGATTGCGGAGAGGATCGCTTTCTGGAAGCGGACCAATATTGAGGCTGCGATGAGCTACGCACTCGCGATCAAGTTGAAGCAGGTCCCGGGTGGCTGGGCCGTATGTCTGACCGACGGTCGCGAGCTCGCGCGCTTTTGTGGGCTCGGCGCTCGGTTGCGAGCGCTTCGCTACTTGCGCGCCCTTGAGGTCTGACGCGATCGGGAGCGGGCGCGCAGGAGGCGCCAACCGACGAAGGCCACAAGCAGGACCGCGATCGCGATCGCAACGTACGCGCCGTAACCGGTGATCGCGTGGTAGATCGCGTCGATGTTGCTGCCGGACAAGTAGCCGAAGCTCGTCCATACGGCTACCCATAGGGCGGCACCGGCGGCGTTGAACGCCAGGAAGCGGGCCCAATGCATTCCGACCGTGCCGGCGATGATCCCGTTGGCCTGCCGTAGCCCCTCGATGAAGCGAGCGATGACGATGATCCATGCGCCGTGTCGCTCGAAGAAGCGCGTCGCCGCATCGACGCGCTCACGCGTGAGCAAGACATAGCGGCCGAACCGCTCGATGAGCGCACGGCCGCCAAAGTGCCCGATCGCAAACCCGATGTTGTCGCCGATCACCGCGCCCAGGAACCCCAGCAGGCCGACGAGCAGGACGTTGAGCCGGCCGGTGCCGGCATAAACGGCACCGAGGATCAGCATCGTCTCGCCTGGGAGTGGCACTCCAAAGTCCTCGAGCAGCACAAGGCCAAAGACCGCCAGGTACCCAAACTCGTTGAGAGTCGGCTCGACGCTGTGCAGAAACCCTGGCAGTTGTTGAGTGGCGGCCGCCGCGACGATCACGATGGCGCCAGCCTGGCAGGTCGACGGTCTCTACAGCGTGGCCCAGCGGCCCGAGCTTTTGAGCCCCTGCAGCAGCGGAGTGCCTTGCGCCGCAGCCGAAAGGCTGACAAATGTGCTGCCGTCGGTGCCGGTCTGCACTACCTCGTGCAGCGCGCTGCCGCGCACCCATCGCTTCCACGATATGAACCACATAGTCCAGCCGTTGTCCCAGGTGCCGGGTCGCGGGCTACCGGTGACAGTCACGGGGTCGCCGGGAACAGCCATGTTGTAGAAGATCTGGGCATCGGCGGGTGACATGTTCACGCAGCCGTGGCTCACATTGGTGAACCCCTGTTCGCCCACCGACCAGTAGGCGTCGTGGAGATAGTCGCCGCTCCACGTGAACCGCACAGAAAACGGCACCTCGATGCTGTAGCCCGGGCCCACCATGTCGACTGGGTTGGCCTTCTCGATCGTCAAATAGGTCCCGTTAGGGGTGTCATCGCCCGGTCGTCCACTGCTGATGAACCAGTGGGCGAAGGGCTTTCCTCCTCGGTAGACGTTCATGTAGTGGTCGGCTGTGCTGACCTTCACGACCACTCGCGGGCCGATCGTGAATTTCTGGGTGAGCGTGTGGCTTCCCCATAGCCCTGGAGCGGCCTCGATCCCATCGAGGTGCCCGACAAAGCTCACTTGCGTGTTCGTCGGCCAGTAGGACCGCGGCCGGAAATAGAGGCAGAGCGGCGCTGTTCCGCATTCGCTGTCCCAGTACCAGGCGCCCACGACAGGCTTTGACGTCTTGATCTCGAGCGCCCGTTCAACGCGGGCCCTATCGACCACCGGGTGATCGAAATACAGGATGATCGGCATCCCCACGCCGTAGGTCTGCTGGTAGCCCTCGATGATCTTGGCCGTAAACGTGTGTGCGGGCGTGAACGTGCGAAACGATGCCGAGCGCGTGACCGGCTTACCGGACGGTCCCGTCGCGCTCGCTAGGACGGTGTAGCGCTGTGAGACGTTGAGCGCCCAGGTGCTGCGCCATACGGTCCGGGCGGCGTTGAGAGTCCCGGTGACAGGATCGCCGCTGGAGCGGACTGTCACGCTACGGATCGTTCCTCCGGCGGCGGCCACAGTGATGCCGCTGTCAGGCGTGGAATCCGTGCTACCGCCGGCCGGGTCGATCGTGAGGCGCACATCGTCGCTGGGGGTGCTGCCGTGGCTCTGCGCCGACTTGTGAGAGCCGGAGCATGAGGCGAGCAGGAGGGCCAGCGTCGAGCACGCCACGACGACCAGGATCCTGCTCCCAAATGACCGAGGCCACCGCATTGAGAAGACGTCTGACAAAGCTGCTGGGCGCAACTCCAAAACACTCCCGGGCCCGCCCCTCCAAGGTTACGCCTACCCGGTCGCGTGGCGTCGCAGCTCCGGCCTTGTTCTCTTGGCTTGGACGAATAGACGAAACTCGCTGATGCGCCCGAGAGGACTCGAACCTCCACGGACCCTGCGGTCCACAAGGCCCTCAACCTTGCGCGTCTACCAATTCCGCCACAGGCGCGTGGGGCGCCAGTATAAACCTGGCAAAGCGCACGACGGGAGCAGTTTCGCGGCGCGTGGCGCATCGGCAAGGAGCGGTCGGCTAGCGCCATTTCGCACATTTGCTTGTGTCCGTCCTCTAGCCTCGCTACAGTGACGAACACATGTTCGACTTAGGCGGTCCTGTCAGCTAGACCCGAGCGAGGAGTGGACCATGGACCTGACCAAGCGCCAGCAAGAGATTTTCGACTTCATCAAGCGGTATTCGGCCAAGTACGGCTATCCGCCAACGGTGCGCGACATCGGCAAGGCCGTGGGCCTTGCCTCTTCGTCGACCGTGCACGCCCACTTGGCCAATCTCGAGCGGATCGGCCTGTTGCGACGCGACCCGTCGAAGCCGCGGGCGATCGAGCTGCTAGACAAAGCCGCTGCCGGCGTCCGCAACCTCGTGCGACCTGGGCTCCCGCTGGTGGGTCAGGTGGCTGCGGGCCAACCGGTACTGGCCGAGGAGAACATCGAGGATTACGTGCAGACGCCGCCGTGCGCTGGAGGCGACGACGGCGAGTATCTGCTGCGCGTGCGCGGCGACTCGATGCGTGATGCGGGGATCCTCCAAGGTGACGTGGTCGTGGTGCGCTCGCAGGACGTGGCGCATGACGGAGAAATCGTCGTCGCGCTGGTGGGCGAGGAGGCGACTGTCAAGCGCTTTTTCCGAGAATTCGACCATGTGCGTCTGCAGCCGGAGAACCCGTCCATGGAGCCGATCCGGAGCCGCGACGTACGGATCCTGGGCAAGGTGGTGGGATTGATGAGGAGCATCTCGTGAGCAGCGCGGTAGCGCTCCGGCGCGAAGCCACGCCGAGATACGAGTTGTCGCTGTTTGACCGCATGGGCGGTGAGCCCACGCTGGACGATCTGCTCGCCGGCGTGTGGGAGGGGCTCACCGCCCACCGGGATGTCGCGTGCCCTGTGTGCGGTGGGCGCATGCTTCCGGACTACGGCGCCCATGCCCGGCCACGCGGCGGCCGCTGCAGCGGCTGCGGCGCCTCATTGTCATAAGCGACGGCGCTTTGCCGCCCAACCGTAAGACCGGCGCTATCCTCGGCGCTGCAGACTGTGCAGTCGCGGAGGTGACAGAGCCTTCGAGGAAAGTCCGGACATCACAGGGCAAGGGTGGTCGGTAATGCCGACCCGGGGAAACCCGCGGGAAAGTGCCACAGAAACGACACCGCCTAAGCCTGTAGCCGCTGCAGAGCTTCAGGCCGGCAAGGGTGAAATGGTGCGGTAAGAGCGCACCAGCGTCGCGGTGACGCGGCGGCTGGGCAAACCCCACCCGGTGCTAGGCCAAGCAGGACCGCTTGCAGGTGGCCCGCCAAGGTCCGGGTAGGCCGCTCAGATGGATGACTGCTCAGGGGCCAGGGTCGTTCAGACCGACTAGCCCCGGACAGGATCCGGCTTACAGGTCTGCTAAAGGAAGGCCCCGCTCTCAGCGAGCGGGGCCTTCCCATTTGCCGGAACCGGGTCGTATCTGGCTCGCTCGGGTCCCTGCGTCGCGGGAGCTTCGCTCGCCAGACCTGGCTGACCGCCCGCCAGGTCCGGCTGGTCGCTCGCCAGACCCCACTGCTCTCTCGCCAGACCCCGCTCCTCCGGCGCCTCCGCCCGTCCCGCGGGAAGTCTCCGCACGGCGACCAGGAAGATGGCTGCCATCACGCCGGCCATGATGTAAAAAACTGTCTGTGTTGAGTGCGCACGGCCAGCTGGACCTGATGAACCAGTTGGTGCGACTGTCCAGCTGCCGAGTGCCCGCTGCCCGCGCGTCAGCGAGAGCTCGGGCTGGACGCGAGGGATGGCAATCGCCACCTGAGAGAGAAAACCCGCTCATGGCCAAACCATCGGCAACCTCTCGCTGGGCTATTAGCCATCTGCCGGCATTGCACAAGTTTCTGGTCAGGGCCCGGCTTCAGCCACCTCCCGCAGAGCGTCGCCGTCGAGACGGTGGACGAGCCACTCGTTCAGCTGCTCTGCGCCAAGCGAGGAATAAAACGCGAGCGCGGGAGCGTTCCAGTCGAGCGCCGACCACTCGACTCGGCCGTAGCCCCTTTCTACCGCCACCGCCGCGACGTGCCTGAGCAGCGCTCGGCCCACGCCCGCGCGGCGATGCTCAGGCGAGACGTACAGATCCTCCAGCCAGACGCCGGGGCGGCACAACCAGGTCGAGAAGGTGCGGAAGTACAGCGCGAAGCCGGCCGGTTCGCCGTCCAGCTCGGCAATCACCGCCTCCGCCACTGCGTCCTCACCGAACAGCGCTTGCTCGAGCATCTCCGGTGTTCCCGCAACCCGCTCCGCCGCGCGCTCGTAGGTAGCGAGCTCGACGATCAGCGACAAGATCAGCTGGACGTCCTCGCGCTCGGCCCCGCGGATGCTGAGCGTGCCGGCAGTCTGTCCCTCACCGCTCACCATTCAATGGCTGTAAATACCCTGGCGGGAGCCGGGGCTACCCGCCGGTGAACCTGGCGGGCCGCTTCTCCATGAACGCCATGACGCCTTCCAGGAAGTCCGCCGAGGCTGCCCGCTCCTGCTGGAGTGTGGCCTCGAGGTCGAGCAGCTGCTCGAGGCCGGCGTACATTCGATCGTTGACCGTGCGCTTGATCGTTGCGTAGGAGCCGGGTGGGCCTGCCGCCAAACGGGACGCCAGCTCAGTAGTCGCCTCGGAAAGTTGGTCGTCCGGGACTACACGGTTCACCAGTCCCCAATCGAGCGCCAGCGCAGCCGGTATGCGCTCCCCGAGGTATGCCATCTCAAATGCTCGGGCGTGGCCAACCCGCGCTGCCAGGGTAAGCGACGCACCGCCGTCGAGCGCTAGGCCGATGTTGACGAAAGCCAGGAGGAAGTAGGCCGACTCGGCGGCCAGGATCAAATCGCTTGCCAGCGCCAGCGAGCAGCCGATGCCAACGGCCGGGCCGTTGACAGCAGCGATCACAGGCTTGGGCACGGTGCGGACGCGGAGGATCAGCGGGTTGTAGAGCGTTCGCAGCCGCGTGAGAACATCCGGCTTGCCATCCGGGCCCAGGTCGGTACCGCTCTTCAAGTCGGCGCCGGAGGAGAACGCGCGACCCTCGCCGGTCAGGACAATCGCTCGCACGTCCGGATCCTCGCCCGCCCGGCCCAGGGCGGAGAGCATGTCCTGACCGAGCTGAGCCGTCCAGGCATTCAACGCCTCGGGTCGGTTGAGAACGATCCGGCCGACACCGGCGTCCACTTCCAGCTTGACGGTTTCCAGATCGACGATCGTCACAGTGTCTGCTCGTTGGCACAGAGACGATAGTCGGCCTGCGCGTAGGCTGCAGGATCGGGCGCGGTCGGAGATGATGTCGCCATGCAGTTGGTCCCGGGCGCGGTCACGCGCCCCGTGTCGCGGCTCGGAGCGGCCGCTCAGAACGCACTCGAGGTGGCGCGCTTTGGCGGGCTGGACACCGACGAGCAGCCGTCGCCTTACGAAGTCGCCAGCGAGCAACGGGTCTACAAGCTGCGTCATTACTACGCAGCGCGCTCGGGGGAGAGGGCCGGCGCCAACGACTCAGGCCCTCCGATCCTGCTCGTGCCGCCGATGATGCTGGCGGCCGAGGTCTACGACGTCTCACCAGCTTCGAGCGCGGTGACGATCCTGCGCGAGCACGGTGCGGACCCCTGGGTGGTGGATTTCGGTGCCCCCGAGCGTGAGGAGGGAGGGCTCGAGCGCACGCTCGCCGATCACGTGCTCGCCGTGTCCGACGCCGTCGAGCGGGTAGCGGAGGCGACCGGCCGCGACGTTCATCTGGGCGGCTACTCACAAGGCGGCATGTTCTGTTACCAGACCGCGGCCTATCGCCGGAACGCCAACCTCTCCTCGCTCATCACCTTTGGCAGCCCCGTGGATACGCGGCTGGCGATGCCCTTCGGGCTGCCGGAGCAGGTGGCGTCCGGGGCCGCCGAGCTGCTGGCGAACAGCGCTCTGCGGCGGGTGGCGCTGCCCGCCTGGGCCAGCCGCACCGGTTTCCGGCTGCTCGACCCCGCCAAGTCGCTGCGCAGCCGAGTGGAGTTCATCCTCCAGCTACACGACCGCGAGGCGCTACTGCCGCGCGAGCGTCAGCGGCGCTTCCTGGAGGCCGAAGGGTGGGTGGCGTGGCCCGGTCCCGCATTGGCGGACTTCCTGCGCCAGTTCATCGCTCACAACCGGATGCTCGAAGGAGGTTTCGTGATCGAGGACCGGTTGGTGACCCTGGCCGACATCGCCTGTCCGATCCTGTCTGTCGTGGGAACGGTCGACGAGATCGCTCCCGCGGCCGGCGTGCGGGCCATCCGTCAGGCGGCGCCCCGAGCGGACGTCTACGAGCTGGCGCTTCAGGCCGGCCACTTCGGCCTGGTGGTCGGTTCGAAGTCCACGGTCCTAAGCTGGCCCACCGTCGCTGCCTGGATGCACTGGCGTGCCGAGGAGGGCGAGCTTCCGGAGGACGTTGTCCCGGTCCCCGACGACGGATCGACTGAGCTCTCACCAGAGGTCCGTAGCCGCGTCGGTTACGGGCTCGAGCTGGCCGGCGGGGTGGGCGCGGGCATCGCCCGCTCGGTGCTCGGAACCGCAAGGCGAACGGTTCGCTCCGTCCGAGGCCTGACGCTCGAGGCCGCCAGCCAGCTCCCGCGGCTGGCCCGGCTGGAGCAGATTCAGCCCAGCACCCGTATCTCGCCTGGGCTGCTAGTCGAGGAGCGTCAGCGTCGCGCGCGAGACGAGACCTTCTTCCTGTTCGAGGACCGCGCGTACACCGCGGGCGAGATCAACGAGCGGATCGACAACGTCGTTCGGGGTCTGATCTCGATCGGCGTGCGCCGCGGTGACCACGTGGGCGTGCTGATGGGCACGCGACCCAGCTCGCTCGCGCTGGTGGTGGCCATCAGCCGGATCGGCGCCGTGTCCGTGCTGCTGAGGCCCGACGGCGATGTGGAGCGGGAAGTGAGGCTGGGCCAGGCCAGTCGGATAATCGCTGACCCCGAGAGGGCTCCTCTCGCGGCCGGACTGGGCGCGGTTCACACGTTCGTGCTCGGTGGCGGCGGGGGCCCACGCGAGCTGGGTGTACCGCTGACTGACATGGAGCAGATTGACCCCGAGTCGGTCAAGCTGCCGAAGTGGTATCGGCCCGATCCGGGTCGGGCAAGCGATCCGGCATTCGTTTTGTTCACCGGCGAAGGCGAAGGCACGCGGATGAGTCGGATCACCAACGGCCGTTGGGCGATGTCCGCGTTCGGAACCGCCTCCTCGGCGGCGCTGTCCTCCAACGACACGCTGTACAGCGTCACGCCGCTGTACCACCCGTCGGGGCTGATGATGAGCATCGGCGGGGCGATCGCCGGCGGCGCACGGCTAGCAATGGCGACGGAGTTCAACCCCCAGACCTTCTGGGAGGAGGTACGCCGCTATGGGGTGACCGTGGCGTCCTACACGTGGACGCTGCTGCACGACCTGGTGGAGGCCCCTCCGCACCCGGGCGAGCGCCATCACTCCGTGCGCCTGTTCATCGGCTCGGGTATGCCCCGGGGGCTGTGGCGCCGGGTGGAGCAACGCTTCGCTCCGGCGCGGGTGCTCGAGTTCTACGCGTCGACGGAGGCCGGGGCGATCCTCGTCAATCTGCGCGGAGCCAAGCCCGGCGCGATGGGACGCCCGCTGCCGGGCTCAGCCGAGGTGCGGATCGCCGCCTACGACATCGAATCGGGGGAGCTTGTGCTGGGCGGCGATGGCTTCGCCCAGCGTTGCGCTGTCGACGAGATCGGGATGCTGATGGGGCGTGTCTCCCCCAACGAGCCGTTAAGTACAGCGCCGTTACGAAGTGCGTTTGCCCGCGATGACGCCTGGCTTCAGACGGGAGACTTGTTCCGCTGCGACGCCGACGGGGACTACTGGCGAGTCGACGGGGTCGCTGACGTCGTGCACTCAGCATCCGGCCCCGTGTTCACCGGCCCGATTCGCGACGCGCTCGGCGATCTCCCGGCGGTCGACCTGGCGGTTGCCTACGGCGTCCGGCAGGAGGACTCCCAGCGTCAGGTGGCAGTGGCTGCCGTGACACTGCGCTCCGGGTACCGGCTTGAAGCCGAAGAGCTCGACGCCGCGGCCGGCAAGCTGCCGGTCGACCAGCGACCGGCGGTGGTGCAAGTGGTGGAGCGGATTCCGGTCACTACGTGGTTCAGGCCTATCACCCGGTCGCTGCGCGAAACCGGAATGCCCACGCCAGCAGAGGGACGGCAGCTCTGGCGACTGGACACCGAGACCGGCACCTATCAGCCGGCCGGAGAGCCGGTGACCGCGGGGGCCGGCAGTTAGCGCTCACGCCACTCCGCTAACAAGGGCCTAGCTCGAATCGGAGGTCACTGCGGCGCGCGCCCGCGAGACGAGCGGCTCCTGCAGCCGGCGGACAGCATCCAGATGGTCACCTGTCCAGATGACGCGCACGCCGGTGGCGGTCGTCTCGCCGTGTGAGTCACGCAGATCCTTCGCCACGGCGTTGACCAGCCGTCCATCGGCTACCGCGTCGCGGGCCAGCGGCTCAGGCACCGGCCGGGCCTGGATGAGGCTCGCGCCGAACTGGTCATACCAACGGGTCATGGTCGCGGCGGCGCGCGTCAGCTCTTCACGTGCTGCCGCTCGACGCCCTTCGCGAACGCCCTCTTCGCTCCACAAATCGACGATCGCGTCCGCGGCCAGGCGCATGCCCGTCACACCGGTGAGGAGACCGGTGATGTCGGCGAGCGGTACCGACTTGGAGCCTCGTTCGGAGAGATACCCGCGGAAGGTGTCATCGAGTCGGCGCGCCGCTGCGGCAGCGTCGAGCGCCTCCGGACGTGGCGGCGATGGTTGCGGGCCGGACAGATCGCAGCAGCCGACCCCGTAGGCAACTGCGCCGGTCAGGTAGCGAGCGGTGCCGGCGTACGCCTGGGCCAGTGCCCGCCCCAGCGCGGCGGCCGCCCCGCGGGGCCACATCAGCAAGCCGACGGCGAGGCTGACCGCGCCACCGATCGCCACGTCCTCCACGCGCACCAGGCCGATCTTCCAGCCGGCAGGCGCGATGAGGTTGAACAGGATCAAGAGCGTGGCGGTGAACGCCGCCTGACCGGCGGCAAACGAGATCGCCGCCGGCGCCAGACCGGCGAACAGGATCACGATCGGCAACAGCGCCCACAGCACCGCGGTGTTGATGCCGATGAGGTAGACGAGGGCACCGCCGATCACAAACCCCACCGCCGTCCCCAGCACGGCGCGAATGATGCTCTCCCCGGTGCTGAGCGCATTCGAGCGAAGCACGGACAGCGTGCCGAAAGCGACCCAGAAGGCGTGTTGAACGCTGCTCAGATCGGCCACTAGCACGGCCAGCCCGAGCGCCGCCGCGCCCCGCAAGCTGTTGCGTAGCCATAGCGACTGGCGCGTGACATGGGCTCCGGCGCGCTCTCCGGCTGCCCTGAGCGGTCCGCCTTCGAGCGCCTCTTCACCGCCCGCGCGCGGGACGCTCGCCGGCTGGCGGCCCAGCAGCCGGTCGATCCACGAGCGTTCTGCGGCGGCTGCCGAGAGGTCAGCGTTGTCGGCGATCTGGGCGGCGACGAAGCTCAGTTCCTGGGCGCGGAAGCTGGGATCCAGAGCGGAGACCACGGCATGGGCGGATTGCTCGTCGCCATTGCCGGACGACGGCTCGGCCGGGAGCAGGCTGACCGTGGCGTGCTCGAGCTTCGCGAGTGAAGTGTGCATGCTTGCGAGCGCGTCAGCCAGCGGCTGGTGGTGGGGACTCGGCGACTCAAGCAGCGCCGCCGAGCGCTCCAGCACCGCGGCGGCCGCTTGCTTAAGCTCACCCACGCGGGGATCGGGCGGCCGTGGGTGGTGCTTGGGCCCCGATCGGAGCACGATCAAGTTCAGCCAGCGAAGCTGGTCCACAAGCCGGACGGCAGCGCGCGCCTCGGTGCTGAGCCCGGTTGGCCGGTACGGGGTGGCGAAGAACAGATCGAGCATCCTCTTCATGGCGTCGTCGGCGCGGGCGATCGCCGCTCGGTGGGTCTCGAGCGCATCCGGACCACCGCCGCTAGTCATGTAGCCCACGTCGGCTCGAAGGCGCTCGCCGACTGCACGGCAAGCGGCGATCACGGCGCTCCTCACGGGATAGAGCTCGGGTGCCGGCCAAAGCAGCGCGACGGCCAACACCGACGCTCCGGCCGCCAGCCCCCAGCCAGCGACACGGTCGGGAATCGAGGAGGCAGAAGCGGGGAGCGACACGGGCAGGATGAAGGCCAGCAGGAGCGATGTCGTCGCGGTGGCCAGGACGGAGCTCACTACGCCGGCGAACAGCACCCCGAATGCCACCACGGACATCGAGACCGCAGCCACCCAAGTGGTGCGGGAGGCCAGCGTGCCCAGGCAGATGAGCAGCGCGCAGGCCATGCCGAGTGCCGTCTGGTTCAGCACGCGAACTCCAATCGGCCCCGCGAAGTCGACCAGTAGCAGCATGGCGAACGATCCAAAGGCCGCGAAGGTGCCCATCACGGGGTTGCCGATTGCCTTGTCTGCCAGCGCGAACATCGCCGGCATCACCAGCGCGGCGCGCGTCGCCCGGCGGAGCGCGCTGTAGCTGGGATCGTGACGATGCAGCCACTCAGTGACCCGAGACACGGGCCGGAGACTACGCGCCCGGGAGTCTGTCCTCGTAACCCCCGCGGAGACTACGGGCCCAGGACCGCCCCGCCGTCGTAGAGCTTGATCACCTTCACCGTCCCCGGCGGTGAGGCGTTGATGCACAGCTCGCACAGCACGCACTCGTCGAGGTTTTCATCGACGATCTCGACGCCCTCGGCTCCGGCGGCGAAGATGTCGACCGGGCAGACCTCGGCCAGCTTTGCGGCCAGCTCGCGGTCGCCGCGGACCTCGTCGGAGACCTCGACGTCGATGAACAAGGCCTTCATGCTCACGCTGGCGCCCCGCTCCGTTCTGCGATCTTCTCCTTCACGATCCCGGGGATGGCGGAGATTTCCTCGGCCACGACGATCCCGGCCTCGGCGAGACGCGCGATCTTCTCGGACGCCGTGTCCTCCTTGCCCTCGACGATCGTGCCCGCGTGGCCGAAGCTCATCCCCGGCATCTCGTCCATGAACCGTCCGGCCATGAACGCCACGATCGGCAGTCGCGAGTCGTTCTCCTTGACCCAGCGCGCGAGCTCGGCCTCCATCCGTCCGCCGGGCTCCGTGTAGATCACGATCGCCTCCGTCTGCTGGTCCGCCTCGTATAGCGGCATCAGCTCGGCGTAAGAGGAGCCGATGATCGCGTCGCCACCGATCGAGACCGCCGTGGATTGCCCCAGGTCGGCCGCAGTCAGCGTCGAGGACATCTCCGTGGTCATGCCACCGCTTCGGGAGATGACGCCCACCGGGCCCGGCGTGTAGGACTTGGCCGCGTCACGTGCCGGGCCGCCGATACCGCCCATCTTGATCACGTTGGGAACGATGATGCCCAGGCAGTTGGGGCCGATGATCCGCGCGCCGTGCTCGCCCGCCAGCTCCACCATCTGCGCTACGTCGCCTCTGGGGATGCGCTCGGTAACGATCACCACCAGCTTGACGCCGTTCTCGATCGCCTCGAACACCGCGTCCTTAGTGAAGGCGGGGGGGACGGTGACCACCGAGCCGTCGATCGGCGCGCCGTGGTGCTCGACGGCCTGGGCCACCGTGTCGAACACCGGCACGCCATGTACGTCGCGGCCGAGACGCCCCGGGGTGACTCCACCCACGATCTTGGCTCCGGCGCCGTAGTCCAGGCACTCTCTGGTCAAGTTGACCGCCTCGCGGCCCGTGATCCCCTGGACGATGAACGTGGTATCGCTATCGATGAGGATGGACATCAGACGTCCCGCTCCCCGCCGACCTCGGCGGTCGTCTGCCGAAACTCCTCGGCCTCCGTGCCCGCGCCGCCGGCACCCTGGATCTTCTCCACGGCTCGGCGGGCGGCCTCGTGAAGCGATACCGAACGGTCAGCGTATTCCACCCCGTAGCGCTCGAGGATCTTGAAGCCCTGCTCCTCCCAGGCGCCCGGGATGCGGAAGATCGCGATCTTCTCGGCCGGGTCATAGCCCAGCTCCACGCAGGCCTTGATCACGCCGCGAGCCACGATGTCCACCCGCGTGTTGGAGACGATCGACATCATCACCGCGATCCGCTCCACTCCGGGCTTCTGCAACACCAGCTTCGCCAGCCCACAAGCCTTGCGCACCGAGGGGTTGCCGCCGATCTCACAGTAGTTCGCGGGCTGGCCGCCGTGCGCCCTGACGGCGTCGAACAGCGTTAGCGAGCCGCCTCCGGCGCCGATCACCAGTCCCAGGTTGCCGTCGAACTCGGTGACGTTGCCCGCCACGCCGCGGTGGTCCTGGGCGTCTACCTGCTCGCCCGCCAGCTCGAACGGGGTCGGCTCGCGCGCTTGGCGCGTCTCCTCGTCGCCCACGCCGAGCTCGTGCAGCAGCGCCTTCTGCCGCGGGCGGCCCTCGTTCTCCATGTCCATGTGAGCGTCAAGCGCCACGAACGAGCCATCGTTCAGCTCGCCGAGGGGATTGATCTCGGCCAGGGTCATGTCGTACTGCAGAAACAACCGTGCCAATCGGGCCAGGATCGGCGTCAGGCGGTTGAGCGCCGAGCCGCTGACCCCGAGCGAGGCGATCAGCTGCTTGGCCTGCCAGTCCGAGAACGGGCGGAGCGTCGAGAAATGCGCGCGGGCCACGTGGTCCGGGTGCTGCGCTGCGACCTCCTCAATGTCGATCCCGCCCATGTCCGAGAACAGCATCACCGGCCGCTTGCGGATCCCGTCCCAGACCACTCCCGCGTAGTACTCGTGTGCCACATCGGCGCGGTCGTCGACGAGCACGCCGCGGGGCATATGGCCCCCGATCTCGAGGTCGAGGATGTGTTCGGCGTGGCGTGCGGCCTGTTCGGGAGTGTCGGCGAACTTGACGCCGCCGGCTTTCATCCGGCCACCCGAGAGGACTTGCGACTTGATCACCACGGGACCCCCGATCTGTTCGGCGACACGCCGGGCCTCGTCCGGCGTCGTCGCGAAGCCCTGCTTGGTGATCGGGATCCCCGCCTTGGCGACGATGGCCCGCGACTCGTACTCGAAGAAGCGCATGAGCGGCGCGGAGGCTACAAGAGCACCCTCCGGGAGAAACTTCATCAATCTGATGAAAATGATAAACTGGATCGAGTTAGAAGATAAAAGCGGCGGCCGTGCGCTGCGCGAGCTGCCGTCGTTACTTGCCAGGAGATCCATGACTAACTCAACGGGGGCCGCGCGCCGGCTCCGAACCTATGTGCTCGGGGCCATCATGGCCCTCGCGGTCAGCGGCGGGCTGGCTGCTTGCGGCGGTTCGTCCGATACCGCCAGCTCCGCTTCTGCCAAGCCGGCGGCCAGCAAGAGCGGCGGCCCTCAGCTGGCGTTGGTGGCCTATTCGACGCCGAAGAAGGCATACGACAAGCTGATCGCTGCGTTCGCACAGACCCCGCAGGGCAAAGGGGTCTCGTTCACTACGTCGTTCGGTCCCTCGGGGGCCCAGAGCCGCGCAGTCGCCACCGGGCAGCCGGCGGATGTGGTGGCGTTCTCGACGGCGCCCGACGTCACCCGGCTGGTCAAGGCGGGGCTCGTCTCGAGCGGTTGGGACACGATCGGTACGACCGGCGTGCCGTCGGAATCCGTCGTTGCGCTCGTCGTGCGCAAGGGCAATCCCAAGCACATCACCGGCTGGGATGACCTGATCAAGCCCGGCGTCGATGTCATCACCCCGAACCCCTCAACCTCGGGCAGTGCTCGTTGGAATGTCCTCGCCGGGTACGGCGCGGAGCTCAAGGAGGGTAAGTCGCCGGCGCAGGCGCTTCAGTACCTGAAAACACTGTTGACCAAGAATGTAAGCGTCCAGCCGTCGAGCGCCTCCTCGGCCCTTCAGACATTCACGAGCGGCAAGGGCGATGTGCTGATCGACTACGAGTCAGACGCCATCTCGGCCGTGAAGGCCGGGGACGCGGTCCAGTACATCGTCCCCAAGCAGACGCTCCTCATTCAGACGCCGGTGGCCGTGACCAGCAAGGCCCCAGCCGCGGCGAATACGTTCGTCAACTGGCTGTTCTCGCCTGCCGCGCAGACGATCTGGGCCAAGTCGGGGTACCGGCCGGTCGACGCGTCGGTCGCTAAGAAGTACGCCAGCAAGTTCCCCAACCCGCCTGAGTTGTTCACGGTCAGCTCGCTCGGCGGCTGGACCTCGATCGACAAAAAGTTCTTCGGGGCCTCGAACGGGTCGATCACCAAGATCGAACAGGACGCGGGGGTGCCAACTGCCTCCAGCTGACGCGCTCGCGGCCCCAGCGCCCGCTCGCCGCCGTCCCCGCCTGCGCCGCAAGCTGCGGGCGGAGGCGGCCGGCGGCCTTGGTATGGGCGTGGCCACGCTCTATCTGAGCCTGATCGTCCTCATCCCCCTGGCCGCAGTGGCGGTCAAGGCCTTCTCTTCGGGTCTGGGGACGCTGTGGAGCTCGATCTCCAACCCCCTGGCGGTCAGGGCTCTGGGCGTTACGCTGATCGCTTCGCTGGTGGTCGCAGCGATCGCGGCCGTGATGGGCACGCTCGTGGCCTGGGTGCTCGTGCGCGACGACTTTCCCGGCAAGCGCTTTGTGGGGGCGCTCATCGACCTCCCGTTTGCGCTGCCGACGATCGTCGCCGGGCTGACGCTGATCGCGCTGTATGGCCCGGGAAGCCCGTTCGGCATTCACCTGGCGTACACCCGCGCGGCGGTGGTCGTGGCGCTTCTGTTCGTGACGCTGCCGTTCGTGGTGCGCTCGGTACAGCCGGTGCTGATCGAACTCGACCGTGAGGTGGAGGAGGCCGCAGCGTCGCTCGGGGCGTCAAACGCCGTCACCTTCAGGCGCATCGTCCTGCCGGCGCTGCGCCCGGCGATCTTCTCCGGGGCGGCCCTGTCGTTTGCCCGCTCGGTGGGCGAGTTCGGGTCCCTGATCCTGATCGCCGGCAAGATCCAGATAGCGAGCATCGTGATCTACGCCGACATCGAGTCAGGCGACCCCCAGTCGGCCGCCTCCCTGTCGGTGGTGCTGATGGTCGTCTCACTGATCGTGCTGGTCATCCTGCGGTGGATGGGGGCGCGCGTTGCTCATTAGCCGGCGCACCACGCTCTCGCTGCGCACGATCGCGCTGCTGTACCTGGCGGTGCTGCTCGTACTGCCCGTTGGCATGGTCTTTTTCCGCACGTTCGAGCACGGATTCGGGGCGGCCTGGGGCTGGATCACGACCCCTGCCGCCGTCAGTGCCTTCTGGCTCTCGGTGACGCTGGCCGCGATCGCCGTGCCGCTCAACACGATCTTCGGCCTCGGCTGCGCGCTGCTGCTGGTCCGGAGCCGCACCAGGGGACGGGCAATCCTTGACGCCCTGCTCGACCTGCCGTTCGTCGTATCGCCGGTGATCGTGGGGCTCGCCCTGGTGCTGGTCTACGGCCAGGGAGGTTGGTTCGGCACCTGGCTGATCAACCACGGGATCAGGCTCATCTACGAGCCGGCCGGCATGGCCATCGCCACCGTGTTCGTGTCGCTGCCGTTCGTGGTGCGCGAGGTTGCGCCGGTGTTGCGGGAGATTGGCGATGAGCAGGAGCAGGCTGCGGCGACCCTCGGCTCCTCCTCCTGGCAAACGTTCTGGCGAGTGACGCTGCCGTCGATCCGCTGGGGCGTGGCCTACGGTGTGATCCTCACCACCGCCCGGGCCCTGGGGGAGATCGGCGCCGTGGCCGTCGTCTCCTCGAACGTCTCAGGCTCGACGCTCACGCTGCCACTGCTCGTCCAGCAGCGGGACTCCCAGATCGGCTCGGGCGCGGTGACCAGTGCCTACGCGGCGGGCGCGGAGCTGGCGGTCATGTCGCTGGTGGTGTTGCTCGTGATGACGCTTCTGGGTCCCCGACGGAAGGAAGGCGGATGAGAATCGAGGCCAACGCGATTTCGAAGCACTTTGGAGATTTCGAAGCGCTGAGCGATGTGACCCTGCACGTAGGCGACGGGTCGCTGACGGCGTTGCTCGGACCCAGCGGGTCGGGCAAGTCGACGCTGTTGCGGATCATCGCCGGACTCGAGGAACCCGACACCGGGGTGGTCCTGCTGGATGAAGACGACGTCACCGATACCCGGCCGCAGGAGCGGGGCATCGGCTTCGTGTTTCAGCACTACGCGGCCTTTGCGCACATGAGCGTGCGGGATAACGTGGCCTTCGGCCTGAAGATTCGCAAGCGCCAACGCGAGGACGTTCGGGCCAAGGTGGACGAGCTGCTGGCGCTGGTGGGTCTCACCAAGTGGGCAGACCAGCACCCCCACCAGCTCTCGGGCGGCCAGCGCCAGCGCATGGCCCTGGCCCGAGCGTTGGCGGTCGAGCCGCGGGTGCTGCTGCTGGATGAGCCGTTCGGCGCGCTCGACGCCACGGTCCGCGCCGAGCTCCGGCTGTGGCTCCGTCGCCTGCACGATGAGCAGGGGGTGACCACCTTGCTGGTGACGCACGACCAGGAGGAGGCGATGGAGGTCGCGGACTGCATCGCGGTCATGAATGCCGGGCGGATCGAGCAGATGGGAGCACCGCGCGACGTCTACGACCAGCCGGCCAACGACTTCGTGATGGGCTTCCTCGGCCCAGTCAGCCGGCTCGCTGACCGGCTGGTACGCCCGCACGACCTCGACCTGAGCCCCAGCCCCGAGCCCGGGGCCGAGCGGGCCGAGGTGGCGCGCGTGGTGCACCTCGGTTTCGAGGTGCGGATCGAGCTCGACCTGGCCGACGGCAGCAGGGCGCGGGCCCAGATGACCCGGGCGCAGACCGATGAGCTCGAGCTGAAGGCCGGCGATGTGGTGTACGTGAAGATGTCCTCGAACGGATCCACGGCGAGCCGCCCCGTGTCCGACGTGGCCTAACGACTGGGCTACCTAGTCATCCACGCCTCGGGGTCCTTTGCCAGCCGCTCGACTTCGGACGGCAGCTCGCCGCCCGCGATGTCGGCCAGGGTTACGTGCTCCACGACCATCCGTAGATTGGCGCGCACCGCGATCCACACTCGCAGCAGCGGTTCGGCGGCGCCGTCGTAGGAGATCTGCTCGGGCGGGCCGCCGCGCACGCTTGCCAGCGGGCCCTCCACTGCGCGGATGACGTCGGCCACGCTCACCTCCTCGGGCGGCTTGGCTAGGCGAAAGCCGCCGTCGGCACCGCGGTGGCTGCGGACGATGCCCGCGTGGCGCAGCTCGCCGAGGATGTTCTCCAGGAAGTTGAGGGGGATGCCCTGGGCGTTCGCCACGCGCTCCGCCTTGACCGGCTTCTCGCCAGACGTCGCCGCCAGCTCGACCGCGGCGCGCACCGCGTAGTCCGCCTTGGCGGAGATCCGCACCCTCGGCTCCTAGTGCTTTCCGCCGCGAACCATTAGCCCACTGGTTCCGGAGCGAACCCGTAGGCCTCGGCCAGCTCGGCGTCCTTGTGGGCAAGCATCTCGGCCAGCGAGACCATCACCTTGCACTGCTTCCAGGTGGCGTCGTCCTGCATCTTGCCGTCGATCATGTGCACGCCGCGGCCGTCCGGGATCGCCTCCAGGACCTTCTTCGCGAACAGCACTTCCTCAGGATCAGGGCTGAAGACCTTTTTGGCGATCTCGATCTGGACCGGGTGAAGCGACCAGGCCCCGACGCACCCCAGAAGGAAGGCGGCGCGGAATTGCGTCTCGCAGCCCTCCACGTCGCGGATGTCGCCGTAGGGGCCGTAGAACGGGAGGATGCCGGCTGACGTACAGGCGTCGACCATACGGGCGATCGAGTAGTGCCAGGGGTCCTGCTGGGCGGTGGGGCGGGGTTTGTCAGGGTCGTCCGGGTCGGGATCTGTGATCACGCGGTAGCCGGGATGCCCCCCGCCGACCCGAGTGGTCTTCATCCGGCGCGAGGCCGCCAGGTCGGCAGGACCGAAGCTCATGCCCTGCATGCGGGGGCTGGCGGTGGCGATCTCCTCCACGTTGACCACTCCCAATCCCGTCTCGAGGATGGCGTGGATCAGGATCGGGCGCTCGAGGCCTGCGCGGGCCTCGAGCTGGGCCAGCAGGCGGTCGACGTAGTGGATGTCCCAGGGCCCCTCGACCTTCGGGATCATCATCACCTCGAGGCGGTCGCCGATCTCGGACATGATCTGCGTGATGTCATCGAGGACCCAAGGCGACTCGAGCGCGTTCACCCGCGTCCAGAGCTGCGTCTCGCCCAGCTCCATCTCCTTGCCCACCGTCAGCAGGCCCTGGCGCGCGGCCTCCTTGCGGTCCACCGGGACGGCGTCCTCCAGGTTGCCCAGCAGGATGTCGACCGACGGGGCGATATCGGGGGCCTTGGCGACCATCTTCTCGTTGGAGAAATCAAGGAAGTGGATCATCCGGCTGGGCTTGAACGGGATCTCCAGCAGCGGCTGCGGGGCGCCGATGGCCAGCGGTTTTCCGAAATCGCGAGGGTTTCGCACGTTCACTTTCTCCTGGTTGGTTGGCGCTCACGCTAGCGGGTGCGGGCGTTTTGGGCGATTGGGGATGGGCTGGGGAGCGCGGGGCCCCGGGGCGTCACGCCGGGCGGAGCGAGCCAAAAAGTCGCAAGAGCTGAGCGCCGGGCTCCCCGCTTTGCGAGATAAGCGTCTTCAACGCGCTTATGTCGCGAAATGTCGTCGCTGTCGGCGGATTTGCTGCGTTTTGCGCGCTGGTATACCGGCGACGCGGGATCCGCCTGGCGCCGGGGCGGCTCCCGGGTTCGATCCGCCCCCGGCTTTACCTGGCGCCGGGGCGGCTCCCGGGTCCGCCTGGCGCTCGCGAGCCCCCTCGCAGGGCCCAGGCCCGATCGGCGCCCACCTGGCGCTCGCGAGCGCCCTCGCAGGCCCAATTTGCGCCCAGATGGCATCCTCCCGCGCACGGATGACACCGAATCAGGAGACGTGATGACGGAAGTGCAGACTGACCAGGCCGTCCGGGAGGCCTCCGGCGCCCATCCGTACGGCCGCTACCTGGAGGAGTTCGAGGTGGGGGCGGTGTACAAGCACTGGCCGGCCAAGACGGTCACCGAGGCCGAGGACCACCTGTTCTGCCTGCTGACCATGAACCACCACCCGCTGCACGTAAACGACGTCTACGCGGCGAAGTCCCAGCAGGGTCGCAACGTGGTCGCCGGCCCGCTCGTCTACTCGCTGGTGTTCGGGATGACCGTGGCCGACGTATCCGGCAAGGCAATCGCCAACCTGGCGACCGAGGAGCTGAGCCACCCGGCGCCGGTGTTCCACGGCGACACGCTGTTCGTCGAATCAGAAGTGCTCGAGGTCAAGCCGTCGCGCTCGAAGCCCGACCGTGGAACCGTCAAGGTCCACACGCGAGCGTACAACCAGGACGGCGCGCTGGTAGCCGAGTTCAAGCGGATCGTGCTCGTGCCGCGCAAGGAGCCCGGGGAGGGGCTTCCGAGCGCCGAGACGAACGTGGATTGAGGCCTCAGAAACTGCCCGCCTAGCGGGCACAGAACGGGCCGCCCTGAAGTGGGGCGGCAGACTTTTTCCAGCCCCCTACGGGTAGGCTTGAGTAGCCACCGAAGCACTAAAGGAGTCCATAACCACATGTCCCACACTGCAGCGGAGCACCAGGCAACGACGGGCCATAAGCGCCTCCGGAGCTGGGTCGAAGAGATCGCCGCGCGCACCCAGCCCGACGAGATCCACTGGTGCGATGGATCGGCCGAGGAGTACGACCGCCTGGCGCAGATGCTCGTAGATGCAGGGACATTTCAGAGGCTCTCAGATGCCAAGCGCCCGAACTCCTACCTGGCGCTGTCGGACCCTGCAGACGTGGCGCGGGTGGAGGACCGAACGTTCATCTGCTCGGAGCGCGAGTCCGACGCCGGCCCCACCAACAACTGGCGCCACCCGAACGAGATGCGGTCCGCGCTCAAGGAGCTGTTTGAGGGCTCGATGCGCGGGCGCACCATGTACGTGGTGCCGTTCTCGATGGGGCCGCTGGCCTCGCCGATCTCCTACATCGGCGTGCAGCTGACCGACTCTCCATATGTCGTGATCTCGATGCAGATCATGACCCGCATGGGGCAGGAGGCGCTCGACTGCCTGGGCTCAGACGGCGATTTCGTTCCATGCCTGCACTCGGTCGGAATGCCGCTGACCGAGGGAACTCAGGACGTCCCGTGGCCCTGCAATGCCGAGAGCAAGTTCATCGTGCACTTCCCCGAGACGCGGGAGATCATGTCCTACGGCTCGGGGTACGGCGGCAACGCGCTGCTGGGCAAGAAGTGCTTCGCGTTGCGGATCGCCTCGGTCATGGCCCGCGACGAGGGCTGGCTGGCCGAGCACATGCTGATCCTCAAGCTGACCTCGCCGGAAGGGAACGTGAAATACATCGCCGGCGCCTTCCCCAGCGCCTGTGGAAAGACGAATCTGTCGATGATGATCCCCACGCTTCCCGATTGGAAGGTGGAGACGATCGGCGACGACATCGCGTGGATGAAGTTCGGGGATGACGGCCGGCTGTATGCGGCCAACCCAGAGGCCGGGTTCTTCGGCGTGGCGCCCGGAACTGGCGCCCGTACCAACCCCAACGCGATCGACATGGTGTCCCGCAACACGGTGTTCACCAACTGTGCGAAGACCGACGACGGCGACATCTGGTGGGAGGGGATGACGGGGGAACCGCCGGAGCATGCGATCGACTGGCGGGGTAACGAGTGGACGCCGGAGTCCGATAGCACGGCGGCCCATCCAAACGCCCGCTTCACGGTCCGGATCGCTCAATGTCCGTCGGTGGCTCCGGAATGGGATGACCCCAAGGGCGTCCCGATCGACGCGATGCTGTTCGGCGGCCGGCGCGGAACGGTGGTGCCGCTCGTTTCGCAAGCCCGCGACTGGCAGCACGGCGTGTTCCTCGGCTCGACGATGTCTTCCGAGAAGACCGCCGCGGCGACAGGCAACGTCGGCGAGCTGCGCTTCGATCCAATGGCCATGCTGCCGTTCTGTGGCTACAACATGGCACGCTACTTTGCCCACTGGCTGAAGATCGGACGTCGCGAGAACGTCCAGCTCCCGAAGATCTTCTACGTCAACTGGTTCCGCAGGGGCGAGGACGGCAAGTTCCTGTGGCCGGGGTTCGGCGAGAACTCACGAGTGATGGCCTGGATCTTCCGCCGCTGCGAGGGCGCCGCCGAGGCGATCGAGACCCCGATTGGTTTGGTCCCACCGGTCGGCGAAGGCGGAATCGAGATCGAAGGGCTAGATCTGCCCGATGGCACAATGGACAAGCTGCTCGAGGTCGATCCCGAATGTTGGCGGGAGCAGCTGCCGCAGATGCGTGAGCACTACGCCAAGTTCGGCGATGAGCTGCCCGACGAGCTGCACGCTCAGCTGGACGCGTTGGAGCAGCGACTGGCGTAGGCCGTTCAGTGCGCTGCGTACGCTGAGTGCGTGGCGCTCCCATTCATACCCTCCGATGCGGCGATGCTGGCGTTGCAGGCCGGCGTCGTCGCCGCGCCGCGGGCGGCGCCAAGTTTTCCACTAGCCGTGCGCGTCCGCGGGCCGGCGTGGGCCCTGGTTCCGATCGGCTCGATCGTGGTGGTCATCTTCGCCATCCGGTTCCTGTCCGATACGGCAACCGGGTTGACCTATTTGGCGGTGGTGGCGGTACCCCCGTTGGCGGCCGCCGCGCTCGGTTGGGCCGCGCGTGGCGCCCGTCCGCCTCTGGCGCTGGCAGCAGCCGGACTGTTCGCGCTGGCTTGGGCAGCGCGCGCCTCGCTGGTCGGCGAGGCGGCGGCGGCGCTGTTGTCGGCGCTGAGCTGCGTGACGCTCGGAGTGCTGCTGGCGTCGGTGACGCCCTCAGGCTGGCTCAAGGTCGGGATCGTGGCCATGGCCGCTGCGGACACCTGGTTGGTGGTCTCGGATCTCTTGCAGTCGCCGAACGCGACGCTGATCGCGGCTCAGCCGGCGGGCGGGCTACCGCGACTTCAAAGCGAGCTGTTCGGCTCGGTCTCGATGGGCTACGGGGACATGTTCGTGGCAGCCCTGCTGGGCGCCGCGCTCGCCGCCGATCGCCGCCATCAATGGTCGGCAGCGGCCCTCACGCTGGTGCTTGCGGCGCTGTTCGACCTGCTGTTCTTCGTGGTCGGTGAGCTGCCGGCGACGGTGCCCGTGGCGCTCGCCATGATAGGGGTGGAGCTCTGGGCGCGCCGCGGGCGGACCGCAGCGGCGGGTGTTGCCCCCAACGCACAGCCCGCGCATTCGGTGCGGCTGCTCAGTGCTGCCCGTTACCGGTCGACGCGGGCGGACGCGACTCCTCGGCGAGCGAGGTGATCGCCAGCTCCCCGCGCGCCGCGTCCTCCAGCACGCCAGTGGCCTCGTCTGCCGATCGCGCGTAAAGCTCTACCAGCAGATGCACGATGATCCGATCCTCGTCGTGCTTGTGGAAGCGGACGTGGGTGAAGAACTCCCGCGTCCCATGGTCTCCGAAGGCGGCGTAAGAGAGCGCGTCGCCGGCCTCGGGACCTGAACAGGTCTCGACGTCGTCGGCGTCGACCGTGACCGTGCATGAGGCCACCCATGGGGTGCCCGCGATCATCCGCTCCCAGCGGTCCTCGATCGGCTCCACCCGCCCGTTGTGAAAGCCGAGATGGGGCTGGTCGTGCATGCACTCCAGGCACTGGATCACGGCCTCCTGCATCTCGTCGACGACCTCGCCCCGCTCGCCGGTCTCGGTGTCGATCTTGTGGATGCCCTCGTAGTGCACCTGCACCTCGAGGTTCTGTGACCAGCACCGGTAGCAGCGCAACCAGCTGCGGACCTCGGTTGAGCCCTCCATGCAGGCTGATTCTAGAAGCCCACGACGGCCCTGCCGGTGCGTAGGGTTGGCCGGCGATGCGCGATCCAGGAAGCGGGCCGGTGGACACCGGGCGTCCGACCGGGGTGGTCGGCGTGGTTCTGGCCGGCGGCCGCGGACGGCGGCTCGGCGGCGCCAAGGCGATGGTCGAGCTGGGGGGGAAGCCGCTGATCTACCACGCCTTGCAGACAATGACGGCCGCGCTGGGTGCCGTCGCTGTGCTCGCCAAGCCCGATACCGATCTCCCGAGCCTTCCGAGGACGGCAGTCTGGCTGGAGCCACAGCCCCACCACCATCCGCTGGTCGGGATTCGTCAGGCGCTGGCTCTCGCCGACGGGCGACCCGTCCTCGTGTGCGCCGCGGACCTGCCGTTCGTGACGGCGGAGTTGCTTGGCCGGCTGGCGACCGGCAGTCGGCCACCCGCTACCGCGGTGATCGCCTCGAGCCACGGCCGCCCGCAGCCGCTCCTCGGACGCTATGAGCAGCTCGCACTCGAGCTGCTGCCCGACGACATGGCGGCCGCCGACAGGCCACTGATGGAGGTGATCAGCGAGCTCGGCCCACGGCTGCTCGAGGTGGACGATCCCGCGGAGTTGTTCAACGTAAATACTCCCGGCGATCTTCTGCAGGCGGCCGCGCTGCTGGACCGGCGGCGGTCAAGCCAGTCGCCCGCGCAGAGCCCAAACGGGAGCTCCAACTAACCGAACGTGAAGTCGTAGGCCGAGACGCCGGGCGGTACCAGCACCGTGACTGCATGCTGCTGGTCGGCAGGCAGCGAGACCAGCGTGTAGAGCTGCTGGCCGACGACGGTGACTGACGTATACGGGCGGCCGTCAAGCAGGACCCGGACCTGGCGCGGAGCGTTGCCCGCTGAGGTCATGACCAGATAGACCTTGGCGGCCTGGAACCCGAGCTCGATCGACGCGCCTTGCGAGATCGGCGTCACTGACTCCGAGCCGACCCGCCAGGTCCCGTGAAGCGCCGCCTCATTCAAGCCGGGACTGGACACACCGGGGTAGAAGTGGACGCCCGGGGTAGGCGGCTGTGCAAAGCCCTGAGCCCGCTGCGGGTCCAGGTAGGTCTCCGGCGTCGCCACGCCGCTTGACGGCATGATCGCGCTGGCGGTCATCGGCGGCGGCAGGTTGTGGACGCCTGCCTCGTACAGCAGTTCCCGCACGGCCGCCTCGCTCTGCTTGTAGTCGCCCTCGCCGGCCTGCGTATGCCGCACGTTGCCGTGGGCGTCGATGAGGTATTCGGCGGGCCAGTATTCGTTCTGGTACGCGTTCCAGGTTCCTAACTGGTTGTCCTGGACGACCGGGTAGCGGATGCCATCGGCGCGGACCGCCTGTTGAACGTTGGAGGCCTCCTGCTCAAAGGTGAATTCCGGTGACTCGACGCCGACGATGTCGAGCCCGTGCTGGTGGTAGTCGGCATACAGACCCTTCAGGAACGGCAGCGTGCGGATGCAGTTGATGCAGGTGTAGGTCCAGAAGTCGACGAGCACTACGTGACCGCGAAGGCCGGAGAGCGTCAGCGACCGTCCTCCCGGGGTGTTGAACCACCGCTGCGTGTCGGTGAACGCCGGGGCCGGCCCCAGGTCGGGCAGCGATGGCGTCTGGACTCCGGGAATCGAAACGGGGGTGGTGGGGGGCATCGGGATCTGCGATGCCTCTTTCTGGCGCTGCGCGAAGCGCGACGCCGGCCGCAGCGAGGCCAGGCGGTTCTGGACAGCGTTCGAGTTCTCGAGCGCCCTGGCGGGGTCGACCAGGAACGCCGGCAGGCTGGTGTCCTTGGCCAGCGTCTCCTCGAAGCGGACGTCGAGGTTGAATGCCATGGCCACGCCGGTGGCTAGCAGCACTACGCCCAGGGCGCGCTCGATGATGTCGCCGCGCAGCTTCCTGGAGATCCGGTGTGCGACGGCACGGCCCCCCAGCGCCCACAGCAACAGAACGGAGGCCAGGCCGGCGGCGAAAGCAAGGGCCACGGCGACGACCCTGACCGTCGGGCCGGTCGAGGCGCTGACGGCTGTTACGGCGGCGAGGATCGGACCCGCGCACGGCGCGCACACGAAGCCCAGTGCCCCTCCGACGGATAACCCTGACCAGAAGCCGGTGCCCCGCGTCTTGGGTCCGAAGCGGGCCAGCCTCGACAGGGGCGCCTGAACGCGGGCCGCTAGATCGGGGATCAGCATCGTCACGCCAAAGGCGATCAACACCGCGATCGCCGCGGTACGGGCCGCGCCGCTGGCCAGACCGACGCCCTTCACCAGCTGGGCCAGAGCCACGATCGCGACGGTGAACGTCGCGGCCAGACCGATCACGATCCCCAGTGGCCTCCGGCTGCCGCCGATAGCGCCGGCCGACAGCAGCGCCGGCAGCACCGGCAGCACGCAAGGGGTGATCGCCGTTGCGGCGCCGGCGATCAGGGCAAAAAGGAGTAGGAGCAGCATCTAGGTGTCCACCGAGATTGTCCGCCGGCAAGGTTGCCGGACGGTTAAGTCGCCCCAGGGTCTCGGGCTAGCCGCCGATCGCCGACATCGAGCGCGCGGGCTGGATAAAGCCTGGCTCGCCGACATGGTGCTTGAGCTCCTTGCGCCATACGGCGTCGCGGATGATCGCCTCGAGCTCCGATTCGCTGGCCGCTGCGCGCAGCGGCCCGCGCAGGTCGGTCTCGTTCAGCGAGAACAGACACGTGCGCAGCCGTCCGTCGGCTGTCAGGCGGATCCGGTTGCAGTCTGCGCAGAAGGGTTCCGAGACCGGATTGATGAACGCGATCTTTCCCTGTCCATCGGCGAAGCGGTAGACGCGGGCGGTGGCGTGAGGCTCGCGGGGCTCCGGTTCGAGCGGATAGACCGCGTTGATCGCAGCCCGGATCTCCGCGCCGCTGAGCACCTGCTCCGGCGACCATGATCGATCGGCGTCAAGCGGCATGAACTCGATGAAGCGGACCTCGTAGGGGGTCTTGCGCGCCAATTCGGCGAACGGCAGCGCCTCATCTTCGGTGAAACCCCGCATCGCCACGGCGTTGATCTTGATCGGATGTGCGGCCGGGAAGCTCGCCAGAAGCTCTAGCCCGCGCAGCACCTGCGGTAGTGCGTCACGGCGGGTGAGCGCGTAGAAGCGGTCTCGCTGCAAGGAGTCGACCGACACGTTGAACCGGTCGACGCCGGCGTCGATGAGCGCGGCTGCGTCGCGCTCGAGCAGGAAGCCGTTCGTCGTCAGCGAGAGCTCGTGTACGTCCGGCAGCTGGGCGAGCATGGCGGCCAGTTGCGGAAACTGCCTGCGCACGAGCGGCTCCCCGCCGGTGAGTCGCACATCGTGGACTCCCATCCGGGAGAACAGCGCCACCAGCCGGGTGATCTCCTCGAAGGTCAGGATCTCGGCCCGCTCCAGCCACGGCAGCCCCTCCGCCGGCATGCAGTACTGGCAGCGGAAGTTGCAGCGATCGGTCACGGACACGCGCAGGTCGCCGATCGAGCGGCCGTGACCGTCGCGCAGTGGCTCAAGCTCCATCACTCACAGCGTAGCCTTCCCGTCGATGCGAGCGCTACTCGGAACGCTGCTGTCGCTGGCGGTAGTCGCCGCCGCGTCGGGCTGTGGGTCGAAGGATCCACACCAGGTGCGCGCCAAGGTCGAGCAGTTCGTGCAGGCAGTGGCCACGCGCGACGCTACGACCGTCTGCGAACAGGTGCTGGCGCCGTCGCTGACCAACCGGTTTGCGGTCCAGGGGTTGAGTTGCGAGGAAGGCATGAAGGTCTTCATGGCCAGCGTGAGAAATCCGACGTTGAGCGTCGGGCATGTCAACGTGAAGGGCGGTAGCGCATCGGCGACGGTGCTCGCCGGAGCCCGCTGTCAACGGTTTGCGCTGGCCCAGCTGTTCCTGGTCAAGACCTCGACCGGTTGGCGAATCAGCGGCGAGAGCAAGGGATCCTCGGCACAGGCAACCTGCTAGGTGCGCCCCGCCTTGACGCTACTGTGACGGCGCTGATGCGTGGTCGATTCTTGCTGTTCTTGGCGATTGTGGTTGCGCTGGCGGCGCAGGCGGTGCTGGCCTCCGGGGCCCTCGCGGCGACTCCAGCCTGGACGAGCTACCGCCACGACGCCGCACAGAGTGGGATCGACCCCGACAGCACCAATCCGGTCACGCCGACGCCGGCGTGGCAGACGCCCTCCCTGGACGGCGAGGTCTATGGACAGCCGCTGGTATACGGCGCATACGTTTACGTCGCGACCGAGAACGACACCGTCTACGAGCTCGACGCGGCCACGGGGGCGGTGGTATGGGCAAACCATCTCGCGACACCGGAGCCCTCCTCGGCGGCTCCCTGCGGCGATATCGCGCCGTCAATCGGGATCACCAGCACGCCCGTCATCGACCCCAACACGAATCGCATCTATGCAGTGGGAGCGGTCTCGTCCGGCGGCATCGTTCAGCACGAGCTGTTCGCGCTGGATCTGAGCTCCGGCCAGCCGGTGCCTGGATTCCCGATGGTGGTCGACCCACCGTATCCCAGCGGAGACTCAGCGGTGAACCAGCTCCAGCGGGTGGGCTTGACGCTCGACGGCGGCCGAGTGCTGATCGGTTACGGCGGTAACGACGGCGACTGCAGCACTTACTGGGGATGGCTGGTCTCGGCTCCGGCCAGTGGCATAGGTGGCCTGAGCTGGTTTCAGGCTGATCCCGACCACCATGCGGGGGCCATCTGGGCATCGGGCAACGCGCCACCGGTTGACGGGTCAGGGAACGTGTTCCTGGCCACCGGCAACGGGATCGGAAACGCCAGCTCGAACCCCGACTTCGGAGACGCGGTGGTCAAGCTCAATCCGTCGGCTGCAGCGCTCGATTGGTGGGCGCCGACGAACTGGCAGTCGCTGGATGCCTCGGATGGCGACCTGGGCTCGAGCATGCCAACGCTGCTGCCGGGCGGCTATCTGTTCCAGTCCGGCAAAGACCACAACGGCTACGTGCTGGACGACGCCGCGCTCGGCGGCGTCAGCTCGCCGGTGGCCCAGGTATCAGGATTCTGCCCAGGAGGAAGCTTCGGCGGGGCCGTATACGACCCAGGACACTCGACGATCTACGCCGCTTGCAACAGCGGCCTGAAGGCGCTGGCGTTCGGCTCGGGGTCGCCGCCGTCGCTCAGCTCCGAGGCCGGATTTTCGGCGCCGGCCGGGGCGATCGGGCCGCCGATGATCGCCGGCGGCCTGGTATGGGTCACGAGTCACTCGCCGGGCGCCCTGTACGGGCTCGATCCGACCACGGGCGCGGCGCTGAGCGAGTTCTCGATCCCTGAGAGCGGGTCGCAGGTCAACCACTTCGCCAGCCCGAGCGCGGGCGGCGGCCGGCTGTTCGTCGGCTCCGGGAACCAGGTGACGGCGTTCACGATCGCTCAGCCGACCACGACCGGTGCCGGGACCAGCACGACGACAGCCACGAGCGTCGCCCTGTCCGCGCTTCGCATCTCACCGCGGCGAGCGTCGGTCGCGGGACGCAAAGTGCGAGGCCGCTGCGTCAAACCCACGAAGCGCAACAACTCCGACAAGCATTGCCGGCGGCCGACCACGCTGAAAGTGACCTTCATCCTGAATGAGTCGGCGACGGTCCGCTTCACGATCGAACGCCAGGCCGTCGGCCGCAAGGTGAAGCGAAACTGCGTCAGAGAGACCAAACGCAATCGCAAGCATGCCCGCTGCAGCCGCTGGGTCGCACTGCGCGGGTCGATTACGTTCACCGGGCAGGCCGGCAGCAACGCATTTCGGTTCTCCCCCAAGATCGGCGGACGGCTGCTCCTCGCAGGCACCTACCAGCTGACCGCCACCCCCGACACCGGCGGGCATGCGGGCCAAGCGAGCAGCGTGATATTCAAGCTTGTGAGCTGAGGCCGAACTCGGCGGCCAACAACCCGAACGCGACCATGTCCAGCCGGCCCTGCTTGGAGGGAAAGTAGGAGCGCAAGACCGCCTCGCGCGTGAAACCCGCGCGCTCAGCGACGCGTTGGGAGCGAGCGTTGGCGGTGGCGGCCAAGAGGTCGACCCGCTCGAGCCCCAGGGCATCGAAACCCCAGCCGCAGATCAGGCGCAGCGCCCGCGCCGCGTGCCCCTGACCGCGGGCCTCGCGGGCCAGGAAGTAACCGACCTCCCCCCGCGCGTCCCGCCAGGCGAAGCGCATCAGGGAGATTGATCCCAACAGCCGGCCATCGCCCCCCGTGACCACCGCAAACGGCGCCGAAGTGCCGCGCTGGAGGGCGTCGTGGCGCTGCTGCAGGTAGAAGCGGGCGTCGGCCTCGCCGTAGTGCTCCGGCACCCGCGTCCAGCGCGGTATCTCCGGATCCTGGCAGGCCGCGACCAGAGCCGGGATATCCGACTCCCGCCAGCTTCTGATCGCGGTCGTTCCGTCGTTCAGCGGCTCCGCGGGCAGGACGATCCCGGGCATCAGGCTTCGTTCGCGGCGTCAGCCAGCGCGCGACCGAGCGCCGGCACGTCAAGATCGGCGTCCTGTAGGGCCAGCCACTTCTCGGCCGCTCGGCGGCCTCCGAGCGCCCTCAGTCCCCGCTCACCGTGCTCTGCGGCGAAATCCGCCAGGGCATGCATACGCCGGGATCGCAGGCGCCGAGCGGGAAGGTCAAGGCCGTGATAGTGCTGATCGAGGGCGGCAATCAGCTCATCGATTCCGCTCGGCGGAGGGACCGAGGAGACGGCGAGCACCGCCGTGTCGCTGGCACCCAGCGCCTTTAGCGCCGCGCGCAGGTCGCTCAGCGCTCGCGTCGCCATGCGTCCCAGATCCGCTTTGGTCACCACCAGGACGTCCGGCACCTCCATGATTCCCGCCTTGAGGAACTGGAGCACGTCTCCCGACCCTGGCTGGACGATGACCGCGACGGTGTCGGCGACATCGGCCACCTCGGTCTCGGACTGCCCGACTCCCACCGTCTCGATCACCACCACGTCGAACGCCACAGCGAGGGCGGAGGCGGCGGCGCGGGTCGCCGGCGCCAGGCCACCGAGTCGGTTGCCGGCTGCGGTGGAGCGCACGAACACACCGTGGTCGGCGGGATCGACCTCGATCCGAGCCCGGTCGCCCAGCAACGCACCTCCCGAGCGCCGCGAACTGGGGTCGACCGCGAGCACGGCAATCGAACGGCCCTGGGCGCGCCAGGCCGACACGAGCTGCGAGAGCAGCGAAGACTTGCCCACGCCGGGCGGCCCCGTAACCCCAACCACCTGTCCCGCCGCCTCCGCTCCGAGCGAGGCTGGCGACAGCGCTTCCAGCAACGCCTCGGCCTGCGATCTGGCGTCAGGCGCGCTGCTCTCGAGCAGGTTTAGGACCGCGGGCGCTGCGCTCTTCTCGCCCGAGCGCAGTCGCTCACCGAGCTCGCGGCCATCCGGGCTGGCTGGGCTCAAGCGGGAGTGGCGACGTCGATTCCATGGCGTTCGGCTACCAGGGAGATGATGTCGCGCATCATCCGGTTGAGATCCCAATCCTTGGGCGTATAGACGGCTGCCACCCCGGCTTCCCGCAACCGCGCGGCGTCGGCCTCAGGAATGATCCCCCCGACCACCACGGGAATGTCGCCGGCTCCCGCGGCGCCGAGCGCCTCCAGGACTGCCGGAATCAGCTCGCGGTGCGAGCCGGACAAGATCGACAGGCCCACCACGTGCACGCCTTCCTGGGCAGCCGAGGTGGCGATCTGGGATGGCGTCAGGCGGATGCCCTCGTACACGACGTCCATACCCGCGTCGCGAGCGCGCACGGCGATTTGCTCGGCACCGTTGGAGTGTCCGTCGAGGCCGGGCTTACCGACCAGGAACTTGAGCCTCCGGCCGAGGGCCTCCGAGACCCGCTCTACCTCCTCGTGCAGCTCGGCCACCTCTTCGCTCGAGAGCGCGGCTGCCTCGCCCACACCGGTCGGCGCTCGGTACTCCCCGAAAGCCTCGCGCAGCGTATGTGCCCATTCGCCGGTCGTGGCGCCCGCGCGCGCGGCGGCGATCGTCGCGGGCATGATGTTCTGGTCGCTGTCGCGGGCTGCCGCGGCAAGCTCCGACAGCGCTCGATCGACCGACTCCTGATCGCGCTCCGAGCGCCAATTCGCGACGGCCTGTCGCTGGTCGGCCTCGACCTCGGGGTCTACCACCAGGATGCCGCCGTCCGCGTCCGCGGTCAGCGGCGACGGCTCGCTCGAGGTGAAGCGGTTCATCCCTACCACGGTCAGCTCGCCCGCCTCGATCCGGCGCCACCGCTCCCGGTGCGACTCGACCAGCGCCCCTTTCATGTAGTCGACTGCCTCCACGGCGCCGCCCAGCTCGGCGACACGGGACATCTCCTCGCGCGCGCCGGCGGTCAACTCAGCCACCAGGGCGTCCATGACCTTGGAGCCCTCGAAGATGTCCGGATATTCGAGTAGGTCGGTCTCATAGGCAAGGATCTGCTGCAGACGAAGAGACCACTGCTGATCCCAGGGGCGGGGCAGGCCGAGAGCCTCGTTCCAGGCCGGAAGCTGAAGGGCCCGAGCCCGGGCGCTGCGGCCCAACGTCACGGCCAAGGCCTCGAGCGCGATGCGGTACACGTTGTTCTCCGGCTGTGCCTCGGTCAGGCCCAGCGAATTGACCTGTACGCCGTAGCGGAACCGCCGCTGCTTATCGTCCTGGACGCCGTAGCGCTCGCGGCCGAGCTCGTCCCACAGCGTGCTCATGGCCCGTAGCTTGGCGTGTTCCTCGATGAACCTGACGCCGGCGTTGACGAAGAACGAAATGCGAGCGAAGACGTTTCCCATCAGATCCTGGGGAACCCGATCACGGACGGCGTCCAGCACGGCGATGGCGTTGGAGAGCGCGTAGGCGATCTCCTGCACCGGGGTCGCTCCGGCCTCTTGGAGGTGGTAGGAGCAGATGTTGATCGGGTTCCACTTCGGCACGTGCGTGACCGTGTAGGCGATCGTGTCGGCGATTAGCCGCATGCTGGGGCCGGGGGGGAAGGCGTACGTGCCGCGGCTCAGGTACTCCTTGAGGATGTCGTTCTGGGTAGTGCCCTGGAGCTTCTCTTCGGGCACCCCCTGTTCCTCAGCGGCGGCGATGTACAGCGCCAGCAGCCAAGCGGCGGTGGCGTTGATCGTCATCGACGTGTTCATCTCCTCCAGCGGGATTCCGTCCAGCAGCGTGCGCATGTCCCCAACATGGGCAATCGACACCCCGACCTTGCCCACTTCGCCGCGAGCAAGCTCGTGATCGGGGTCATAGCCAGTCTGGGTAGGCAGATCGAACGCTACGGACAGGCCGGTTTGCCCCTTCTGCAGGTTCCGCCTGTACAGTTCGTTCGAGCGTCTGGCGTCCGAGTGGCCAGCGTACGTCCGCATCAGCCAGGGCCGGTCTCGCTCGGGAAGACGAGGCGATGGCGTGCCAGACATTGGCCGCATTGTAAGGACCGGCAGGCATCCGGCGATGGAGGTGGAATCCTGTGTCTATGCCAGATCAGAGCTCCGCGGCTAGTGAGCACGCGATCATGCAGCAGATCACTGCTCCGCTCGCAGATCTGCCCGACGACCCCGTCGCCGCGGCCGCCAACCAGGACTTCCCGGTCGTGCTCCGAGGCTATGACCGGGTCGCTGTCGACGCCTATGTGAAGAGGATCACCCAGCTCGTCGCCGAGCTCTACGCCACCCGCTCGCCGGAGGGAGCTGTCCGCCGGGCGCTGGAGCGAGTCGGAGGCGAGGTCTCAGCGATCCTGCAGCGGGCTCACGAGACAGCTGACCAGATCACCAGCCAGTCGCGCTCGGAGGCCGAAGACCGCCTGGCGCGCGCTCGAGAGGAGGCCGACGCGCAAGAGCGCTCGGCGCAGCGGCACGTCCAACAGATCGAGGAGGAAGCGCAGCGTCGCGTCCAGGAGCTCGATGCCGACGTCGATCGGATCTGGGCTGAACGTGACAAGATCATCGGCGACGTGCGCCGGCTTTCGGAGGAGTTGGCGGGGGTGGCGGGCGCTGCCGGGAGGCGCTTCGCGCCCGAGCAGCCGCCTGAACGCCCGGCGCTGAGCCCCGACTTCGGAGAGCAGGAGCTGCAGGACGACGAGGTTGGGCCGTTCGCGGGCCAATCGCAAGCGGTCAATGAGCCCGAGCCGCTCGCGCCGGAGGAGGAATCCCTGGACGAGCAAGAGGAACCTGGCGCCAGCGACTCGTACGCGGACGAGTATGTCGGTCCCGCCGAGCCTTTGTCTCGGGATGAGTACGTCGGTCCGGCGCAGCCGTTGAGTTGGGATCGGTCGGTGGGCGAGGAGGAGCCGTTCGCGGCCGACGAGCCGTTCTCTGATCAGGGTCTCGAAGAGATCGCAGCCCACGAAACTGCCCGGCTGCCAGTCGAGGCGGCGGCGGATGCACCAGCCGCGGGCGAGCGAGTATTCGCCGAGGAGCCGACCGCGGAGCATGCCCAGCTGAGGCGTCCGAGCGGCTCAGACGCCCGCGTGATCGACCTCATGCACCTCGGACGCGAGCGGGTCATCGGCTGCTGGCAGGTGGGGGACGTGCTGATCGATCCGGGGCCCGGCTCGTGCCTGCCCAGGCTGCTTGCTGCGCTCGGCGACCAACGGCCGAGGGCGCTGCTCTTGACCCACATTCATCTCGACCATGCCGGCGCGTCTGGCGCGCTCACGGAGCGCTGGCCGGATATCGAGGTCTACGTGCACGAACGCGGAGCGCCGCATCTGATGGATCCGTCCCGGCTGCTCGAGAGCGCCCGTCGTCTCTATGGCGCGGACATGGATCGCCTGTGGGGTGAGGTCGTTCCGGTCCCGGCCGAAAACATCCGGCTGCTTCGTGGCGGCGAGCGTCTTCTCGAGGGGGCGTTCGAAGTCGTCTACACGCCCGGCCACGCCTCGCACCATGTCTCCTACCTGCACGACGAGACGGCATTCGTCGGGGACACCGGCGGTGTTCGTATCACTCCCCATACGCTGACCATCCCGCCGACTCCCCCGCCCGATGTTGATGTCGAGGCCTGGCATCAATCGATAAACCGCGTGCTGGCCTGGAAGCCGCGCCGGTTGGCGATAACGCACTTCGGCTCGAGCGAAGACGTAGAGGAACAGCTGAACGAGCTATCGGAGCGGCTGGACAACTTGGCGGCATTGGCTCACACGGAAGACGAGGAGACCTTCGTCGCTACCGTGCGCGAGGAGATCGAGCGCGACGCAGGTCCCGAGTTGCTCCCCACGTACACCCAGGCGGCGCCGCAGGAGCAGCTGTACGCCGGTCTCCGTCGCTATTGGGACAAGCGCGCCGAGGACGAATCAGCGGCTCGCTCGGCTCCTGCGGAGGCCTCCACCCATGCCGGTCGCTTTCACCGGCCCGGTGGTAGCTAGCTCGCTCTCGCTGCTGCCGGCCAGTCGGTAAGCAGCTCGCGACGTCGGGCCGATCCGGCGGCCACTGCCAGGTATGCTGCGAAGCGATGTCGCAGACAGTGGAGCTGCCGCGCCTAGGGGGACCGGGCAGCGGACTCGGCGGCCTCTGGCGCGTGGTGGTCCTGAACGACGACCACAACACCTTTGATCACGTAGCCGAATCGCTGGCGCGCGTCATCCCCGACGTGTCGTTGGCCGAGGGCTACCGATTTGCGCACCGCATCCACACCAGCGGCTGCGCGATCGTGTGGAGCGGGCCTCGCGAGGATGCCGAGGACTACTGGCATCAACTCGATGGCGCGGGGCTGACGATGGCGCCGCTCGAAGCGGGCTAGGCCGGCCCGTCGGCCCGCCTGTAGCGCTCGTAGATCACGCGCGAGCCGAACGCCCGGGTCTCGACCAGGTCTAGCCGAACGGCTTCCGTGACCGGCGGCAGAAACGGCGTGCCGCCACCGACGACGACTGGATTGCGAAACATGCGCAGCTCGTCGACGAGGCCGAGCTCGATCGCCGCCGCGGCCAGGCCGGCGCCGCCGATCGAGACCTCCTTGTCGGTGGAGTCGAGCGCCGCAGCGACCTCCTCGGCCACCGACCCCTCGGCGAGCCGGGCGTTGCCCTGAACGCTATCCAGCGTGCGGCTGAAGACGACCTTGGGGATAGCGCACCAGACGTCGGCGAACGCGGCCCCAAGCTCGTTGTCGCGCATCGACAGATCCGTCTCCCACACCAGCATGGTCTCGTAGAGCCTGCGGCCGCACAGATAGCCGTCAAGCTCGCGTATCTGCGCGATGTGGAAGCGAAACTGCTCCTCGGTAGGGACCGTCCACCCGAAGCCGCCCTCGCGGTCAGCGATGAAGCCGTCCACCGACACGCCCATCGAGTAGATCAGCATGGCTTAAGCTCGTCGCCTATGGGAAGACGGGGCGTGCGCTCTGGGCTCAGGTCAGCGTTCTAAGCTCAGGTCAGGCGTTCTGGGCTCACGTCAGGCGCGCGCTGTGGAGGCCCGCTGACCGGTAGGCAGCTTCGCCGCCTGGCGCTCGGGGGTAACGCGCACCACGTTCCACACCACGCCTAGCTTTTCGAGCAGCGCGATCAGCAACCCGGTGGGATCGGCCACCCGCTCCCAGAAGCGCAGACCGTGGAATGCCGAGGTCGGGAATGCGTGGTGGTTGTGGTGCCAGGCCTCGCCCATCGACAGGGGCGCAAGCCAGAAGACATTGCGCGACTCGTCCTTCACGTCGAACCGGCGGCGGCCGAAGAAGTGGCACACCGAGTTGATCGACCACGTGACGTGGTGAAGTAGAAACACGCGCACGAAGCCCCCCCACAACAGCGCCGTTAGCGCCGAGCCCCATCCGCCGCCGACGATCCATCCGATCGCAAACGGAATCAAGAACGACAGCGCCACCCAGAAACCAAACAGCTTGTCGATCACCCGCAGGCCCCGATCTCTGACGAGGTCCGGCGCGAAGCGGTACCGGTCCGCCGTCCCGACGGACTCGAACAGCCAGCCCATATGCGCGTGCCACAGGCCCTTCACGCCCCCCCAGAACCCCGGGCCGCTCAAATGCGGCGAATGTGGATCGCCGTCCTGGTCCGTGAACGCGTGGTGCTTGCGGTGGTCGGCGACCCAGGTGATGACCGAACCCTGCACCGCCATCGAGCCGAGCACCGCCATGAATGCCCGGAACGCACGGGAGGACTCCATCGCACGATGGGTGAACATGCGGTGATAGCCAAGTGTGACGCCGAGGCAGGTCACGACGTAGAGGCCGACCAGCAAGCCCAGCTCGAGTGGCCCAACCGCCCTGTTCCAGAGCAGCACGACGGCCACGATCAGGCCCACCAGCGGCAGCGGCACGCCGATCAGGTTGATGATCTTGTGTGCACGCGTCATTACAACACAACCATACGTCAAGTTGAGCGAAATCTCTCCTAGACCTGCGACGACAGGACGGCCAGAACTTGTAGCTTCTGTATGAATATGCGGGTATCAATGCCCCCCGTGGCGCGCACCTCATAGATGGCCGACCAGCCATGGCACGAGCTCCCGCCCGAAGTGGCGTGCGTGCTGCGACCAGTGCTGCCGGAGGTCGCCGACGAGATGATCGGCGCGGTGCGCACGATCCCGGCCTACTCGCGGCCGCTCGAGGGGCCGCTGGGCCACGGGATCCGGGCCGGAGTCCAGGAGGCGATCCGTCACTTCCTGGCCGAGATCGAGGCCGGCGGCCCAGTGCCGCGCTCAGATGTCTACCTGGCGCTGGGCCGCGGCGAGATGCGGGCCGGTCGCAGTCTCGATGCGCTGCTGAGCGCGTACCGCGCCGGTGCGCGGGTGGCGTGGCGCCGATTCGCAAGTACGGGGGCCGCCGCCGGGCTGGCGCCGGAAACGCTGTACCT
This sequence comes from uncultured Actinomycetes bacterium, assembly GCA_963756555.1. Lineage (GTDB taxonomy): Bacteria > Actinomycetota > Thermoleophilia > Solirubrobacterales > Solirubrobacteraceae > Palsa-465. Next base: position 350,835 of record CAVWOC010000010.1, read on the forward strand.
GCTGGCTGAGTCGATCTTCGCCTACATAGATGTGCTGTCGGCGGAGTCCGCAGAAGGGCACGCGCTGGAGCAGTCCGCTGTGGCCGGCGAGGCCCAGTTGCGCCGCCGTCGGCTCGTGCGCCTGCTGGTCCGCGATCCGCCCGAGGAGCAGGCCACGCTGGAGCTTGCGGCCAGCGACGCCGGCTGGGAGCTGCCGCGACGGCTCGCCGCGCTGGCGATCGGCGGCGCCCACCGCCACGCTGTCGCGCCGCGGCTACCGCCGGACGTGATCGCCGAAGCGGTCGGCGAGCTTGTCTGCGCGATCGTGCCCGATCCAGATGGGCCGGGAAGAGCAGAAGAGCTCGAGCGGGCGGTGCTCGGCGCCGGCGCCGTGGCGGGGATGGGCACGACCGTGCTCTGGAGCGCTGCCAGGCTGAGCTTCGCCCGGGCGCAGGCCGCTTTGGGGCTAGCAGACGATGGGCCTGCTCTGGTCGTCGCCAGCCGATGGGCGGGCGAGCTGCTGCTGCGCAACGACCCCGGGCTGGCGGCCGAGCTGGCCGCCGGCCGCCTGGCGCCGCTTGAGCGACTGTCGGAGGGATCGCGCGAGCGATTCACCGAGACGCTGCGGGTGTGGCTCGACGAGCAGGGACGACTGGGGCAGGTAGCCGGCAGGCTCGGCGTCCACCCGCAAACCGCGCGCTACCGCGTGAGTCGGCTGCGCGAGCTGTTCGGCCCCGCGCTCGACGACCCCGACGAGCGCTTCTGGCTCCAGCTCGCGCTGAGGGTCGACGCTAGGCCGCGCTCTGCGGCTGGGATGGCGGTGCCGGTTCGGGCTCCGGAAGGGTCGGGACCTCCGGACCGAGCGCGCCGGCCGCGAGCTCGTCGCACCAGATATACGTGATCGGCACCTGGTAGCGACCCATGTTGCGGGCGCGGAAGTCGATCATCTCCGGGCCGTCCCAGTAGCGGTACCAGTCCTCCTTGCGCTCGAACCAGGTCATGTGCCAGATCCGATAGCGGTCGTCCCGGCTGCGGTGGACGGCGTACTGCGTGGCGCCGTAGCGCAGCGCGATCGGCGCTATCTGGGCCACGTCGAGGGCAAAGGTCTCTTGCCGCAGAACGGTGGCGTACCATGGGACCCACACTACGCCTCCCATTCAGGCACCAACCTCCGCGTGGATCGCGCCCGGCCCCTCGGCGGTTTGGCCCTGGCCTTCCTCGGTGGCGCCGACCAGAATCGCGATCTTTCCCAGGTGCTTGTTCTCGCGCATCAGCTGGTGCGCTTCAGGAACGCCCTCAAAGCCCATCGTGCGCCACAGCACGGGACGGATCTTCGACTCTTCGATCAGCTCGTTGGCCTTCATGCACTCGTACGCGTTGGCGAAGTGCGAGCCGATGATCTGTTTCTGGCGCATCCACAGATAGCGGACGTCGAAGTCCAGGTTGTAGCCGGTCGTGCCGGCACAAATCACGACCTTTCCGAATGGCTTCACAGCCAGCACCGAAGTGGGGAACGTCGCCTTGCCGACGTGCTCGAAAACGATGTCCGGCGGACCGCCCAGGATCTCGTTGACGGCCTTGGAGAAGCGTCTCGACTCCTTGAAGCGAGCCTTCTCGTCCTCGAGGCTCTCGCCACCACGGCGCATCATGCCCGCGAACTCGGCTCGGTTGATGTAGCCCACGGCGCCGAGCTCCTCCACTAGCCGGCCCTTCTCGTCGCTCGAGACGACGCCCACGGTGTCGGCGCCTGTCAGCGTGCACAGCTGGGTGGCGAACACGCCGAGCCCGCCGGCGGCCCCCCACACCAATACTCGATGACCGGCCTGGAGCTTGCACTGCGTGATCAGCATCCGGTAGGCGGTGAAGTAGACCAGCCCGTAGGAAGCCGCTTCTTCCCAGCTCAGGTTCTGGGGCCGCGGGAGCAGCTGCTGGGCTTGGACCTTCGTGAACTGGGCGAACGATCCCCAGGTGGTCTCATAGCCCCAGATGCGCTGGGAGGGGGCCGCGAGCGGGTCAAGTCCATGGACCTCGGGGTCCTCGTAGGAGGCCATGTTGCAGTGGATGACTACTTCGTCGCCGGGCTTCCAGCGCGTGATGCCCTCCCCGACCTTCCACACGATCCCGGAGGCGTCCGAACCGCCGATGTGGTGCCCATACTGTGGATGGTCGCCGTAGCCGAATACCGAAACGGGCTCGCCACGGGCCGCCCACACGTTGTTGTAGTTGACGCCAGCCGCCATCACGCGCACGATCACCTCAAAGGCGCCTGGCTCGGGGACTTCGATGTCCTCGAGCTGGAAGGCGTCAATCGGCTCGCCTTCGCGCTCCTGCCGGATGACCCACGCGGCCATCGTGCGCGGAAGCTCGCCGGGCTCGGTGTCGACAACGGAAACTTGGCTCACATCTACGGCCACTCGGCTGGCACCTTCCTAGGTCGTTTTGCGCGATTTATGACCCTCGCTCCCGGGGGGATCGTAGCCGGGGAGCGTCCCGCGTGCCGCTGGGCCACGGTGCTCGCCCAGGGGCCATCAGAAGCGCCCTGAGCCCCGGCCTACCCCGGCGCCTCAGGCGGGCGCTGCCTCGGGCGCCCGCTCCTCGCTGTCGAGCCCTTCGGGCGCAGAGCCGGCGTCCGTGACCGGCTGAGGCTGGCTGCGGCTCGGCAGGCGGCCGATCAGTGCCAGCGTCAGGAGCGCTCCGGCCAGGGAAACTGCGGCGCCGACCATCAGGCCGCTGCTCAGCGCGGAGACGAACGCCTGCTGGACCGCCGTGATCACGTGATGCGAGGCGTTAGGGATGCCGTGGGCCACTCCGGTGCCCAGCGAGCTGGCGATCTTTGAACGGACGGCGGCCGAGAGCTGCGGGAGGCTCGTGTTGAGTTTCGCTCGTCCGATCGTGGCCACCAACGCTCCCATCACCGCCAACCCCACGCTGCCGCCCACCATCCGGCTCATCGACAGGACACCCGACGCCGCCCCAGCCTTGGTGCGATCGACGGCGTTCATCGCCGCGGTGCTCATCGGCGACATGACCATGCCCATGCCGAGGCCCATCAAGACGAAGCCGGGAAGCAGCAGCCCATAGCCCGTATGGAGCGTGATTCGTGACTGGACCAGCAGCGCAGCGCCGGTGATCAGCAGGCCGAGCGCCATCAGCGGCCGCGGGCCGACGCGGTCGGTCAAGCGGCCCGCCAGCGGCCCCATGACGATGATCACGAGCGTCGCGGGCAGGAACCGCAGCCCGGTCTCAAGCGGCGTGTAGTGGAGCACGTTCTGCATGTAAAGCGTCAGGAAGAAGAACTGGGCGAACATGGCGAACGTGATCAGGAACGCGACCAGGTTCGCGCCCGCCGAGGTCCGAGAGCGGAAGAAGCTGAAGTCGAGCATCGGCGCCCGGACCCGCAGCTCGATCAAGACGAACGCCGCCAGCGCCACGACAGACAGCGCGAACAGGCCGATGACCCGCGTGGAGCCCCAGTGCCAGGAGTTGCTCTCCACAAGGCCCAGGACGAGCGCCGTCAGCCCGATCGTCAGGGCGGCGATACCGGCGAAGTCCACGGTCCTGCCGACGGTCTCATCTCGCGACTCCCGGGCGGCGAACAGCGTCACGGCGACGGCCCCGACCGCGATCGGTGGATTGATGAAGAAAATCGCCCGCCAGCTCACGTCCTGGGTCAAGAAGCCACCGACCACCGGACCGATTGCCAGCGCCAGCGCGCTCACTCCGGCCCACGTGCCGATTGCCATCCCACGCTGTTCCGCGGGAAATGTCTGGGTGATGATCGACAGCGTGGCCGGCATCATGAACGCGGCGCCGATGCCCTGCACGGCACGGAAGGCGACCAGGATGGTGTCGTCGGGAGCGAAGCCGATCGCCGCCGACGAGATTCCGAACACGGTCACGCCCAGCAGGAACATGCTCCGCCGGCCGAAAATGTCCCCCAACCGGCCGCCGGTGACCATCAGCACCGCGAACGTCAGCGTGTAGGCGTTCATCGTCCACTCGAGGGCCGACAGCGACGCATGCAGGTCGCGCTGAATCGAAGGCAGCGCGACGTTGACGACGGTGTTGTCGAGCATGATCATGAACAGCGCGAAGCACATCGCGCCCAGGGTCCACCAGCGGCTGTTCTCTTCGGTTACCAGGCGCGCGCGGTGGGCGAGTAGTCGATCGATCATGAGGTCATCTCCGCGGGAGTCCGGACCCGCTTTTCGATGGGCCAGGCTCCATCCGGTCGCCGTAATCGGGCCGGCAGTCGGCGATGTCGGCGCGCTCGAGCAGCTTCGACAGCGCCGCGGCGAGCCGATCGCGCTCAACTTCAGTCAAGGTCTCGGCGAACCCTGCAAGCCGCTCAGACGCGCCGCATTCAGCCGTCTAATTACGTCCTGCCCTCATCCGTGATGCTGACGCGCTTCATCCTGCGGTCCTCGAGGTCCTCACGGCGCATGGCGAACCCTCGCCTGACCAGGTCGTCGACCGTCCGGCTTGCGGCTGGCAGCGACACCTTCACGAGCTCAGCGCCCTCCTTCAGCGTCAGGGGGCTCGCGGCTTCTTCCAGGTGGTGCAGGAGCTTGATCTGCGTCATCGTCAGCTCGAGGGCGCCGACCGCCTCGAACAGGGTCGAGTTGCAGCTCTTGTGGAGATAGATGATCAGGGCATACAGATCAGCTGCCAGATCAGCCGATGTCTGCGCCGGCGCAGTCGTTGCTTGCACGCAAGTAAGTATAGCGTGAATGCAGCTATCGCGCCCGACGGATGCAAGGGCGTCAGCACACCCTTCCTGCCGGAGCTCGCGTCGGGCTACGCGGAGTCGCGGAATCCGAAGCCGGTGTTAGCGGCCTCCGCAGGAAGGGTCCGCTGACAGCCCTACGGCTGCAACAGCACGTTGTTGGCGCTCTTGCGCGCAGGGCCCACGTACAGCTGCGCCGACTGGATCGTTGACCCCGCGGCCTGAGAGGCGTCGGTCGACCCGCCGGAGTTGGTGCTCACGGTGTAGTAGCTGTTGGGCAAGAAGGAGTTGACCTGGACGGTCGTCGTGGCCTGGGGATTGATGCTGGCGGTGCTGGCAAGCGTCTGGCCGCCGAGCGTCTGCACGGCGACGGACTCGGCTTGGCTGGCCTGGTTCGTGATGATCAACACCACGGGGCCGGCGCCGACGGAACTCGGCGAGAGCAGCACGCGGCTGTTGTTGACGTAGACGGTCAGGTCGACCGGGACCGCCGGCCGCGGATTGTTGAGGAAATGCTGTCCGCCCCCACATCCCGCGACGGTGAGCGCGCTCAGCGCGATAATCCCAATCGTCGCTCTCCGCATACGGTCGCCTCTTCTCGTCGGCTTGGCAGAGCCTACTTGCCTACCAGTCCAAGCCGGGCGAACCCTAACTGACCGCAAAGGCTACTGCCGTGAAACTTACATCGCGAGGCGTCACTCAGCAGCCTGCGTGAGCGTCCGCCGCCTCCGCTCGACGGTCTTCAGCTTGCGCTGGAGCTGCTGCCAGGAGGCATCCTCGGCATGCTCGTATGCGTCGCCGGTGAGCTCGCGAAGCGCTTCGCTGTAGCTCTTCCACGCCTGGCGCTCATCATCGTCGAGCTGACGGAGCTTGTCCGTTCTGTAAGCGGCTGTGCTCACTTCACGACTCCTTTCCGTCGGTTCAGCGGATGCTACCCCGCGCGCCGGTCCGACCGCGAAGGTGGTTATCGAGCAACCGCGGGCGTTAGGCGCGACGTCAGCTGTCGAACGGCAGCTGCACGATCTCGGCCTCCGTCCCGGGAGGGGTCACGGTCACCAGCGTGCCTGGCGGCGCCTCACGGCGCACGAGCGCCAGTCCGATCGTCCCGTGCGTGGGTGACTCGACCACCGTGCCGAGCTTGCCCACCGGGCGATTCTCGAGCCGCAGCTCGGCGCCCGCCTCGGTGCCGGGCGGCAGCCGCACCCCGCGCAGGTGCCGGTTAGGCTTGCCGCGGTAGTGAAGTCGAGCCACCGTCTCCTGGCCCACATAACAGCCCTTGGTGAACGACACCGCGCGCTCGTTGAGGGCCGCCTCTTCGGGAATGACGCTGTCGTCGAGGTCGAGGCCGTAGCGGGGACGCCCGCGCTCGACTCGTAGGCACTCTGCCGCGCTCTCCAGGACGGCCACGGCCCCGCGGCGCTCGAGTGCGGCGCTTAGGCCATCGCGCTCGCCGGCGTCGCAGAGCAGGTCTATTCCCATGTCGGTCCGGATCGCGCGTGCCCGGGCTCCGTCGATCTCCACCGAGGCGTGTGCGTACTCATCTTGAGCCAGGGTCACTGCTCCGGCGATCAGCGCCGCGTCGGGGCCGATCAGCGACATCAGCCCGCACTCGAGCGTGCGCTTGTGCAGCTCCAGGTCGTAGCCCACCTTGAAGCGCCTGATCATGTTGAACAGCTCCTGCAAAGCGGGGCGCTCGGTGTCCAGCAGCAGCTCAACTCCCGTGTCCAGAATCCGCAGGTCACCCAGCATCTTGCCTTTGGGGGTCAGGAATGCCGCGTAGCAGCCCTCGCCGGGCGAGAGGCGCTCGACATCATTGGTCACCTGACCTTGAAGGAAGTTTTTTGCTTCGCGGCCCGAGAGCGCCAGCTTGCCCCGCTCTGAGCGGTCGAGCAGCCCGCAACCTTCGGTCATGATGCGGTAAGCATCGGTCAGAGTGCCAGCTGAGCTGCTCATGCGGGCAAGGATAGGATCCTTGGGTATGGCGCTCGCCGACACGTTCGAACAAGTCGTGGATTCGCTTCCAGACGACTGGACAGACCTCGAGTTCGACCTGCGGCTCGCCGACGAGCGCCGTTATGTCGATGCGGCGGTGCTGCTGGTGACCTGCAACGCGCAGCCCTACTCCAAGCACGACTGGCATTGGCGAATCATCGTCGCGCATCGCTTCGGACACGCGGCGTCGGCGCCGGCCGTCCACGCCGCGCTGAAGCTGCTCGACGACGCCGGCATCGAGGCCGAGCTCGCCGTGCGCGAGATGCGCACCGGTCGGGTGGAGATCGTGCCCGAGCTGATGTGGGGTCGGACGGAGTCGGTGCGCGAGGAGTTCCGCCACCGGCGCGCGCAGTAGTGGCGCGCGTAGCGCTGTTCGTCCCCGACCTGTTGTTCGGCTCAAACGTCGTCGGCGCGCTACGGGCGGCCGGACATGAGCCCCAGCTCGTGTCCGATCCTCAAGCCATCGACCCGGCGTCGTTCGACGTGCTCGTAGTCGACCTAACGGTGGACGCCCAAGAGCGCGTCGGGCTGGCTCAGGCGGCCTCACTCCGGCGACTGCCGAAGCTTGCGTTCTACGCGCACGTGGAGGGCGAGGTGCGCGAGCTGGCGCAGCGCGCGGGATTCGACCTGGTGGTACCTCGCTCGCGGATGGCGCGCGAGGGGCCGCAGCTCGTGGAGCGCCTCAGCCGCTGAGCGCGAAATCGAATGCGCGCGCCACGTTCGGCGTCAGCGACACGATCCCGAGCCGCGCCTCCCACCGGGCCCAGGAGCGGAGCGTCGGTGCGTAAAGCTTTCCAGGGCGTCCATCGGGTCCGGCAAACGCGGGTCTGAGCGCACTCAGGTCGGCATCGACGAGCGTCGAATCGAGTCCAGGAGCCAAGCGCTCCAAGTCGGTCGCTGCCGTGCCCGGGTCGGACAACGCCAGTTCGTAGCCGCGGGTAAGCGCCCCGACCACCGCCCGCGCCAGCCCGGCTTGCGTCCGAAGCGTCGCAGCCCGAGTGCAGAGCACCAGCTCGGGATAGGAGGGTGCGCCGTAGTCGTCGACGCGGAAAGCGTGAAACCCCGGCCGCCGGCGCGCGATCGCGACCCCCTCATCGCTCCAGAAGCCGGTGGACGCCGCGACTCGGCCGGCAATCAGGTCGGGCACGGCGTCGGAGCCGATGTTGATCGTGCGAACCGTCCGGGCGTTGCCGCCCGCGCCGTCGATCACCGAATCGAGCACCGCGAGGTCGCTGGGGTCGCCGGTTACCCCCACTGTCCGTCCGTCGAGTCCGCGCGGCGTGCGGACGCCCGGCTGGGCGATGACCGCCGCCAGCGGCCGCTCCACCAGCGCCATGATCCCCACCAGGTCCGCGCCGCGCTCGCGGGCGATCGCCAGGTCGTGGATGTCCAACACCGAGAACTGCACCCTGCCCGCCTCCAGCAGCTTGACGCTGTCGGCCGGCGACGGCGGCACGAGCACCTGCAGCCTGAGCCCCGCCTGACGGTCGTAGCCGTGGGCGATCGCCGCGTAGATGCCGGCGTGTGCCGCGTTGGGCGTGAAGTCGAGCATCAGCGACACCGTGGGCGCCCGCGAGCCACAGGAGGGACGCGAGCCGCAGGACGGGCGCGGCCCGCTGCTCCCGCAGGCAGCGAGCACCGCGACCGCGGCTAGCGGGAGCACGAGTGACCGGCACCGCATGGCGCGCGCAGGATACGCGCGGCCGGGCTTCGTAGACTGCGGTGAGGATGCCCCGCCGGGTCACCTTCAGCCGCAACTTCACGCTGTCGCTGTCGCGGACCTGCCGCTGCTACTGCAAGTACTGCGCGTTCGCCACCCACGGAGCGCATCTGTATGCGCCCGCGGAGGTCGAGCGCCTGCTGGACGGCGCGGCACGGCGGCGGATCAAGGAGCTGCTTGTTCTGACCGGCGAGCAGCCGGAGGTAAATGCCGAGGTGAAGGCTCGCCTGGCGGAGTACGGGCACGAGGGCTTCACCTCCTATGTGGTGTGGACCTGCGAGCGAGCGCTTGAACGAGGTCTGTTGCCTCATACAAATCTCGGAGTTCTCGATAAGCCCGATTTAGCGCGGCTGCGCGAGGTGACCGCGTCTCAGGGCCTGATGCTCGAGTCCTTAAATCCAGACCTGGTCGTGCACCAGGGCTCGCCCAGCAAGCACCCCGAGAAGCGGCTAGCGACGATTGCCGCGGCTGGCGAGCTCAGGATTCCATTCACCTCAGGGATCCTGGTGGGGATCGGCGAGTCAGAGGATGACCGCATGGCGGCGCTCGCAGCGCTCGCCGAACTGCACGAGCGTCACGGTCACATCCAGGAGCTGATCCTCCAGAACTTCGTCCCTCACCAGCACTACTACGGCCGCGAGCCGGCTCAGATAGCCGGCGCAGCGGCCGACGAGTACTGGCGCACGGGAGTTTGGGACGGGCCGCACAACGACGCCCCGAGCTGGGCGTCGCGGGTGACCGTCGAGGACATGAAGCGCCTGATCGCCGAGGCCCGGCGGCTGATGCCGGACATCGGCGTGCAGGTGCCGCCCAATCTGTCCGACTGGTGGCTCGAGCTGGTGCGCGCCGGTGCCAGCGACCTGGGCGGACTATCGGCCAATGGCGATCACATCTCGCCCGAGCATCCATTCCCCTCGCCGGCCCAGGTCCGCAAGCGGCTGCAGGCGGAGGGGATCGCGCTCACCGAGCGCCTGTGCGTGTACCCGGAATACATCGAGCCCCAGTGGATCTCCCAAGGCGTCCTCGATGTGATCAAGCGCGACTACTGGTCGTTCATCCCGCGGCGCGGATCGGGCCGCCGGCGCGAGGTCTCGGTGCCCGAGGATGCCGCGCCCGGCGCCATTTCCAAGGCACGTGAGGGGGCTGCCCTCGCGTGCGACGAAATCACCGCCCTGTTCGCCGAGCGCCGCCCGGAGATGATCGAGGAGATGCGGCTGGCCGCCGACGAGCTGCGCTCTGAGCTGGCCGGCGAAACCGTGACGTTCGTGATCAACCGCAACATCAACGTCTCAAACGTGTGCATCGTGGGCTGTGCTTTCTGCGGCTTCGGCCAAGGCCGCCGGTCGCCCGATGCCTACGAACACTCGGAGCAGGAGTTTGCGCGTCGGGTGCAGGAGGCTGTGGAGTTCGGAGCGACCGAGATCTGCATGCAGTCTGGAATCCACCCCGACTGGGGGCTGGAGGACTACGAGCGCTGGCTGCGGTATGCCAAGCAGCTCGCGCCTGATGTCCACCTGCACGCTTACTCGCCGATGGAAGTGGCCCACATGTGCGACGTCTCGGGCCTGGCGCCGCGCGCGGTGTTCGAACGGCTGCGCGAAGCGGGCCTGGGGTCGACGCCGGGCACCGCGGCCGAGGTGCTGCACGACGGGGTACGCGAGCGCATCTCGCCGAACAAGCTCCCGGTCCGGCGGTGGGTGGAGATCATCGAGGCCTCGCACGCCGAGGGAATCCGCTCGACTGTCACCGTGATGTTCGGCCACATCGAGGAGCCTTGGGAGCTGGCGCAGCACATGCGCGTGGTTCGCGAGCTTCAGGAACGGACCGGCGGCTTCACCGAGTTCGTGCCGCTGTCGTTCATCCCGTTCCACACCCTGCTGGGCCGCACTCACGGCGTGGAGGAGATTTCCAGAGAGGAGAACCTCAAGCACACTGCGGCTTTCCGCCTGACGCTGGGCAAGACGGTCAAGAGCCTTCAGGCCAGCTGGGTGAAGATGGGCTTGGACGCGGCTACCGAGGCGCTGCGCTGGGGGGTCAACGATCTGGGCGGGACGCTGATGGAAGAGTCCATCTCACGCATGGCCGGCAGCTACCACGGCGTGAAGCTCGAGCCCTCGGATCTGATCGCCGCCGCCCACAGGGCGGGGCGGCCGGCCGCCGAGCGAACGACCCTCTACGACATCCGCTGCCGCTACCCGGTGCCGTGAACGTCGGCCGGGCAACCTCGTCCGGGAGCGAGCGGCCACCGGCGCTGTTCGCGGGCGTCGAGCCGCTCGAGGTGTTCGTGGAGCTGCTGGCCGACATCGACACCGACACCTCTTCGACCCAGTTTTATGACCGCATCTGCGAGGCCATCTGCCGGCTGACGACGATGCGTCGGGCGGCGATCTTCATGGCCGACGCGGCCCGGCGGCGCGTGCGGGCGGTGGGCGCACACGGAACCCCGTTCGCCCAGCTTCAGGCCATGCGGCCCACGCTCGTCAACACTCCGATCGCGCAGCGCGCGCTGCTCGAGGACAACGTGGTGGTGATCTCGGAGCGGATCGAGCAGTGGGTGCCGCCGGAATTCTTGGCGCTGGGGATAACGACACTCGTATGCACGCCGCTCAGCGCGGCTGGGCGCTCGTATGGCGCGATCTGCGCGGACCGCGGCGGGGAGCGCTTTGAGCTCTCAGACGGCGAGCGTCACTTGCTGTGGACGCTTGGGAAGACCGCGGCGCTCGTGGCCACCGCCCGCAATGCCACGCGCCAGCAGGAGCGCACCCGGCGGCTCGGAGAGCGACTGGATCTGGCCCGGGAGATCCACGAGCGCGTGATGCAGCGGCTGTTTGGCGTCTCGCTGGCGCTGAGCGCGGAACAGCCGCTCTCCGGCGCCGAGCGCGAGCGCTGTCGCGCCGAGATGCAGGAGGCCCTGGCCGACCTGCGACGCGCGCTCGAGCGCCCGCTGGCACCGCTGCCCCGCGAGACGGGTACCACTCTTCGGGCCGAGCTCGAGCGCGTGGCCGCGGCGGGCGGACCGCCGGTTACCCTCGACTGGCCCGACGGCATCTCTGTGCCCCACGACCTCGAGCCGCTGGCCCAGTCCGTTCTCTCCGAGGCGCTGCGCAACGTCTCAAAGCATGCGTCGCCCTCGGCCCTAGAGGTGGCGGTGATGCGTGACGAGGACACGTTCACGCTCGAGGTCCGCAACGACGGCGTGTCTAAGACGGCGCGCGGAGCGGGCATCGGCCTGCGATTGGCGGGGTTCGAGGCTCTTCAGCACGGTGGCGTGGTGGAGTTCGGCCCTACCGCGGACGGCGAGTGGCGAGTCCGGCTGGTCGTGCCGCTTGCGCCCGAGGCGGGGGCTGGGTGACGGCCGCGCGGCCACCGGCCGGAGCGGAGCGGCAACGACTGCGCGTGCTGGTGGTCGACGATCACGAAGTCGTGCAGTGGGGTTTTCGCGTGCTGCTGGGCGAACAGCCGTGGGTGGAGCGGTGCCTGGCAGCCCGCACGGGGGCCGAGGCGCTCGAGCTCGTCAAGCGCTTTCGTCCCCACGTGGCACTGGTCGATCTGTTCCTGTCCGGGGAGTCGGGCGCCGATGTGTGCGAGTCGATCCGCACCACCTCGCCGGCGACCCGGGTGCTGCTGATCTCCGGTTCAGGGCGCATGTCGCCGGCGGCGGCGCGCGCCGCCGGGGCATCGGGGTTCGTGTCCAAGGATCTCGAGGCCCGTGAGGTCGCGGCCGCGGTTCGCATGGTCGGTCAGGGCATGACCCAGTTCTCGCCGAAGTCAGACCAGCCGTCGCCGCTCTTGTCCGAACGCGAGCGCGAAGTGCTGGAGATGATTGCCGCCGGCTCGACCAACCGCGAGATCGCCGAGCACCTCTACCTCTCGCCGCACACCGTCAAGGAGCACACCAGCGCCCTGTACCGCAAGCTGCGGGCGCGCAATCGGGCGGAGGCCGTGCAGCGTGCGCAGCGCATGGGCCTGTTGGAATAAAGGACGGCGCCCCGCAGGCGCCGTCCCGTTTTTGTTAGGCAGGCCCGGTCGGTGGTAGCTGCGGTCTATGAAGCTAGAAGTCCCCAATCCCAGCGTGCCCGCCACTCCGGCGGTGCCCGACGCGCCGATCCAACCGATTGACCCGGACCCCGGGACACCGGCCGATCCCGAGCAGCCCGCAACCGTCCCGGCCCCTGAGGAGTCGCCGACGCCTGCCGTGCCCGGGCCGGAACCGGGACGCGAGCAGCCCGAGCGCGAGCCGGACACCGGGTAGCGCGTCACGTCGTCCGCGCCACTCGCATAGTCAAGAGGCGCGCGCCGCAATTCCTACATTCGTGTAAAATTCGGGCCGCGATGAGCGTCCTGACGAGGCCCGCCCCGGCGCCCACCGTCGCCGCCCGGGAGCTGATCGGCGAGGCGCCGCCGTCCGAGGCGGGTCCGATCTCGGTTGACGAGCTGGGGACGCTACCGCGGCCGCCCCGCGTGCGCTGGCCGCGGCCCGTGCAGGTCGTGTGGTTCGGGCAGCGCCAGACGAGCTTCATGTTCCACTACCGCCAGCGCTTCGGAGAGGTCTGGAGCCCGCGCGGTTACGTGCGCGGACTGGCTGCGGTCACGTGCCACCCGGACCACATCCGCTCGCTGTTCAAAACGCCGCCGGACAAGGTGCCGACTTTGGCGGCTGAGTCACCGCTGCGGCCGGTGCTCGGGCCGAGCTCGGTGCTGACCGCGAACGGGCCCCGGCACCTGCGCCAGCGGAAACTGCTCTTGCCGCCGTTTCACGGCGAGGCCATCGAGAGCTATCAGCAGATGATCACCGATGCCGCGCACCGGGAGATCGAGCGCTGGCCGCTCGGCCGCTCGTTCGCGCTGGCGCCGCGCATGCAGGCCATCACGCTTAACGTGATCATGGCCGGCATCTTCGGGATCGAGGGGAGCCCCAAGCCCGGCACGCTCGAGCACGCGCTGCGGATGGCGATCCGCGAAGTCCTGCGGTCCTCGACGATGCCCGGCGCCAAGCTCGCCGAGTGGATGAACATCGGCCATGAGGAGCCGTTCGGGCTCACCCGCTTGGGGCTGATGATTCCTGACCGCTGCATCTACGCGATCATCCGCAAGCGCCGCCGCGACCCAGACCTCGAGCAACGCACCGACATCATGTCGCTGATCATGCGGGCCCGCACGGAGGATGACGGGCAGACGCTGACCGACAACGAGCTGCGCGACGAGCTGATGACCCTGGTGCTGGCGGGCCACGAAACCACCGCCAACCAGCTGGCCTGGGCTTGGGAGCGGCTGGTGCGCACGCCGCCGGCCCACGAGCGCCTACTTGATGCGGCGCGTTCGGAGCAGGACGGCGAGCGCTCGGAGGAAGTGATCGAGTGCACGATCACCGAAGCCATGCGCGTGCGCCCGGTGATCCCGATCACCGGCCGGCGCGTGCAGGTACCCTGGCGGCTGGGGAGTTACGGCGTCCCGGCCCAGACCCCAGTGGCGGCCAGCATCCTGTTGCTGCACCATCGCGAGGACCTCTATCCGGACCCGTTCTCCTTCCGCCCCGAGCGCTGGGAGGCCCGCAAACCCGGGACGTACGAATGGATTCCGTTCGGGGGCGGCACGCGGCGCTGCCTGGGGGCGGCGCTGGCGATGGCCGAGCAGCGGGTCGTGCTGCGGGCCATGGCCAGTCGGCTCGACATCGAGGCCGCCGATCCCAAACCGGAGCGGCCCAAGCACCGCAACGTGACGATGATCCCGGCTCGCGGCGGACGGGTCGTGGTCAGGGCGCGGCGCTAGGCGGCTGGCTTCGGTCCCCGGTCAGCGCGGGGGTGGGCGAGAAACCGGCCGTATTTTCCGGTTATCCGCCCAGCCTCGCAGCTCCGGGCGCTAACCGCCCACCGCGGCGAGCGTCATCAGGACGAACGCCGCGGAATCCAGCGCGATCCGGGCGCTGTGCAAGCGGTCCCAGCGGCGGCGCAGCTGACGCCACTCGGCTGGGTCGCCTTGGTCCTCGTCCCACCGGAAGACGCGCAGGTTGATCGGCATGTTGCCCGCCAGCGTGATCGCCACCATTGCCGTGTAGCTGATCCCAGCCAGGTTGGCCAGGGCCGCCCGTCGCCCGCGCAGGCCGCGGGCGGCGATGAAGCAGGCGGCGGTCGCCGCGGGCTGGAGGATCGGATCGACCGTGGCGAAGCGCTGGTACACAAGCTTCTCGGCACGCATCTGCTCCCGCTCGTCGAGCTTCCACAGCGTCGGGTGGACGATGCTCCAGGAGGTCAGCTCGCTGCCGGTCAACAGTCCCGACAGCACGACGGCAAGAGAGGGGCGAAGTTCCATGCCGGCTAGCGCACGATCCCTATGCCCCGGCCCTGGAAGTATTCGCGCTCGGCCTCGCCGAGCGCAGTGGCCGGGGAATCCCCGTACCACGTCTCACGCGCCATCCGGTGCCAGTTGCCAGCCGCGCGCAGCTGGCCCAGCACCGCGAACACGCCGATCTCCACGCGCCGAAACCAGATCTCCTCCGCTGGGACCTGCAGGTCCCGGGCCACACGGATGCCGTGGGAGATGAACTTGGGGTCCATCACCTGGGCCAGGATCCGGGCCACATACTCGGGCTCGATCTGTATCTCGCGGTCGGACAGGAACCAGTCGCCTGCGAGCTTTACCTGCTCGAGCAGCCAGTCGGCGTCCAGATGCTCGCGACGGTGGACATAGCCCAGGTCGACGACCGCGTCGATGAACGCCTCTCGGTCGCCATCGATCACCGCCCGCATGGCGCGCTTGCCGTCACGCAGCCACGGCTCCGATACCACCTTGACGTTGCCGAAGTCCAGAAACGCCACGGAGCCATCGTCGCGCAGCAGGAAGTTGCCCGGGTGGGAGTCGGTGTTGAAGCGCCGCACGTAGTCCATGGAGTGGAAGTAGAAGCGCATCAAGATCTCCCCGATCCGGTCGCGCTGGGCTTGCGGCAGCTCCTGCATCTGGGCAAAACGCATGCCGTCGACCCACTCGGAGACCATCACCCGGCGGCGGGACAGCGAGGTGACGACATTCGGCACGTAGATGTACGGATGGTCCCGGTAGGCGCGCGCGAACGTCCGCTGGTGCTGTGCCTCTAGCTCATAGTCGAGCTCCTCGAGCACGAGCGTTCGCACCTCTCCGATAAGCATCCCGGGCTCGATTCCGGGCATCATCGCCTTGGCCAGCGGCGTGGCGATGGCGGTCAGCCCGGCCGCCGTGCCGAGGTCGGCCTCGAGCGCGTCGGCTATCTCGGGGTACTGGATCTTGACCGCCACTCTTCGCCCGTCCGGCAGCACCGCGCGGTGGACCTGACCGATCGACGCCGCCGCGACGGCGTCGTGTTCGAAGTCCTCGAACAGCGACTCCGCCGGCTGCTCCCACTCGCGCTCCAGCACGTGGCGGATCTTGCTCCAGCTCATCGGCGGCGCGGAGTCCCGAAGCTGGGCCAGCTTGTCCTGGTAGACCGTCCGGAACTCCGGCGGGATCAAGTCGACGTCGACGAATGAGGCCAGCTGACCGATCTTCATCGCCCCGCCGCGCAGCTCACTCAGTGCGTTCAGAGTGTTGTCGGCGATGTCCTCGTGCCGGCGTAGCAGCATTTCGCCGGCGTTCTCCGGCGAGCGCAGCATGTTCGTAGCGAGCGTCGTGAAGAACCTCATCGAGCTGGGGCCCACCGCCCCGGCGGCCCTCGTGGCCCGAATCAGTCTGCCCGTAGGAAGCGCGTCGGCGTCTGCCTCGGCGGGCGGTTCCCTGCCGGAGGGGTCGGGGCGGCTCACCATCAGCAAGCTACAGGCCGCCCGGCTCCGCGTCCCAGCCGTCACGGAGCGCCGCGCGAACCAGCTCTCGCCACGGTCCGGTGGCGCCGACGCGAGCGATCGTGGCGAACAGCTGGACGGCGCCCCGCACCGGCCACAGGTCCTCCGGGGCGACCGCGCCCGCGCCGATCAGCGTGCTCAGCTCCTGGGGGCGGCCGAACAGGCGTTCGCGCGCATCGACCACGGCCCCGGAGTCAAGCCGGGCGGGCTCTGCACCAGCCAGCTCGCCGAGCGCGTGAGCGGTTAGCTCGAGAGCGGTGCGGGCGTGCGCTGCGGGCAAGGTTCCCAGCCGCTCGAGGCCGGCGCCGAACCGCTCGACATCACCTGCAGCGAACCCATCTACCACTTCGGCCGCGGCATCGACGCGAGCCGGGTCCTCGATCACCCGGGTGGCGCCGTAGTCGAGAATCACCAGACGGCCGTCGTCCTGAACCAGCACGTCGTCCGGATGGGGGTCGGCGTGAACGATTCCCGCCCGTTGGGCCCCAAGCACGAACACGGCCAATCTCGCCGCGGCCAAGTCCGGGTCCGGAGCCTGCCACAAGGGAGTCCCTTCCGCCCACTCCGAAACCAGCACGCCCTCGTGCGACAGGCGGGTGACGGGCGCCGGGACGACCAGGAACGGGTGCCGACGCAGCGCTCGGTGAAAGCGTCGCTGGACGGTGGCCTCGTGCTCCAGGTCGAGCTCGTCCAGAATTCGCTCGCGAAACTCGCGAATCAGCGCGCCGGGGTTGAGCGCTGGGAACGCCGCACCCAACGGCGAGAGCAAGCTCTCCAGCAATGCCAGATCCTGGCGCACGGAGGCCGCGAGGCCTGGCCGCAGGACCTTGACCGCGACGGGGTGGCCGTCCAGGACTCCGCGATGGACCTGCGATGAGGGCGTGACCGCCACCGGCTCATGCTCCAGGCCGTCAAGCTCCTCGCTGGGAGCGACGCCCCAGGCGTCCTGCAGGGCACGCTCGATCCGCCGGAACTCGACCGGCTGGCGAGCCTCTTCGTAGGCAGCCTCGAGCTGGGCGACGACGTCGTCTCCCCACGGGCGGGGGACCCAAGCCAGGTCGATCGAGTCGGCGATGCGGGCCAGCAGCACCCGGCCGCTCGGCGCTGAGCGCGCCAACCGCAGCCCGATCCGCACCAGAGCATCGATGCGGCCGAACGTCTCCCGGGTCTCCGGCAAGGCGCAGAGCTAGGTTCAGGCGGCGACGGCGCTGGTGCCGCTGACGGCGTCCGGATGCAGGCGCACGCGGTCCGACTCGCTGATCCGACGAAGCTCTCCGACCAGATCGGCATAGACGCGCTCGGAGACACCAAAGCCGCAGTGGGAGACCTCAACTTCCACGTGCCGCGCGGCCGGATCGAGGCAGCTACGCCAGTTGACGATGCCATCGCTGGGCGAATAGAACGAGACGAACGGGATCTCCTGCGGGAACTGCGCGCGCACATCGCGCCAGAAGCCCTCGCAACATCGGGGGCGCTCCCCGTGGGCGAGCAGGCGTCGGGCCCTGGCCAGCAGCGGCCGCGTGATCAGGTTGAGGTTGGTGGCGCCGTCAAACGCCCACTCGTCCGCACACTGGTGGGTGAGCAGCCGCGGCAGGCCTCGGTCCCCAAGCGACGAGGTGGCCTCCAGCGCCAGGTGCAGCAGCGGGTGTACGTAGCGCAACGGGTTGATCAGCGGTGAGCCCAGCGTGATGACCCCTGCCACCAAATCGGGACGACGCACGGCGAGCGCTCGTGCGAACAGGCCGCCGCGGCTCCAGCCGATGATCGTCGCCCGCCGGCCGGATCGCTCCACGGCCCGCTCCAGCCGGGTCTGGAGCCGACCCATCTCCGCCTCGGAGCAGTCAACGTTGATCATGATGCCGGCGCGCTCCGGCGCATGGCCGAGGCGCCGCAGCCAGGCGGCCATCGGCCAGAGCGTGAGGTCCGAGGCGTAGACGCCTGGGATCAACAGCACGGGCATCCCCGGATCGCTGCTGGGCTGGGGGCGGCGAAAAACGTCGGCTCGCAGCAGCGCTGACAGCTCCGCGGTGAGACGCAGCTCGCCCCAGATGGGCGCCGAAGCGGCGGCGCTGTCCTCCTCGAAGACACCAACCTGGCTCACAGCTTCCTCCTGAGGTCCAGACGGGCATCAGATCCCGTCAACGCGCCGAATGATATGTCAGTCAGAGGTCGGTCAGAGCCGGAACGGCCAAGGTGAGTTGGTTTCCCACCCCCTAGCGCGGGACGATTAGTTTCGGCCGCGCCGAGAGTCAATTAGGGCGGCAAACGAGAGATTGGAGACTCAGATGGCAAATGTGGTCGTGTCCGAATTCATCACTGTCGATGGCGTTATCGAGGACCCCGGCGGCGCTGAAGGCTTCCAGCAGGGCGGGTGGGCGTTCAAGTTCGACCGCGGTGCCGA
>CAVWOC010000011.1:0-23812 GCA_963756555.1 uncultured Actinomycetes bacterium
GAAAGATCAAGAGAACCCGATAAAGCGCGACCATTCGCATCGCCGTCACGGTCGACCGGACCGCACGCCCGGCCGGCCCAGGGCAATACCATGTGCAACGGAGTGCTGCAACGCCTCGCCGTCACGCCGACCCAGTACCGACGCGTCGCCTACGTGACGCTCGCCTCCCTGACGCTGATCGTGCTCAGCGGAGCCGCGGTGCGGCTGACGGACTCCGGGCTGGGGTGCGCAAACTGGCCCAAATGCGGGGGCACGCCGTTGCCGCCGCTGAGCTCCCACGCGTTGATCGAGTTCGGCAACCGGGCGGTGTCGGGGGTCGTGGGGGTGATCACGGTCGTGGCCGCGGTGCTCGCCTTCACCCGGCGGCCGTTTCGGCGCGATCTCGCGTGGCTGGCGCTGGCGCTGCCCCTGGGCGTGGTGGCCCAGGCCGTGCTCGGCGGGTTCACGGTGCTGCACCATCTCGCGCCCGGATTCGTGATGGCGCATTTCAGCCTGTCGTTGCTGATCCTGATCGCGGCCTTCGCGCTGGCCTGGCGAAGCACGTATGAGCCGGGATCGCGTGCGCGTTCCGCCGACCGGGTGGCCGTCTGGGCGGTGCGGGCGCTGGCGCCGCTGGGCGCGCTGACGATCTTCGCGGGCACGGCCGCGACGGCGGCCGGACCCCATTCGGGTGGATTCTCGGGACAGGACGTCCATCGCCTTCACTTCAAGGGAGCCGACACCCTCACTTGGACGGTCCACCAGCATGCGGCCATCGCCGCGCTGTTCGGGGTGGCCGTGATCTTGGTGTGGCTGCTCCAGCGCCACCGGGGGGCCTCCGAGCGCAGGCTCGAGCCGCTGACCGCGCTCGGCGTGCTGGTGGCCGCCCAGGGACTGGTGGGTACCGTGCAGTACGAGCTGCACCTCCCCTCGGACATGGTGTGGGTCCACGTCGGTCTGGCCACGGCCACCTGGTTGGCGCTGCTGTGGGCGGTCGCCGCCGCCGGTCGGCTGGCGCCGCGCCGGGCCGAGGCAGCAGCCGCCGAGCCCCAGGTCTCGGAGCACGATCTGGAGGCGATCGCGCGCCTCTCCTAGCGGCGATAGACCTCCGCCCTCGGGCGCGCGGCCCCGGTGCCGCGTGCGCGGTCTACTGCGCGGTCGCGCGGGGTCACTGGGGTACGATCGCATCGATTGATGGCGACTGAACGTCAGATTGCGGTGGCGGCACCTCCGCGACACACCGACGCCTCGCTCAGCATCCTGGTGGTCGACGACGAATCCGACCTGCGAGAGATGCTCACCCGCTCGTTCTCGCGCGAGGGCCACCGCGTGCTGGCCGTGGCCGACGGCCGCGCGGCCATTGACCGGGCCAGCACCGATCAGTTCGACATCGTCCTGCTCGACGTGGCCCTCGGGGCCGGCCCCGACGGCTACGAGGTGTGCCGGACGCTGCGCAGCCGGCGCAACGTGGTACCGATCATCATGCTGACGGCGCTCGATTCCGAGGCCGACGCCGTGCTCGGGTTGGAGGCCGGAGCCGACGATTACGTCACCAAGCCGTTCGGGCTGGCCGAGCTCCGCAGCCGGATCCGGGCCGTACTGCGGCGCGCCGGAACCCGCGCGATGGGCGATGAGGTGCTGGTCGTCGGACCGATCTCGCTTGACCGCGCCCAGCGCGAGGTGACGATCTCAGGCGCTCCCGTGAAGCTCACCTTCTCCGAGTTCGAGCTCCTGGACGCATTGATGGCCGATCCCGGTCGACTGCTGAACCGCCAGGAACTGCTGCGCGCGATCTGGGGCGACAGCGCCTACCGCGATCCGCGGGCCATCGACGTGCACATCCGCCACCTGCGCGAAAAGCTCGAGCCCGAACCCGAGAAGCCGCGTTACATCCTCACCGTGCGCGGCGCCGGCTACCGCCTGCGAGGACCGTAGTGATGCTGGGGCGGCCAGGCCGTGGCGCCCTCGGTCTACGCGGTCGGATCGTCGGCGCCGTGCTCGTGACCACCGTCGCGACGCTCGCCGTGGCCGCGCTCGCGCTGCTTGGCCCGCTCGAGCAGAGCCTGCGCAACGCCGAGAAGGTGACGCTGAAACAGGATCTGAGCAAGCAGTGGACGATCCGGGCCTTCTCGCGCCTGCAGCTGGCCAACGTGGCCAACTCGGCGGATGAGCGTTCCGATCTGGAGGACGCCCAGACCACGCTCCAGACGCGCATCGGCGCCACGGTCACGGTGCTGGGCAACCCGGGCCCGTACGGCGACTACAGCACGCCGCTTCTGCGACCACACGACACCGCGAACGACGACGCCTACAGTGACGTGGCCCGGGCCTTCAGTACCAACAAGCGCATTTACAGCTTCGCCACGATCGACGGCACCGAGTATGCCGAGGCGGCGATCCCGTTCGACCACCGTCGCGGCTCGAAAACGAGCTTGTACGTGCTCGCGGTCCGCAAGCCGATCGACGAAATCACCAGCGCCGTGACCGCCGTGCGCAACGCGTTCATCACCGCCGCGCTCGCCGGACTCGCGCTGACCCTGATTCTCAGCGTCCCGCTGTCGGCGAGGCTCGTGCGGCGGCTGAGGAGATTGCGCGAGGCCGCGCTCGAGCTCGCCCAGGAGGGGCCCGAGGTAGAGGTGCCCGTCGACCGGGCCCGCGACGAGGTCGGTGACCTGGCGCGGACGCTGGCCACGATGCAGAAGCGCCTCCAGCAGCAGGAGGAGGCACGCCGATCGTTCGTGGCCACCGCCTCGCACGAGCTGCGCACGCCGCTCACGTCGCTGGACGGGATGCTCGAGCTGCTCGACGACGACCTCCGCTACGAACAGCCCGACCTCGAGGACGCGCGCGCTCTACTGGACCGCGCCCGCGTCCAGTCCCGCCGTCTGGGGCGCCTGGCGGCAGATCTCCTCGATCTCTCCCGGCTCGACGCCAAGGTCGAGCTTCGTTCCGAGCCGGTCGAGCTCGGCGAGCTGAGCCGTGCGGTGATGGCTGAATTCGAGCTGGGCACGGTCGAGCGAGGAATCGTGCCGCGACTGGACGACCATGGAGATCCGGTCTGGGCGATCGGCGATCCCGGGAGCATCGCGCGCATTCTCCGGATCCTGCTCGACAACGCCGTCCGGGTCAGTCCCCCTGATTCGGAGCTGCGCGTCACGGTGCAGCGCGGGGTCGATGCCCAGATCAGCGTCTGCGATCAAGGACCAGGCGTTCCCACCGAGGAGCGCGAGCAGATCTTCCGGCGCTTTGAGCGCGGGCGCGAGAGTCGCGGGGACGCGGGCTTCGGTCTGGGCTTGGCGATCGGCCGCGAGCTGGCCGAGCGGATGGGGGGAGAGCTGCTGCTCGAGGATGGCGACGGACCCGGGGCAAAGTTCACGCTTCGGCTCCCGGCCGCGCCGCAGGTGAGCAGGACGCTGTCGCCTGCCGCCAGCTGACAGCATCACTCGCGATGGACCCACAATTGATGAAGGCGACGCTCGAGGTCGACGACCGCCACTGGTGGTACCGGGGGCGCCGTCGGATCATCCGGGCCGAGCTGGACCGGCTGCCACTGCCTCAAGACGCGCGCATACTCGACGCCGGCTGTGGCTCGGGCCGCACGCTCGAGGAGCTGGTCGACTACGGCGAGGTGGCCGGGATCGAGTTAAATGAGGACGCCGCCGAGGTGGCGCGCGCGCGGGAGGTCGCGGAGGTGCTCGTCGGTCGGCTCGAGGAGCTGCCGTGGCCGCCGGACACCTTCGACCTGATCACCTGCCTGGATGTGATCGAGCACACCCCCGACGACCGGGCAACGCTCCGCGAGCTGCGGCGGGTGGGCAAGCCGGGCGGCTTCCTGCTGGTCACGGTGCCCGCCTATCAGATGCTCTGGTCACGGCACGACGAAGCCAACCACCACTATCGCCGCTACTCCCGACGCTCGCTGCGAGAGGCGGCCGTCGAGGGCGGCTGGGCGATCGCCCGGATCAGCTCCTTCAACAGCCTGCTGCTGGCCCCGGCCGCGATCGTGCGCTTGAGCCAGCGCCGGCTCGGGAGCCGTAACGGCTACACCAACGATCTCGAACTCGGACCGACATGGCTCAACGACGCGCTCGAGCAGCCCCTGAGGCTCGAGGCCGGGTGGCTGCGCCGGGGCGGGAGACTGCCGGCCGGCCTGTCACTGCTGGCGGTGCTCCGAAAGCCCTGGACGGACGCGTGAGCGCCGGCCGCTCGTCGCTGCGGCCCCGGTGATGCCCGGGCCCGTCGCGATCATCCAGGCCTCCGCGGCGATCGTCGGGTCGGCGGCGATCATCAACGCCTCCGGCAGCCTCGGCTATTTCCTGCCGGCGATCATCGGGCTCGAGTCGATGGGGGTTCCGTCACCGGGCGAGACGGCGCTGGTCCTGGCCGCCGTGCTCGCGAGCCAGGGCAAGCTCCAGATCTGGCTGGTGATCGTGATCGGAGTCGCGTCCGCGATCGTCGGTGACAACATCGGCTACCTGCTCGGGCGCCGCCTCGGCCGCGACGTGCTCGAGGCCCCCGGCCCGCTGCGCCAGCGACGCATCGACGCGATCGCGGCCGGTGACAGGTTCTTCAAGCGTCATGGTCCCAAGGCCGTGTTCATCGCCCGCTGGATCGCATTCGTGCGCTTTGCCGCGGCGTGGCTGGCCGGAATCAACAAGATGCACTTCGGCACGTTCTTCGTCTGGAACGCGGCCGGTGGGATCACCTGGGGGGTGACCTATGGGTTGGTCGGTTACTTCGTCGGCACCGCTGCCGCCGACCTGATCACGCGCTTTGGTGTTTACGCTGCGGGCGCGCTGGTCGTGCTGGTGGTTGCCGGCTACGGCTATGTCAAGCTCCGCGAGCGGCGCCACCGCGCGGAGTAGACGGCTTGCTCGCCCTCAGCTCCGGGCGGCGTCCAGCTCGAGCGCGCAGCTGTTGATGCAATACCGCTGACCCGTGGGTTCGGGGCCGTCGTCGAACACGTGGCCGAGGTGGCCGCCGCATCGCTTGCAGATCACCTCGGTGCGCCGCATCCCCAGGCTGCGGTCCTCGCGCAGCTCGACGTTCTCGGCGACGGTGGGCTCATAGAAGCTGGGCCAGCCGGTCCCGGACTCGAACTTTGTGTCCGAGCTGAACAGCTCGGCGCCACAGCCGGCGCAGCGGTAGGTGCCGTCATCCTTGACATCGACGTAGGCGCCGGTAAAGGGCCGCTCGGTCCCGTGCCCGCGCAGCACGTCGTACTGCTCTGGCGTCAGCCGCTGACGCCACTCCTCGTCGGTTAGGTGCATCTGGCGATCGGTTTCCATGCCCCTCACGTTAGCGCGGCCCGGGCTCGGGTTGGGGCGGACGCGTCGGCCCCCACTCGAAACGTCCGGGGTAACTGGGCGTAGCGCGTGGGGCACCAGTAGGCCGCGGGCCTCGCCTCCGGGACCCGTCGGGTCCCCTGCCAGACTGTGGTTCGTGGACCTCGAGCGCGCGACGATGGGCTGCCTGCCTACGGCGGCCTTCGGAACCGGTCCCGCGATTGCGTTTCTCGCCGGTCTGTCTCCGACCACGGGGGTCGACGGCGACCGGATGCTGCGGGCGATGCTCGGTCCGGTGGCATCGCTGGCCTCGAGCCGTCGGATCGTGGTCTTCAACCGCCGGCCGCACCTGCCCCGCGGGATGACGATCGCCGAGCTTGCCGGCGAACACGCCGTGGCGATCCGCGAGGGGCTCGGTTCGCCGGTCGACGTGGTCGGGGCCTCGACGGGAGGCAGCATCGCCCAGCAGCTGGCCGCCGACCATCCCGACGTGGTCGGTCGTCTGGTTCTCATAAGCACCGCGTGCCGCCTGGGCACGACCGGTCGAGATCTCCAGCGTCGCGTCGCTGCCCGGATCAGGGGCGGGGCGACACGACAGGCGCTGGCCTTGATGATGGCCGACCTGGTCCCGACCCGACCCGGGCAGATCGCGGCCGCGGGCGCGGCCTGGCTGTTTGGTCCCTCGGTGGTCAAGCACGACTACGACCTCGATGACATGGCGACCACGATCGAGGCCGAGGACGGCTTCGACCTGGCCGCCTGCGCCACGCCCATCACGGCACCGACGCTCATCCTCGCGGGCGGCCAGGACAGCGTCTACGGGCCAGAGCTGTTTGCGGAGACGGCGCGGCTGATTCCCGGCAGCGAGCTACGACTGTTCGAAGGGCGCGGGCACGTGACGGTAATGGCCGATCGCGGCTTTGCCCCAGCGCTATCGAGGTTTCTGGCGCTGCGGCCACAGGGCGGCGATGACAAGCCCGAACCCGCGACAGATGACAAGCCCGAGCCCGCGACAGATGACAAGCCCGAGCCCGCGGATTACGGCCGACGGGCGGGCGGTTGAGCGGCCGGGGCGCCGAGGTAGCTGAGCCTCGCCCGCGGATCTGGATCGAGCAGCTCGAGCACCAGGCTCGACCAGCCGAAATCGACGGCGCCCATGCCCGCCCCGGTATAGGGGTCGTAGTACTCGCGCAGCCCCACGGCAGCCATCGCGCCCGCGAGCCGCTGCGCGAGTTCGACCGCCGCTTGGTCGTAACCCAGCCGGATGAGCCCCAGCCACACCAGCCATGCCGTGTTGATCCAGGTGGGACCGCGCCAGTACCGGCGCAGCCCGAGCGTGCCGCTGTCCTGCAACGAGAAGCTCGGTTCGGCCGCCGATACCGACGGGCACGGAACGGGCAGCCAGAACCGCTCCGGATCGAGCACATGCTCCTCGACCAAGCGGCGCCCGATCGCCTCGGGCAGATCGGGCAGGGCCAGCGGTGCGAGCGCTGCCACGGCGACCGGCGGCGTCCGCTCCGGCGCCGGACGCGACTGGGGCACGAACAGCCCCCGGCGCTCGTCATAGGTCCGCTCCACCAGCGCCTCGGTGAGCGAAGGAAGACCCAGGGCCAGGCGCGAGAGGTTGTAGAGCACGTTGGTGAGGACCTCGAGACACACTGGGCCGCCGGCCGCCGCGGTTCGGCGCAGGTCATAGCCCAGCCTCCGGTTTCGCCGCACGAGGAACCAGAATGCGGGCAGGCCGTGCGCGCGATGACCCCAGATCGGGTCGAACTGGCTGGAGGCGTCGAGTCCGGACTCGTCAGGCTGCACGATCCACAGAAGGCCGTCGCCGTCGAGGTCGCGGTTCTCGGCCAGCCACTCGTGGTGGCGGCGGATGGCGGGCTCTCGGGCGGGATCCCCGACCGCGATCCGCCAGGCCCACGCGAGCGCCGGCGGCTGGATGCTGGCCGTCATCGTCGCGGTGTCGGAGGTCACGTTGTACGTGTAGCGTCGGCTGCCGGTCAGCGGCTGGTTCCAGAAGATCGTGTGCCCGATGAACCCGTCGTCGCGCTGGGCCGCCAGCAGCGACCGCAGCTCCCGGCCCGGCTTGTGCTCGTCGAACCGCCGCCACGACATCGCCGTAAAGCACGAGTCCCAATACCACTGCCACGGGTAATGGCCGGGGCTCGGGCACGTGTAGGCAAAGCGGGTGCCGTCCGTCGAGCGGGTTCCCTCACGCCAGTTCTGGCTCAGGACCTCCAGGCACCGCTGGCGTATCAGCTCGAGCTGTGAGTCGTCGGTCATCCGGCCGGCCATCCTGTCAGGCGCGGCGCGTAGAGGCGCCTTCCCTGGGGCGCAGGAGCCGGCCATGCCTAGCCGCGGGAGCCGGGCACGCTAGAAATGGTGCGATGGACCAACGCGCCCGCGGCGATGACGCCGGATTGATGGCATGGGTCCGCGGGCGAGAGCGCCAGTGCGCGCTGCTCGGCGCGGTCACGATCGCCTTCTCGGGCATCTTCGTGCGCCTCAGCCACGCTTCGCCATCGACCGCGGCGATCTGGCGTTGCGCCTACGCGCTGCCGGTCCTGGGGCTGCTGGCGCTGCTCGAGACCCGCCGCTTCGGCGCGCGGCCCTGGCGAGAGCGCCGGCCGGCGCTGTTGGCAGGGGTGTTCTTTGCCTTTGACCTGCTGCTCTGGAATCACTCGATCGCGGATGTGGGCGCGGGCCTGGCCACCGTGCTGGCAAACATTCAGGTCGTCCTGGTGCCGCTGGTCGCGTGGGCGATCCTGGGCGAGCGCCCCCGCCGGCATGTGCTGGTGGCGCTGCCCGTCTCGCTGCTGGGCGTGCTGCTGATCTCCGGCGTGCTCGAGCAGGGAGCGTACGGACGCGCTCCCACCCAGGGCACGCTGTTCGGCTTGGCCGCCGGCGTTGCTTACGTCGGGTTTCTGCTGCTGCTGCGCCACGGCGGCGCTGACCTGCGCCGCCCGGCCGGTCCGCTGTTTGACGCCACCGCGGTCGGCGGGGTTCTTTGCCTCGGCGCGGGGCTGGTGATCGGTGATGCGCGCCTGGTGCCGACGTGGCCGGGAGCCGGATGGCTGATCGCGCTCGCGCTCGGCTCGCAGGTGCTGGGCTGGCTTTTGATCGGAACCTCACTTCCCCGCCTGCCGGCGGCGATGACCTCGATGCTGCTCACCGTCCAGCCGGTCGGCTCCGTGGCGCTGGCGGCGCTGATCTTCGGCGAGTCGCCGAGTGGGCTGCAGCTGGTCGGAGTTGCGCTCGTTCTGGCCGCGCTGCTCGCCGCCGGGCGCTCGGGGCGCGTGCTCGACGACGAGCTCCCGGTCGGTCAGGACCTGCTCGAGCGGGCCGGGCCTGGCGTTCGATCTGAGCTACCGGCGCACTCAGATGGCTACGGACCAGAGCTCCGCGAGCCAGACGCGCGGTCACCAGCGCGGCGCTGAACCCGGACCAGAGCTCCGCGAGCCAGCAGCGCGGTCACGAGCGCGGCGCTGAACCGGGGCACGCTGACCCGGTAGCCGCGATGGGTCATGCGGGCACTCGCGGGGGTGGGCCGGCCCTGCCAACTGCCGTTTCGCCCGAGCCATTGACCGTCGAGGGTGACGCCGGAGGTTGAGCGCACAGAGGGGGCGAGCAGTCGCTCGATCACGGCCCGGCCGCTTGTGGGCAGGGCGAGTCGCACATGCACCGGGCGGCGGTTCTCGTTGATCAGCAGCACGTGGAGTTCGGCACCGCCACT
Source organism: uncultured Actinomycetes bacterium (assembly GCA_963756555.1). GTDB lineage: Bacteria > Actinomycetota > Thermoleophilia > Solirubrobacterales > Solirubrobacteraceae > Palsa-465. The sequence goes on from CAVWOC010000011.1 coordinate 9,001, forward strand.
TCGCACCGCCCATACCGCGAGCTTGAGGGCGTGCGAGCGGTGAACGCGGAGCGCAACGAGCCCCGGGTGCGAGCCGAGGGTTCGCACGAACGTCAGCAGGCCGTACAGGAGCGGACGCGCCTGCAGTCCGCGGGGCCCAAGGGCAAACGGAGCGTTGATGGTGTCCGCACGCGTGTGGATGTTCACCCCGTCGACCCCGGCCTTGAGCAGCTCAAACAGAGCCTGGGGTACCCACAGCGCGGTCGCGAAGGCATTGCTGACACCGGGCCTGCCGCCGCAGTTGACCGAGTTGAGCTCGGTGAGCCGGAAGCGCAGGCCGGCCCGTTGGGCGGCCTTCACCTCGCCGGCCACGCTGGCGGCGAGGTCAGCCGTCGCTCGTTGGTTGAACAACCGCGCGATGGTCGGATAGCGCCGCGAGCGGCGGCGAACGCAGCCCGAGTACACGTAACGGTGCGCGGTGATCGTGCCCAGGGCCGGCTGATGGCTGGCGATCAGCCCGGTGGTCCAGTACTGATGCGCGCGGGGATTCGCCAGCGCCGGCCCGAGCAGCGGGACGCCCGGCGCGACGGATCGCAGCGCCTGTGCGTAGCGGCGAAAGTCGGTCACGTAATCATCCGGCGTCAGCGCGGTCGGCAGGGCGATGTTCTCGAACGGCCCGGGTGCCGTCACTTTGCGCCAGGCCGTGTGGGTATAGATGTCGGGCTCGTTTCCGATTTCGAAACCGACGATGCTCCGGTGCGGAAGCCGTGCCTCGGCCGCCCGGGCCCAGGCGGCCGCGGTCAGCGACGAGCCGGTGATCAGGTTGAGGTCGATGATCAGCCGGATCCCGACTCGGCGTACCAGCCTGGCCACGAGCCGCGTCCACTGAGGCGTCACGGGGAAGGCCCAACTCGGCACTGCGCGCGGGCGGGGATCCCAGAACACGCGATCGGCGGAGTCACCACCGATCCGCAACACGAGCGGCCCGTCGCCGCGGACGCGGAGCATCGAGAGGAGCCGCTCGACCAGGGGCAGGTGGCGCGCGTACAGGGGCAGCGTCCAGTACTCGGTGGAAAGGCCGAGGTAGGAGCGGGGAACGGGCGAGACGGCCTCGCCGGCGGCGACCGCCACCGTCGCCCGCGGCATCGGCGCCTGGTGTGAAGCCGCCAGTTGGACGTGGCTAAAGACCGCCACGCCCGCGAATGCGGCCACGGTGACGAGCACGATCGCGGTCAGCCGCCGCGGCACCGATGACCGCATGCCCGCCGCTGCGGCGATGCACCGCGCTCCTGTGGACCTTGCGTTCACGAGCTGCTTCGACGCACGGTCACCCGGGGAGTCAATCCTGGATAAACGCCGGCTCAGGCGCGCCTGAAGCAACATGCGCGCAACAAACGGTGAGCGATGGGCGCGTGGGTCAGGAGGTTGGCGCCCGCTGGGGGTGCCGGGTCGTCAGGGCGTCGGCGCGGGCTGGGCGGGTGGTCAGCGCGTCGGCGCCGGCTCAGGCTGCTGGGGTGGCGCCGCGCCCCCCGGCTGGCCCGGTTGGGCCTGCGGCCCCCGAGCCGCCCCTGCCTCGAAATCGCGGCTGCGGATCAAGACCAGCGTGAGCCCAGCGGACACGAACACCAGGATCGCGCCGATCAGGAACACGTCGTTGAGTCCGGTGACAAAGGCGACGCGGATCGCGTGTACGACGTCCAGACGCGCTCGCGCGGGCAAGTGGGCCAGCCCACCGCGGGCTCCGCTTCCCTGCGCAACATTGTTAGCGATCGCGTGCGAAGCGTGGGGGCTGACCGCCTTGGAGCTATCGAGCAGGGACACGATCTGCGTGCGCACGGTGTGGGAGAACACGGCGCCCAGGCCGGCGATGCCGGTCGCGATTCCCACCTGGCGAAAGGTCGAGTTGATCCCCGAGGCCATCCCGGACCGATCGGGGGTGACAACGCCAATCGCGGTCGAGGCCAGCGGCGGATTGACCAGCCCGGTGCCGGCGCCGGCGGCGATGAACCCCGGGATCAGGTGCGTCCAGCCCGAGCTGGCGTCCAGTCCGCGCATCAGCAGCAGACCCACGCCGATCAGAGCCAGCCCGGGAGCGATCAAGAAGCGGATCGGGATCAGCGCCGTCAGTCGGCCCGCCAGCCCCGAGGTGAGCAGAATCGCTCCTGACAGCACGAGGAAGCGCAGCCCGGTCTGGAACGCCGAATAGCCGAGCACGTCCTGGATGTAGAGCGTCATGTACAGAAACAGGGCAAACAGCCCGGCTGAGATCGCGAAGGCAGCGATCAACCCGCCGCTGAAGGTGGGCTTGCGGAACAGCGACAGATCGAACATCGCGCGTTCACGCTGGACCAGCTCGGCCACGACGAACAGCACGAGCAGCACGGCAGCGCCGATCAGGCACGCGAGGATCACCGTAGATCCCCAGCCCTTGCTGTTGCCCTTGATCAAGGCGTAGACGAGCGCCCCGAGCGCGCCGCTGAAGGTGATCACGCCGATCACATCAGGGCGCTGAGCGTCGCTCCGGCGCGACTCATCCACGCGCAGCAGGCTGAGGACCAGCGCGACCGCGCCGATCGGGACATTGACGAGAAAGATCCATCGCCACGAGATCCCGCTGGTCAGAGCGCCGCCGATGACCGGTCCGATCGCGACCGCCACGCCCGTAATCGCTCCCCAGATGCCAAACGCCGTGCCGCGCTCGCGACCCTGGAAGGCAGTTCCGAGCAAAGCCAGCGAAGTCGAGAACATCGCGGCGCCGCCGACGCCCTGCGCGCCGCGGGCGAGGTTCAGCCACAGCGGGCTGGCAGCCAGTCCCGAGGCCAACGAGCTGGCGGTGAAGAGGACCAGGCCGATCATGAACAGCCGCCGGCGCCCGAACAGGTCGGCCAGCGAACCCGTGGTGAGCAGCAGCGCCGCCAGCGTCAGCGCGTAGGCGTCAACCACCCACTGCAGATCGCTGAACGACGCGTGGAGAGAGCGCTGGATCGAGGGCAGGGCAACGTTGACGATCGTCACGTCGAGCAGCAGCATCAGCGTGCCGACGCACACGGCGATCAGCGTCCACCACTTGCGATCCATCAGCGCTGCCTCCGTTCCGGCCGGGGTCGTACTCGATTCAGGCTACCGACGTCGGTCACGCGGACGTTTAAGGGCCTGTGAGGGCGTTCGGGTGGCCCACCGCCGCGTGTGGCGTGAAGCGTCGTCAGGTTTCAGGCGTCGGGCGAGGGCTCGACGGGCAGCCCCGCCTCGCGCCAGGCCTGAAAGCCTCCGTCGAGGTCAGTCGCGCGGCTGAACCCGAGCTCCTGAAGGGTCGCCGCGGCAAGGCTCGACGTGTAGCCGGCATCGCACATGACGATCACCACATCGTCGAGACCAGGAGCACGCGGGTCGCGGTTCTCGCTACCGGGATCAAGACGCCACTCGAGCACGTTGCGGTGGATCAGGAGCGCTCCGGGAATCGTCCCCTCGCTAGCGATCTGCCAGTCCTGGCGGATGTCGATCAGCGTCGCGCCGTCTTCGACGGCGGCGCGCGCCGCCTGGGGGTCCAGGCGGCTGAGTCGGCTTCTCGCCGCGGCGAGCAGATCGTCGATCGTGGTTCTGGGCATCGTCTGATCGTAGGGGCACACCCACGCGAGCGTACGGACCCACTCGCGCGGGGGCGGGGTACATGGAACGAGGCGTTCCGGCCACGGCTACGATCACGCTCGCCGGGTGGGGCGGGGCGCTCCGAGACACCTACGATCGCGCTCGCCGGGCGAGCCACGAAATCGCCAGCGGCGTGGTTCAAGGGTCAACCGATACGCACTACCAGATGAGCTGGACGCCGTATCCGCCGAGCCGCTCATCGTCTGAGATGAGCGCCGCGCCTTCGGCCAGCGCTTGGGCGATGAGCAGCCGGTCGAACGGGTCGCTGTGGTGCCAGGGCAGGCTCTCTACGGCGGCTGCATGGTCCAGGGTGACCGAGAGCGGCTGAGCTCCCGCGTCCAACAGCGTGGCCGCAAAGTCCCCCGGCGCGTCAAGCTTGCCCAGCGAGCGCTTGATCGCGACCTCCCACACCACCGTGGCGCTGAGTAAGACCTGGTTTCTGTCATCGGTCAGCTGACGCGCGGCCTCTTGCCCGATACGGGCGTCGTCAGACAACCACCAAAGGGCGGCGTGCGTGTCGAGAAGAAGCTTCACCCGGCGCCGAACGCCTTGGCGATGTCGTCCGGCAACTGATCGAAGTCGTCAGCGATGCGGACGCGGCCGCGCCAAGCGCCGCGTACCGACGTCAGTGAGGATGCGCCGCGCAGCGGGAGCAGTCGAACTACCGGCTTTCCGTTGCGGGTGATGATGATGTCCTCTCCGGACTGCGCCCGCTCCACAAGCTGGGAGAGCTTGGTCTTTGCCTCGTGCATCCCGACCTGAGCCATGCCGGGAGGATATCACGTTCTTAGCTAGCCTAGCTAGCCAGGTGGAGCGATGAGATGTTGCTCCTCTGCGGCTCTACACGGCACGGGCCAGAACGCCATGAGCATCAACCGAACGTCCGCCGTCATCAACCGCAGCCGGTGTTGAACCCGCAGCTCGAGCACGTGTAACAGCTCCCGGTCCGCTGCATCATGCCGCCACACTGCTGGCAAGCCGGTCCGAGGTCAAGCCCGCGGCGTACGGCCGGAACGACCGGTGGCTCGTCGGTCAGCGCCGAGGCAGCCGGACGAGGCGCTGCCGGCGCGACCTCCTGATCGTCAGATGTCTCCGACGCTGGGGTGGAGGTGTCGCCCAAGTGCGAGCTGGCGGCGTCCTCGGCCGCTTGGCGAGCGCGGACCTCCTTGGTGAGGATCCCCAGCTCCTCCTGGAGGTCGACGTCCAGAAAGCGCGATGCCAGCCAGCGCATGATGTAGTCGGGCATCGACTTCGAGAACGGGATCTCGGGGTTGGAGGTCATCCCCTCGGGTTCGAAGCGCATGTAGCTGAACTTCCGCACCAGCGTCTCGAGCGGCACCCCATACTGGAGCGCGATCGAGATCGCGGTCGCGAACGAGTTCATCATCCCGCGCAGGGTCGAGCCTTCCTTGCCGATGTCGGTCAGGAAGATCTCACCGACCGTCCCGTCCTCGTACATGCCCGCGGTGATGTATCCCTCGTGGCCGCCGATCGAGAACTTATGCGTCAGCGACTGGCGCTCGCGCGGCATCCGCCGGCGCTTAGGAGGCGCCTTGGCGAGCGCGTCGGCGACCGCCTTGTCGATCGCAGCCTGGGCATGCGGGGAAGCCGGGGCAACCGTCTGCGCGTCGGTGCGGAGCGCCTGTGCCGTCTTTGAGCCGTCGCGGTAGATCGCCAGGGCCTTCAACCCGAGTTTCCAGCCCCGTATGTAGGCGTCCTCGATGTCTTCGACCGTTGAATCGGCAGGCATGTTAATTGTCTTCGAGATTGCGCCGCTCACGAACGGCTGAACGGCAGCCATCATCTTGATGTGCCCCATCGGTGAGATGGCGCGCTCGCCGACCGCCACGTCGAAAACAGGCAGGTGCTCCTCCTTCAGCTCTGGGGCATCGACAATCGTTCCGTGCTCGTTGACGTACGCGACGATCTGCTCGATCTGCTCGTCGGAATAACCGAGTGTCTGAAGCGCGAGCGGGACGGTGCGATTGATGATCGACATCTGACCCCCACCTACGAGCTCCTTGAACTTCACGAGCGAGAAGTCGGGCTCAATGCCCGTAGTGTCACAGTCGAGGAGGAAGGAAATAGTTCCAGTCGGTGCAATGACTACCGCCTGTGCGTTTCTATAACCGTGCTCCTCGCCGAGCTCTATGGCCTCGTCCCATGCGTCGCGAGCGGCATGGAGAAGTTCGCTATCTGGCGTCGAGTGGTCGAGCTGGTACGAGGCGTCTCGATGCATCTTCATCACACGGTTGTGCGGCTCACGGTTCTCCGCGTACCGATCGTAAGGACCCGTCGCATCTCGCGCGATCACTGCGGACTGCCGGTATGCACGGCCCGTCATCAGAGATGTGATTGCTCCGGCGACCGCGCGTCCCTCGTCAGAATCATAAGGGAGGCCTTCAGCCATCAGGCAAGCGCCGAGGTTCGTATAGCCAAGTCCAATCTGACGGAACGCTCTCGCGTTCTCCCCGATCAGCTTCGTCGGATAGCTGGACGGGGTAACGACGATCTCCTGCGCGAGGAAGACTATGTCTACGACATGCTTGAACGCCTCGGTGTCGAAGGTCCCGTCATCGCGGCGGAACTTGATCAGATTGATCGAGGCGAGGTTGCAGGCCGAATCGTCAACGTGCAGGTATTCCGAGCACGGATTAGACGTGGTAATTCGTCCTGAGTTTGGGCACGTGTGCCATTCGTTGATAGTGGTGTCGTACTGAACTCCAGGATCGGCGCAGCGCCAGGCGGCTTGCGAGATCTGGTGCAAGAGGTCACGCGCGGGAATCGTCTCCATCGTCTCGCCAGTCGTTCGCGCCGTCAGCTCCCAATCCTCGCCGCGCTCCGCGCGCCCCATGAATTCGTCGCTTACGCGAACGGTGTTGTTGGCGTTCTGGTACTGAATCGACGCGAAGCCGTCACCATCGATCGACATGTCAAAGCCGGCATCGCGCAACGCGGCAGCCTTGTCTTCCTCTCGAGCCTTGCACCAGATGAAGTCGACGATGTCCGGGTGGTCGGCATCGAGCACGATCATTTTTGCCGCCCTTCGGGTCTTCCCACCCGACTTAATCGTCCCGGCCCAGGCATCTGCGCCGCGCATGAACGAGACCGGGCCACTTGCGTAGCCGCCCTTCGAGAGCTGCTCCTTCGAGCTCCGGATCTTCGAAAGGTTGATACCCGATCCGGAGCCGCCTCGGAAGATGAGTCCCTCCTTGGTGTTCCACGCGAGGATGGACTCCATCGTGTCCTCGACGGACAGCAAGAAACAGGCGCTGCACTGAGGGCTCTCCTCGAATCCGACGTTGAACCAGACCGGTGAATTGAACGCGGCCATCTGGTGCAGCAGGATGTGCGTCAGCTCGGCTTCAAAGGTGTCGGCGTCCGAGTCGGTGGCGAAGTAGCCACGCTCGCGCCCCCAGTTCGCGATCGTGCCCGCGACGCGGCCGATCATCTGCCTGACCGACCGCTCCCGAGAGGCCGACCCGAGCTGCCCGCGGAAGTACTTCTGGGCCACAATGTTGGTCGCGTTCTGCGACCACGACTTCGGAAACTCGACCTCGCGCTGTTCGAACGACACCTTGTCGCCGTGTCCGATGCGCGCGTCCCGCAGCTCCCACTCGACCGCGTCGAACGGATGCCGTTCGGACGTCGTGAAGTGTCGGCGGATCGAGAGACCCTCGCCCGCCGGTGCGCTAGGGCCGATTTGGGTTTGCGGTGCTTGCGACATCCTGCCTGCTCCTCTCGTTTTCCGCTCGCTCGGATGCCCCGTCTCGACTCCTGACCGGCCGAGGGGTGAACGCCAGATGATTGCGAACGGACCGGACGGAAAAGGGAGCCCCGGGAGGGCGCGGAGCGGTTACCAGAGACCACTCATTTTACTGAGGGCCGCCTCCATTCTTGGGCTTCGGGGGCCTCGTCGCCGCCGCCCGAGAGCGCGCCGCGACCGCCGCCGAACCCTCGCACGTGTTATATCTGCGCGGCACCGATGTTTTCGTTTCCCTCGCGATGAAGCTGCTGGTCACCGGCGGCGCCGGCTACATCGGCTCGATCGTCGGCCGTCGGCTTCTGGCGGCCGGCCACGAGGTCGTGGTGCTCGACAACCTGGAACGCGGCCACCGCGAGGCCGTCCCTGAGGGCGCCCGGTTGATCGAGACCGACCTGCGCGACCGCGTGGCCACCGGAGAAGCCCTGGGCGAGGGCTTCGACGGGGTGCTTCATTTCGCCGCCTTCGCGTTGGTGGGGGAGTCGGTGAGCGAGCCCGAGCGTTACTACGCCAACAACGTCGGCGGGACTCTCAACCTGCTGGAGGCCATGGTCGAGGCCGAGGTCTCGCGGCTCGTGTTCTCCTCGACCTGCGCGGTCTACGGACAGCCCGACCAGGTGCCGATTCCAGAGGACGCCCCACCCCGTCCGATGAACGCGTACGGAGCGTCAAAGCTCGCCGTCGACAACATGATCGGCGACTTCTGTGTGGCGCACGGCCTCGGGGCCGTCAGCCTCAGGTACTTCAACGTCGCGGGGGCAAGTGACGGGGCCGGGGAGGACCACGATCCAGAGACCCATCTGATCCCCAACGTCCTGCGCGCAGCGATTGGCCGTAACCCGCATGTGGACGTGTATGGAACCGACTACAACACGCCCGACGGGACCGCCGTGCGTGACTACATCCACATCGAAGACCTGTCCGACGCGCACCTGCTCGCGCTCGAGGGCACGCACGCGGGCGAGCATCGGATCTTCAACCTGGGCAACGGCAGTGGCTTCTCGGTGCGGGAGGTGATTGCCGCAGCCGGCGAAGTCACTGGCATCGAGATCCCGACGCGGGAGGCCCCACGGCGTCCCGGCGACCCGCCGATGCTGGTCGCCGCCAGCGAGCGAATCCGCGCCGAGCTTGGCTGGGAGGCGCACAAGCCCGAGCTCGAGCGCATGATCGCCGACGCCTGGGCGTTCATGCAGGCTCGGCCGCAAGGGTACTCAGACTAGGCCGCCGAGCGCCCCCAGCGCGTCGGCGAGCACCGCCTCGGGCGGCCCGGATGCGTCGATCGTCTTGATCCGCTCGGGGTGTGCGGCCGCCAGCTCGCGGTAGGCGCCTTCGATGCGCGCAAAGAACGTATCGGGCTCGAGTTCGAGCCGGTCAGGCGTGGTGTCGCGGCCCTGCGACCGCTGGCGGCCAATGATCGGATCCACAACCAGCAGCAATGTCAGGTCCGGTGTCAGGCCCCGCGTCCCGAACTCGTTTATTTCGCGAACGGCAACCATGCCCAGCTCGCGCCCCGCGCCCTGGTAGGCGAGCGAGGAGTCGACGAACCGGTCGAGCAGGACGCATGCTCCCTGTTCGAGGAGCGGCTCGAGGGCCTCGTCGACGAGCTGAGCGCGCGCGGCCGCATACAGCAAGGCCTCGGCGCGCGGGGACACGTGCAGCTCGGGGTCCTTGACCAAGTCACGGATCAGCTCGGCGACACGGACTCCACCCGGCTCCCGGAGCAGCCGGGCGTCGACGCCTCGCGAGCGCAGCGCGTCGGCGAGCGCCCGGGCGAGCGTCGTCTTGCCCGCTCCGTCGAGCCCTTCGATCGTGATCAGCTTGCCGCGCGCCATCAGGTCGGGCTTCGACGTTACCGCGGGCTACGATCGCAGCCGATGCTCGCCGAGCTCCAACGCCATCCCCACGCGCGCGCCGTGCTTGGGCCAGCTCTGACCGAGGGCCAGCCTTCGCATGCCTATCTATTCCACGGTCCCGGCGGTGCCGGGAAGCGCGCCGCAGCGCGGGCGCTGGCCGCCGAGCTGCTCGCCGAGGGCTCGCCCGATCCCGACAGTGCCCGCCACCGCGTGCACACCGGAGCCCATCCTGATCTGACGTGGGTGGTTCCCAGCGGCGCCCACGAGATCCTCGTTAGCGATATCAGTGGCCCGGTGATCGGCGCCGCCAGCAGGACGCCGTTTGAGTCCGGGCGCCGCGTGTTCGTGATCGAACGGGTCGACGAGCTAGGCGACGAAGCCGCCAACCGGATGCTGAAGACGCTCGAGGAGCCGGCCTCGTTCGTGCACCTGGTCCTGCTCACCGAGCGGCTCGGCGAGGTGCTTCCGACGATCCGCTCGCGCTGTCAGCTGGTGCGCTTTGAGCCGCTCAGTGACGACCAGGTCGCCGCCGGGATCGAGGAGCTCGGGGTCGATCCTTCCACTGCGCTGGCCTGCATACGGCTCGCGCTCCAGGATGCCGGGCGGGCCCGCGAGCTGGCCGGCGAGGAGGGTCGCGCGCTGCGGTCCGCGGCCGAGAAGCTTGCGCGCTCGGCCTTGGCGGGCACGGTGGGAGCCGGCAAGCCGTGGATCGAGCTGCTGGCGGCCGTGCGCGCGCGCGGCGACGCGGCCGGCGCCGAGCTTGAGGCGATGGCCGAGGCCGAGCTCGAGCTGACCTCCCGGAGGGAGCGCAAACGCGTCGAGGGCGAGTGGTCAGAGCGAGGGCGTCGTATTCGCCGGCGCGTTCAGACCTCCGCGCTGGACCTCGGCCTGCAGCTGGTGGCCCTCTGGTTTACCGACCTCGCCTGCCTGGCTTGGGGGGCTGAGGAGCTGGTCCGCAACTGCGACCGGTTGGAGGCGCTGCGCGACGACGCGCAGTCTGACGGAGGCGCGGACCCGGACCGTCTCCGCGTGGCCGTCGAGCTTGTCGAGGACACGCGCTTGCGCTTTGAGCTGAACGTGTCTGAGGACCTTGCCTGCGAGGCGCTCGCCTACCGGCTCGAACAGGTGCTCGGGCCATGAGCGCCACGTCGCGCGTCTATCTGCGGCAGCCGGCTCGCTCTGACCAGGAGGAGTTCATCACCCTGATGCGGGCCAGCCGTGCCTTTCACAACCCCTGGGCGACGGCCCCCACCGACGAGGAGCGCTTCTCGGCCTACCTGGCCGACGCGCGCCGCGCGGACTTCGAGGCGCTGCTCCTGTGCCGCACCGCCGACGAGGCGATCATGGGCTTCTTCAACCTGTCTCAGATCGTCCGGCGCGGCTTTCAGAGCGCGTACCTCGGGTATGCCGTGGGCAAGCCCTTTGCCGGCCAGGGCTACATGCGCGACGGGCTGGAGCTGGTGCTGCGCCACGCCTTCACGACCATGCGGCTGCACCGCATCGAGGCCAACATCCAGCCGAGCAACACATCCTCACTGGCCCTGGCCCGGGGAGCCGGCTTCCGGCGCGAGGGCTTCTCGCCCCGGTATCTGAAGATCGGTGGCCGGTGGCGGGACCACGAACGGTGGGCGATCCTCGCCGAGGAGTGGCGCGCCCGAGCCCGGGCCGCTCCAGAGCTCGACGGCTTCGATTGAGGACTGGCCGGAGGTAGACTGGCGAACCTCGCCGACGTAGCTCAGCTGGTAGAGCGCTTCATTCGAACGACACCTTGTCGCCGTGTCCGATGCGCGCGTCCCGCAGCTCCCACTCGACCGCGTCGAACGGATGCCGTTCGGACGTCGTTAAGTGTCGGCGGATCGAGAGACCCTCGCCCGACCGCTCGCTGGGGCCGATTTGGGTTTGCGGTGCTTGCGACATCCTGCCTGCTCCTCTCGTTTTCCGCTCGCTCAGATGCCCCGTCTCGACTCCTGACCGGCCGAGGGGTGAACGCCAGATGATTGCGAACGGACCGGACGGAAAAGGGAGCCCCGGGAGGGCGCGGAGCGGTTACCAGAGACCACTCATTTTACTGAGGGCCGCGTCCATTCTTGGGCTTCGGGGGCCTCGTCGCCGCCGCCCGAGAGCGCGCCGCGACCGCCGCCGAACCCTCGCACGTGTTATATCTGCGCGGCACCGATGTTTTCGTTTCCCTCGCGATGAAGCTGCTGGTCACCGGCGGCGCCGGCTACATCGGCTCGATCGTCGGCCGTCGGCTTCTGGCGGCCGGCCACGAGGTCGTGGTGCTCGACAACCTGGAACGCGGCCACCGCGAGGCCGTCCCTGAGGGCGCCCGGTTGATCGAGACCGACCTGCGCGACCGCGTGGCCACCGGAGAAGCCCTGGGCGAGGGCTTCGACGGGGTGCTTCATTTCGCCGCCTTCGCGTTGGTGGGGGAGTCGGTGAGCGAGCCCGAGCGTTACTACGCCAACAACGTCGGCGGGACTCTCAACCTGCTGGAGGCCATGGTCGAGGCCGAGGTCTCGCGGCTCGTGTTCTCCTCGACCTGCGCGGTCTACGGACAGCCCGACCAGGTGCCGATTCCAGAGGACGCCCCACCCCGTCCGATGAACGCGTACGGAGCGTCAAAGCTCGCCGTCGACAACATGATCGGCGACTTCTGTGTGGCGCACGGCCTCGGGGCCGTCAGCCTCAGGTACTTCAACGTCGCGGGGGCAAGTGACGGGGCCGGGGAGGACCACGATCCAGAGACCCATCTGATCCCCAACGTCCTGCGCGCAGCGATTGGCCGTAACCCGCATGTGGACGTGTATGGAACCGACTACAACACGCCCGACGGGACCGCCGTGCGTGACTACATCCACATCGAAGACCTGTCCGACGCGCACCTGCTCGCGCTCGAGGGCACGCACGCGGGCGAGCATCGGATCTTCAACCTGGGCAACGGCAGTGGCTTCTCGGTGCGGGAGGTGATTGCCGCAGCCGGCGAAGTCACTGGCATCGAGATCCCGACGCGGGAGGCCCCACGGCGTCCCGGCGACCCGCCGATGCTGGTCGCCGCCAGCGAGCGAATCCGCGCCGAGCTTGGCTGGGAGGCGCACAAGCCCGAGCTCGAGCGCATGATCGCCGACGCCTGGGCGTTCATGCAGGCTCGGCCGCAAGGCTACTCAGACTAGGCCGCCGAGCGCCCCCAGCGCGTCGGCGAGCACCGCCTCGGGCGGCCCGGATGCGTCGATCGTCTTGATCCGCTCAGGGTGTGCGGCCGCCAGCTCGCGGTAGGCGCCTTCGATGCGCGCAAAGAAAGTATCGGGCTCGAGTTCGAGCCGGTCAGGCGTGGTGTCGCGGCCCTGCGAGCGCTGGCGGCCAATGATCGGATCCACAACCAGCAGCAATGTCAGGTCCGGTGTCAGGCCCCGCGTCCCGAACTCGTTTATTTCGCGAACGGCAACCATGCCCAGCTCGCGCCCCGCGCCCTGGTAGGCGAGCGAGGAGTCGACGAACCGGTCGAGCAGGACGCATGCTCCCTGTTCGAGGAGCGGCTCGAGGGCCTCGTCGACGAGCTGAGCGCGCGCGGCCGCATACAGCAAGGCCTCGGCGCGCGGGGACACGTGCAGCTCGGGGTCCTTGACCAAGTCACGGATCAGCTCGGCGACACGGACTCCACCCGGCTCCCGGAGCAGCCGGGCGTCGACGCCTCGCGAGCGCAGCGCGTCGGCGAGCGCCCGGGCGAGTGTCGTCTTGCCCGCTCCGTCGAGCCCTTCGATCGTGATCAGCCTGCCGCGCGCCATCAGGTCGGGCTTCGACGTTACCGCGGGCTACGATCGCAGCCGATGCTCGCCGAGCTCCAACGCCATCCCCACGCGCGCGCCGTGCTGGGGGCAGCTCTGACCGAGGGCCAGCCTTCGCATGCCTATCTATTCCACGGTCCCGGCGGTGCCGGGAAGCGTGCCGCAGCGCGGGCGCTGGCCGCCGAGCTGCTCGCCGAGGGCTCGCCCGATCCCGACAGTGCCCGCCACCGCGTGCACACCGGAGCCCATCCTGATCTGACGTGGGTGGTTCCCAGCGGCGCCCACGAGATCCTCGTTAGCGATATCAGTGGCCCGGTGATCGGCGCCGCCAGCAGGACGCCGTTTGAGTCCGGGCGCCGCGTGTTCGTGATCGAACGGGTCGACGAGCTAGGCGACGAAGCCGCCAACCGGATGCTGAAGACGCTCGAGGAGCCGGCCTCGTTCGTGCACCTGGTCCTGCTCACCGAGCGGCTCGGCGAGGTGCTTCCGACGATCCGCTCGCGCTGTCAGCTGGTGCGCTTTGAGCCGCTCAGTGACGACCAGGTCGCCGCCGGGATCGAGGAGCTCGGGGTCGATCCTTCCACTGCGCTGGCCTGCATACGGCTCGCGCTCCAGGATGCCGGGCGGGCCCGCGAGCTGGCCGGCGAGGAGGGTCGCGCGCTGCGGTCCGCGGCCGAGAAGCTTGCGCGCTCGGCCTTGGCGGGCACGGTGGGAGCCGGCAAGCCGTGGATCGAGCTGCTGGCGGCCGTGCGCGCGCGCGGCGACGCGGCCGGCGCCGAGCTTGAGGCGATGGCCGAGGCCGAGCTCGAGCTGACCTCCCGGAGGGAGCGCAAACGCGTCGAGGGCGAGTGGTCAGAGCGAGGGCGTCGTATTCGCCGGCGCGTTCAGACCTCCGCGCTGGACCTCGGCCTGCAGCTGGTGGCCCTCTGGTTTACCGACCTTGCCTGCCTGGCTTGGGGGGCTGAGGAGCTGGTCCGCAACTGCGACCGGTTGGAGGCGCTGCGCGACGACGCGCAGTCTGACGGAGGCGCGGACCCGGACCGTCTCCGCGTGGCCGTCGAGCTTGTCGAGGACACGCGCTTGCGCTTTGAGCTGAACGTGTCTGAGGACCTTGCCTGCGAGGCGCTCGCCTACCGGCTCGAACAGGTGCTCGGGCCATGAGCGCCACGTCGCGCGTCTATCTGCGGCAGCCGGCTCGCTCTGACCAGGAGGAGTTCATCACCCTGATGCGGGCCAGCCGTGCCTTTCACAACCCCTGGGCGACGGCCCCCACCGACGAGGAGCGCTTCTCGGCCTACCTGGCCGACGCGCGCCGCGCGGACTTCGAGGCGCTGCTCCTGTGCCGCACCGCCGACGAGGCGATCATGGGCTTCTTCAACCTGTCTCAGATCGTCCGGCGCGGCTTTCAGAGCGCGTACCTCGGGTATGCCGTGGGCAAGCCCTTTGCCGGCCAGGGCTACATGCGCGACGGGCTGGAGCTGGTGCTGCGCCACGCCTTCACGACCATGCGGCTGCACCGCATCGAGGCCAACATCCAGCCGAGCAACACATCCTCACTGGCCCTGGCCCGGGGAGCCGGCTTCCGGCGCGAGGGCTTCTCGCCCCGGTATCTGAAGATCGGTGGCCGGTGGCGGGACCACGAACGGTGGGCGATCCTCGCCGAGGAGTGGCGCGCCCGAGCCCGGGCCGCTCCAGAGCTCGACGGCTTCGATTGAGGACTGGCCGGAGGTAGACTGGCGAACCTCGCCGACGTAGCTCAGCTGGTAGAGCGCTTCACTCGTAATGAA
>CAVWOC010000012.1:0-190889 GCA_963756555.1 uncultured Actinomycetes bacterium
GTTTGGACTAGGGGCCCTACCAGGTTACCGACTTCAGGCAAACTCCGAAGACCGTCACGGTTACTCCGGGAGTCAGTTGCTGGGGGATAAACTTCAGCGTCAAGAGGGAAACAGCCCAGACCGCCAGCTAAGGTCCCTAAGTGCTAGCTAAGTGGGAAACGATGTTCGAATGCCGAGACAACCAGGAGGTTGGCTTAGAGGCAGCCACCCTTGAAAGAGTGCGTAACAGCTCACTGGTCAAGTGTTCGAGCGCGGACAATGTAACGGGGCTCAAGCTAGCCACCGAAGCTGCGGGTGCGTGAGGTCTTCGGACCACACGCGCGGTAGGAGAGCGTTCCGACGCCAGTGAAGCGGCGGCGTAAGCCAGTCGTGGAGGCGCTGGAAGTGAGAATGCCGGCATGAGTAACGAAAGAGGGGTGAGAATCCCCTCCGCCGATTGCCCAAGGTTTCCTGAGTAAAGTTCCTCTGCTCAGGGTTAGTCGGGACCTAAGGCGAGGCCGAAAGGCGTAGTCGATGGCCAACGGGTTGATATTCCCGTACCACGTCGCTTCCGTTTGACCGAATGGGGGGACGAGGAAGGCTATGGGAACCCAGGCGATGGTTGTCCTGGGGTAAGCATGTAGGGGTGGCTCTAGGCAAATCCGGAGCCGCATAACCCGAGGTGCGATGCCAGCTGGCTCTAAGCCGGCGAGTCCCGGATGCCATGCCTCCAAGAAAATCCTCTAGGGAGGAAGCGCGTGCCCGTACCAAAACCGACACAGGTGGGCAAGTGGAGCACACTAAGGTGATCGAGATAACCCTCGTTAAGGAACTCGGCAAAATCGCCCCGTAACTTCGGGATAAGGGGCGCCCCCGTAGGGTGAAGCTCTTCGCGAGTGGAGCCCGAGAGGGCCGCAGTGAATAGGTTCAAGCGACTGTTTACCAAAAACACAGGTCTCTGCTAAGTCGAAAGACAACGTATAGGGGCTGACGCCTGCCCGGTGCCGGAAGGTTACGTGGAGGTGTTAGGGCTTCGGCTCGAAGCACCGAAACTAAGCCCCGGTAAACGGCGGCCGTAACTATAACGGTCAACATTGAGGCTGTTACAAAATTCAGCTATATGCTGGGACATCTGAGTATCCCGCACTACTTCGTTCCGTCCCGCCAGGACGTTACAGTGACAATGTGTCGGGTGCAGACAATCAGCAGGAAAGGCTGTCGAGTCGAGAGCAACGACGCTGGTGGCTAGCTGGCTTCGTTGAAGGTGAAGGGAGCGTCTGCGTGTCTATAAAGCGGCACGAGACGGCTCGCTTTGGCTACTTCGTGCAACCGGAGTTCTTTCTTTATCAACACCGGAAGCGGCGGAGTCTCCTGGAATTGGCTATGGAGGAGTTTGGCTCCGGTACGATCTTTCCCAAGCCTGGGAATCCAGATGTGTTGGTGCTAAAAGTGGGTGACCGGCGGGTCCTAATGGACTCCGTGGTTCCATTCCTCCGGCGCTACATGCGCTTTTCAGCGCGCGTAGCGGATTACGAGATCTTCGCGCAAGCGGTTGAGATGGTCAGTGATGGCCTACACCGGACGCGTGAGGGAATCGTGGAACTCGTGCGACTTGCCTACACCATTAATGGCCAGGGCAAGAACCGGCGAATTCCGCAAGACGTCGTGCTCGACAGAATCCTCAGAGGCCATACGCTGAACGCCCTTAGCCAGGGCGAAGATATGGTCCGACCTCCACGGCGACGTGGAGAGCTAGGCGGAACCGAAACGTCCTAGCCCGCTGGCAACGCTCAGCGAGTAACAAATGTGCCTAAGGTAGAAATCGCTGCCCCCCGCGTCGGTAACGGCGCGGTGTGCATCTGGCTATATGCTGGAAACTCCGAGGATCCGGCGCTACTCGCCGCGCGATGTGCGGCAGTGACAATGCGTTCGGTGCGGACAATCAGCAGGGAAGTCCTCGTGACCCCTCAGAGACCATACGCCGGACATCCGGGAGACCGGATGATGAGATGGTCCCGTCTGCATGGCGACATGCAGGGATGGTTAGGGAGACAAGGCCCGCCGTCCGCTTCCGGTACACCGGAAGTAAGAGCTCAAGCGAAATTCCTTGTCGGGTAAGTTCCGACCTGCACGAATGGCGTAACGACTTGAACGCTGTCTCAACGAGGGGCTCGGTGAAATTGCAATCTCGGTGAAGATGCCGAGTACCCGCGGCTAGACGGAAAGACCCCGTGAACCTTTACTACAACCTGGTATTGGGGTTCGATGCATCTCGCTCAGGATAGGTGGGAGGCTTGGAAGCGCCGGCTGCGGCTGGCGTGGAGCCAACCTTGAGATACCACCCTTGATGTATTGGATCTCTAACGGTGCGCCGTGAATCCGGGCGCCGAACAGTGCCAGGCGGGTAGTTTGACTGGGGCGGTCGCCTCCCAAAATGTAACGGAGGCGCGCAAAGGTTCCCTCAGCACGGTCGGAAATCGTGCGTAGAGTGTAAAGGCAGTAAGGGAGCTTGACTGCGAGACCGACAGGTCGAGCAGGTGCGAAAGCAGGCCTTAGTGATCCGGCGGTAGCAAGTGGAAGCGCCGTCGCTCAACGGACAAAAGGTACTCCGGGGATAACAGGCTTATCGGGCCCAAGAGTCCACATCGACGGCCCGGTTTGGCACCTCGATGTCGGCTCGTCGCATCCTGGGGCTGAAGTCGGTCCCAAGGGTTGGGCTGTTCGCCCATTAAAGCGGTACGCGAGCTGGGTTCAGAACGTCGTGAGACAGTAGACCATTGCTGTCTATAAATCTGGCTATATGCTGGGAACTCCGAGTATCCCGCGCTACTAGTACCAAGAGGCTGTCCGAGCCTCGCGGTACAGTGACAACGTGGCGGGTGCGGACAATCAGCAGGAAAGGCTGGATGGTTACATCTCGGGCTATGTTGATGGTGAAGGTTGTTTTGCCATCGCTGTGAACCGCAACGCATCGTGTCGCACTGGCTACCAGCTTGTGCCTGAATTTCACGTAAGCCAAAACGGCGATCGTGCACAGGTGCTCAGGTTGATTCAGAAGCGACTCGGTGGCTGGCGGCTACATCAAGCCCAATGGAAGGATCGCGCGTTGGTGCTCGTAATTCGAAAACGCGAGCACCTCTTGGAGCACGTGATCCCGTTCTTCGAGCGATCTCCATTGCTCTCAAGCAAGCAGCGCGAGTTTGAGAGCTTTGCGCGGATTGTTCGATCTATGGCTCTCGGACGCCACCAAACGCCAAGCGGCTTTCAGGAGCTGCTAGCAGAGGCACTCGTCATGAATGGCGGAGGACGCCATCGGCGGGTGCGGTGGGCAGACGTGATTCGTAGCCATCTGGAATCCTCAGAGACTGTACGCCGGACTGAGGCAGCCGCCTCAGAAGATACAGTCCGAGCTGCATGGCGACATGCAGAGTCAGGCAGAAATGACCTGGCCCTCAGCGGTCCAATGTTGGACCGTCGGGAGTAACAAAACTGTCGGTCCCTATCTGCCGTGGGCGTTGGAGAGTTGAGAGGATTCGTCCCTAGTACGAGAGGACCGGGACGAACGCACCTCTGGTGTATCTGTTGTTCTGCCAAGGGCACTGCAGGTTAGCTACGTGCGGATCGGATAACCGCTGAAGGCATCTAAGCGGGAAGCCGGCCTCGAGATGAGCTCTCCCATCCCCTCGAGGGAGTAAGACCCCTGGAAGATGACCAGGTTGATAGGCCGGATCTGGAAGGGCGGTAACGTCCGTAGGAGACCGGTACTAATGGGTCGAGGGCTTGACGGATGATTTCCGATGCCCGTGCATTGGCGCTGTGTGGTTTTGAGGGCCCGCCGGAGCGGTCTCTACCAATTTCCGGTGGCTATAGCGAGGGGGAAACACCTCTTCCCATTCCGAACAGAGCAGTTAAGCCCCTCAGCGCCGATGGTACTTGGCCCGCAAGGGCCTGGGAGAGTAGGTCGCCGCCGGTTTTTACCTGCAAAGGCGCGGTTTTGCGGATCGGCAACGCGCCTTAAATGTTGGTCCAGGGAGCTGAGTTCCTGATGGGGCAGGCGGATAGGGCCGGGCGCGAGCCAGGCGAGGCTGCGCGTCGGCTGTCACACGGCGAGCCGCGTACGCTGTCCTAGCTGTACATGCAGGACCTCATCAACTTCTTCCGCCGCAACCCCCAGGCCCTGGCACTACTGCTGATCTGCCTGATCCTGGGGATCGGGACGTTCGTGGCCGTGCTGATCGCCGTCGGCACTTCTGGCAACAAAACCGGGCCGGGCTATCCGAACGGCGCGGTGACCGTGTTTCAAGTCGTAGCCGCTGCGGCCGGCCGTTGACGCTCTATCGCGCTAAGCCGCGCGCCGCGCCGAGCTCTGTCCTACCGGACCCGGATCGTCCGGCGCAGCAGCACCGTCTTGCCGCTGTATACGAGCACCGTGTAGCGCCCGGCAGGCGGCATTTTCCCGTGAATCCGCAGGAACAGCTTGTGCTTGGCGGTGGTCACGCGCAGGCGCCTCAGGGTGTCGACCACGTGCTTACCGTGTCGCACCTTGATAACCAGTCCTCGAAGCGTGCCAGTGTTTGTCCACAGCTCGATCTCGACCCCACGCTTGCGGGGCTTCCGGCCCAGGTCCTTGAACTTCAGGCGAATCTGACCGCTCGAGCCCGCCCCTGAAGAAGATGACGCCGAGGATGGGACCGGCAGGGGTGCCAGCGAGTTGCCCGGCCCGATCGACGCGCAGTCATTCTCGGCCGAGCCGCCGCTCAATAGGCCGCCGACGTACGTCAACGCCGTCGACTCAAACGGGATTGCGGCGCCTGTGTGGTCGTCTCCGTTGTACACGCTGAACTTGATGGCGAGCCCGCGCTGACAGTAGGTGTAGGCCAGCGCCTGGACGTCTTTGGTCACCATGACTCCGTCGCCAGTCCCATCGGAGTTCCCCACGGCCAGAAACATCGGAACTCGGGGTGTTCCCGTTCGGCTCATGATCTCGTCGTTGAGCGTGGTGACGATCACCGGAACGTTCAAGTAGTTCTGGTACTGGGGCAAGAGGAGCTGCTGCAGCGTAAGCCCTGGCCAGGTGCCCAGGAAGTTGTTGATGCAGCCACCCTGGACCTGGGATGTGATCTGCTCGCCATACGCGGACAGATACGGCTGGAAGCTGATGCCGAACGCCCGCCCTAGACCCACGAGCACGGCCGGGATCACCCCTGACCAGTCCTGGCTGCCGTTCACGTAGGCCAAGTTGTGCGCGAAATCCACGGGCACGCCGCCGGCGGCGGCGCCGACGATGTCCAGGTCGTTCGCGTACGTGGGCGCCTCTTCGGCCGCGTACTCGGTGGCGATCGATCCGCCCGAATAGCCGACCATTGCCACCGGCGTTGAGGAGGCGGAGAGCCCGAGGACGCTCTCCGCGGCCCGGATCCCGTCAAGCGTTCCATAGCCCGATTCCTGACCGGCTCCCCAGTCAAGATTCTCGCCTTCGTAGTCCGGGACCACGACGGTATCGCCAGCGGCCACGTAGCCCAGGATGATCTGCTCCTCGTCCTGGGCGGTGCTGTAGCTCGAATTGCCTCCCTGCAGCGTGTAGGAGGGATCGCACTCCGACCCCAGCGCGTCGTAGGCGGTCTGATAGGAGACGATCTTCCGCTGGCCCAGAGTCCCCAGCGGGCTGAGGATCGTGGACACAGTCGCAGTAGGCTGACCCAACTCGCCGGTCGTCCGGTACAGGACCTGGGTGGCGCTGACGGGCGTGCCGATCCCAAGCTCCGCTACCGACACGCTCCGCGTTCGCAGCACCGCTCCCGGTCCGAAGCCGGACAACGAACCGGAGTAGCTGTAGAACGGATCCTGCGATGGCAGTGTCGGCGCCGCCACCGCGCCCGCGGGCAGGATAAGCACTAGGGCGCCCATGACGCAGAGTGCGACCGCCAGCATGGTCCGCCAGGCCCTTGACTTGCCAGCTACACGCGTGGCCATCTTGCTCCGCACTCGCACGAAGCGCCAGTCTAAGCGGGCACGAGCCCCTACTGCGTCACCTGGCGGCAGCGGCGCTCGATGCATCGCGCCCGCCTGTCACCACGCCCGGATCGTGTCGGACGGGGGATAGGCAGACCGCGGACGGCGCCGGTACGGCGCCGGGGCGCCGCGCCGGATGCCAGCTCAGCGGACGCCGGTGCGGATGTGGAGGATCGGGTGAGGGCGGGTCGCCGAGCACGTCGTCCAGAAGCGAAAGCAAGCCCGTCAGTCGGTCGGATCGATGCAGGAACATATGTTCGACAGCCTAGGGGGGTGGTCGGACGGAACAGCACCCGCTCACGGCGGCCCCGGACCGCCCCTGCCAGCGACCGCCCCTGCCAGCCGCCTCCGTCCGACAGCCGCCTCCGTCCGCCGGCGACCCTCAGGCCGCTGAGCCCAGCGACGACCAGATTTCGAGCTTCGTGCGGACCCGGTCGATGACGGCATCCGTGAACTCGGTGGTTGACGCCGACCCGCCGAGATCGGGGGTCTTGATCCCCGACCCGACCGCTTCCAGCGCCGACTCGTACACCGCCCGCGAAGCTCGCTCGGTGCTGGCGCCGTGGCGCTCGCCCGCGTGGCGCAGCACGGCGCCGCCGGCCAGGATCATTGCCAGGGGGTTGGCCAGGTCCTTGCCCTGAAGTGCCGGCGCGGTGCCGTGAGGGGCCTCGGCCATGGCCACCGTCTCCTCGTAGCCCTCGTCGAAGGCAAGCAGCACCGACTCCGCTCCGGCGATCGAACCGAACATCGGCAGCACGAGATCTGAGAGGCAATCCCCGTCGCGGTTGAGCGCCGGTATAACGAGTGGGGCTTCGGTGGCGCCAGACAGCAGGCCGGCGTAGGTGGCATCGATCAGCACCGGTTGATAGTCGACATCCGAGTGGCGCTCGGCGGCAGCGTCCATTTCCTCCTTGAGCAGACCTTCGTAGATGGGCGAGACCGTCCACTTCGGCCCGCCGTAGACCCTGGCACCCGCGCTGGCTGCCGCCCTGAATGCATACTCAGCGACGGCCCGACATGTCGAGCGGCTGATGCGCTCGGTGCGGTAGGCCATCTCATCGGCTGAGCCCTCCTCGCCCTCGCGCCATTGCTTGGCGCCGTAGGCGTCGTCGACCGCCATTCGCACGACGGAGATCGGGTGGTGTACGCCCGCGATCGGGGACACGCCAGGGAGCCGGCGGCCCGTCCTCACGATCACCTTGCCGTCGAGCGCTTCGCGCAGGATCCGGTTCGGCGAGCCGACATCCTCGCCGCCCTCCGGCGTGATCGTCGCCGCCTTGAGGCCGAGGCCGGCCTTGCGCATCGCCGCGGCGGCGTCGCTTACTACCTGGTTGGAGGTCTCGCGGCGGTGCTCGAGCGAGAGGTCGAAGCGCTCGAGCGCCAGGTCTAGCTCCAGCAGCTGGGGATCGAGCACTCGGAGCGCCTGCTCGAGCAGCTCCTGGCCCGTCTGATCGCCTTCGAGGACGACTACCTTGATCTGATCTGCCACGCCGGCCTCGGCTGAGTGATCAGGCCGCCGCCTCGCCGTCGACCGCCATCAGCTCCTCGCGACGATCCGACAGCGCGCCGATCACCGTCTGCAGGTGCTGGTCGAAGTCGACGCCGAGCTGCTCGGCGCCTTGCCGGATGTCCTCGCGGTTGACTGCGGCCGCGAACGAAGGCTGCTTGAGCTTCTTCTTGACCGACTTGGGAGTCATGCCGTCCAATCCGTCCGGCCGGACATAGGCGCACGCCAGGATGAACCCCGACAGCTCATCGACCGCATACAGAGCCTTCTCCATCGGCGTCTCGCGCGGAACGCCCATGAAGTCGGCGTGCGAGGCTACGGCCCTCACCACCTCCTCCGGGTATCCGCGATCCGAGAGCTCGCGCAGCGCGTGGCGCGGGTGACCGTCACCCAGGTCCGGATAGCGCTCGTAGTCGAGGTCGTGGAGCAGACCGGTGACTCCCCACAGCTCGGGATCGCCGTCGAACCGTGCTGCGTAGGCGCGCATCGCGGTCTCCACGGCCAGGGCGTGGCGGCGCAACGACTCTGATTTCGTCCATTCGCAAAGGAGGTCCCAGGCCTCCCCGCGCGAAACCTTTGGCTGCATGGCTGTTACCCTAGCTCAGCGCTCGCGGCCCCTCCCGTCCCCGCGAAGCGCGCCGCCGGGGCCACCGGCGGCAGCACCTCCGATTCCCATGGAGAAGTTCGAAATCGAAGGCGGCGTGCCGCTGTCGGGCACGATCGTTCCGGCCGGAAACAAGAACGGCGCTCTGCCGATCCTCGCCGCATGCCTGCTGACCGAGGACGAGGTGGTGCTCCGGAACGTGCCGCGGATCGCCGACGTGGAGACGATGACGCTGCTTCTGGAGTCCTTGGGGGCGGCTGTCGACTGGCTCGGTCCGGGCGAGGTGGCGATCAACGCCTCGCAGGTCGACCGTTTCGACGTCGACCGTTCGCTGGCCGAGCGAATCCGAGCCTCATTCCTGCTTGCCGGGCCGCTCCTGGCCCGCTTCGGACATGCCCAGATGCCACCTCCTGGCGGCGATGTGATCGGCCGACGGCGCCTCGACCCCCACCTCGACGCCTTCCGGGCCCTGGGGGCCACGGTCGAGGACCACGTGGACATACTGCTTCAAGCGCCGCCGTTGGGTCTGAGCCCATGTGACTTCTTGATGGACGAGCCGTCAGTGATGGCCACCGAGAACGCGTTGATGGCGGCCGCGCTGACCCGAGGGCCGACGGTGATCCGAAACGCCGCCTCGGAGCCCCATGTCCAGGACTTGGCGCGGATGCTGGTGGCCATGGGTGCCTCGATCGACGGCATCGGCTCGAACGTGATGACCGTGCACGGCACGGGCCGGCTGCGCGGGTGCACACATACGATCGCCCCGGATCACATCGAGATCGGCTCGTTCATGGCCCTGGCCGGCGTTACCGGCGGCGAGCTGATCGTCAAGGACACGGTGCCTGAGGACCTGCGAATGATCCGCCTGGTGTTCAACAAGCTCGGGCTGCGGACCGAGCTCCGTGGCGCCGATGTGATCGTCCCCGGTGGGCAGAAGCTGGTGATCCAGAATGACGCCGGCAACCGCATGCCCAAGATCGAGGACGGCCCCTGGCCAGCGTTCCCTGCGGATTTGACGAGCATCTCGCTGGCGCTCGCCACCCAGGCCGAGGGCTGCGTGCTGATCCACGAAAAGATGTTCGAGAACCGCTTGTTCTTCACCGACAAGCTGCTGGTGATGGGCGCGGAGATCACGATCTGCGACCCACACCGGGCGATCGTCATCGGTCCTCGCCGCCTGCGCGGCCAGCGCGTCGACTCGCCCGACATTCGCGCCGGGATGGCGATGCTGATCGCCGCGCTGTGCGCCGACGGACGAACCGAGATCGGCAACGTTCGCCACATCGACCGCGGCTACGAGCGGATCGACGAGCGGTTGCGCGACCTCGGTGCACGCATCCAGCGACTGGATGACGTGCCCGTCTCTGTGTGACGGACGCAGTAGGCCTCTCGATGGTCGACCGGATTCCGAGCGGCACGCGCGACGTGCTGCCCGATGAGATGCGCGAGCTGCGGACGCTGACCGACAGCATCCGCGGCGCGTTCGAACGTGCCGGCTATGGCGAGGTGTACACGCCCGCGCTGGAGTACGAAGGCACGCTGCCCCGCTGGGGGCGCGCGCCCCGCCCCGCCTACCGCATGTTCGACGAACAGGGCCAGGTCCTGGTTCTGAGATCCGACATGACCGTTCCCATCGCCAGGCTGGCCGCGACGCGCTATCGGGCTGTGGAGCCCCCGCTTCGCTTCTGCTACTTCGCGCACGCCTACCGTGGCGTACGGCCCCAGCGCGGCCAGTCACGAGAGCTGCTGCAGGCCGGAGTGGAGCTGATCGGGGGAGCGGCGCCCGGCGGGACTGCCGAGGTTCTCGCCCTCCTGTGCGCCGCACTCGACGCGGCCGGACTACGCACCTACCGAGTGGGGCTGGGTGACGCGTCGCTGTATCCGTCACTACTCGAGGCGCTCGGAATCGAGCCCTCGACGCGCGAGCGCATCCTGGCCGAGCTGGCGGCTGGCAACTTCGTCGGCGTGGAGAGTGCGCTGCGTGCACTGGAACTGCGGCCGGAGGACCTCGAGTTGCTGCTGCGGGTGCCGCGGACGCGCGGCGGACCCGACCTCCTGGACGACGTATCCGGGCCGCTCGAGACCGCGATCGCGGGCATGCGCTCAGTGCACCAGCTGCTGGAGCCGCAGGTTGCCGAGCGGATCATCTTCGACCTCGGGCTAGTACGGAGCCTCGGCTACTACACCGGCGCCGTCTTCCAGGTCTATGACCCGGCCTACGGCGTGCCGATCGGCTCTGGCGGCCGCTATGACGAGTTACTTGCCAGCTTCGGGCGGCCGTCGCCGGCCGTCGGCTTCGCGCTGAACGTCGAGCGCCTGCACATCGCTCTGACTGGCGAGGAGCGGGGGTTGGGGAGCCTGAGGTGAGCGAGCTGCGGATCGCAGTGCCCCGCGGAGCGCTGTTCGCCGACACGCTCGATTTGCTCGACCGCGCCGGACTCGACACCAGCGAGGTGCGAGCGAACGACCGCAAGCTGCTTTTCGAGCAGGCGGGCATCGTGACCATGCGCCCCTCCGACGTGCCCACATACGTCGAGGCCGGCGCGGCCGACATCGGGATCACCGGGCGCGACGTGCTGATGGAGCAGTCGGAGCGGGAGCTGTACGAGCTCGTCGACCTCGGCTTCGGCTACTGCCGGATGGTGCTGGCCACCGTCTTCGGCGAGGACCGGGCGGCCGAGGCGCTGCGCCGCCTAGGAGTGGTCAGGATCGCCACCAAGTATCCGCGCGTAGCCGCGCGCCATTTCCTGCAGACCGGACGGCAGGCGGAGATCGTGGAGGTCAAGGGGTCGGTCGAGCTGGCGCCGCTGACCGGCTTGGCGGAGGGCATCGTCGATCTCACAGCCACCGGCACGACGCTGCACGAGAATGGGCTGGTGGTTCGCGAGGAGATCGCTGAGTGCACGGCTCGGCTGATAGCCAACCCGGTCTCGCACAAGCTGAAGGCGCAGGCGCTCGACGCGCTGCTGGAGCGTCTGGGGTTCACGGGTGTGCCCTGATGCGCTCTGAGCGGCTCGCCCTGGGCGACGACGCCGCGTCGTTCGCCAGGCGGCTGCGCTCGCTGGTGCCGGCTCCGGAATCGGTCAGCTCACGGGTGGCAGAGGTCATCGCCGCCGTCCGTGCGGGGGGCGACGAGGCTGTGCGCGGCCACACCCGGGCGCTCGACACGGGCGGATCCGATCCCCCACCGCTGCGGGCGGAGACGAGCGAGCTCCAAGCCGCCGCCGACGCGCTCGATGAGGAGCTCAAAGAAGCGCTCGAGCTGGCGATCGGCAACGTCAGCCGAGTGGCCGGGGCCGCCCTGGACGCCGAGCGGATCGTGGAGATGCGAAGCCATCGTGTCGCGCTGCGCGGTGCGCCGGTACAGCGCGCGGCGGTGTACGTGCCCGGCGGGCGGGCGACCTATCCAAGCACGGCGGTGATGGGAGCCGTTACCGCCCGGGTGGCCGGCGTGCCCGACGTCGCCGTCTGCTCTCCGCCGCCGATCGATCAGGCGATCCTCGCCGCCTGCCAGCTGAGCGGCGTATCTCGGGTCTACCGCATGGGCGGCGCCCAGGCCGTCGCCGCACTGGCCCTGGGAACGGAGTCCGTGGCCCCGGTCGACGTGATCGTCGGGCCGGGGAACCTCTACGTGCAGGAGGCCAAGCGGCAGCTGTCCGGGCTTGTGGGCATCGACAGCTTCGCCGGCCCCAGCGACCTGGTGTTGATCATCGACGACCGGGACGCGGTCGACATCGCGGCGCTAGATCTGCTGGCCCAGGCCGAGCACGGTCCCGGCACGCTGGTCGTTGCCATCTCGCGCTCCCTCCAGCTGGTCGATGAGCTGATCGCCCGCCTCGGCCCAGCGCCCGAAACCGGAGCGGTGGCCGCGCTGGTTGAGGTGGCCGATTTAGAGCAGGCGCTCGCGCTCTCCCAAGCGCTCGCGCCCGAGCACTTACAGCTCATCGGACCGGATGCAGAGGCGCTCGCTCCCCGGGTCACGCGCGCAGGCTGCCTGTTCGTCGGCCCCACCGCGGGCACGGCGTTCGGGGACTACATCGCAGGGTCAAACCACGTCCTGCCCACCGGCGGCAGCGCACGATTCGCCTCCGGTCTGTCACCGGCTCACTTCCGGCGCCGCTTCAGCGAGGTGCGCATCGCCGACGCCGCCGTGCTGGCCGAGGCGGGCGCGCGGCTCGCCCGGGCCGAAGGGTTCGAGCTCCACGCGCGTTCGATGGAGGCCCGTATCCGGGAGAATCGGTAGCGATGACGCGGACAGCCGAAATCGACCGCCGGACCGCTGAAACCGAAGTTCGGGTGGCTCTGTCCCTGGACGGTGACGGCGCCGGCCAGCGCGAGACCGGGGTCGGGTTTCTCGATCACATGCTCGACCTGCTGGCCCGCCACGGCCGCTTCGAGCTGAACGTGCGTGCGGTCGGTGACCTCGAGACTGGAGCCCACCACACCGTGGAGGATGTAGGGATCTGCATCGGCCAGGCGCTGGACCGTGCACTCGGCGACCGGGCGGGCATTGCGCGCTACGGCCAAGCGACGGTGCCGATGGACGAGTCACGGGCCGCGTGCACGATCGACATCTCTGGCCGCGGGCTGTGCGTTTTCGAGGCGGCGCTACCTCCGGGTGCGATCGGCAACTTCGACCACGAGCTGGCCGAGGAGTTCTTCCGGGCGCTGGCCACGAATGCCAAGCTCACGCTGCACTTGTCGATCGAGCGGGGAACGAACGCCCACCACGCGATCGAGGCCGCGTTCAAGGCGCTGGCCCGGGCGCTGCGGGCGGCGGTGGCCGTGGACCCCACCGAACCCGGGGTGCCCAGCACGAAAGGAACGTTGGTGTGAGCAGCCGGGCTTCGATTGCAGTCGTCGACTACGGGATGGGCAATCGGCGCTCAGTGGAGAAAGCGCTCGCACATGTCGGCGCACGGGCGCTGATCACCCGTGACCACGCGCAGATCGCGGCCACCGATGGACTCGTGGTTCCGGGAGTAGGCGCGTTTCCCCAGGCGATGGCCAACCTGGCGGAGCTGGGGCTGGCGTCGCTGATCCGGGAGCGGGCGCTGGCGGGCACGCCGCTGCTCGGCGTCTGCCTGGGCATGCAGCTGCTGTTCGAACGCTCAGAGGAGGTGCGCGAGGCCGAAGGGCTGGGCCTGATCGAAGGTGACGTCTCGCGGCTGCGAACGGGCGGCCTCCGGGTGCCGCACATCGGCTGGAACGAGGTGCGCTTCGAACGTCCGTGTCCGCTGACCGACGGGCTGCCGCAATCGGGCTGCGCCTTCTACCATGTGCATTCGTTTGCCGTCCGGCCCCGGCGGCCCGAAGACGTGGTAGGAGCGACCGAATACGGCGAGCGATTCGCGACTATGGTCGCCCGAGAAAACGTCTTCGGCGTCCAGTTTCATCCCGAGAAGTCCTCGGCCCACGGTCTGCGGATGCTCGCCAACTTCGCCTCGCTGTGTGCTGGCCGGAGCACGCCCTCAGCCGCGACGGCGCGCCTCGGGACTACCGGCCGCTCGGCATCCAGCCTCGCACGACCGGCCGGGTCCCGAGTCATCCGGCTCGCATGATCCTGCTGCCGGCGATCGACATCCTCTCCGGACAGACGGTCAGGCTGGCGAGGGGCTCGTTCGAAGAGCGGACGGTCTACGACTCAGATCCCCTCGATGCGGCGCGACGCTGGGCCGCGCACGGGGCACGCATGCTCCACGTGGTCGACCTCGACGGCGCCCGGGTGGGCACGCCACAGAACCTGGACAGCGTGGAGCGGATCGCCGAGGGCGCCGGGGTGCCGGTCCAGGTCGGCGGCGGACTGCGCAGCGTGGCTGCTGTGCGCGATGCCGTCGCCGCCGGCGCAGCACGGGTGGTGCTGGGTACGGCCGCTTACGAGGACGTCAGCTTCTTGGAGCAGGTCCTGGCTGAGCACGGGGACCACGTGACCGTATCCGTCGATGCCCGCGATGGCCGCCTGGCAGCCGCGGGCTGGACCGAGCAGACCGAGGTCTCGGCGGAGGCGTTCGTCGAGCGTCTGGGTGCTCGTGGCGTGAGCCGGTTTGTCTACTCGAGCATCGAACGGGACGGGATGCTCACCGGGCCCGACCTGGCTGGAGCTCGCCGGATCTCGGCCGCGGTTCGCGGCAGCTTCATCTACTCCGGGGGCGTCTCCTCGCTCGAGGATCTGCGCGCCCTGGCCGGCCTGGGAGTGGGCAAGTTGGTGGGAGTGATCGTGGGCAAGGCGCTGTACGAGCGCCGGTTCACGGTGGACGAGGGTCAGCGGGCGCTGGAGGGAGACGGTTAGTCATGCACTACAAGCGCGTCATCCCCTGTCTCGACGTGGATGCCGGCCGGGTCGTGAAAGGCGTGGGATTCGTCGACCTCCGCGACGCCGGCGACCCGGTCGAGCTGGCCAGTCGCTACGACGCCGCGGGCGCGGACGAGCTCGTCTTCCTGGACATCACCGCCACCTCGGACAAGCGCGAGACCGTGGTCCAGCTTGCTCGCCGAGCCGCCGATGATGTCTTCGTCCCGTTCACCATCGGCGGGGGCATTCGCTCGGCGGCCGACGCCCAAGCTGTGCTGGACGCCGGCGCGGACAAGGTGTCGATCAACTCGGCGGCGCTGGCGCGTCCGGAGCTGATCGACGAGCTGGCGGGGACTTTCGGCTCTCAATGCGTGGTGCTGGCGATCGACGCCAAAGCACGCGACGGTGGTTGGGAGGCGTACGTGGCCGGCGGCCGCACGCCGGCGGGCCGTAACGCGGTGGCCTGGGCCCGCGAAGCCGTGGAGCGCGGAGCAGGGGAGATCCTGCTGACGAGCATGGACCGTGACGGCACCAACGCCGGATACGACCTATCGCTGACCACGGCCGTGGCAGACGCCGTCGGCGTGCCGGTAATCGCCTCCGGCGGCGCCGGCGAGCCAGAGCACCTGATCGACGCCCTCAGTGCCGGCGCCGACGCGGCGCTGTGTGCCTCGATCTTTCACTACGGCCGGCACACGGTGGGCGAGGTCAAGGCCCGGCTGGCTCAGGCGGGCGTAGCGATTCGGATCGGCTAGCAGGCCAGGCCTCAGGCCCACCGGTACGTGCGAGACTCACGGCGATGGGCTCGATCGAGCTGACGACGACCCTCGTCGCCCGGGGCCCGGCGGCCGCGGTGCTGCTCGATGATGAGCAGGTAGCGGCCGTGGGCGAGGGCGCGAAGCGCTTTCCGGTGCGCGCGACGGTCAACGGCTTCACGTGGCGGACCTCGGTCGCCCGAATGCGCGGCGAGTTTCTGCTTGGGCTGAACCGGGAGGTGCGCGAGTCTGCCGGCGCGGAGGCTGGCGATGAGGTTGAGGTGGCGATCGAGTTGGACAGCGAACCGCGGGAGGTCGAGATGCCGGAGGCACTGGCCAGGGCACTGGCTGACGATGCGCTCGCCCGAGCCAGGTTTGATGCGCTGGCGTTCACGCACCGCAAGGAATACGCGCGCTGGATCGCCGACGCCAAGCGCGAGGAGACCCGCGAGCGCCGCGTGCGGCAGGCGCTGGAGCGGCTGCGCGAAGGTAAGCCACCGGGCTGAGCGCGCCCAGCCAGATCACCGCGGGCTCGATGCCGTCCCGGGAGCCGCGACGCCCAGGCGTCAGCAGGCCGAGCTAGGCCCGGCGCCTCACGACGCGATCTTCGATTCTCTTTCTAGCCAGAGAGACCCGGCAGGACCGCTAGGCGGCCTCTTCCACGTAACCGGCCGCGGCGCACGCGTCGCAGTATGCGGCGGGCGGCACGCGGGGCTCGTAGCAACCGGGGCGGCAGCACGTCGATGAGCGCTTGGGCCGTCCCCGCCCGATCCGGGCGGCGGCGGCATCCTTGAGCTCCTCACGCATCCGATCGAGCTCGGCGGCGTGCTCCGCGCAGAAGCGACGACCCGGGAGGGCCGACTCCTGACAGTGGCTTCCACTACGACAACGCATACCGGTTAAACGATATCAGGAACACCGAACGCACGTTCCAGGAAAGTGCCCGTTGGGTCCGTATTTGCACGGGTTTTCCGTTGGGTAGGGCTCGGGCAGGGCGGCCTATCTCGAGGGGTCGCGGCGTCCTATCGCGTGGGCAGCAGCTCGTAGATCATCGAATAACCCACCAGATAGAAGACGTGGCCGTCGGAGATGCCGGGGTTGAATCGCCCGTCGTGGAATGTGAACACAGTCTTGCCAGTCTGCGCGTAGAGACCGCTGGTGGCCTTCGTCCGGAGGTCCGAGAAGTAGACGATGTTGCCGATGATCTGCGGTGAGCCGTCGATCGCGCCTCCCGCGTTATGGGTCCAGCGGATAGCGCCCGAGCGGGCGTTGAGCGCGTACAGGTTGCCATCGTAGGAGCCGATGTAGACGGTGGGGCCCAAACCCGGCGTGTTCTCTACGGCCGGCGAGGAGTAGACGTAGCCCCCGGTCTGCGTTCTCCACCCCAGTTGGCCGGTGTGGGCGGAGAAGGAATAGACGTAGTGGTCGGTGTTGCCCATGTAAACGCGCCCAAAGGCAACGGCTGGGCTGGAATAGAAGTTGCCCGAACCGAAGCCGAACTGCGCGCCGTTCGTACCCACGGCCCATATCTGGCGCCCGGTGCGGGCGTTGAGCGCGTAGGCCCGGCCCGCATAGTCGCCGAAGTAAAGCGTCCCACCCGCAACCGAAGGGCCCCCCTTCACCGCGCCCTGGGCGTGATAGGTCCAGGCCGTTGCGCCGTTGCCAGCTCGCAGCGCATACACGGTGCCGCCCTGGTCTCCGAAGTAGACGAGGCCGTTCCACACGACCGGCGAGGTCTCACTTCCAGCCGCCACGGGATGCGACCACACGACTCGGCCGGTTCGCATCGACAGCGCCACCACCCGGCCGTTGCCCGGAACCTGGGACTGGGTAGCGCCGGGGTTATCCGACAGGAGCGGCACAACCACCAGCTGATCCTTCACGTCGAGTGCCGGTGAGGCCGCCGCCAGCGTGCCAGCCTTGGTCTCCCACAGCTTGCGGCCGGTGCGAGCATCGATCGCCTTGGCCGAGCCGTAGTTGTCGATCAGATACAGCGTCGTGCGGTACATCACCGGCGGCAACTCGACCAGCACGTAGTCCTGGAACTTCCAGCCCACGCGGAACGGCGGAGCGACAGCAGCCGGGAAGTATCTGGTGCGAGCCAGGTCGTAGCCATAGACCGGCCAGCGGAATTCGTCCGCCGGCTGCGGTGTGCGCCGCTCCGTGGAGACGGCGAAGTGCACGTTCGGATGCGAGACGTTGCCGGGCGCGTGGAGCAATACGAACGCCGCCGCGCCCCCGGCCGCTAGCACCGCGACCGCAACGGCGACGACGAGCCCACGCCGCAGCGAGCGCCGCGAGCCAGGACTCGGCATGGGCGGCATCCTAGCCACCCGCCCTGACGCCGCGGGGCGCACCGCCGCCGCGCCGCCCTCCGCCCGCGCCGCCGTCGGCCAGCGCCGCCCTTCGCTTGCGCCGCCGCGCGCGCGAAGATGGGCCCGTGTTGCTTCCCCCGCCGGCAGAGCTGTTGGCGCGCCTGCGCGCGCTGCCCGCAGCCGCCCTGCTGCTCGAGCGACTGGGCTCGGATACCGCCGTCTATCTGGTAGGCGGGGCCGTCCGCGATCTGCTGATGGGCACGGAACCCACCGAACTCGATCTGGTTGTGGAGGGCGACACGGCCGCGGTAGCTACGACGCTAGGCGGGACCGCGGTGATCCACGAGCGCTTCGGCACGTCGACCGTCTATCTCGATGGCTTCAGGTTTGACCTCGCGCGGACCCGCCGCGAGACCTACCCCGCCCCCGGCGCGCTCCCGGAAGTGGCACCGGCTTCGCTTCGCGACGACCTGCTGAGGCGGGATTTCACGGTCAACGCGATGGCCATGTCACTGTCCGGCCGAGACGCTGGCGCACTTCAGGCTGTGGCAAGAGCGCTCGAAGACCTCGAGGCCCGTCTGCTGCGTGTCCTCCACGACCGCAGCTTCAGCGATGACCCCACGCGGCTGCTGCGGCTGGCCCGCTACCGGGCCAGACTGGAGTTCGGGATCGAGTCCCAGACGCGCGAGCTGGCGCGAGCCGCCGTCGCCGCCAACGCTCTAGACACCGTCAGTGGCACCCGTGTCGGGGCCGAGCTTCGCCAGCTGGCCAGAGAGCGCGATCCTGTCGCGACGCTTGAGAGCCTCGCCGAACTAGGTCTTGACGCTGCGATCCACGGTGGATTCGGCCTCTCCGATCCGAGCCTTGCCCGCCGAGCGCTTGGGCTGCTGCCCGCCGATGGCCGGTCCGACGTGCTGGTCCTGGCGCTGGCCGGGGCCGGGATCCCCGCTCCAGAGCTGCGTGAACTGCTCGATCGGCTCGCGTTCCCTGCCGATGAGCGAGATGCGATCCTGGGGGCGGCCGTCGGTGCCGAGCCGCTGGCCCGAAGGCTCGAGCAAGCGCAGACGCCTTCGGAGATCGCTGCCGGGGTCGATCAGGCCCCGCCCGAGATCGTCGCGCTGGCCGGCGCCCTTGGCCCAGAAGCGGCCGCGGCGGAGTGGCTTGACCACGCCCGCCATGTGCGCCTCGAGATCGACGGCCGCGAGCTGATCGCGGCCGGTGTTGCGCAGGGTCCAGCCGTGGGACGTGGGCTGCAGGCGGCGCTGCACGCCAAGCTGGACGGTCGCGTCGCAGGACGCCAGGCAGAGCTGGAGGCAGCGCTCGCCGCCGCACGAGAAGTGCCGCCGGGCGACGGATAAGCTCTGACACCGATGGCCAGCCGTCCCACAACTTCTCCAGGACTGGAGACGCTCGCCGCCGCCAAAGCGGGAGACGAGGCGGCGTTCGCCCGCCTGGTCGAGCCTTATCGCCCGGAGCTGCATGCTCACTGCTACCGGATGCTGGGCTCATTGCAGGATGCCGAGGATGCCCTGCAAGAGTCGTTGCTACGGGCCTGGCGGGGCCTCGCGCGCTTCGAGCAGCGCAGCTCGTTGCGCTCCTGGCTTTACACGATCGCCACCAACGCCTGCCTGACCCAGATCGGCCGCCGCCCCAAGCGCGTGCTGCCGATCGACTACGGGCCGGCCACCGACCCCGAGGTGGCGCCGGGACGGCCGGTCGTGGAGTCGGTCTGGATCGAGCCCTATCCCGATGAACTGATCGGGTTGGAGGACGGCTACGCTGCCCCGGAGGCGCGCTACGAGCAGCGCGAAGGGGTGGAGCTGGCGCTGATCGCCGCGCTCCAGCATTTGGCGCCCAATCAGCGGGCGGTCTTGATTCTGCGCGAGGTACTCGGTTTCTCCGCCAAGGAGAGCGCCGAGATGCTCGACACCAGCGTCGCATCGGTTAACAGTGCCCTGCAGCGCGCCCGAGCGGCGGTGGAGGAGCGGGTCCCGGAACAGAGCCAGCAGGCGACGCTGCGCTCGCTGGGGGACGAAGCGATTCGCGAGCTCGTCGACCGCTACGTCGACGCCTGGGAACGTTGCGACGTCGATGCTTTCACGGCGATGCTGACCGAGGATGCGACCTTCACGATGCCTCCGCTCGCCAGCTGGTACCAGGGCCGCGAGAGCATCGCCGCGTGGGCCAGGCAGTGGCCTCTGGGAGGTGACTGGCGCTGGCGGACTGTGCTCGCGCGCGCCAACGGCCAGCTGGCGCTCGCCTTCTACTCCTGGGACGAAGAGGCGGCCGGCTACATCCCGTTCGCGCTCAACGTGCTGACGTTCGCGGGCAAAAAGATCAGCGACGTGACCGCATTCATCGTCCGCTCGATCGAGTCACCTGACCCCGAGTCCTACGAGCGCTTCCCCGAACAGCCGGCCGACCCGGGACGACTGGCGGGCTGCTTCGAGCGCTTCAGGCTGCCGTCCCGGCTTGACTGAAGCGAGCAGCACAGCCGGGGGCGGGGCGGCGACCGCGCGCTTACCCGCGCCGTTCGCGCCGCTCGGCGAGCACATCACAGTCGCCCTCCCTGGCGCCTGCGTCGTGTTCACCACTCGCCGAGGAGGCTTCTCGCGCGGTCCCTACGCGAGCCTGAACCTCGGCCGACGGACGGACGACGACCCCGGCGCCGTAGCCCGCAACCATCAAGCGGTCAAGGCGCTCGTCGGTCTCCCGCTGGCGCACACTCGCCAGGTGCACGGCAGCGAGCTGGTCAAGGTCGACGAGCACACCAGGGCCAGGATCCAGCTCGATAATCCCGGGCCGCTGCCTGAAGCGGACGGACAGGCCACCGCGCTGAACGACATCGCTCCCTCGGTGCTGGTGGCCGACTGCCTGCCAGTGGCGATCGCCGGCAGGGGCGCGGTGGCGATGGTCCACGCCGGCTGGCGCGGGTTGGCGGCGGGCGTCGTGGAGGCCGGCGTTCGGGCGGTGCGGGAGCTGGGCGCCGAGGGTCCGATTAACGCAGCGATCGGACCTGGCGCGGGACCGTGTTGCTACGAGGTCGGCGAGGAGGTCCACGCCGCGTTCACCGACCGCTTTCCGGACGCTCGCCACGGCGACAACCTCGATCTGAAGGCCATCGCCCGCAACAGCCTGGCGCGGGCGGGAGTGAGCGCCGTCCACGACGTGGAGCTGTGCACGATGTGCTCCGATCCAAGCCTCTTCTTCTCTCACCGCCGCGACCGGGGGATCACTGGGCGCCAGGCAGGCGTGGCGTGGTTGAGCTGACCCGGGGGAACACCGGGCCTCAAGCGGGAGTGGCGTGGCCCAGCTGATTCACGGCCTGTCGGCTGCAGTGGTGCGCGCGAACCTGGAGCGCGTGCGCAGCGAGATCGCCGCCTGCGGACGCGATCCGCAAACCGTGGAGATCCTCGCGGCCATCAAGTACGTAGAGGACGACGAACTGCCGGTGCTGGCCGAGGCAGGGATCGACGTCGTCGGGGAGAACCGGGCGCAGGACCTGGTGCGCCGAGCGCAGGCGCACCCCGGTCTCTTCACCCGGGACTTCATCGGGGCGCTGCAGAGCCGCAAGGTCCGCACGCTGCTGCCTCATGTCCGCTACATCCATTCCGTTGCCAGCGAGTCCGCCCTGGCGCAGCTCGAGCGCCACGGCGAGCAGAGCACACAGATCCTGATTGAGGTCAATGTCGCGGGTGAGCCGGGAAAGAGCGGTATCGCCAGCTCCGAGCTGGAGACGTTTCTCGAGCGCTGCCCGGTTACACCCGTCGGTCTGATGACGATGACGCCGTTCACGAACGACCCCGAACAGAGCCGACCGCATTTCGCGCAGCTGCGAGCGCTCGCCGAGCGCCACGGGTTGCGACACCTGTCGATGGGGACGAGCCAGGACTATCGCGTCGCGGCGCAAGAAGGCGCCACGATCCTCCGGCTCGGATCGACTCTTTACCTCCCGAGCGCGTCATAATCCCCGGCAGGGAAATGACCCGCGCCCCCGAACCCTGACACGCACATGGCCTTCCGCGATACGTGGCACCGCACGCTGGTCTATTTCGGACTCGCCGAGGACGAACCTTACGAGGAGGAGATCGAGCCCACCTTTCAGGAGCCGGAGGTCGATCTACAGGACACCTACCGCGAGCGGCCGAACGTCCGGCGGCTGAGCGGCGCTCGACGGCGTCGGGACGAGATCGACGACATCTTTGCTGACGATCCGCAGCCTGAGCGCCGCACAGCCTCGCTGCGTCCCGTCGGCGGACGCGGCAACGGCCGTGGCGGCGGAGATGTCCGCGTTCACTTCGTCGCACCCCGGAGCTTTAACGACGTGCAGGACGTGGCCGACAAGTTCAAGGACTCGATTCCGGTGATCCTCAACCTTCAGGGCACCGACACCGACCTCTCGAAGCGGCTCATCGACTTCTCGAGTGGCCTCACCTATGCCCTGGACGGCGGCATGCAGCGGATCGCCGACAAGGTCTTCCTGCTCACCCCTCACAACGTCGAGGTCTCGGCCGAGGAGCGGGCACGGCTGGTCGAGAAGGGCTTCTTCAACCAGAGCTAGATCCTCCACAGTGGCCTTCGCCGGACGGGGGTGGCAACCGCCAAACGGCCGCCGAGTAGATTTCAACGCATGCAGGTCGGACTGATCGGAGCCGGCAACATGGGTGGTGCCCTCGCCCGAGGGTGGGGCGAGCCGGTGCTCTGCTCCGACGGCGGCTCGGGCCGCGCTCGCGCGTTGGTGGCGGAGCTCGGGGGGGAGGCGCTGTCCAGCGCGGAGGTCGCGGAACGCGCTGATCTCGTGGTGCTGTGCCACAAGCCGCGACAACTCGGGAGCGTGGCTTCCGAACTCGGGGCTCGGGCCAAAGCGGTGGCCTCCGTCCTCGGCGGCACGCAGCTCGCGGACCTCGCTCGCGCCTATCCCGACAGGCCGCTGTTTCGTCTGATGCCCAACACGCCGGTCGCGGTGCGGCGTGGAGTCGTCTGCTACTCCCCGGCCCCGGGGGTCGATCGGCAGCTCGAGTCAGAGGTAATTGACCTGTTCGAGCGGCTGGGAAGCGTGATCACGCTCGAAGAGCACCTCATCGAAGCCGCCTCGGCGGTGATGGGCGTAGGGCCGGCCTACCAGGCGCTGCTGGTGGAGGCTCAGGTGGACGCCGGGGTCCGCTATGGGCTCGGCGCCGCGCTCGCCGGCCGGCTCGCGGCGGAAACGATGGCCGGGACGGCGGCGCTGCTGGCCGCGCGCGATCACGACACGCTTGCCGTTCGGCGCGAGGTCACCTCGCCCGGAGGGAGCACAGCCCGTGGCCTGGCCGCGCTGGAGCGCGCCGGCGTGAGGGCCGCTTTTCAGGACGCGGCCGATGCTGTGCTGACGTGGGGCGCGAGCTGATGTTGCTGGGCGCAATCACCCGTGTCGACATCGCCAACTACGTCGGCTGGGTGTTCTACGTCTACATCATCATCATTTTCGTCTACGTGCTGCTCAACCTCCTGTTCTCGACGGGGGTGCACCCTCCGTATTCGCGCTGGAGCGACGCACTGCTGACGTTCCTGCGCGACACCGCCGAGCCCTATCTGCGGCTGTTCCGGCGGTTCATTCCTCCAGTGGGGATGCTCGATCTGAGCCCGATGATCGGGATCATCGTCCTCTACTTCCTGCGGGACATCATCGTCAACGCGATCGCGGGCTAGTGCAGGTGGTCCGCGCTTGACGGCCATCGAAAGCACAGTGCAAGTCAATGTCCGCTCACGCGCGCTCCTTCGAGCCGGCGCGCTGGCCGGGGTCGTGGTCGGTCTGGACCAGCTGACAAAACACACGCTCGCCGCCGGCGTCGCGCCCGGAGAGCAGCAGCCGTTTTTCCCCGGAATCCAGCTGGTGCACGTGCGCAACAGCGGGGTGGCTTTCGGCTTCTTTTCCGGCGGAGGCACGGTGGTGCTGGTGTTCACGCTCGCTGCGCTGGCGCTCCTGATTGGCTATTTCCTGCTTCGCCCCGGGCGCCGCGGTCTGTGGGTGCCGACAGGTCTGCTCTTGGGTGGCGCAATCGGCAACCTGATCGATCGACTGGCGAACGGCGCCGTTACGGACTTCATCAAGCTGCCCTTCTGGCCCGCTTTCAACGTGGCCGACATGGCGATCACGTTCGGCGTGCTGGCGCTGCTTTACGTGCTCGAGGGCAAGCGCGGCGATGGCCGTTGACCGCCCCGCGGTGGTAGCGGATGGCGAGGCCCGCTCGATCCGCGTGGCGGAGGATGCCGGCGGCGTGCGGCTGGATCGGTTCCTCGCGGGGCCGCTTGGGTCGCGCGCGCGGGCTCAAGCGCTGATCGACGCAGGCCGGGTTACGGTCGACGGGCGCACCCGACAGAAGCGACACATCGTCCAGGCCGGGGAGCTGGTTGACATCGACGATCCCCAGAGCTCGCCTGAGCCGCGGACTGCGGCTACTCGGTTCGGAGTGACCTACGAGGACCGGCACCTGCTGGTGGTCGACAAGCCGGCGGGTGTGGTGGTGCATCCGGCGCGCGGACATCGGTCGGGCACGCTGGCACAGGCGCTGGCCGGTGTGGGCGCCGGCGGACCGGAGAGCCTGCGGGCCGGAATCGTCCACCGCCTGGACCGGGACACCTCCGGACTGCTCGTGGTGGCAAAGAGCGACGCCGTCCACCGCGCCTTGAAGGCGCTACTGGCGGCACGCAAGCTGCATCGTGAGTACATCGCGCTCGTGGAGGGGCGCCTCGAGGCCCGCTCGGGGACGATCGACGCACCGATCGGGCGCGACCGCCGGGACCGGCTGCTGGTCTCGATCGACACCCACGTGCCGCGTGAGGCCCGCACCCATTTCGAGCTAGAACGGCTGCTGGGCGAGACGAGCCTGGTGCGGGTGGCGCTCGAGACTGGCCGCACGCATCAGATCCGGGTTCATATGGCGGCGATCGGGCATCCGGTCGTGGGCGACAAGCAGTACGGCGGGCGGCTCACGTACGGCCTGGAGCGCCAGTTCCTGCACGCCGCCCGGCTGTCTTTCCCGCATCCGGTCCAGCGCACAGAGATCGATGTCTCATCGCCGCTGCCAAAGGACTTGCGCTCCGCGCTCGAGCGGGCCACGGTCACAACTTGACCGCCATGCGACAGGTGTAGTCGACACGCGCCAGCAGTACCGGCGCTTCAGCGAAGTACTCATCGACGGCCTTTCGGGCGCCCGCGAAGTGCCCGTAGTCATCGATGATCAGCACGCCACCGGGCTCGAGCAGCGGATAGAGGTGCTCGAGCTCGTGTCGGGTCGACGAATACCAGTCGGTGTCGAGCCGCAACAGCCCGATCCTCTCCGGCGCGCTCCGAGGGATGGTCTGCTCGACCATTCCCTCCACGTAGCGAACGTTCTCGGCCGGATAGCCGGTGGACTCGATCGCGGCGCGGACCTCTTCGACCGGCGCCGAGGGCCAGGGGTCGTCTTCGCTCATCGCCCGCCCCGTGTGATCACGATCCCACTCGCCCCCGGGTGGCATCTGCGTGAACGTGTCGTATAGCCATAGCGCCCGCTGCGCTTGGCCAAGCTCCAGCAGCGTCAGCGCGATGGCCATCGAGCTGCCCCCGCGCCACACCCCGCACTCCACAAGGTCGCCGGCGACATTCCGGCGCACCACATACCGAACCGCCTCGGCGAGCGTGACCACGCGCTCGCGCGTGGTCTGCGTGTACGGCCGGACTCGTTCGAACAGCGCGTTCTGCTGAGGAGTGAGGTCCGCGTAGCGCGTAGGATCGCGTCGCAGCCGCCCAAGTGCGTGACTGGCCAGTGCCGCAATCGGGGTCGGAAGGGTTTGTTTCTTGGTGCTTCCCACGCCGGCAGGAAATCGAGGCGCTCCTAAAGGCGGATGACGGGGCGGCCCGTCCACAGCCGCCCCGCCGATCCTGTTGCGAACCGAGCCACCGGAGGTAGGGGAAGGGAGGTTCGGCCCGCGGGCGAGCCAGCACCGGAGTTAGGGGAAGGTGATGGCCCGCTGCAGCTAGAAACGTATCGCCTTCGCAAAACTTTCGTAGACTCATCTGGAAATTCGCGACCCCGTCAGTGCGGTTCGTGTCCCTGCCTTGGTTCCCGCCAAGGTTCACGTCTATCCCGCCTGGCGGGCGGTATCACCAGACCAAGGGAGCAACCACGTGCCCGAACTCGGAATCAAGGAGCTGCTGGAGGCCGGAGTCCACTTCGGTCACCAGACCCGTCGCTGGAATCCGAAGATGCGCCGCTTCATCTTTGGCGAACGGGACGGCATCTACATCATCGATCTGTTGCAGACGGAGGCGCTGCTGACACAGGCCACGCAGTTCGCCTCGGAGCTGGCGCGGCGCGGCGGGACGGTCCTGTTTGTGGGAACTAAGAAGCAGGCCCGCGACGCGATCCAGGAAACGGCCGAAGCGGCGGACATGCCGTACGTCAACCACCGCTGGCTCGGCGGACTGCTGACCAACTTCCAGACAATCTCCCAGCGGATCAAGCGTTTGCATGACCTCGAGCGCTACGAGTCGGAGGGCCAGCTGCAGCTGCTGCCGACCCGCGAGCGCATGGCGCTGCAGGCCGATCTGGAGAAGCTGCGCGCCAACCTCGGTGGCGTCAAGGACATGCAGCGCGTTCCAGACGCCGTGTTCGTGATCGATCTGAAGACCGAGACGATCGCCGTACGCGAGGCACAGCGCCTGCGGATCCCGATCATCGGGCTCGTCGATACCAACTGCGATCCGGACGGGATCGATTATGTGATTCCGGGCAACGACGACGCGATCCGCTCCTGCGCGGCGATAACTCAAGCCATCGGCGACGTCGTCTCTCAAGGACACGGCATCTTCCGCGCCGAAGAGGAGCGTGCCCGGCAGGAGCGCGAGCGCCAAGAGGCTGAGGAGCGAGCTCGTCAGGAGGCTGAGGAGCGAGCACGTCAGGAGGCTGAGGAGCGAGCACGTCAAGAGGCCGAGGAGCGAGCACGCCAAGAGGCTGAGGCATCCGGCCGGCAGGAGCCCGAGCCCGAGCCAGGACCTCAGGAAGCAGAGCCGGCAGCGGTCACGCAGGTGCCGCCAGCCAGCGCCCCGCAACCGCCTGCGCCCGAGCAATCGCCGGAAGCGGACCAGCCACCCACGCCCGAACCAGCGGCTCCAGGGCCCCCTGAAGCCCCGCCGGCCGGCGCCGAGCCGCCTCCCGTCCCACCCGCAAGCGCTCCCCAGCCGCCGCCGGAGGAGACGCCTCCCGCCGCGGCCCCAGAGCCCGACGCGGGCACGCCCGCCCAGCCGCCAAGCGAGGACGCCGAATGAGCGTCGTCAACGCCAGAGACGTCAAGGCCCTCCGTGACCGAACCGGGGCCGGCGTGCTCGCCTGCCGCGAAGCACTGACCGAAGCTGGCGGCGACATGGACCAGGCCGTGGAGATACTTCGCACGCGGGGCGAGGCGCAGGCGGCCAAGCGCGCCGGGGAGGAGGCCCGGGAGGGCGTGGTGCAGAGCTACGTGCACGCCGGCGGCAGGATCGGAGCAATGGTGGAGGTCGACTGCCAGACCGACTTCGTCGCCCGCAACGAGAAGTTCGTCGACTTTGCGCGGGATCTCGCCCTGCAGATCGCGGCCGCGCCGCAAACCCTGGCGATCTCAGACGAAGACGTACCCCCCGAGGAGCGGGAGCGCGAAGTGCGGATCGCCACGGAGCAGCTCGGAAACGTTCCGGAGCACGCCCGCGAGCGCGCGATCAGCGGCAAGCTCGATAGCTGGCTGAACGAGGTCGTCCTCCTCCGGCAAAGGCACGTCAACGAAGACAAGCACGGCGGCAAGACGATCGAGGAACTTCGCGCAGCACTGTCCGCAGAGACGCGGGAGAACATCGTCGTCCGGCGCTTCGCGCGGTTCGCGATAGGTGGCTGACCGAGGGGCCGCGGCAAACGTGGCGCAGACGGTGAGCAAGAGTCCCGGTGCGGCGCCGGCCTACCGTCGCGTGCTGCTCAAGCTCTCGGGCGAGGCGTTGATGGGGGAGCTGGAGTACGGCACCGACCCCGGACGCGTCCTTGCCATAGCGGCCGAGGTAGCCGATGTACACCGGCGCGGGGTCGAGGTGGCGATCGTGGTCGGCGGCGGCAACATCTATCGGGGCCTGGCCGCCGCGGCTCGAGGAATGGACCGCGCCACCGGGGACTACATGGGGATGCTGGCGACGGTGTTGAACGCCCTCGCGCTTCAGGACGCGCTAGAGAAGCTGGAGGTCGACACGCGCGTGCAGTCGGCGATCACGATCTCCGAAGTCGCCGAGCCCTACATCCGGAGACGCGCCATCCGGCACCTGGAGAAGGGGCGGATCGTGATCTTCGCGGCCGGCACCGGCAACCCCTTCTTCACCACCGACACCGCAGCCGCGCTTCGGGCCGCCGAGCTGCACGCCGAGGTAATCCTGATGGCCAAGAACGGAGTGGAGGGCGTCTACACCGCCGACCCGGCGCGCAACCCGGACGCGCAGTTCATCCCCGAGATCACCCACAAGGAGGCGCTGACGCGTGGCCTGCAAGTGATGGACTCCACCGCCTTCGCTTTGTGCATGGACAACAACCTGCCGATCGTCGTGTTCAACATGGCCGGCGGCCGGAACATCGACAAGATAGTGTCCGGACAGAGGGTGGGAACGCTGGTACGGACATGATGAGAGACGATACGTGGCCCTGATCGACGAGCTTCTCGACGATGCCCGCGAGCGGATGGCGAAGTCGGTCGAGTCGATCCGCCACGAGTTCGGGTCCGTGCGCACCGGGCGTGCCAGCCCGGCGCTGCTGGATCGGATCTCGGTCGACTACTACGGCACCCAGACCGCGCTCAAGCAATTGGCCACGATCAGCGCTCCAGAGCCCAGGCTGCTGACGATCCAGCCATACGACAAGAGCTCGATCAAGGCCATCGAGCGCTCGATCATGGAGTCGGACATCGGGCTTACGCCGTCCAACGACGGCAACCTCATACGCCTGGGGATCCCGGAGCTGACCGAGGAGCGACGCAAGCAGCTCGTGCGGGTGGTGCGACACATCGCCGAGGAAGGCCGGGTGGCGATCCGCAACATCCGCCGTGACGTGATGCACGATCTGCGAGAGCTCAAAGAGGCAGGGGAGTCTGGATCCGATGAGGAGCACCGCGCAGAGGTTGAGCTGCAGAAGGTGACCGACGCGCGGATCTCGGAGCTCGACGAGCTGCTGGGGCACAAGGAAGCAGAGATCCTCGAGGTGTGATGAGCCCGGTCTCCGACGGGTCCCGGGCTCGCTTCGTGGCGATCATCACCGACGGCAACGGACGCTGGGCTAAAGCCCGGGGCCTGCCGGTCTTGGCCGGGCACGAGGCCGGCGCCGACACCGTCAAGGCCAGACTGAGGGACGCAGTAGATCTGGGGGTCGAAGAGCTGACGGTGTATTCGTTCTCGACCGAGAACTGGTCGAGGCCGACAGGTGAGGTTTCAGGGCTGATGGAGATGATGCAGCGCAGAATCGAGCTCGAGACACCAGAGCTGCACGACGAGGGCGTGAGGATGCGCTTCATCGGCAGGCGCAGTGATCCCGTCCCCGAGGCTCTAATCGAGCGTATGCGGTGGGCCGAGCAGCTGACCGCTCAGAACGCCAGGATCACGCTGCTGGTGGCGTTCAATTACGGCGGTCGAGCCGAGATCATCGATGCAGCGCGGACCTTCAACGGCGGCGGGGAGGAAGAATTTCGGGCCCACCTGTACGCACCGGAGATGCACGACCCGGATCTGATCATCCGCACCAGCGGGGAGCGTCGCAGCTCGAACTTCCTGCTATGGCAGGGGCACTACTCGGAGCTCGTGTTCCGCGACGAGCTGTGGCCCGACTTCACACGCGAGGCGTTCGAGCAGAGCCTCGAGGAGTTCGCGGCGCGCAGGCGCCGTTTCGGGGGGAGATAGGGTTGCCGCCAACGCGACGGGCCCCGCGAAGCGCGAGGGCCCGGCCCCCGGACCGCCGGCCCCGCGCCTCGGAGCGCCGGTCCCGCAACACCGAGCGCGGAGGAGACCCCACCGAGCGCAGAGGACGCTCGGACCTGGCGGCGCGGATCCTGGTCGCGGTTCCGGCCGCTGTCCTGGCGATCGTGTTCATCGACATCGGCGGACTCCCGTGGGCGCTGTTTCTAGTCGCGTTCGGCTGCGTGTGCCTCTACGAGCTCTATCGGATGCTCGACCGCTGGCGCCCGGTGCCCGCCGTCGGCATGGCGGGGCTGGCGGCTCTGGTGCTGGGGGCGCGCTACGGCGACCAGCGCGACGTGCTCGAGGTCGCGGTCGCCGTCCTGCCGGTGCTGTTCCTGGCCGTTCTGGTTCGCGGCAGCCGCGGAGGGGCGACGGTGGCCGTCGCTGGGACGCTGCTCGGGGTGTGGTGGATCGGGATGGCCTTCGCACACGCCGAGCTGCTGCGAGCGTTGCCCCATGGCGGGGCCATCACCATCGACGTTCTGCTCGGGACGTTCCTGGGCGACACCGCGGCGTACGTCGGCGGGCGGCTGTTCGGCCGGCGGCCGCTGGCGCCGTCGATCTCCCCGAGCAAGACCGTCGAGGGGCTGTTCTGTGGCGTCCTGATCGCGATTCTGGCGGTGTTCCTCGCCGGCCTGTTTCAGAACACATGGA
This sequence comes from uncultured Actinomycetes bacterium, assembly GCA_963756555.1. Lineage (GTDB taxonomy): Bacteria > Actinomycetota > Thermoleophilia > Solirubrobacterales > Solirubrobacteraceae > Palsa-465. The sequence continues at coordinate 30,093 of CAVWOC010000012.1, forward strand.
TGACCCAGTCTCACGCCCTGCTGCTGGGCCTGGCGGTGGCGGTGCTCGGCCCGCTGGGCGACTTGTTTGAGTCGCTCGTGAAGCGCGACGCGGGCACAAAGGACGCGGGCAGCCTGTTCGGCGCCCACGGCGGCGCGCTCGACCGCCTTGACGCCGTCATCTTCACGATCGTCGGCGGCTATTACGTTTGGCTGGCCATCGTTCACTAGCGCCGCTCACAGCAGCCGCGCGCCTCGAGCTGCCGGCGGCTGGCCGCGCCTAGAATCGAGTGCGTGCCCCGCCGCCTGGTGATCCTCGGCTCCACGGGCTCGATCGGCGTCCAGGCGCTGGATGTGGCGGGGCGGGCGACGGAGGGAGAGCTCGAGGTGGTCGGACTCAGCGCGGAGCGCTCATGGGAGCCGCTCGTTGCGCAGGCGCGCGAGCACGGCGTCCGGCGGATCGCCGTGGTCGACTGCGATGCGGCGGCACGAGCCAGCGAGGCTTGGACCGAGGGCGAGGTGCTCGCCGGACCCACGGGGCTTACGCGATTGGTCTCGGAGTCCGACGCCGACGTGGTGCTGAACGCGGTCGTGGGCTCGGCCGGACTCGTGCCGTCGGTGGCTGCCCTCAGCGAGGGTCGTACGCTGGCACTGGCGAATAAGGAGTCACTGGTGGTGGGCGGCGAGCTGCTGATGCAGCTCGCGGAAGCCACCGGCGCAAAGATCATTCCGGTCGACTCCGAGCACTCCGCGCTGCATCAGTTGCTCGACGGCCAGCGCGCCGGGACGGTCGACCGGCTGATTCTCACGGCCTCGGGAGGGCCATTCCGGGGTCGTACCCCGGCTGAGCTCGAGGAGGTCACGGTCCAGCAGGCGCTGGCCCACCCCACCTGGGAAATGGGCGGCAAGATCACGATCGACTCGGCGACGCTGATGAACAAGGGATTGGAGCTGATCGAGGCACATCACCTGTTCGCCGTGCCCTACGAGCGGATCGATGTTGTGGTGCATCCACAGTCGATCGTTCACGCGCTGATCCAGCTCTGCGACGGAGCGTCGCTGGCGCACCTCGGCTATCCCGATATGCGAGTCCCGATCTCGTTTGCGCTGCACTATCCGGAGCGAGCCGATGTGCCGGTGCGGCCGCTGGAGCTGGCGGAGCTCGGGTCGCTGACGTTCGAGCAGGCGGATAGCCAAACCTTCGCCTGCCTGCGCCTGGCCCGCCAGGCCGCGGTGGCCGGCGGCACCGCGCCGTGCACGCTGAACGCCGCCAACGAAGTGGCGGTGCACGCCTTCCTGGGCGGCCGTCTGCGCTTTGTGCAGATCGCGGTGGTGATCGAGCAGACGCTCGAGCGTCATCCGGCAGGACCGGTGCACTCGTTTGACGCGCTTGCCGACGCCGACGCCGACGCTCGCGCCACAGCGGCGGAGCTGGTTGCTACGCGGGCTGCGGCGTAGTCCCACTCGGCCCGCGCGCGCAGCTTGCCACACTGAGCGACAGCGCCGTGTCTTACTTGTTGGCATTCCTGGGCTTCGCGGCCCTGATCATCCTGCACGAGGCGGGTCACTTCGCCGTGGCCAAGGCGGTCGGCATGCGGGTGGAGCGCTTCTCGCTGTTCTTCGGGCCGCTGCTGTGGAAAGTGCGGCGGGGCGAGACCGAGTACGGGATCGGCCCGATCCCGTTGGGGGGCTACGTGAAGATCACGGGGATGAACCCTCACGAGGACATCCCGCCGGACGTGATCCCGCGCGCCTACTACAACCAGCCTCCATGGAAGCGGATCGTCGTGATCCTGGCCGGTCCGGCGGTGAACTTGGTGCTCGCGTTCGCGATCCTGACCGGGATCTACTTCTCGCAGGGCGTCGCCGATCTGTCTCGGAATGAGATCACGAACACTGTCAGCCAACCAGCATCGACGTACCTCAAGCCGGGTGATCAGATCGTGGCGCTCGATGGCCACCGTCGACCGACGGTCAACGAGATCGAACAGCTGATCTCCAAGCACCGTTGTCCCGGCGTCCAGCGGCAGGGCTGTGTAGCCGCGGCTCCGGTCCAGGCCGTGGTACTCCGCAAGGGCCACCTCCTGTCGCTGAGCATCTATCCGCGCTACGACCAAGGCGCGAAAGCGATGCGGATCGGGTTCGATATCGAGGAAGGCACTCGCAGCGTTGGGCTGGTGGGCGCCGCCCATGAGGGCATCTCACAGACCTGGTATTGGACCCGCAGAACGGTCGGCATAGTCGGGCGGCTGTTCGAGCCCAAGGAGCGAAAGCAGCTCCACGGCGTGGTTGGCGGCTTCACCGTCACGCAAGAGGAGTTCGGCTTCAGCGCCACCGACGCGCTGGGCACCCTGGCTCTGATTTCGCTGTCGCTAGCCGTCGTCAACCTGTTCCCGTTCCTGCCGCTGGACGGGGGGCACGTCTTCTGGGCCGTGGCCGAGAAGCTGCGCCGGCGCCGGATCCCGTTCGAGGTCATGGAGCGTGCCGGGGTGGTTGGTTTTGCGCTGATTGCCCTGGTCTTCGTGATCGGCCTCTCCAACGACATTTCGACGCTCACAGGGTCCGGCTTCAACGTCCATTAGCGGTAGCGTTACCGCCGCTGAGGGCGAACTAGAGAGATGAGGAGAGATGTCAACGACTATCACTGAGGCCATGGGTCGCGCGGTCGAGGCGCCGACTTTGACCGAGGCACTGAGACGGACGGCGGCCAACAACCCGGACGTGGTGGCCGTGCGCCTGCCCGACGACAGCTACTCGATCACGTGGTCTGAGCTGCTGCGGCGCGTGGACTCCGTAGCCGGCGGCCTTGCCAAGCTGGGCATCGGCCGCGGCGACACGGTGGCTTTGATGCTCTCCAACCGGCCCGAGTTTCACGTCGTGGATCTGGCGGCGGCGATGCTCGGAGCGACGCCGTTCTCGATCTATGAGACCTATCCGCTGGAGGAGGTCGAGTACCTGTGTGGCGATGCCGCCTCCAAGCTGGCGGTCGTCGAGCAATCGCACCTTGAGCTGATGCTCGCCGCGCGCGAAAGTCTGCCGGCGCTCGAGCACATAATCGTCGTCGACGGTGAGGCGCCCGCCGGGACCCTGTCACTGGCCGACGTGGAACAGTCGAACCCCGACTTCGACGCTGCATCCGCGGCCGCCGAGATCGCGCCGGACGACGTTCTGACGCTGATCTACACGTCGGGCACGACCGGCAAGCCCAAGGGCGTTCAGCTCTCGCACCGCAACGTGGTCGTCTCGGCACAGGCGATCGACCAGATCATCCCGCTGGAGGCGGGCAGCCGCGTCATCTCCTGGCTCCCCGCCGCCCACATCGCAGAGCGCATGGCGCACCACTACATCCCGGTCATCTACGCGGGCACCGTGACCTGCGCCCCCAATCCGCGCGAGGTGGTCTCCTACCTGCCGCAGGTCCGTCCCACGTGGTTCTTCGCCGTACCCAGGATCTGGGAGAAGCTCAAAGCCGGACTCGAGACGATGCTGGCGGCCCAGCCGGAGGAGCAGCGGGCACCGGCCGAAGCGGCGCTGCAGGCCTCGATCGAGCGCGTGCGGCTACGCCAGCGGGGCGAACCGGTCCCGGCGGAGCTCGAGCAGCGCTGGCAGCAGGCCGACGAGCAGATGTTCTCCCACCTGCGGGCGATGCTGGGGCTGGACCAGGCGGTGGCCGTCAACGTCGGCGCGGCGCCGACTCCGGTCGAGGTGCTGGAGTTCTTCCACGCCATCGGGGTCGAGCTGGCCGAGCTATGGGGCATGTCCGAGACCTGTGGCTTTGGAACCTGCAACCGGCCCGGCGAGGTCAAGATCGGCACAGTCGGTCCGCCTTCACCTGGGGTGGAGCTCAAGCTGGCAGACGACGGCGAGGTCCTGTGCCGCGGCGAGTTCCTGATGCTCGGGTACCGAGGTGACCCTGCCAAGACGGCCGAGGCGATCGACACCGAGGGTTGGCTGCACACGGGCGATATCGGCGAGATCGACTCGGACGGATACGTGAAGCTGATCGACCGCAAGAAGGAGCTGATCATCAACGCCGCCGGAAAGAACATGTCGCCGGCCAACATCGAAGCTGAGCTCAAGTCGGCCAGCCCCCTGGTCGGGCAGGCCTGCTGCATCGGCGACGGCCGCTCCTATAACACGGCGCTGATCGTGCTGGACTCAGACTATGCGCCTCAGTGGGCCAAGCAGCAAGGCCTGGATGCGGACAAGCTCGAGCAGTTGGCGCGGGAGCCGAAAGTGCGGGACGGCGTCCAGGAGGCCGTCGACCGAGCCAATGACCACCTGGCGCGCGTGGAGCAGATCAAGAAATTCACGATCATCGAGGGCGACTGGTTGCCAGGTGCAGACGAGCTGACGCCGACGATGAAGCTCAAGCGCAGGCCGATCGCGGACAAATACCAGGCCGAGATCGACGCCATGTACGGCGCCTAGGTCTCAATGCCGACGTGTTGGGCGGCCGGTGGCGCCAGCCGGCCCGCTAGCCGCTCGCGCGGGAGACGATCACTTCGCTGAAGCTCGTTCCGTCGATCTGGTAGGCGTAGCAGCCGGGACCTCTGGCCCGCGTGAACGATGGCCATTGGCCAGGCGGGGCGCCGTTGGCAGTGCCGTCGAGCTGCAACTCGTCATAGGGGGTGTGGCCCTCGCCGAAGCCCACCGCGTTGGGGCCTCCCAGCTCGCGGCCGCGGATCAGGATCGGTCCTTGATAGCCAGAGGCGCTCCAGGTCACCCGCGCGCCCTGCCAGGCGCTGCCGATGAACTTGGTCAGCGTCAGCTGCGTGGGGGAGGAGACCTTCACCGGGCCTGAGCCGGCTGTCACCGGGCAGGAGCCTCCAGATGCCGCAGGGAGGTGAAGCGCTCGCCGTAGCGATGACGGCACGGCGCCGGTGCATCCGCTGGCGCACAGCTCGTAGGTCGCGTAGCCGGTCGTCTGGCGGAGCCCGTCAGGCGCCGGCGGGGTTCCGGCCGGCGTGGGAGGTGGCGCGGTCAGCGTGTGCGACGAGGTCCCCGGCGATGAGCTCGCCGGCACCGAGGACGTCGGCGACGAGGACGTAGGTGCGTTGTGGGCCGCCGGCTGCGTCGTCCGCTTGCCCGACGCGGTTGTAGGCATCGCCGAGCTCCCGGTACCGGGGCCCGCGGAGCTGCTCGCGGTCGATGAGCTGTGCGAACTCGATGATCCACCGCAGCCGCCGGCGGCGAGCACCATGACGGTCAGCAGGATTGGGGCGATGGGCCTGGAAATCACCGCCCGGACCGTAGCGAGGGTCCCGCCCAGATGCGGGCCCGATCAGCCCACGCCGATTCCCACATTTCGGCTGTGGATCGTGAGCTGGCCGCCCTTGAGGGCGTTTGTCAGCCCGGGATCGTGGGCCGGATAGGACCAGGCCAGCCTGACGGTCCCGCTGCCCGGGAACTTGACGTGGACGTCGAAATCGCAGCTGCTCGCCGCGTCAAGAGGCACCGTCCTGATCGTCTGAAACGCCCCTGCCGGAGCGGCCCTGAACTGTATCTGGACGTACTGCGTCTGGTGCGTATCGAGATACGCATAGTGCGCAGGGCGTGCACACCCCCAAACCTCCAGCGCGTGCCCCCGCGTCGTGTGGCTCACCGGCAGAAAGATCGGCAGCCGGTAGGCATAGAACGTTTGCTTGGGCTTGTCCCCGTAGAACAGCAGGCCCGTCGCGAATCCTCCGAAGCCAAAAACGGACTGTGCCGGTTTCGAGTCAGACAATCCGTACTGAGACGTGGTCGCGATTCGCGGGTTGCGCCAGCTCAAGTACTCGGTCCAGTTGAGATAGCCGGCCGCGATGGCCGGGGACAAGTATCCCGTCCCCACGTTCGGCGGATGGGTGATATAGCCGTACTCGGTGTTGTAGATGTCCAGCTTGTGAGGGGACTCGTACGCGCTCTGCAGCCGGTCCAGCGCGGCTGTCAGATGCGGGATTTCGCTGAACTCGGTCGTATCCGGGTCAGTTGAATCGGACTCGGTCGGCGGGAGGTTGACGGGGTAGGGGTGGACTCCGAAGCCGGTAGCCCCGAACAGCGCCGGATGCATGGTTCGAAACCGCTGGGAGTCAGCGTGCGCCGGACAGCCCACCCGCACGGCCGCAGGTCCCCGCAACGGCGTGTACGACGAGCTGACGCAATAGAGCGAGCGAGTGAAGCCAAGCGGGCTGGAGGCTTGCAGCGAGGCCGCGAAGACGGACTGCGGAGGCGCGGTCAGCCCGCGGGGGGAGAGGTCCCCGATCAAGATCGTGTCGTGTGCGTGTCCCGTCCCCTCGAGCGCGCTCCAGGCGGCGTCCAGCAGGTCTCGGTACTCGGATGCGGAGAGAATCTCCAGCGAGCCGACCGGAAACTGCGGGGCCAGAGAGGGACCCCAATTCGGTTCGTCCCAGATCTCCCAAGAATCCACCGGTGGCAGTGGAACGGCTCCGCGGGAGGGCGCGTAGTGGCCGCCGTACCGCACGCCGATGGCGTGCACGAACTGGCCGAATGCTGAGGCTGAGGGCTTCCACGCTCCCGGCGGGACCCCGTGTGGGGGCCCAGCCGCCGCGGCCCATAGTGGCGCTGGGCTGGTGAGCAGGAAGTCGAGCTTGAGGCCATCCTGATGGGCGTAGCGAACGACAGCGTCATATGGCCCCCAGTTGGCCGCCGGGTAAGCCGCCGGGTCCGAGGCGTCGAATCCCGGTGGACGGGTGGTCGAGCCGGGGGCGGGTGCGATATAGCTCCACGGAATGTCGACCCGCACGATCGACACGCCAAGACCTCGCAGCTCGAGCAGCGTGCCGGCGGGATCCGCCAACAGGCGCGCATCGTCCTCGAACATGGCCATCGGATAGCCAGACGTGCCGGAGGTGCGGGTAGAGTGGCCCCCGCAGCCTCCTGCCAGCCCAGCGGCAGCGAGCAGCAGCGCGGCTAGAGCCGCCAGCCGGCACCTCATGAGCGCGGGAGCCGGTACAACAGCACTCCGCCCGTCCGAACCGGCGTGAGCCCCAGCCTGCCGAGCACATCCGGCCACTGCTGGGGTTGCGAGGCGTCGACGATCACCGCACCTACGTGGCGGCGGAGAAGAAATGAGTGCAGTTCGGCGGCCACGTTGGTCAGCTCAGGATGCATGAACGCCGACAGGATGGGGTCCTGCCGATAGTCCGCGGGCAGCAGCTTGCCAAGGTTTCCGCCGGCGAGGCGGAACCACATGCCGGTTTCCGCTTGCCACAGCATGCCGTACCCGCCGAAACCGGCCCAGGGCAGCGTGAGGGCGACTTCGCCCGGGCGCAGATAGCGCCTGTAGTGCGTAGTGGTGAACAGGCGCGGATTGGATGGCCGGTTGTTCCACAGCCCGCTGCCCACGTTGGGGAATATGAAGGCGATGCTCAAAGCGACCAGCTCCCATTTGACAATCGCTGAGAAGCCCTCTCGGGGGTTCGCGATCCATATCGCGGCGATCACGGCAACCAGCAAGTAGACGTAGAGGCCAAGCCGAACCGGGAGTGCCTGCTTGAGGAGTGGAAGACCGGCGAGCGCGTCCCACGGGAGAGGAACGCTGGAGTGACCGCCGACGTGGAGGTGCGAGCCGAGCGCCAGCACAAACACGACCAACAGGGCCGCAGACAGTAAACGAGTGATTGGCAGGCGCCACCTGCTGCTCGCGTAGCGGACGGTGATCAGGATGAGCGGTAGGCCGAGATAGATGCCGCTCTCAGCAAGGTCGTTCTCGTTGAACTTCGACGCGAGGGTCGTGAACGTCCCGCCGCCCAGACCGGTGACGTGGGTGGGAATCACGAACCCGAGCAGATCGCCGCTCCAGACGTCTCCCGCGGTGCTGAACGCACCCGCCACATTGCCCTTGAACGCGTAGTAGATGAAGGGGCTGGTGACGACGGCGGCAATCAATCCTGCACCTACCGTGGGCGGTATCGCGCCTCTCAAACGCATCCTGCTGCGCGGTAAGAAGACGAGCGCCAGCGCGACGACGACGGCGCCGATCAGCATGGCGGTCACCGCCAGCTCGGTGGAAAACGTGACCAGCGCAACCAGGTCGAGCGCCATCAGCGCGATGAATCGGCGGGTGGTGATCGTTCCGTCGAGTTGGCGCAGGAACAGGAGAACTCCGGCTGGGATCGGAAACGTCAGCACGAGGTTGAGGTGGCCGAGCATGTGGCCGAGCATGTAGGCCGAGAAGCCGAAGATGTAGCCGCCGACCAGGGCCCCCACGAAGCTTCCGCTCACGTAGCGACACAGCAGGAAGGCGAACAGTGCCGCCAGCGCTGGGCTGGCCAGCGCAAGCACGTTGAACGAGACGAGAGGTCCGAATAACAGCGTCAGGGGCGCGGCGATCAGGGCCGCCCCGGGCACCAGCGTGACCGCGCCGATGTTCAGGCGGTCGGGCGCGAACACCGCGTCCGTTAAGAACGGGTTGTGCCCGTGCAGCAGCGCATGGGGCCACCACGCCAGAAACCACATGTAGGTGCCGGGATCGTTTCCGAACTGCCCGCAGACGCACTGGCTTCCCAGATGCGGCAGGGCCGAGGATCCAAAGATTGCAAGCGACAGCGCGACGTACACGAGGCACGCCAGAGCGGTTTGCCCGCGGCTCGATGCAGGGAGCGCGCGAGCTGTGCCAAGGCGCGCCGGCGGCGCCGCCGTCGGGGCTTCCGTGGCCATCGCCAGAGCATCGTAGCTGCGCGCCCGGGGCCGGCATCCGGCACCGGCATGGCTACCATGTCGCTCCGTGCGCAGAACGCTCTTTGCACTGCTCGCGGTCCTCGCTGCGCTTGCTGCCGGGCCCGCCATAACGTCTGCCGTGGCGGCGACTTCGCCTCCGGTCAGCGACTGCAACTCCCACGGCAAGCTGACTGGGCACTACTCGGTGACCGAGCTTCGGACGGCGCTTGCCACGATGCCCGCCGACGTTCAGGAGTACACGAACTGCTACCAGGTCATACAGCACCAGATGCTGGCCCAGATACCTGGCAGCCACGTTAAGGCAAGTGATTCGAGCGGGAGCGGCAGCTCGTTTCTGCCCACGCCGGTGCTGATCGTGTTGATCGTGTTAGTGCTCGGCGGCGCAGCTGCCGGAGGCTTGGCGATACAGCGTCGCAACCGGCGGCCCTGAAGCCCCGTTAGCTGACGTTCGGCAGAATCGGACCATGCCGGTTACGGTGAGCGACGAGGTCGCAGCGCTACCGCGACCACGGTCAGCTCGGTCCGCGACCCGGATCAGCCCCGAGGTGTGGGTGGTCCTGGCGATCACCGTGCTGGCCGCCGCTCTGCGCTTCGTGACGATCACCGGCCAGAGCTACTGGTTCGACGAGGCGACGACCGCGCACGAGATGCAGCTGTCGTTCGGCGCGATGCTACACGCCATGAGCACCAACGAGTCGACGCCGCCGCTGTACTACGTACTGGCATGGGTGTGGGCCCGGGTGTTCGGAGTTGGCGAGGCCGGCTTGCGCTCTCTGTCTGCGCTGGCTGGGACGGCGATCGTGCCGGTCGCGTACCTATGCGGACGGGAACTGGTCTCGCGGGCCGCCGGTTACGTGGCCGCCACATTCGCCGCCGTCAGTCCGTTCTTGATCTGGTATTCGCAAGAGGCCCGGGCGTACATGCTGTTCGCGGCCCTGTGCGCCCTGTCGCTGCTGTTCTTCGCCCGAGCCTGGCGCGTTCCGTCGAGGCGCAACATCGTGCTGTGGGCGGTGGGCTCGGCGCTTGCGGTGCTAACCCACTTCTTCGCCGTCTTCATCGTGGGCCCCGAGGCCCTGTGGCTGCTTTGGACGCTGAGAACCCGGGTGGTCGTTCTGGCCAGCACCGCGCTAGCGGCAGTACAGCTGGCGGTCCTGCCGCTCGCCTTAGGCGACCTCTCGCATCCGCTCCTGGGCTGGCTCAAGCAGTTCCCGCTGCACGTGCGGATCGAGCAAGTCCCGATCGCCTTAGGCCTGAATACGCTGTATCAGAGCGCGCTCGTGAACGACAGCTTGCTCGTTGGGGGGGTATTGGCGGCGGTGGCGGTGATCCTCTTGATCTTCGGCGCAAATCGACACGAGCGTCAGGGCGCCGGGGTCGCAGCTGGACTGGCGGCGTGCGTCCTGCTCGTTCCGCTGCTGCTCGCCCTGTTCGGACGCGACTACTACATCGCGCGCAATCTCATCCCAGCCTGGATCCCGCTGGCAGTCGTGCTCGGCGCCGCCTGCACCGCTCAGCGAACGCTACCCGCCGGACTCGCACTGGCGGCACTGACCGCCGGGGCATTCGTGTACACCGGTTTTTACATCAACGCCCATCCGCAGTATCAACGTCCCGATTGGCGCGGCGTCGCCCACGCCTTGGGCGCCTCCGGCCGCCCGCGGGCGGTCGTGGCCTACGACGGAGAGGTGGCCGCCCAGCCGTTGTCGCTCTATCTGCCCGGCGCGGCGTGGAACCCTCCGCCGCCGAGCGTGCCGGTGACGGTCTCAGAGCTCGACGTGGTGGGCAACACGTGGCAGACGCTCTCGCGCTCGCTACCGCCGGGGATCAGGCTGATCGCCTCGAAGAGCGTCAACAGCTACCAGGTTGACCGCTTCGCGCTAGCGCAGCCGTGGCACGCCTCACCGGCGCTGATCGCCGCGCGCGCCGGCCAGCTGCTACAGCCCGCACCGGCGGGGGCGGCTGTGCTGGTGCAGCAACCGGCCCGCCGGGCGTAAGCGATACCTCAGCGAACTGTGACGCCGAGGACGCGGCTGTAGATCCAGTTCTGGCTGGCTCCCAGGCTGTTGAACAGGCTCGTGCTACCTGGCGGGTACTGCCAGGCGATGCGCACCTGCCCGGTCGACGGGAACTTGACGCGCACGTCGAAGTAGCCGTTGCCGTTCACGCGTACCCCTCTGACATTGCGGAATGCACCGCTCGAGCCGATGGCGAACTGGATCCACGCCGTGCGCTGCGAGCCAGTCGCGAAGTGGGCAGGGCGGACGTTGCCCCACACCTCGACCGTCTTGCGCTTGCCGCGCTGCACGCTGGAGGGCATCCAGATCGGCATCCGGTACGCGTAGTAAGTCGCCTTCGGCGTGCCGTCGGCGTTGACCAGCCCGGTCTTGAACCAGCTCTGGTCCAGGAGCTCGTACTGCTCGTAGCTCGCTATCCGCGGGTTCTTCCAAGCGATGTACTCGGCCTCGTTGAGCCAGATCGCCGCGGTGTTCTGCGTGGGGTTGGGGTTCCCGGCAGGCGGTTGGGTCTGGTAGCCGTACTCGGTGTTGTAGACAGACAGCCGCTTACGCGAGCCGTAGGCGCCCTGGGAGCGATCGAGCGTGGTCGTGAAGTGCGGGATCTCGGCATATTCGACGCCGGTAGGACTGGGAAAGTCGGGCTTCGTCGGCGGGTTGAAGACCTGGTACGGATGCACGCCGAAGGAGCTGATCTTGAACAGCCCGGGGTTGTTGCCGCGGAAACGCCGCGAAGCGGCCTTCGTGGTCGGGCAGCCTATGGCCCGCGCCGCCCCGCCGCGCAGCGGCTTGGAGGAGGAGTTCAAGCAGTAGAGCGCCCGGGTGAAGGTGATCGGGGCACTCGTGGAGGTGGCGTTCTGCTGGGCCGATGCGTACTGCGAATAGTTGCCGGCCACGATCGTGTCACGCCCGTGCCCGGCGCTCCGCAGCCCGCTGTAGCCGGCGTTCAGCAGCGAGCGGTACAGGTTGGCACCGACGAGAGCACCGTTTTGGACCTGAGGCGCAAGTCCGGGGCCCCAGTTCGCCTCATCCCAGATCTCCCAGAAGTGAACCGAGCCATAGCGGGTGGCGGCGGCACGCGCGAACTGGGAGTACGCGCTGGCGGAGGGGTACCAGACGTTGTAGAAGCAGATCGGGCTGCCGCCGACCTGTCCGCACCCCGGAGCCCCATTCTGGGTGGCCCACAGCGGCGCCGGGCCGCCGATGATGGCGTCGACCTGCATGCCGTAGGCATGCGCCAGGTTGATGAGCTGGTCATACGATGCCCAGGCGCCGGCGGGATAAGCGTTCGGATCCGAGGCGTTGAACGACGGGGCGGTGCGCGACGTGGGATTGGGCGCGACCGTGTCCCAGGCGATGTCGATCCGCAGCGTGCTGACGCCCACGTTGCGCAGAGCCTGGAGCTGCTGCGAAACGTATGAAGCCGTCGGCACCGGACTGGTCTGCTCGATCCCTGGGTCCTCGAACATCGAGACCTGGTTGTGCGAGGCGGCCGCTGGCGCGGCATTACCAAGCAGTGCGCACGCGGTCAGACCCAAAGCGGTCGCCGCAATAGTCATCGTCTTCGCGGCAAAGGCTCTAATGCGTCCGAACACGGTCATCGCGTCAACTCCTTAGCTATCGCTCTCGTCTGCTGTTTACGGCCGCGGGTCGGCATGCGGCCACCGCCCCGACGCCCCACGCGCGCGGCACAGGATACGCGCTTTTGGCATCGTGAGGGAGAACCAATCACAGGGCTGAAAGTTGCGGCCCGGCGGGGCGCACCACCATCGTGTGCGGTCCCGGTCGGCTGCGACGGAGCCCGCGACAGTCACTAAAGCAGCGCCGGCAGCACTCGCTGGGCGATCGTGCTGGCGATGGCCTCAGGGCGGTACGCGTCGAGCCTGGCCTCTGCCCGCCGGCGATACCGGCTCACTTCGCGCTCGCCTAACGCGAACGCTCGGACGATGCAGGCTGCCAGCGATTCGGGGCTCTGGTCTGAGGCAACCAGCTCGGGAGCAAGCTCGCGAGCTATGACTCCAGCCTCGAACGGTCCGCGGGTGGCGGTGCACACCAACGGCGTGCCCAGCGCCAGTGCCTCGAGCTGCGCCATCCCGAAGTCCTCCCAGCGGGCGCTCGTGACGAATGCCACCGATCTGCTCAGCCGGCGGTGAAACTCTTCGGTGGGCACGGACTCTGCCCAATGGACGTTGCTTGGTTCGGGAACGCCGTCGCGCCTCAGCCGCCGGAGCGCCTGCCCACGCTCCACGCCGTACACCTCGAGCCGCGCGCCGTCGACATTCGCGAGCTGCCAGGCCCGGCACAGGAGATCAAGGCCCTTTGCCTTCGGATCCGGCGTGTAGGCCACGGCCAGACGCTCGCGTCCACTGGCCGCTCCACCGGCACCGTGGACGAAGACCGGTGGCGGCACGACGACCGCCTGGGCCGCACCGGGAGGGAGCGCAGCTGCCGCCACCTCGCTGGTGGGGAGCACAAGCGCCGCCGCCGCCAGCTTGCGCCGCTCGAGCGCGTGCAGGATCGAGTTGTGAATGCCCGGGCGGTTCAGGCGGGCCGGAGCGTCGAGCCTCACCGCGAACGGTCGTCCGGGGTCCGCGGCCAGGAGCGCGGACGTCGTGGTGGAGAAGACCACCGCTCGTGGCCTGGTCCGTGCTACGGCACTGGCCGCCGCCCGTCGGGCAGCCAGCGCTTCGACGAGATCTGTCACCGGGTAGGCGCGGCGCAGGCGACGGCTGGCCCCGACCCGCACCCCAACAGTCTCGATCGTCGCCCCTGCGCGTGCCACAAACGCCTGAAAAAAGGCATCAGACGACCTGAGCCCCCGCGTTGTTCCCAGCGATATCTGCAGGAGATCGGGCATAAGTGCGGCTAGGCGAACCCAATCCGCTGTTCCTTCGTCGCGAGCGCCGCGCTGTACGCCGCCATCGTTGCCTGGCCGCAATCGGACCACGTGAAGTTGCGGCTCACCGTGTCGCGCGCAGCGCCGCCGAGCGCCGCCAGCTGCCTGGGGTCGGCGGTCAGGGACCGGATCTCGCGCGCCAGCTGGAGATGGTCGTCGACGTTCACCAGCAGCATTCCTTTGCCCGCGGCGGCGATGTCCTCGGGGCCGCCCTCGCCATGCGCCCCGATGGCCGGCAGACCGCCGGCCATCGCCTCGATGTAGGCAACGCCGAAGGGTTCTTCGACGCTCGGCATGACGTACAGATGGCAGCGCCAGGCCTCGGTCAAGGCCTCGGCGTGAGGGAGTTGGCCCAGGAATCTCACCTGGCCGGCGATCCCGAGCCTGCGCGCCAGCTGCTCGAGCGGCGCGCGCCCTGGCCCGTCGCCGATGACGACGTAGTCCGGACGCCGGCCAGGCTCGATCGCGGCCAAGGCGTGGAGCACGACCGCGTGGCGCTTGCGGGCTTGGAGGTGGGCCACGGTCACGGCCGTCAGTCGTTTGTGGCGCTCCGGTGGCTGCGCGGGGATGTCGGTGCCGAAGTGGACGATCCGGCTGCGCAAAGGCTGCCCGGCGAGCTGCTCGCAACGCGTCGCCGCCCAGCGCGAGTTCGCGATCACCAGGTCCGCGTCGCGCAGCGCGGTCTGAGTCGCTCTTCGGGCCATAGCGCTGCGGCGGTGGACATGGATCACGTCCGGCCCGTGCGTGGAGACTGCCAGTGCTGGCCGGCCGCTTGGAGCGGTGAGCCGGCACCACCAGGCTGCCGCGAATCCCGGCGGGACCAGCGAGTGGGCGTGGACCACGTCGTACGGCCACCGCCGCCTGAGGCGCGTGAGCGCGACCGCCAGCGAGGGCGCGGCCCATTGGCCCCACGACCCGTAGGACCAAGGGCGGGGCGGCGCGAGCAACAGCACGGGCTCGACGCCAATCCCGTCGATCACCGCCGGGGCGAACGTGCTCCGCACGGCGGCCATCCAGCGCGGCAGCTCGCCGGCTCGCAGGACCGAGAGAGGTGGGACCGGACGGCGCATGGCCAGCACCCGGACGTCGGCGCCGGCGTCGCGTGCGGCCAGCGCCTGGCGGTGGGCCCAGACCCCGTGCACGGGGTCAAACGCCGACGGGTACCACTCGGCGACGATGGCCACCCGCACGGGCAGATCATATGCGGCCGACTGCGTCGCCAGGTGACAAGAGACACTATGGTGCCGCGCCAATGTCGTCGGGACTGCGCTCGCTGGCTGCTCTGCTATGCGTACTGGCTGGGGCTTTGGCGCTCGCGCCGGCGGCCGGTGGAGCCCGCGCCAAGGGCGGCGGGGCGGCCGGCCCGACGGGCGCCAGCGCGCCGTTTACGCCGACTCGCTGGGCTTCGTTCGCCGAGCGGGCGGCCAACCTCGTGGCCCGGATGACGCTGGCGGAGAAGGCCTCGCAGATGGTCTCGAGCCAGTCGCCGGCGATTCCCAGGCTGGGGATCAGCGCCTGGGGCTGGTGGAACGAGGCATTGCACGGCGTCGCCGACATGCAGCTCACCTCTGGCTCCGAAACCACACCGCTGGTCAACACCACCATCTATCCGGACGACCTGGCGCTGGCCTCAACCTGGGACCCATCGATGGCTTACGACCAGGGCAGCGCGATCTCCGACGAGGCACGGGACATCGCTCCGGGCAACTCTCAGGACCTCGACTTCTACGCCCCGACCGTCAACTTGTCCCGCGACCCTCGTTGGGGCCGCAACGACGAGACCTACTCCGAGGACCCGTTCCTGACGGGGGCGATGTCCTCGCAATGGGTCAATGGATTCCAGGGCCAGGACTCGTCCGGCCATCTGCTGGCCCAAGGGGGCGGCTATTTCAAGGCCATCGCCACACCCAAGCACTACGCGGCCAACAATACGGAGCAGAGCCGCCTGTTCGGCTCCTCGAACATTGACGAGCGCGCCTTGCGGGAGTACTACACGGCGCAGTTCCAGCAGATCATCCAGTCGTCCCATCCCGGCTCGTTGATGACCGCGTTCAACGCCATCAACGGGCGCCCGTCGGCTGTCAACGACCATCTGGTCGAGGGGCTGGCCCGCAGGACGTATGGGTTCAACGGCTATATCACCTCAGACTGCGATGGCATCGACGATGTCTTCAGCGAGCAGCACTGGCATGCGCCGGGTTCCACGCGGACGGTGAGCGAGACCGAGGCCCGGGCCATCGCCAACTCCACCGGCGTCGATCTCAACTGCACGCTCCCGTACATCCCCTACAACTACGCGAGCCTGCTCCCGGCGGCAACCGGGGAGGGGATCAAGGCCCCGACCGATACCTACAACGTCCAAGACATGGATGCCTCGGTCGTGCGGCTGCTTAGCGCCCGGATGGAGCTCGGCGACTTCGGCAACACGGGCAGCGAGCCGTGGGTGAGGCGCGCTCGTTCCCAACTCAGTCCGGGATGGGTCAACTCCGACGCCAACAGCGCCGAGTCCGAAACTCCGTCTCGGCTGTTCTTGGCCCGAGAGGTAGCGGACCGGGGGATGGTTCTCCTCAATAACGCCACCATCCGGCGCAACGACGGAACCGTGGGACCGGTGTTGCCGATCTCGGTGCCGAGGACGGGGCCGTTCAAGGTGGCGGTGATCGGCTACTTCGCCAACCATCCCTATTTCGGCGATTACTCGAGCGAGCAAGCATCGGCCGGTCAGGCGCGAACAGTCTCGCCATACGCCGGCCTCAAGGCCGCGATCCAGGCCATCAACCCCAGCGCCCAAGTTGACCTTATGGGCGGTTTCGTCGGCGGCACCAACGCCGGGGATCTGCAGACCATCGATCCCAGCGTCGTGCCCGCCGCAGCCGGCTACAACGACGTGGTGGTGGTGGTGGGCACCGATGCCAGCACCGGCACCGAGGGCTCTGACCGCTACAGCCTCGCCCTGCCCGGCGCGCAGGGCGAGCTGATCCGAGAGCTGGGCGCCGAGAATCCCAACACAGTCGCCGTGTTGGAGACGGCCGGTGACGTCGACGTCAGCGGCTACGCCTCAGCCGTGCCGGCGATGGTGTGGTCCGGCTTCAACGGCCAGCAGGGGGGAGAGGGGGTGGCCGACGTGCTGCTCGGCAGCTTCGACCCGAGCGGCCATCTGCCGTTCACTTGGTATCAGAGCGACTCAGATGTGCCCTCGATCAATGATTACCGCATCCGCCCTGGCACGGGAACGCCCGGGCGGACCTACATGTACTACCGAGGGCCTGTCTCCTTCCCGTTCGGCTGGGGCCTCAGCTACACGACGTTCAGCGCCTCAAACCTCCGCTTCGACCGGACGCGGCTGACTCCCAACGACACGCTCGACGCCTCCGTCAACGTCACCAATGCTGGGGGCGATACGGGCGAGGACCTTGTGCAGCTGTATGTCACCACCCCCGGGGCCGGAGGATCGAAGCCCATAAAGCGCCTGGAGGGCTTCCAGCAGGTAGAGCTCGCCCCGGGCCAGACGAAGGCCGTGAGCATCCAGATCAAGATCCCCAGCCTGGGATTCTGGAACGGCAATCGGATGGTGGTGGAGCACGGCCTCTACGGGATCCAGATCGGAAGCTCGGCCGACAACGTGTTGCTGCAGCGCGACGTGTACGTAAGCGGCAAGTTCAAGCCGGTCCCGGCCACAGTCAGCGCCTTTCCGCAGATGCCGGGCGACGGCGCACGTGGGATCAAGCAGCGCATCATGTTCCCGGTGGGCACCACGGTCCTGCCGCAGCTCAGCATCTCGATGAACGACGAGTCGCTCTATGGCTACGTCTCGGCCGGTCACAGCCACAAGCTCCCGTCGGGCATGCGGGTCAGCTATTCCAGCGATCGCCCCAAAGTGGTGTCGGTCTCCGGGAGCACGATCCGGACGGCGGCAACCGGGGTGGCGACCGTCACCGCCACGGTGACGTATGACGGCCACAGCGCGTCGACGCAATTCGTGGTGCGGGCGCTAGCCGAGCTGACCGGGATCTCGATCAAGACTCCGGCCCAGACCGTACGGGTCAAGCGAAAGAAAGGGGGGAAAGGCAAGACCACAGTGACCAGCTCGTTCGCCCCGCTCCCTGGGTTCCATCCCGACACCGACCAGTACGACGTGCTCGTGCCCAGGACGATCCTGCAGGCGCCGCGAATCCGGGTAACCTCGCCCGATCGGCGCGCCCGGGTGCGCGTGCAGCAGGCGGCGACGGTGCCCGGGACCACCGTGGTGTCGGTCACGGGACCGGACGGGCTCACCTCCACCTACAGGATCAACTTCGCCAGACCGGCGCTCAGTCAATCGTTCGCCGCCGCGCTGCGCTCGCAGTGGAAGTGGATAAGGCTCGATCCCGCGAGCGCGTCGCAGGCGGGCGGCGCGCTGACGATCGCCCCGGAGCCGGGCGACCTCTACAACCACACCGCGCGCAACATCCTGCTGGAGCCGGCGCTCGGCGACTGGACGATCGAGTCAAGGTTGGCCTTCTCGAGTCTCCCGTCGCTGCCCGGACAGCAGGGCGGAATCATCGCCTACCAGGACGATCAGAACTACCTGAAGCTCGACCTCGAGAACGCCGGCGGCGTGCCCGAGATCGCGGAGACCACCGTTGACAGCCTGTCGGGCCAGCCGACCGCTCAGGTCCTGGCCACAGCGCCCGCAGCCGGCAGCACCGTCTGGCTGCGGATGACCAAGCGAGGACCTCATTACACGACGTCCTACTCGTTCGACGGCGTCCATTTCGCGCGGCTCTACACGGTCGGCGCCGACTTGACAGCCGTCCAGGCCGGACTGTTCGCCTTCGGCCAGAGCAGCCCCAGCAATGGGCTGAGTGTGAGCTTCGCGAACTTCTATGCGTACAACCACGGCCCGCTGACCCTGGGATACGGCGCCCTACACTGAAGCCATGGCCTCAGCGAGACAGATTCACGTCGGCGGGGTGCCGATCGGCGGCGGCGCGCCGGTGGCCGTTCAAACGATGACCAAGACCGAGACGGCCGATCTCAGCGCCACGATGGATCAAATCCGGCGCGTGGCAGACGCCGGCGCCGACCTGGTGCGCGTCGCCGTGCCCCGGGAGAAGGACGCCGAGGCGCTCAAGACGATCGTGCGCCAGGCGCCGATTCCGGTGATCGCCGACATCCACTTCAACTACACGCTGGCGCTCAAGGCGCTGGATGCCGGCGCCCATTGCGTGCGACTGAACCCCGGCAACATCGGCGGCCCGGACAAGGTGGCGACCGTCGTCGCCCGGGCCCAGGAGCTCGGAACCCCGCTGCGTATCGGCGTCAACTCCGGCTCGCTTCCCAAGCATCTGCACGAGCTCGAGCGCGACAACCCGGTCGAGGCCCTGGTCGCGGCTGCGGTGGAGTTCGTCCAGCTGATGGAGCGGCTGTCGTTCGAGAACTTCAAGGTCTCGATCAAGTCCACCAGCGTCCCCAACACGATCGCCTCCAACCGCCTGCTCTCGGAGCGGATCCCGTATCCGCTGCACCTGGGCATCACCGAGGCCGGGACGAAGTGGTCGGGCTCGCTGAAGTCCGCCGTTGGGCTGGGAACGCTCTTGGCTGACGGGATCGGCGACACGATCCGCATTTCGCTCTCGACGTTCCATGCCGAGGAGGAGGTCAAGGTGGCCTGGGAGATCCTCAAGGCACTGCAGCTGCGCGAGCGTGGGCCCGTCCTGATCGCCTGCCCCACATGCGGGCGGCTCCAGTTCGACATGGACACCGTCGTGGCCGAGATCGAACGGCGGCTCGAGGCCTACCGCGATCCGATCGAGGTCGCGGTGCTGGGCTGCGCCGTAAACGGCATCGGCGAGGCCTCGCACGCCGACTTCGGGATCACCGGCGCCAAGAACGAGGGCCTGGTGTTCAGCCGCGGAAAGCCATTGCTCAAGGTGCCGCAAGAGCAACTGGTCGACACGCTGTTCGCCGAGATCGACAAGTACGTGGCATCGCAGCGCGTCGACGTCGACGCCGCCTCGGCCTCCGAGGGCGCGGCTTGGCTCGAGCGAATCGAGTCAGAGCACGCGGGAGAGCTGACTCCCGAGCGCCTGGCGGCGATGGAGGCCAAGGCAGCCGACGACGAGGCCGCCGATCGCGAGTTGCAGAGCGCGGTGCGCCTGGACGAAGAGGACTCGCCCGTCGCCGGCCGCCGTTTCAGCCGGGCCTGAGCTCAGCTCACCTTCGAGAAGCCCTCGGCCACCTTGGCCCAATTGACCGTGTTCCACCAGGCGTCGAGGTAGTCGGGCCGGCGGTTCTGGTAGGAGAGGTAGTAGGCGTGCTCCCAGACGTCGACGCCCAGCAGCGGCGTCTGACCCTGGCTGATGGGGTTGTCCTGGTTGGCGGTTGAGACGACCTGCAGGCCGGAGCCGTCGTGCACCAGCCAGGCCCAGCCTGAGCCGAAGCGCTTTACACCTGCGTCCTTCAAGGCGGCCTTGAAGTCATCGAAGGATCCGAAGGCCGAGTCGATCGCTTCGCGCAGCGCACCGTCGGGCTCACCGCCGCCGTCCGGCCCCATCCATTCCCAGAACAGCGAGTGGTTGTAGTGCCCGCCAGCGTTGTTGCGGACCACGGTCTGCTTATCGTCCGGCAGCGAGCCCAGATTCTGGAGAACCTCTTCCACGGACTTCTCAGCCCACTCGGTGCCCTCCAGCGCGTTGTTGGCCTGCGTCACGTATGCCTGGTGGTGCTTGTCGTGGTGCAGGTGCATGGTCTCTTCGTCGATGTGCGGCTCGAGCGCGTTGTAGTCGTAGGGAAGCGGGGGGACCTCGTAGGCCATGGCTAGCTCCTTTGAGCGGAGGTTGTTTCCGAACGTTGGCTGGCTTCTTCTATCAGAAGCGACAGCCCGGCCGCTCGGGATGTCGTCCGGCGGCAGACCGCACCCCCGGCCCGGGTACGCTTGGCCGCTCGTGACGCGCCTGTCGACCTACTTCCTGCCCACCGAACGTGAGCCGCCGGCCGACGCCGACGCGGTCTCGCACAAGCTGATGGTTCGCGCCGGGCTGATCCGGCAGGTCGGCTCCGGGCTGTGGTCGTGGCTGCCGGCCGGCTGGAGGGTGCATCAGCGGGTGGTCCAGATCGTGCGGGAGGAGATGAACGCCATCGGAGGCCAGGAAATGCTGATGCCGGTCTTGCATCCAGCCGAGCCATGGCGCCGCAGCGGCCGCTACGCGATCGAGGAGCTGTTCAAGCTCAAGGACCGCCGCGGGGCCGACATGGTCCTGGCCATGACGCACGAGGAGATCGTGACTTCTCACGTGGCGGCGGCAGTTCGCTCCTACCGTGACCTACCCCTCATCCTCTACCACTTCCAGGTCAAGGAGCGCGACGAGCCCCGGCCGCGGGCCGGGGTCCTGCGCACGCGGGAGTTCATCATGAAGGACTCCTATACGTTCGATCGCGACGCCGATGGCCTGGCCGTGGCCTACGACAAGCACGTGGTGGCCTATGACCGAATGATGGACCGCTGCGGGCTCGAGTGGTACCGGGTTAAGGCCGATGTGGGAATGATGGGTGGCCTGGGCGCGCACGAGTACATGGCCCCCTGCCCAGCCGGCGAGAACGACGTGGCGCTGGCGCCCGGCTACGCGGCCAACCTCGAGGTGGCGAGCGCCGAGCCGCAGCCGGTCCAGCTTCCGGCCGGTCCCGAGCGTCCCGAGGAGGTAGATACCCCGGGGCTGACGAGGGTCGAGGAGGTGGCGGGCGCACTCCACGTGCCGTCTGGCGCGCTGCTCAAGGCCTATCCGATCGTGCTCGACGGCGACGCCATGACGCTCGTCATCGTGCGGGGAGACCACCGCGTCAACGACTTCAAGCTGGCCGCCGCGCTCGGGCGACCGTTCCGCGCGGCGCGGGCGGACGAAGTGGAGCAGAGCCTGGGGCCTCCGGGGTTCATCGGACCCGTGGGAGCACAGATGCCGATCCTGCTCGATGCCGGAGTGGCCCCCGGCGCCTACGTCACGGGCGCCAACCGCCTGGACGCACACTTGCGCGGCGTGGAGCCGGGACGCGACTTTCAATTCGAGCGCGCCGACGTGCGCAGCGTGATGGCGGGCGACACCGTAGACGGCAAACGGATCCGGATCGAGCCCGCGATCGAGGTCGGCAACATCTTCAAGCTGGGCACGCGCTACTCGGAGCCCCTGAACGCGCACTTTCTCGACGAGCAGGACCGAGAGCAGCTGATCTGGATGGGCTGCTACGGCTTCGGGCCGGCCCGCGCTGCGGCAGCGGCGATCGAGCAGTATGCAGACGAGAGAGGGATCTCCTGGCCGCGCACGATCGCCCCGTTCGACATCGAGCTGGTCGTGGTCGGCAGGGAGGGCAGCGAGGAGCGCCAGGTGGCCGAACGACTCTACCGCGAGCTGCAGGCCGTAGGACTTCAGACGCTCTACGACGACAGCGACGCCGGGCCCGGTGAGAAGTTCGCCGTGGCCGAGTTGCTCGGCTGCCCGCTGCGGGTGACGGTCGGGCGTCGGGCGCTTCAGTCCGGCGAGCTGGAGGTCCAGATCCGGCGGGGGCTCGAAACTCGCGCCGTCCCGCTCGATGACGCGGCCGGAGCCGTCGGCGCGCTCTGGCAGGAATTGCCCTGAGGTGCGGCCCGGCCCGCCGGTCGTGAGGTCTCCGTGAGCCCGCGGGTCCCCAAGCGGCGGTTGTTCGGCATCGACCGCTCGGGTCCGCCGCCCGAAGCCACGCTGGCGGGCCGACCGCTGCGGCCCTGGACGATTCCCAACGCGATCGGCTTCGTCCGGCTGGCCGGAATTCCTGTCTTCGTGGTGATCGCTCTCTCCAGCCACCATGGCCAGGACGCGCTGGCGGTGGTCCTATTCGCGGTGATTGGGTGGGCCGACTACCTGGACGGGTTCGCCGCCCGGCTCACCGGTCAGTACAGCCGCCTCGGTGCGCTGCTGGACCCGGTGGTCGACCGGCTGCTGGTGATAGCGGGAATGGCGGTTGCCTGGCGATTTGCGCTGCTACCGAGGTGGGCGCTAGCGGTCGTCGTCGCGCGCGAGCTGTCGATGCTGGTCCTCAGCCGCTATGGCTTGCGGCGCGGCGTTGACCTCAGAATCAACTGGGCGGGACGCCTGGCGGTCGCGCCGACGATGGGAGCACCGTTCTTCGCCATGGCCGGCGTCCACTGGCTTGCGCTCGTGCTGCTGTACTGCGGGATGGCGCTTTCGCTGCTGGCCACCGCGTTCTACATCCGCCGAGGCTTGAACGAGCTGCGCACGGCCCGGCCGTCGGGGCAAGCCTCAAGCTCAGATTGACCGTTCAGCTGTGTGGGCGTATACTCGGCTACAGAGAGAGCAAGCGCGACCTGCGTGGGGGACATTAACTGATGGACACGTTCCCGGACCTCGGCTCCCTGTCCGACGAGGAGCTCAAGGACATCATCAAGCAGCTCACTGCCGAGGAGATGGAGATCTCTTACCAGCGGCGGATCCTTCACGGCAAGATCGACATCCTGCGTGCCGAGCTCGTCAACCGTCTACGCCGCAAGCATGAAGGCGGCCAGGAAGTGATCTCCGGTGCCGACGTGCAGCAGCTGACGGACATTCTCGCTGGGCGTGTCCCGGCGGCCAACGCCGAGTAGGAATCGGGGGCACCTTGGCCCTCCACTGCCCCGAGTGCGGCTTTCAGAACGTCGAAGGCGCCAACTACTGCCAGCGGTGCGGCGCGTTCTTGGCCACCAGCGGCGACGCCCCACCGGAGCCCAGCACCGCGAGCTACACAGTGGGGGAGACGGGCGACGTCGAGGCCGTCGAGCTCGACGACATCACGGCGCGGGGACCGGCGCTGGTGATCCGCGCCGGCGGCGGGCGCGAGGGGGAGGCGTTCCCACTCGCACAGGACCGGCTGACCGTCGGGCGGCGGCCAGAGTCGGACATCTTCCTGGACGACGTGACGGTCTCCCGCGACCACGCGATCCTCGTGCGGCGCAGCGAGGACTACTACCTCGACGACTGCGGCTCCCTGAACGGCACCTACGTCAACCGCAGCCGGATCGAGTCACAGCGGCTGAGCCACGGTGACGAGCTGCAGATCGGCAAATACAAGCTGGCGTTCCTGAATCGCTGATGTCCACGTCAAGCACAAGCGTTCCTGACGCGCCGCCCCCGGAAGCCGCGGGGGAGCAACTCGAGGTCCAGAGGCCGGAGGAGGGGCGCCCGCGTCAGAAGTCGGTGACGATCGGCGCAGTGTGCAAGGCGCTGAGCCAGGAGTTCCCCGATATCTCGATCTCGAAGATCCGCTATCTGGAGGACCAGAAGCTGCTGGCGCCGCGGCGCACCCAGGGTGGCTATCGCCTCTACACGCCGAGCGATGTACAGCGGCTGCGGACGATTCTCCGCCTGCAGCGGGACGAGTTCCTGCCGCTGCGAGTGATCCGCCAGGAGCTCGCCGGCGGGCGTGCCGAGCGTGAGGTGGGGGCTCCGGCGGACGGCCGCTCTACCAGGCGAGCCACGGTCACGGTGCGCGATACGGGCGCTCTGTACTCGCTGGAGGACGTCGTGGAGGACACTGGCGCCGATCCCAGGCTGGTGGGCGAACTCGTGGAGTTCGGCGTCATCAAGGGCGAGACGAGGGGCGGAGTCCGCTACTACGACGAAGCCGAGCGGGAGATCATCCGTGCGGTCTCGGAACTCGCGCGCTACGGGGTCGGGGGCCGCAACCTGCGCGTCTTCCGGACATCGGCTGACCGCGAGGCCCAGCTGTTGCAGAGCATCCTGGCCCCGGCGCTGCGCTCGCGCAATCCGCAACGGCGCAAGGAGGCGGTCGAGGCACTCGAGAATCTGGCGTCGGTGACCACGCACCTCAAGCATCTGCTGCTGATCCGCGATCTGCGCAAGATCGCGACCTGAGTGCGAGCGCCAAGCGCGACGAGCTGAGCGAGGGGCGATGCCGAGCGATGAGATCAGAATGGGGGAGTGGCCGGCCCCCGGCGCGACCCACAGCGCAGAGGACCTGAAAGCGTTCATTCGCGACATCCGGGACTTCCCCCGGCCAGGGATCGTGTTCAAGGACATAACGCCGTTGCTGCTTGATCCGCGAGCCCTTGATTCGGCAGTCGCCGGCCTGGCGTCGCTTGGTCGTGAGGGTCGGCCGGAGTTCGTCGTCGCCGCAGAGGCGCGCGGTTTCATCCTCGGCGCGGCCTTGGCACGCGAGCTCGGTGCCGGCTTCGTTCCGGTCCGAAAGCCAGGCAAGCTGCCGCACGAGACGGTTAGCGCCGAGTACGCCCTGGAATACGGTCTGGACGCGCTCGAGATCCACGCCGACGCGCTGCCCGCCGGTGCCCGCGTGCTGATCCACGACGACCTTTTGGCCACCGGCGGGACGGCTGGTGCGCTTGCTCAGCTGATGCGCACCCTGGGCGCCGAAATCGTGTCGTTCGTGTTCCTCGTCGAACTCGGCTTTCTCGGGGGACGGGAGCGCCTCGGGCCCTACGCGGTGAGCTCGCTAATCGATTACGCGGACTGATGGAGGCGCGGCGCAGTCGCGTCATCCGCGCCAGTTCGCAGTCGGTGTGGAGCGTGCTCGAGGATCCACACCATTTCCCGCGCTGGTGGCCGGGCGTAGTCAGGGTTGAAGAAGTGTCGGCGGACCGCTGGACCCACGTCTACACGACGAAGAAGGGCCGGACGGTGCGGATCGACTTCCGGCTGTTGGCGTCGGAGCCACCCGACGGGGAGAACAGGGGTCACGCCAGGCGTGCTTGGGAACAGGAAATCGCCGGGACGCCATTCGAGCGCGTCCTGGGAGAGGCGATCACGGAGGTTTCGCTGGAGGATGACGACGACGTCGACGATCCGTCGACCAGAGTGACGATCGCCCAACGCCAGAAGCTCCGCGGCTACTCGAAGACCGGCGCCTGGATGCTGCGTCGACCCACCAACGCCAGGCTTGACGAAGCGCTCGAGGGCCTGGAGCGGATCTGCGTCTGAGGGTGCCCCTGGGCACGGGGGCGCTCAAACACCGGTGAGCGCGCCCTGGAGCACGATGTGGCCCGGACTGTGCGGGTTAGTCGTGGTCTCCAGGGAGATCAAGATCTCCTTGTAGCGGGAGGCGTTGCTCGGCAGCGGACCCGTCGTCTCGAGCCGTCCGTTCTTGCCCACCCCCGGGTTGACGAACCCCAGCCGCACGGCGTCCACCGGAGAGTTGTAGAGCCACACCGCGTAAGCGTCGCGCTTGGAGTTAGGGGTCAGGCCCTGGCCCACGATCGCCACCGCCGTCGTGCTGCCCTGCTTCAGTACCTCGGCGATCCCCGCGGTCGACTTGCTGCCGGATGGCGAGAGCAGATTGATTTGCGCCACCGGCGTGGCGGTGGTGGAGGTGGCCGCCGTACTGCTCGAGGCTGCCGATTGGCTGGCGGGCGAAGTGGCGCCTTTGGCCGCTCCCTGATGGTGCGTGGAGCTCGACCCGCCGCTGAGAACGATGATCACCACCACAGCAGCGACGATCACCGCCCCCACGCCCAGCAGAACCGCGCCTCCCAGCCGGGAGACCCGCCTGGGGGACGGCTGCTCGCCAACGGGCTCGGGCGCCACGGGGGCTGGCGGCGGCTCCCCCGGCGCGGCTGCCACCGGCTCCGGCTCGCCGACGGGCTCAGGCTGCCTTTCCGAGGAGGCCCCCTGCACTCCGGCGGACACTGGCCCCGGTTCCGCGGGCTCGGGCGCGACCGCCGCGTCCGGCTCCGGCTCGAACTCAGCGGCTGGCTCCGGCTCCGCCTCCCGGGCGTCTACAGCGAGAGGAATCTCGGGCAGCGGCTCGGCCGCCAGCGGCTGCAGCTCCGAGGCGACGACCCGGGCCCAGGCTCGCTCGCTCGGGGTCTCCGCCAGCCTGTCGCGCACGCTCTCCACCTCACCGGCCGGCAGCTGGCCCAGGAGGTAGTCGGCGATCTCGGAGCGGCGGTCGGCTTCGACGCCTGTGCTGGGGCCGAGGGAGCCCAGCGCGGCGACGGCCCTGGCGCGAACGCCTTGCCGGTCGATCGAGAGCATCTTCGCGATCTGGTCGTAAGAGCGGCCGCGACCCAGAACCATCTGCAAGACGGCGCGCTGATCCGGGGGCAGGCTGTCGAGCGAAGCCATGTGGGCCCTTAGCGTAGAGCAGGGTTTGACGGAATGTGTCGTCTGGAGGCTCCTTGGCGGCGTGCTTGCGCCAATCCGACGCCGCTATCGTGCCGCGCGCGATGCCGCTCGAGCTGCCCCACCAGGCCGAGCGCGGGTTCGACGCGCTCTACGGCCTTCAGATCACCGAGTTGAGCGGTGCGGTGGCCGCCGGGCACGTGGTCGTCGGCGATCAGCACAAGCAACCCGCGGGGCTCGTGCACGGAGGCGTGTTCGCCTCGATCGCGGAGAGCTTGGCGTCGCTGGGTACGGCGTCCGAGGTCTGGCAGCAGGACAAGGTTGTGACCGGGATGTCCAACCAGACGAGCTTCATGCGGCCGATCGTCGGGGGCTCAATTCACGCCCGTGCGATCTCCAGGCACCGAGGGCGGACGACGTGGGTGTGGGACGCAGAGATGACTGACGATGAGGGCCGGATATGCGCGCTGGCCCGGGTGACGATCGCCGTCCGCGATCAGGCTCGGTAGCTCGAGGGTCCGGCGGCGCTCGATCGCCGACCGCGACTCATGAATTGAATCCCTACGATCCGCGTCCCACGGCCGAGCGCGCCGGCCCGTGGCGGAGCCGGCGCGCGCGCGTCCCAACTAGCAGATCCCGTACCGGCGCCGCAGGGATCGCCTGGCATCCGGCGGTGGCGTCGTTTCCGGCCCCGCCGAGGATCGAAGCTCCGCTTCCGGAGGAGTTGTTACCGTTCCCCCGAGCACCGAGGTCCACGGCCCCGACGCCACGTTGTTGCCGCCGCCGCTCACTGTGCCCCAAAAGCCACTGGCGGTGTTTCGGTCCCCGCCCAGCACAGATTCGGCTCCCGCTAGCGGGCACTCGAATCCCGGGATTGGTGCACTGCCGGTGACGTTGTCGCAGCCGCCGCTAATCGAGCTCCACTGGTCGAAGGCGAGGTTGTGTTGCCCGCCGGACAGCGAGGAGACACTGCCCTCGGCGGTGTTGGACTGCCCGCCGGTCACCGTGCCGTCGGTACCGGTGACGCTGTTGGCATAGCCCCCGAGCGCCACGCCGTTAGCGCCGGTGGTCGTGGAGGACTCTCCGCCTACCACCGAGGCGGAGCTTCCGTTCGAGGTGTTTTGATACCCGCCGGCCGCCCACGGACCGTAGGTTCCCTCCGCCTTGTCGCCGTTGCCCCCGGAGACCGACGCGGCGTCTCCCGAGGCCACGCTGCTCTCTCCGCCCGAGATGGAGGCGTCGATCCCTGAGGCCTGGTTGGCGTCGCCGCCCGAGATCGTGGCGAAGTCGCCGGCGTAGGAGCTGTTAAAGCAGTAGCTGGAGGCGCTGACAGTGCCCGTGCCGACTAGATTGGAGCAGCCTCCCGACAGCGCCGAGTAGTTGGTTGAGACCTTGTTGTAGAACCCGCCCAGGGCGCTGGCGGCCAAGCCGGAGACGGTGTTCTGATCACCGGCGGCCGCTGTGTAGCTGCCGCTCAGGCTGTTGCCGTAGCCGAACGCCGCGGCGAACGCCGACTTGATCGAGTTGTGATAGCCAGCCACCACGCCCGCGTAGCTGGTGAACGTCTGCCCCTCGCCCATCACCAGATTATGCGAGCCGGTCTGGGCGCCAGGCGACTCGTCATAGCCCAACACCAAATTCCCCTCGCCATTGGCAGACGCTGTCGAGCCTGAGCCATTGACGATCTGCACATTCGCCCCAGAGAACTGCACCGTGGGCTTGCCACCCACCCCGGCGGAGACATACGTGGGCGCCAACACCGACGTCGTACCCGAATCACACGAGGGCGTAGAGCCAATGCCGCCCGAATACACCGGATGCATCGGGCCCGCCGTCGTAGGAACACACTCCCACCCCGGCGTCACAGCCCCAAACGCGCTCGAACACACCCAGCCGAAAACAACCGCCACACAAGCGGCCACAGAAACCCGTACCCACATCACAAGCCCCCTTCCAAGGGTCCGCGCCCCACCTAGCGCGAGACGCCCCGACAACCATACGCCGTAACCAATCAGTTGACTGGCGAGACCACCCGTCCGGCTCCTGGA
This sequence comes from uncultured Actinomycetes bacterium, assembly GCA_963756555.1. Taxonomy (GTDB): domain Bacteria; phylum Actinomycetota; class Thermoleophilia; order Solirubrobacterales; family Solirubrobacteraceae; genus Palsa-465. The sequence goes on from CAVWOC010000012.1 coordinate 58,806, forward strand.
CGATCAGCCGTGGTAGCGATTCGTGATCGGCATCCGCCGATCGCGGCCGAAGGACCGCGTCGTGATCTTGATTCCAGGCGGCGCCTGGCGACGCTTGTACTCGGCGCGATCGACCATCGCCACCACGCGGTCGACGTCCTCCGGCTCGAAACCCCGCAGGATCAGGTGCTCGCGTCCCAGGTCACTGGCGATGTAGCCCTCGAGGATCGGATCGAGCACCTCATACGGGGGCAACGAGTCTTCGTCGCGCTGCTCGGGGCGCAACTCGGCGCTGGGAGCTCGCTTCAGGATCGAGTCCGGGATCAGGCCATCCTCGTGGCCGGCCAGCTCGTTGCGGTGGCGCGCCAGCTCGTAGACCAGCGTCTTGGGACAGTCCTTGATAACGGCGAAGCCGCCGGCCGTGTCGCCGTACAGCGTCGAGTATCCGACGGCCATCTCCGACTTGTTGCCGGTCGTCAGAACCAGCCAACCGAACTTGTTGGACAGGGCCATCAGCAGGTTGCCACGGATCCGGGCCTGGAGGTTTTCCTCGGTGAGGTCGGCGGGATGGTCGTCGAAGACCGCCTCGAGCGCCTCGTCGTAGGAGCGCATCGGCTGCTCGATCGGCAACTCGATCGGCTTCACGCCCAGGTTTGCCGCCAGCTGCCGCGCATCGCGCTGGGTTTCCTCCGCGGAGTACGGCGAGGGCATGACCGCGATCGAGACCATCTCCGGCCCCAGCGCGTCGACCGCGATCGCCGCCACGAGCGCCGAGTCGATACCTCCGGAGACGCCCATCACCACGTGCTGAAAGCCGTTCTTCTCGACATAGTCCCGCAGGCCTAGAACCAGCGCGGCATATACCTCGGCAGCGGGGTCCAGCAGCGGCGCGACGGCGCCCCCGGTGGCCTCGCCGTCCGGTGGGGGCGGCAGCTCGACGCTTGCGATCTCGGGGATCTCAGGTGGCCGGCGACGCAGCGCCGGCCGGTGGCGAGGGTCGCGCAAGCGCGAGCCGCGAGACGCATCCGGGTCGATCGTCGCGATCAGCAGATCCTCCGCGAACTGAGGCCCACGAGCCACGACCTCCCCCTCGTGATCGATCACCAGCGAGTGGCCGTCGAACACCAGCTCGTCCTGACCGCCCACCAGCGCGCAATAGGCGACGACCGCCAGGTTGTCCCGCGCCCGCTGGGCGAGCATCCGTTCACGCTCCAGCCCTTTGCCCGCGTGGTAGGGCGATGCCGAGATGTTGACGAGCAGGGTCGCGCCAGCCAGCGCCTCGTCCGACGCTGGGGGGCCAGGCTCCCAGATGTCCTCGCAGATCGTCAGGCCGACCGTCAGGTCGCCCAGCTTCATCGTCGCGCCACCCGGTCCGGCCTGGAAGTAGCGCTGTTCGTCGAATACGCCGTAGTTCGGCAGAAACACCTTGCGGTAGACGGCCCTTACACCACCGTCGGCCAGAACCGCGCAGGCGTTGTACACGTCGTCGGCGAGCTCCGGGAAGCCGACCAGCGCCACGATGCCCGTGACCTGCCGCGCAATGCGCTCCAGCGACGAGCGCGCCTGCAGCAGGAAGTGCTCCTTGAGCAACAGATCCTCGGGCGGGTAACCGGTGATCGCGAGCTCGGGAAAGAGCACTAGCTGAGCGCCGCGCCCGCGGGCGTCAGCGAGCGTCTCTGAGATCTTGCGCTCGTTTCCTGGGATGTCGCCGACCGTCAGGTCCAGCTGGGAGAGGGCGATTCGCAGCGGCGAGGCCATGACTGAATTATGGAATGTCAGCTGGCGCCAACGCGAGGCGGTCGCTTCAGCGACTGGGGGGCCCCCTCCCCAGCCAGTACTGCACGAACTGGCGCAGCAGTGGGTCGGCGGTCGTGGAGACCCGCGCCAAGTGTCCCCAGGCCAGGGCAACTATGCCCGCCGTTCCGGGACGATGATCGAGGATCACGGCGGCCCCGGACGCCGCGAGGGCCGGGGTGAACGGCGCGGACAGAGAACGTGCCAGCGCGTTCAGTCCCGGCGGCGGAGAGGGCGAGCCATAGGCCAGCACCACATCGCCCAGCTCGAGTGCCTCCAGCAGCTGGTCGTCGTTCAGCCTGGAGTCATCGGCGGCGACCGGCTGGGGAACGTGAGCCCCGCTCGTCGGCGGGTTTGAGTCATAGCGCGGACGCGGCTGGCCGGGGCGCAGGTGGGCGTGGCCCAGGTCCCGGAACGCGACGCCCGGGCCGACGTTCTGGCCCGAGACGCCAGCCTGGTCACGCCCGGCGAAGAACCCCGACAGTAGGGCGATCGCCCCGAACGTGACCGCCAGCGAGACGATCACGATCGCAACCCATTCGAGCGTGGTGGCTAGCCTCACTCGGCCGGGACGGCGCGCAGCCGGGCGCCCGACCCACGCGCCGCGCCCGTGCGCGACCGGCGTCCAGCGGGCCTGCGCTCGCCGGTGCCGGCTGCCCTCGCCAGCTCATCGATCGCCGCCCGCAACTCGTCGGCCAGCGTCTCCACGTCGGCCAGGGCGTCGTAGTCGGCGTTCAGGCCAAAGTTCATCTGGCCGTTGTAGCTCATCACCGCGATGCCCAAGGCGGTGTTCTCCGCCAGCGGCACCATCGGGAAGACCGCATCCAGTTGCCGTCCCAGCGCGTAGAGCGGGATCTGGGGCCCCGGCACATTGGTGACGACGAGGTTGAACAGCCGCTGTCTGGCCTGAAGCCGCGCGGCCTGCGCCATGATCGTGGGCGGCGCAAAGCCGGTCAGCTCGGTCAGGACCTGAGCGCCCACGGCCTGGCCAGAGTCCTTGACGTCCTGCATCTCGCGGCGGATCTTGAGCAGCCGCTGGACCGGGTCGGTCAAGCCCACAGGCAGTGGTGCCCACATCGCCGCTACCCGGTTGCCCAACGCCCCTCGCTCGATGTCCGCTCGCACTGACACCGGGACCATGGCCTTCAGCACGAGGTCATCAGTGGAGTAACCGTGCAGGCGCATGTAGCTGCCGAGCCCGCCGGCCACGGCTGTCAGCACGACGTCGTTGACCGTGCCCCCGAGTGCGTTCTTGATGGCCTTGAGCTGGTTCAGATCGGCTCCCACCCAGGTAAAGCGCCGGTGCGGCCCGATCTGGGCGTTGAAGGGGCTGGACGGCGCCGGGCTCATCCCCACCCAGGCCATCGCGCCGACGCCCACCAGCCCACGTCCGACCCTGGCTGCCACCTGCCGTGGCCCGCGCAGCGCCGCGCGTGCCCCCCGTGCGAGCTCGCGGGGAACCACCGCCCGCTCGAGCAGCGCGTCGGCCAGCAGTTGCGCCTCGGTCGGCAGGGGCCGCGGGACCCATTCGTGCTCCGGCGGGGCGACGGGCGCCGGCTCGGGAGCGGTGTCGAACATGACCGTCAAGAGGTCGACGCCTGAGATCCCATCTACCAGCGCGTGGTGGGTCTTCGAGAGGATCGCGAACCGCTCGTCGGCCAGTCCCTCCGCTAGCCACAGCTCCCACAGCGGCTTGGAGCGATCAAGCGACTGGGAGAAGATGCGCCCCGCGAGCCGCTTCAGCTCCTGTTCGCCCCCGGGGCGGGGCAGCGCGGTATGTCGTACGTGAAAGCGAATGTTGAAATGGGGGTCGTCGACCCACACCGGCCGTCCCTGCGCCAGCGGTACGAACGCCAGACGCTGCCGGTACCGCGGCACCAGGTGCAGTCGCGAGGAGATCGCCTCTAACAGTTGGTCGTAGCTCGGAGGCGGGCCTTCGAAGATCGTGCACGCCGCAACATGCATATGGGCGGAGTCGCGCTCCAGGTGCAGAAACGAGCTGTCGAGGCCGGTCAAGCGGTCGAGTCGGGGCATCGTCCGGATTGTTGCATCTGGACCAGTATGTGATCGACCGCACACAATCGGCCCCCACTGAGCTTCTAGCCTCTCGCGCTTCATTCGACCTGCCGAGTCGTTCCTGCCCGGTGCGGGGACGAGCGGGGGACCCATTGCCGGTTCCCCCGGCCGGGGCGAATCGATCGCCCGGCGATCAGCCGGCGGCGGTCGTAGCGACCGTGGACGGCGCGCGTGCGTGCCGACGCTGCCGCGAGCCCGACAGCTAACCCCGTAGGCGTCCAGTCGAGCGACAAGAGGAGGCCCTCGAAGTTGAGGACCAAATTGAACCTGCGCCCGGTGTATCTGGCGGGCGCTCTGACCATTGCCATCTCGGGTTCTGCATTGGCGCTGACCCGAGCGCAGTCGCTGGCTCAGACAACCCCATCCCCTCCGTCAGCGCCCCAGACCCAGGCGGGGGCTACTACAGCGCAAACGACGGGAGGCACAGCAGCCACGCCGGCCCGCGTGGCTCTGCCCAGGCGCCCGCTGAACGCCGTGAGCGGCCAGACGGTGGTCGTGCGAGGCAGGCTCGAGCCTGCCGTGCAGGGGCGGACCGCCCAGCTTCAGGCCTATAGCGGGCAGTCATGGCGGTCCCTGACGCGCGGACAGACGGACCCCACTGGGGACTTCGTCCTGCGCTTCCAGCCCAGCAGGCTCGGACGCCAGCAGCTGCGCGTGCTCGTCGCCGCGGACGGCTCCAACGCTGCAACCAGCGCACCCGCCGGGCGGTTGACGGTCTATCACCAGAGCGTCGCCTCGTGGTACGACGACGGCGGCCAGACAGCTTGCGGCTTTCACGCCGCGCTAGGTGTCGCCAGCCCGGGGCTGCCGTGCGGGACGCATGTGGCGTTCATGTTCGCCGGGCATCACGTGACGGCGGTCGTCGATGACCGAGGGCCGTTTGTCCCGGGCCGCGATTGGGACCTCAACCAGACCACGGCCCAGGCGTTGGGCTTTGGCGGCGTGGGAGCGCTCTGGTCGAGCATCTAGCGCCTCTGGGCAGGCGTCCCCGCAGCGTCCGGGGCGCCGCCTAGGCTCAGTCCATTGTGCGGCGATGCGTCGCTCACCTGGACATGGACGCGTTCTACGTGTCCGTCGAGCTGCGGCGGCGCCCCGAGCTGCGAGGGCTGCCGGTGATCGTCGCGGGAAGCGGCCCGCGCGCGGTCGTCACGACCGCCTCCTACGAAGCCCGCCGCTTCGGCGTGGGCTCGGCGATGCCCGCCGCTCGCGCCCGGCGCTTGTGCCCCGACGCGATTGTGTTGGGGCCCGACTTCTCGTATTACCGGGCTGCATCGCGCCAGGTGATGTCGATTGTCCGCTCCCACGTGGACAACGTGGAGGTCGTGGGGCTCGACGAGGCCTACCTGGACCTCACCGACCAGCCGTCGCCCAGGCAGACGATGCGCGAGCTGGTGGATGAGATCGGGCGGGCCACTGGGCTCGGCTGCTCGGTGGGGATCGGGCCCTCGCGGCTGGTGGCCAAGGTTGCCTCCGACGCGGAGAAGCCGCGCGGGTTCGTGGTGCTCAGCTCCAAGCAGGCCCGCCAGCGGTTCGCCGACGCCGGGCCCGAGCTGGTGCCGGGCATCGGCCCCAAGACCGCCACTCGGCTGCGGGCGATGGGCATAGACACGCTGGGCAAGCTGGCGGCCGCGCCGCCGGCCGTCCTCGGCGCGAGCTTCGGACGCCGCCTGGGGGCCGAGCTTGCGCGGAGGGCCCGCTTTGAGGACAGGACGCCGGTCTCTGCACCCCGCAAAGTGATCTCGGAGTCGCGCGAGACAACGTTCGATGTGGACATCGCCGACGGCGGCGAGCTCGAGGCTCGGCTCCGGCCGCTGGTCGAGCGGCTGTGTGCCGGGCTGGGAGCGAAGCAGCGAGTGGGGAGGACGGTTGGCATAAAGGTTCGTCTGGATGACTTCTCAACTCACACCAGGGCGCGCACGCTTCCCACGGCTGTCGGCGACGCCGGCGAGGTGATGCCCGTCGCGCTTGACCTGCTGCGCCGGTTCGGACCAAGGCGCCCGGTTCGGCTCCTGGGAGTGAGGGTCGCCGGGCTGCAGACGCGGTCGCCGGGCGACGTCCAGCAGCTCACCCTGTCGGTGGAGTTGCCGCAGGCCGACGGCGTGGGCCGCTAGCCGCGAACCCCCGGGCCGGTAGCCCCGGCCGGCCCTGCCGCTACCCGCGAACCCCGGCTCCCATGGCCTCGCCCGGATAGAAGTGATCCCGGGCCAGGCTGTGGAACTCGCGGTAGCGCAGGCCGCGGCTCTGACACACGTCGGCCAGGGCGCGCGTCCCATGGGCGTTGTCGGTGAGCAACAAACCTCCCGAAGCCAGGCTTGACGCGGCCAGCTCGAACTCGAAGCGCTCGTGCTCGTAGGTATGCAGGCTGTCGTGGATGAAGATCCCGACGGGCCCCCGCTCCCTGAGAACCGCGTCCAGCCCAACCCGCGAGGACTCGACCCGAAGCTCCCACAGCGGATGCGCGCCGACCAACCAACCGGCCCTGGGGTTGACGTCGAACGACACCAGCCGCCCCTCGCGGGCCTCGTCACGATTGCGCTCCAGAGCTCGCAGCAGCAGCATCGACCCCAGCCCGTCGTGAACGCCGGTTTCGATGATCAGGCCCGGTTTCAGCGCCCGCGCGAACGCGTACCAGGCGAGACGCTTTCCGAACGGAGGACAGCGCTTGGTCCACCACCATCGTCCGGCCGTGGCCGATCGCACCCGTTCGGCCAGCTCGACGTCCGCGCGAGCCTCGGCGAGCAACCGGGCAATCTCCGGCGGGGTCGCGCCGCAGGCGTCAGCCACCCACTCCACGAGCTGGTCTTCGTTGGCTAGCTCGAACGTGAAGTTGGTCGGCTCGGGATCGCTCAGCACGAAGCGGAGGTTCCCCCGCAGGGGTGCGCCGACGCTTCGGACCTCCTTCGCCTTGCTGATCCAGCGAAAGCGCCGTAGGTAGCGCAGGTCGATGTCGAGCCTGTACGCGGCATCCCGTAGCGCCGCCTGCCACGCCATCCCCCGAAGTCTATGGCCGCGCGGCCGTGGGGCCGGTCTCGAGCGCGTCGGCGTACAGCCGCTCGAGCGCCTCTAGGTAGCGCTCCTCGGCGAACCGCTCGCCGGCGCGCCGGAGCGCGCGGCGGCCCCTGGCCAGGCGCAGCTCCGGGTCGCGCCATAGGCCACCGAGCGCCTGCGTCCACGCCTCTAGGTTCTCCGCCGGCAGCTGCGAGTCTTGATCGACCAACTCCGGCAACCCGCCACGGTCGGAGGCCAGCACCGGAACGCCGGCTGCGAGTGCGTCCAGGACCGAGTAGGGACACGGCTCCTCCCAGCGCGACGGGGCGAGTACCGCCGCCGCGCGGCCACGCAGCCCGCGCAGCTCATCTGGGGACAGTAGCCCGGTGAAGGTCACGTTCTCGTCTGCGAGCGCTCGGAGCCGGGGCTCGTCGGGGCCGGTTCCTGCGATCACCAGCGGCACGGCCGCCGCCTTTGCCGCCAGGATCGCCGTGTCGAATCCTTTCTCCTCCACGAGCCGACCGCTCATCAGGGCGAACTCACCCCTGGCGGCGCTCGAATCCGGCGCGAACCCCTGCGGGCGTACGAAGTTGTGAAGCACGACCGTCTTGGCTCGCGACAGGCCCAGTTGCTCAAGCCGCGTTGCCGTCGCGGCGCTGACCGCCAGCAGCCGGTCCGCGTGGTCGACCAGAGGCTGCTGCTGGCGCCGAAGGGCGGCGGCGTACACCGCGGCTTCGCCCAGCGATCCGCGGCAGCGCAGTCGCAGGCCCGGCAGCGTCCTCCCCTCGTGGCAGCGAAAGCACGGAGCGCCGTCGCGATAGGCGATGGCGATCGCGCAGTAGAGCCGGAAGTTGTGCAGGTGAAGGACGGTCCGTGCCCCCGCCCGCCGGGCGGCCGCCAAAGCGCGCCAGCCGAAGGTGGGGTGCAGGTTGTGGGCGTGGACGATCTCCGCCCGGTGACGCTCGGTTGCCCGCTCCACCTCCTGGGGCTGGATTCCGCCGGCGAGGAGCCCACGCGCCGCCTGGGCGCGACTCAGAGCGGCGCTCGAGCGCTCGAGCAGCTCCACTTGGTGGCCGCGGTCAGCCAGCGCTGCGGCGATGTCGGCCACGGACCGTTCCTCGCCGCCGCTCAGCCGATAGCGGTTGTGCACCAGCAGCACGCGCATGCTCGACAACTATCATCGCGCGCCGTTGCGCTGCGTCATCGTCCCGCCGACTCCCACGCCGTACCGGGAGCCGCTGTTCCAAAAGCTCGCCCTCACCGAGGGGCTCGAGCTCACGGTCGTCTACCAGTCGCGGCGCGAGCCTGGATGGGACGCGCCCATCGACTGGTTCCCGTCAGAGCATCTATATACGGCCCGGCACCTGCGCTCCTGGCAGCGTTCTCGTCCCGGTCGGAGCCCGGTCGTATGGCCCCGCGGTCTTGGCCCGGCGCTGCGCCAGCTTGACCCGGATTGCGTCGTCGCCTGGGAGTATGGACCGGCGTCGTTGCACGCGTTCGCCTGGTGCCGCACGCACCGGAGGGCGTACGTGATCTTCACCGAGTGCACGCAGCGGATCGACGAGCTGCTCTCGAGCGCTCAGCTGCGGCTGCATCGCTGGTTGGCGTCGCGCGCGGACGGGTTGATCGCCACGTCCTCCGCCGCCCGCGATCGCCTCCTGGCGTTCGGGGTGGCGGATCGGCGGATCACCGTCAGCCTTCAGGCCGCGGACGTGGCCCGGTTCAGGGCGGCGGCGGCTGCGCAGGAGACCGCACCCGGGGACAAGGGTTCCCAGCAGCCCCGGCCGATCAGGGTGCTCACCGTCGGGCGCCTAGTTCCGGACAAGAATCTGGGAGTTCTCCTTGAAGCGTTCGCGCGGGCTGGGCTGACCGAGGCCGAGGCCCGGCTTGAGATCGTCGGCGTGGGCTTCCTCGAGGACGAGCTCAAGCGACAAGCGCGTGAGCTGCGGGTGCCGGCTGTGTTTCGCGGACACCTGACGCCGGAGCAGTTGCCAGATCTGTTCGCCGGCGCCGACGTGTACGCGCAGGTCAGCACTTACGAGCCGTTCGGCGTGGTCCTGAGGGAGGCCGCCGCCGCCGGCCTGCCGCTGCTGTGCACGGTTCGAGCCGGAGCCGTGGGCGATGTGGCCGTGGCCGATCACAACGCCCTGCTGGTGGAGCCGGACCGCGTGGACGAGGTGGCAGGTGCGCTCCGTCGCCTGGTCGGCGACGGCGAGCTACGCGCCCGTCTGAGCGCCGGAAGCCGGGCGATCGACGCGGCCACGGACGGCCGAGATGTGGAGGCGTTCGCGACGGCGATCTTCGCCGCCGCGCGGCGCTCTCAGTAGATCGCGGCGGCCAGCTTGCGCCGCGACTCCCGGGCCAGCGGATGTTCCGCCCCCAGCTCGTCCAGCACGCCGACGATCACGCGACGGACTTCGTCCCGCGAGCCGTCAGCGCTCTGAAGCGCATCGAGCAGCAGCTGGATGCCCCGCTCCATCTCACCGCTGTCGAGCGCCTGGAAAGCATCGGCGAGGTCTAACTCGCTGCGTTCCAACGCGATCCGGGCGGCCAAGCCGTCGCCTGCGAAGCTCCCGGCCACCGATTGCAGCAAGCCCAGGGCACCGTCGGAGTCTCCGCGGCTATGGAGGATCTTGGCCAGCGGTACGGCGGCGTCCGCCCGCCGCGGCTCGAGTTCCACCGCACGGCGGAGCGAGGCCTCATCGCCCCGCTCGAGGAGCGCATCGACCTCGGACGGGATCAGCGAGTCCAGAAAACGCTCCACCGCCGCAGGCGGTTGTGCGCCGACGAACTCCGCGGCCAGCTGCCCGTCGCGGAACGCCTTGACCGCTGGGATGCCTTGAACTCGGTAGCTCGCGGCAAGCCGCTGGTTGGCATCGACATCTACCTTGGCGAGCTCGATTTTGCCCGCCCGGGCCGCCACGGCGCGCTCCAGCACCGGTCCCAGCTGGCGGCACGGCCCGCACCACCCGGCCCAGAAATCGACGACCACTGGCAGTTGGTGGGAGCGCTCGATGACCGCGGTTTGGAAGTTGTTCTCCGTGACGTCCATCGACAGTCATGGTAGAAGGCGGTTGATGGCCGAGCGCGTGATCGAGCACGACGCAGTGTCGCTGGCCGCCGAGGAGGCGGGAGACGGGATCCCCGTGGTTCTCCTACACGGCTTGACGGCTACGCGCCGCTACGTCGTCATGGGATCGAAGCTGCTCGAGCGATCGGGGCACCGGGTGATCGCCTACGACGCCCGCGGCCACGGAAAGTCCTCGCCGGCGCCCGACACATCGGCCTACGGCTACCCGGAGCTGGTGGGCGACCTGGAGGCCGTTCTCCGCGAGCTCTCGATCGAGCGGGCGGTGCTCGCCGGAGCGTCGATGGGGGCCCACACGTTGCTGCGGTTGGCACTGGAGCGGCCCGAGCGCGCGGCGGGGCTGGTTGTCATAACGCCGGCGTACAGGCCGGAGGAGAACGAGGACCAGGAACGGCTGGCCCGCTGGGACGCGCTCGCCGAAGGCCTCCGCTCCGGGGGCATCGAGGGATTTCTCGAAGCCCAGGACCAGCCGCGGGTATCGGAGCGCTGGCGGGAGACCGTAGTCAAGGTCATGAAGCAGCGCCTGTCGCAGCACGAGCACCTGGAGGCCGTCGCCGACGCCCTCCAAGCTGTTCCGCGCTCACGGCCGTTCGAGGCAATTGACGACTTGTCGGCGATCTCCGTGCCCGTCACGGTGGTCGTCAGCGACGACGAGGCGGACCCCGAGCACCCCCAGTCCGTGGGGGAGGCCTACGCCGAGGCGATCCCCGACGCCCGTCTGCTCACCGACGAGCCCGGGGAGTCGCCGCGGGCCTGGCAGGGCAGTCAGCTCTCACGGGTGATCGCAGAGCTCGCCGATCAAGCTGAGGCTTGAATCCGGCGGCCGCCGGAGCGGACGCTGAAGCGCCCGCTCCGGCGACGGACCGGAATCAGCCCAGCGTCACGACGTGAATGCGCGCGCGCTTCGGCGCCAGATAGCCGTTGCCTTGGAAGGTGATCTGAATCCGCATCTGCTGGGACGCCGGACGACCTCCACCCGGAGTGCCGGGGAACGTGTGCCGGAACGTCGACAACCAGAAGAACCCGCAGTTGCTTTGCACAGGCGTCGTTCTGGCCGCGATTTGCCGAGCGCCGACCAGGAACCGGATCCCGATGTTCCCGGCGCACTGCGGTGCCGTCAGGAACGAGGACGACGGAACGATCGAGCCAAAGACCTGGAAGACATATGGTTTGTTCCGGGCCCGGCGCGGACTTACGAAGGTGCGCGTCCCGGGATAGGGCCTGGCTACCGGATAGGTGCTGAACTGCTGGAACGCTCCGTAGATCAGCGGAAAGCCGCTGTGAATCCCTACCAGCCGGTAGGAGAACGTCGTACCCGCGGCGAGTCCGTTGATGGACTGCGAGACGTTCACCGGCCCGCTGGTTGCCGGCACCGTCCCAGGGCTCGTCTGGCAGTAGGTGGTGCCGCACGAGTACTGGAAGTACCACGAGGTGTCGGTTCCGTTGGGGACAACCGCCCCCGTGACCGTGGCCCCGGATTGGGAGATGCCGGTCGCCGATCCGGTGAGGACGCCCGGAAGGGGATGGCCCTTGGTCTTGAACGTCTTGTCAGCGCCCGCGGTGGTGCCGTACAGATTCTGGGCGAACATCCGGTAGTGATAGGTCGTGCCCGGGAAGAGGTTCGTCGCAGTGACTTTCGCGTTCACGTCCGCCGTTCCCTTACCGGCGTTGTGCAGGTCACTCACCGCGCCGTAGGCCGTCGTCGGTCCCCACTCGAACCAGTATTTGGTCGCGCTGCCGTTGGGGTTGACACGCCCGTTGAGGACGGCGCTGGTGTCCTTGATGCTCGAGGCCGCACCTGTCGTCACCGTCGGTGACGACGCCGCAACTGCGACCGCGGCGCAAACGCCGAGGACGACCAGCGATGCCAGCAGCACGCTGATTTGTCGCTTCACTCCCACCTCCTCAGAAGGTTTGTACTGGCCCCTAATACCGGCGACGAGAGGGAAGTTGCGGCGCCGGCCATGCCCAGCGAAACCGCTAACACACCAGAAACTGATAGAACTTGCCGGCCCTGGCGTATACAGCGCCGTGGGAGGGAGTTGCATGCGAACGCTCAAGCTCGCCATCGTCAGCCTCGCACTGCTTCCGAGCGCGGCGTCGGCCGCCGCGGTGACAGGGCTGTCCGCGACGTTCAAAGGGAAGACCTCACAGGGCGAGCCGGTGGTGATTCACGTCGTCAAGGGCGTCGTCCAAGCGCCCTCGCGGCTTACCTGGAGCTATCCCTGCGACAACGGGACAGTGAGCGGCGTAGCGCGGCTAGCCGGTCGCTTGAACAACGCCGGCGGCTTCGCTCCGGGGCCGCTTCATGACGTCACCAAGAGCAGCGGGCTGAAGCTCAAGCAGACCGCGACCGTACGCTTCAAGGTTCGCGGCCAAACGGCCCGGGGCTCGTTCGTCAGCACGACGACCGTCTACCCCTTAGCCGGCGGCCGGAGCCAGCGTTGTAGTCAAAAGGTGACGTTCACCGCGCGGCGTTAACGGCTAGCGCCCGACGGGCCGTCTCACCTCGTAAACGGTCGAGCACCCGAAGTCGTACGTGGCCGACATGATCGGACTCAGCTTGCGCGTCAATCCGCCGGCATGTCCGTGGCAGTCAGCGAGCACGAAGTGCGCCCCGGTGCTGAGCACGAACGCGCGCGCCGCCTGGTCCGCCCAGGGCCATTTGAACAGCTGGAAGGTGTACGTGAAGCGGGCCGGGTAGTCGGGGACCGACCACAGGTAGTCGCCGATGTAGGTGTGCCTGCCGGTCTTCTCAGGGATCACCATCCCCAGGTAAAACGGCGCCAGGACGCCGCCTGGCTGGCGGTCCCGGGCCAGGAAGGCCAGCGCACGTTGCTCATCGGGCCTGATGAAGTTGCCGTCGTTCTTGTAGGGGCCCATGTAGTGGTAGGTGCCCTCGAGCATGTCGACTCCCGCCGGGATCGTGAACGCGGCCACCAGCGCGACGGCGGCGAGCCGGGCCAGCGAAGCGCGTCGCCCGGGGGGAATCGAACCCAGGCGTCGCTCGAGGATATGCATGACCCCGCCCACGGCGAGCACGGCCAGCGGAATCGTCACGCCGGCGAAGGCGTGCAGCGGCGTTGCGCCCAGGCCGGCGGTCGAAATCAGATAGATGGCCAGCGTGGCGAGCGGCCAGACCATCGTCGCCGCCTCCAGGAAGCTCCGCGGCCGGCGGATGTACGACAGCGCCGCAACGGCCATCAGCGGGACGAGCGAGAGCAGCACGCCGGCCAGCCCCCAGCCGTGGTCGGTGGCGGCCCGACCGAGGCGCCACACGGGGTCGAAGCGGTCCAGCGCCGCGTAGTAGGCGAGCGGCAGGGCAGTTGCGACCACGATGCCCACGGCGACGGCGAGCTGCCTGCGCGTTGGCCAACGGCGCGGCCGGGACCCCGTTAGCCAGCCGAGCAGCTCACCGCCGACCACCACCAGGATCAGCGTCTCGCCTTGCCAGGGGTGAAGCCAGGCCGCCAGCAGTCCTAGCAGTGCGGCGAGCCACGCCCCGGAGCCACCCTGGCGGGCGCGGCGATAGACGAGCAGCGAGCCGACCATCGCGGCGATGGCCATCAAGCCGAACGGATAACCCCAGGACCAGAACGGCAGCCATGCGTCGCCGATCGTGCCGGTGAAGCCGTAGAACAGCGCCAGAGCGAGCGCGCAGGTGGACGCAAAGCTCCCGGGGAGCATGCGGCGGCAGAGGGCGCGGATGGCGAAGAACGCGCCGAGCACAGCCACTGGTTTCCATAACATCAGCGACAGCCACGGCGTCACCCCGAGGGCCGTCAAAAGGGCGGAGATCGCCACCGCGGGCTGCAGATAGTCGTGCGGCGTCTGGCCGAGGACAAAAAGATCAGACGCCAGCGCATGGTGCGAGGCGTCGCGGATCCAGGCCAGGTACTGCATCTGGTCGGCGATGAACAGCCCGTCGGTGCCCGTCCAGACCCGTCCATGGGCTACGACTTGGTAGAGGTCTTGGGCCAAGACCCACAGGGAGACCGCCGCAAACAGCGCCAGGAGAATGGCCTCGGGCAGCTCCAAGCTCAAGCGCCTTCGCGACGCTAGGTCCGGCTCCCGCAGAGCGCCGAGCGGCTTTGTAGGGGCGGCTGTCGGGTCCGCAACGATCGTGGATCCGTGCCGCATCAGCGGATCAGAGTACTTCCTCCACTGGCGTAACCCGCACTGGGTCAGCGTCGATTCAACGCTCGATAATGGAGCTTATGTCTACCGCTAGGCAGAATCGACCGCGACCGCCGAGAGAACGGCCAGGCGGCCGGATCGGCAGCCGCTCAGGCCACTTCGCGCAGTCGCCCGGTCTTGACGTCGTAGACGAACCCGCGGATGGCGTCCTTGTGCGGGATGAAGGGCGAGGACTTGATCCTGGCGATCGACTGCCTGACGTCCCCGTCGAGGTCCGAGAAGGCCTCCGCCGACCAGGCCGGCTTGACGCCGGTGTCACGTTCGATGCTCGTCCTGAACTCGTCGTCGCTGAACGTCAGCATTCCGCACTCGGTGTGATGGACGAGCACGATCTCCTCGGTGCCCAGCAAGCGCTGGGAGATCGCCAGTGACCGGATTGCGTCATCGGTGACCACTCCGCCCGCGTTGCGGATCACGTGGGCGTCGCCCTCGGTCAGGCCCAAGATGCCGTAGATGTTCAGGCGGGCGTCCATGCAGGCGACGACAGCCACCTTCCTGGCCGGCGCGGCGGCCAGATCGGCCTTGTCGAAGCTGGACGCGTACTGCTCGTTGTTTGAAACCAGCTGATCAGAAGTGCTCATGCCCGGCACTAAACACCATCGGCCACAATTGCTCCCGTGACGAGACGCAAGCCACGCGGAACCAGCTTCCGCACCTGGATCGATCGCCAGATCGATGATGCGCGCGCCCGCGGCGAGTTCGACGAGCTTCCGGGCGCCGGCAAGCCAATCCCGGGGCTCGGCAAGTCCTATGACGAGATGTGGTGGGTCAAGCAGAAGCTCCGCCGCGAGAACCTGTCGTACCTGCCGCCATCTCTGGCGCTGCGCAAGGCCGCTCACGATGCGCTGGTGGAGGCCTCCGAAGCCAGGTCAGAGGCCGAGGTACGGCGAATCCTGACGGGCATCAACCGCCAGATCGTTCAGGCCAACCGCAGCCCCAGCGCGGGCCCCGCTGTGATGCTCGTTCCGTTCAACGTCGAGGCCGTGGTGCGACGCTGGCGCAGCGGAGAGCCGCTGGCGCCAGCCGCGGCCCGCGTCGTCAGGCGCAACGCCCGCCGCTGAGCAGGCGCCGTGGCGCGCGGAGCGGTTTCTGCGGCGCTCTGGGGCCCGCTGAGCCCCGCCGTCGGCGGATACACTCACTGCGCGATGCCCAAGCAGCGGCCGATGCGGATCGAGCAGCGAAGCCAGCTCGCTGCGATCCAGCAGCTAGAGGGTCGCTCCGACGAAGAGCTGGAGTCTGAGACCCGCTATCGCGCGGCCGCACAGGCGATCCTCGGGGCGCGGGCGGCGGAGAAATATGACGCCAAGCGCGCCCGGGCGCACTTCCAGCGCGCGCTAGCCGCGGCTCGCCCGCAGGAACGGCTGCAGCTCAGGCGCATGGCCGACGCCTCGCTGGCACTCGCCGAGCGCCGCGCTGATGATCTGAAGCGCGCGACCGAGCGGCTGGGCGTCGAGTCTCCCACGACCAAGCAGCTCCGCGGGCTTCGGCTGATGGGGCTGGTCGCGCCTCCCAAGAGCGCCGGCACGGTGGCGCGGATCCGGGGCATCCTGCTGCTGATCTTGCTGGTGGTGGCCGTGTTCGCCGTCGGGTTTGGGCTCGTCACGGTGGTGTCGTTGCCGTTCGGCGGTCTGTCCGCCGACGTGACGATTTTCTACGACGTCGTGCTCGTGCTGATCGCCCTCGGAGTGCTCGCCTACTTCGGCCGCCGCCGACAACGGCGCATGCGGGCCGAGCGCGCCGAGCAGGTTGCGGCGCGCTCGCGCTGAACGGACACCAACTCGGCCATGTGCGGTCGCTACACGCTCGCGACGCCGAGCCCGGCGAACCTCAAGGCTAGGTTCCCGGTAGGTGAAGCTGTCGCCATCAACCGCCGCTACAACGTCGCGCCGGGCGACCCCGTGCTCGCGGTGACTACCGATCGCCAGGGCGCGCCGCGCGGCGAGCTGTTGCAATGGGGACTGGTCCCGTCGTGGGCCAAGCAGCCGGACACCGGACTGAAGATGATCAACGCCCGGGTCGAGACGGTGGCTTCGCGGCCCGCGTTTCGCCGGGCGTTTGAGCGCTACAGGTGTCTGATCCTCGCCGATGGCTTCTACGAGTGGCGACAGCGACCTGACGGCGCCAAGCAGCCGTTTCACATAACGCGGACTGATGGGGCACCCTTTGCGTTTGCGGGCCTATGGTCGGTCTGGCGCGGCGATCCGGAGCGCCAGCTTCGCAGCTGCACGATCCTGACCACCGCCCCCAACGAGGCCGTCGCGCTCCTGCATGACCGCATGCCGGTGATCCTTTCCCCGACCGATGAGCAGCGCTGGCTGGACCACGGCACCCCCACATCCGAGCTCCATCGCCTTCTGTCAGGCCTGCCGGCGTCCGAGACGGCACTTCGGCCGGTCGGCAGCGCCGTGAACGATGCCCGCTACGACGGCCCGGAATGCCTGGCGGCTGCAGCCGAGGCGTCCGCCCTCCAAACGACGCTGTTCTAGAAAGTGCCCCTCTCCCCCCTCCTCTCGTCCTACGACCATGTCCTGCTGGACCTGGATGGATGTGTGTGGGTCGGCGACCGGCCCACGCCCGGTACGCCGGAGGCGATCGCCGAGCTGCGCGCTGCTGGAAAGTCGCTGGCGTTCTTGACCAATGACCCGCGCCGCTCCCCGGAGGAGTACGTGCGCAAGCTGTGGTCGCTGGGAATGCGAGCCTCGCTCGAGGAAGTGGTCACCGTGGGCGCGGCGATCCAGCACCTCCTGACCGAACGCCCCCGCGGCACCGAGGTCTACGTGATCGGCGCCCCGGCGATCGTCCGCCACGCGACGGACGCGGGGATGAGAGTGGTCAACGGGACCAGTCGCGCCGCCCAAGCGGAGCTCGTCGTAATCGCGGGTCACGACGACCTTCACTTCGGCGAGCTGCGAGCCGCCACCCAATGCGCACTGGCCGGTGCGGACATGATCGCCGCCAACCGCGACCGCACGTTCCCGACCAGCGATGGCCTGTGGCCGGGTACCGGAGCGATCGTCGCGGCGCTGGAGTACGCCACCGACCGCACAGCATGGCTGGTGGGTAAGCCCGCTCCGCAGATGTTCCGCACGGCGCTCGACCGGCTTGGTCGTGGCCGAGCGCTGGTGGTCGGAGACCGCTTGGACGCTGATCTGGCAGGCGCGTCGGCGGCGGGTCTCGACGGCGCCATCGTCCTCACCGGCGTCACTTCGCGGCAGGAGGCCGAAGCGGCCCAGGACCCGACGCCCGTGGCAATCGCCGAGAACCTGAGCGCACTGCTTCTCGGAAGCTGATGCTGGCGCTGATCGTGAACCCGTTCGCGGGCGGCGGCAGAGCGGGCCGCCGGCTACCGGACGTAGAGGCCGCGCTGCGCGAGCAGGGACTCGAATACCGCGTTCAGTCAACCAGAAGCCTGGAGCACGCACGAGAGCTCGCGAAGACCGCGGCGGGCCACGGTGACACCGCGGTCGCCTTCGGCGGCGACGGGTTGATCGGCGCGGTAGCGGACGCGCTGCGTGACACCGGCGGGGTGCTGGGCGTTCTGCCCGGCGGCCGCGGTAACGACTTCGCGCGCTCGCTCGGCATCCCGCTGGACCCCCGAGCCGCCTGCCGCTTGTTCGCCGACGGCGTGGTGCGGGCGATCGACCTGGGCGAGGCCGACGGGCGGACGTTCGTGGGGATTGCCAGCTGCGGCTTCGACTCCGAGGCCAACCGCATCGCGAATCAGACAAGACTGGTGCGCGGCAACCTGGTCTACGCCTACGGGGCGCTGCGGGCGCTGGCCGGCTGGCGCCCGGCGACGTTTACGCTGCGGGCCGACGGCGGTGATGTCCGCCGCGTCACGGGCTACACGGTCGCCGCGGCCAACTCGAAGGCCTACGGGGGCGGCATGTGGCTGGCCCCAGGCGCGGAGCTCGATGACGGCCTGCTCGACGTGGTGATCGTCTCCCAGGTACCGAAGCTCCGCTTCGTACGGCTGCTGCCGACGGTGTTCAAGGGCCGGCACGTCCAGCAGCCCGAGGTCGAGGTGATCCGCGCCCGCGAGCTCGAGATCAGCGCCGAGCGACCGTTCACGCTGTACGCCGACGGAGATCCGATCTCCGAGCTGCCGGTCACGGTCCGGGTGATTCGCGGAGCGGTCAGCGTGCTCGTGCCAGCCGACAGGGGCGCGGGAGCGCCCGAGGACGGCGGCACCGAGAAGCCTGGCGCGGAACAGACGCCCCGCGCACAGCAAGCGATGCCCGGAGCCCCCGCCGCGTGACGCTTTTGGCTCCCAAAATCGTCGCCGCGCGAGCGATCGGCGAGCTGGCCCGCGTCACCGGCCGCGGCGGCGGCACCAGCCTTCCGGGCAAGGTGCTGATGCGCCTCGAGCCGCACGCCATCGGGACGCTCGCCAGCCGCGTGCCCGGCGGCTGTGCGGTCATTTCGGCCACCAACGGCAAGACGACAACCGCGGCCATGACGGCCTCGGTGCTCGAGCGCGCCGGTCTCAGACTGGTGCACAACCGGGCTGGAGCCAACATGGCTGGAGGCGTGGCGTCCTCGCTCTTGCAAGCCGCGCGGGCTCGCGGCAGGATCGACGGTCAGTTCGGACTGTTCGAGTTGGACGAGTTCTGGCTTGACCGTGTGGCCACCGAGCTCCGTCCGCGCGCGGTGCTGCTCTCAAACCTGTTCCGCGATCAGCTCGACCGCTACGGGGAGCTCGAGGCGATCGCGGACCGCTGGGCCGAAGTCGTGACCGCCCTGCCCGAGGGGTCACGGTTGGTGCTGAACGCAGACGACCCGCTGGTCGCCGACTTGGGGCGCGATTACTCCCCGGAGGGGCAGGGCGATCGACTCAGGCCGGGAGTCAGCTACTTCGGAATCGAGGATCCACGGATGGCGGTGGCCCAAATGCAACACGCCTCGGACTCCAAGCACTGCCGCCGTTGCGGCGCAGCCTACGTCTACGAGTCCGTCTACATGGGACACCTCGGCCGCTATCGCTGTCCGTCGTGCTCTCAGCAGCGACCGGCGCCGTCGGTCGCTGCAGAGGACGTTGAGCTCCAGGGCACCGGAGGAGCTCGTTTCACACTACGTACGCCGTCCGGGAGCAGGCAGATCTCGCTGCCACTGCCGGGCCTCTACAACGTTTACAACGCCGTCGGCGCGGCGGCCGTATGCCTGGCGCTGGGGATCACGTTGGACACGGTCGTGGCCGGTCTCAGTGGCGTACGCGCCGCTTTCGGACGGGCCGAGAACGTCGTAATCGGAAACACATCGCTGTCGATCCTGTTGGTCAAGAACCCCGCCGGTGCCAACGAGCTGGTGCGGACGTTGGCGCTGGAGCCCGGCGAGCTCGACATCCTCGCCGTGCTCAACGATCGCGCCGCCGACGGACGCGACGTCTCATGGATCTGGGATGCCGACTTCGAACTGCTGGCACCGCGCGTGCGCCTGGCCACCTGCGCCGGCACGCGGGCCGCCGAGCTCGCACTGCGCTTCAAGTACGCGGGCGTGCCCGCCGAGCGCCTGCGGGTCGTGCCGGCGGTGGCCGCCGCGCTGGACGAGGCCCTGGCGGCCGCTGACGACGGTCGGCTGTTCGCGCTTCCCACCTACACGGCGCTGCTCGAGCTCCGCGACGAGCTGGCCACTCGCGGACACGTGCAGCAGTTCTGGGAACAGAGACAAAAGGCCGGTCCGTGACCGCGGCCACGATCTGGCACGACCTCGAATGCGGCGCCTATTCCGAAGACCTCGGGTTGTGGCGCGCGCTGGCCGCCGAACGGGGCGATCCGATCCTCGAGGTCGGGGCCGGAACCGGCCGGGTAACGCTCGACCTCGCCCGTCACGGCCACCGTGTCACCGCGCTCGATCACGACCCGACGCTGCTCGCCGAGCTCGAGCGCCGGGCGGAAGGCCTCGAGATAAGCGTCGCGCTCGCCGATGCACGGGAGTTCGCGCTAGAGGAGCGCTTCGCGCTCTGCCTGGTGCCGATGCAGACCGTGCAGCTGCTGGGCGGCGCACAGCAGCGGCTGGCCTTCCTGAGATGCGCACGCGCGCATCTGATGGCTCAGGGCCTGCTGGCCGTCGCACTGAGCAGCCGCCTCGAGGCCTACGACGTCGGCGACGGCGACCCCGAGCTGCTGCCCGATATCTGCGAGCTGGACGGCGTCGTTTACGCCAGCCGACCGATGGCCGTGCGGGCTCAAGACGGCGCGTTCGTGCTCGAGCGCCGCCGGGAGACCGTCTCACCTCAGGGTCGGCGCAGCGTGGAGCTCAACTCGATCAGGCTTGACCGCGTGTTGCCCGGGGAATTGGAGTGCGAGGCGCCCGTTGCGGGGCTCGTGCCCGCCGGCAGGGCCACGATCGCAGCGACCGCGGAATACGCCGGCAGCGAGGTGGTGATGCTCAGTGCCTGAGCCCTCGGCCAGTGGTCACACGGCTCGGGAGCTGCGGGTCTGTGCCCTGTACCCGGAGCTGATGAACATCTACGCCGACCGCGGCAACTTGCTGCTTCTCGAGCACCGCTGCCGCTGGCGGGGTATCGGCTTCTCGCTTCAGTCATGCGGACTGTACGAGCCGCTCGATCCGGACGGCGCCGACCTGTACTACATCGGCGGCGGCCAGGATCGTGACCAGCGCCTGTGCGCCTACGACCTGGCCGAGGCCAAGTGCGACGCGCTGCATGCCGCGACCGATCGCGGCGCCGTGGTCCTGGCGGTCTGCGGCGGCTACCAGCTGCTCGGGCACTCCTACCAGCTGGGAGACGAGACGCTCCCTGGCGTCGGACTGGTCGATCTATGGACGGTCAGAGCCGACCCCGAGCTCGCCGACGGCGAGGCTAAGCGGCTGATCGGCAACGTGGCGATCGAGGTCATCCTCGACGAGCAGGAGGAACCGCGACTGCTGGCCGGCTTCGAGAACCACGGAGGCCGCACCTTCCTCGGGCCTTCGGCACGGCCGCTGGGCCGGGTAGTGAGCGGCCATGGCAACAACGGCGACGATGGCTGGGAGGGAGTCCGGCACGGGAACACGATAGGCACCTACCTGCATGGACCGCTGCTGCCGAAGAACGCCTGGTTCGCCGACTGGCTGATCGAAACCGCCCTGGACCTCCAAGAGCCCTTGGCGCCGCTCGACGACGAGCTCGAGCGGCGAGCGCACGCGGAAGCTCGGCGGGCGGCGGGCGTGTAGGTCCGCCGGGCGGCGGGTGTATAGCTGGGGCTAGCATGGCCCGCCAGCGTGAGCAAGCGAGCAATGACCCGTGCCTCGAGGACGGTCGCATCGGCCTGCTTGGTGGCCGCGGCGGCGGGCCTGCTGCCTGGGTGTGGCGGCAGCAAGCAGAGCTCCTCGGCACACAGCACCCGCAGCGACGCGACGACGACACTGACAACGCCGCTGCCGGGAACCGGCCGGCCGCCGGTGGCAGTGGGCGACAAGAACACCTATCCCGAGCAGTTCGTGCTGGGAGCGCTCTACGAGCAGGCCCTCGCTGCGCAGGGATTCTCCGTAACGCTGAACCGCAACATCGGACCCACCGAAGTGACTATCAGGGCGCTGCAAGCGGGGAGTCTGGCCCTCTATCCCGAGTATGTCGGCGTGTGGGACTCGGCCGTCGCGGGCTACAGGCGCACGTTCAAGACTTTCCGACAGGCGTATGACGCCGGCACGCGTTATGCCCGCCGGCATGGCTTTCAGCTCCTGAAGCCGACGCCCTTTTCAAACACCGATGCGCTCGGCGTCACGCTGACCTACGCGGTCGAGAACGGGCTGGACAAGGTCGGCGACCTGCGAAAAGTGGCGTCGAAGCTGACGATTGGGGGTCCGCCGGAGTTCGAGAACAGCCTCACCGGTCTGGCCGGCGTGGAGCAGGCCTACGGGTTCGCGCCCGCGGCCTTCAAGCCCTTGGCCGTGGGCGACCAATACCAGGCCCTTGATAAAGGCACCGTCCAGGCGGCCGACGTCAACACGACCGATGGCGAGCTATCGAGCGACAGCTACGCGCTGCTGCGTGACACGAACCACGTGTTCGGGTTCGGCAACGTCGTCCCAGTCGTCACGGAGAAAGCGATCGAGCAAGAGGGTCCAGGGTTCGCGACGACGATCAACGCCGTCAGCGCGCTCTTGACGCTTCCGGTCATGCGGCAGCTAAACGCCGCGGTGGCACTCAACCACGAGGATCCCACGGCGGTGGCAAAGCAATTCCTGGAGGCCCACCACCTCGTTCCCCCCGGGCAATCGAGTTAGCTGCCGTCACCGGCGCCATCTAGGTGCCGCTCGAGCCGAAGCCCCCCGCTCCGCGGGGCGACGCCGAGAGCTCTTCCACCTCGACCACGTCTGCCGGCTCCGTTCGGATCAGGACCAGCTGCGCGATCCGGTCGCCCGCGCGGAGCGAGACGCGCTGGCTGCGGTCGGTATTGAGCAACAGCACCAGGACCTCTCCGCGATAGCCCGGGTCGATTAGGCCGGGAGCGTTCACGAGTGCGATCCCATGCCGCAGCGCCAGCCCCGACCTCGGCAGCACGAGGCCGGCATGCCCGTCGGGCACCTCGATCGCAATCCCGGTACGAACCGAGACCCGCGCGCCGGGATCGATGATGGCGTGCTCCAGCGCGTGCAGATCGAGTCCCGCGTCGTCGCTATGGGCGCGTGTCGGCAACCGCGCCCGCCCATCAAGCCGGCGGACGCGGAGCGTCACGCTCGGGCGCGGCTCAGGGCAAAGCGCTCATATCGCGCCGCGGCGGCTGCCGGCAGGCGTGCGGTTACGCGCACGCCTTCGGGCGTGTCGTCGCGCTCCAGGTCTCCCGCCAGCTCGTGCAGCTCGGCTAGCCGTGCTCCCTGCGAGTAGGGCACGAGCAGCTCCACCTCGCGCAGCGAGCGCGCGAACTCCTCCTCGATCCGCGCGGTCAAGACATCGAGCCCTTCGCCAGACTCGGCAGACACGAGCAAAGCTCCCGGATGGCGAAAGTCGAGCTCAATGCGTCGCTCGTCCTCGATTAGGTCGCCTTTGGCCAGCACCAGCAGCCGTGGCGCATCGCCAGCGCCAATCTCCTCCAGCACCTCATCGACGGCCGAGATCATCGCCGCCAGCTGTTGCTCGGGCGCGGAGGCATCGGCGACGTGCAGGATCAAATCGGCGAGTCTCGTCTCCTCGAGCGTGGCGCCGAACGCGTCGACCAGCTGGTGAGGGAGCTTGCGGATGAAGCCCACCGTGTCGGTCAGCAGGTAGTCGTGCCCGTCGGCACGCAGCAGCCGCGTGGTTGGGTCGAGCGTTTGGAATAAACGGTCGCCGACGCTGACGTTGGCATCGGTGAGCGCGTTCAGCAGCGTCGATTTTCCGGCGTTCGTGTATCCGGCCAGCGCAACCGATGGAATCTGGGCTCGTTCGCGCTCGGCGCGCATGGTTCCGCGGCTCGAGCGAACGTGCTCCAGCTTTCGACGCAGCGCGGCGATGCGGTCACGGGCCAGCCGCCGGTCGGTCTCGATCTGCGTTTCCCCCGGGCCGCGGGTGCCGATGCCGCCCCCCAGCCGCTCCAGGTGCGACCACAGGCCGCGCATCCGGGCCAGGTTGTACTCCAGCTGCGCGAGCTCCACCTGAAGCTTGCCCTCAGCGGTGTGCGCGTGAGCGGCGAAGATGTCGAGGATGATCGCCGCGCGGTCGATCACCGGCATCCCCAGTTCTGCTTCCAAGTTGCGCTCCTGGCGCGGTGTGAGCTCGTCGTCGCAGGCGATGAGGTTGGCGTCGGCGTTCGCCAGCTCGTGCTTCAGCTCCTCGAGCTTCCCGGGCCCCAGATAGCTGTTTGGATGGGGATGCTCCCGGTGCTGGACGAGCTGGCCGACACCGGCCACGCCCGCCGTCCGCAGGAGCTCCGAAAGCTCATCCAGCTGGTCGCCTTGTCCGTCGCGGACCGCGGCGATCAGATAGGCACGCTGCCGCGCGCGGCCGCGAGGACGTTGCCCGTTGAACGAGGCTTGACTGGTGTGTTGGCGGCGGGCGCGAGACACCCGATCTGAGCATAGCCCGGCGCCCGCCGCCGGAGTCCGATCACAGCGTCCGTAGCCGCTCCACGGCCTCGGCCAGCCGGTCATCGGGCGTGGTCAGCGAGATCCGGAAGAAGCCCTCGCCGTTGGGCCCGTACGCGCCGCCCGGAGAGAGGACGACGGCGACGCGCTCCAGCACGTGCTCGCAGTACGCAGCCGCGGACTCGAACCCGCTGGGAACCGGGGCCCATACGTAGATCGTGCCTCGTGGCTTGGTGACCTGCACGCCGGCTTCGGAGAGCGCATCACAGACCAGGTCTCGCCGGCGCTGATAGACGGCGTTCATGGCCCGCACCTCGCCGTCCACCTCTGGCTGCAGCGCGGCAACCGCGGCGAGCTGGATCGCCTCGAACAGTCCCGAGTCGACGTTCGACTTGAGCCGCCAGTATGCGGCGATCGCTTCGGCATTGCCGACGATCGCCGCACAGCGCCAGCCCGTCATGTTGTAGCCCTTGGACAGCGAGAAGACCTCGACGCCCACCTCCTTGGCACCAGGGGTCTGCAGGAACGAGGGAGCCACGTAGCCGTCATACGTCGTCTCGCTGTACGCGTTGTCGTGCACGACCAGCACGTCCGTTTCCCGCCCAAGCTGCACGGCGCGCTCGAACAGCCCGTCCGGGACGACCACGCCAGTGGGGTTGTTGGGGTAGTTGAGGAACATCAGCCGAGCGCGAGCCAGCTTTTCGGGCGCCAACGCCTCGAAATCGGGAGCGAAGCCGCGCTCAGGCAGGAGCGGCATCAGGACCGGTTCGGCGCCCGCCAGCAGCGGCCCGCCGGTGTAGACCGGGTAGCCGGGGTCCGCGGCCAGTGCCACATCACCGGGGTCAAGGAACGCCAGGTTCAGATTGAAGATGCATTCCTTGGCGCCGATCGCGGGCATCACCTCGGTCTGGGGATCGAGCGTCACGCCGAATCGTCGCCGGTAGAAGTCGGCGACGGCTTGCCGGAACTCAGGCCGCCCGCGGTTTGAGGGGTACTGGTGGGTGCCGGGATCGGCGACTGCCGCCTGCGCGCCGGCGACGATCGCTGAGTACGTTGGCATGTCGGGGTCGCCGATCCCGAGGCTGATGACGTCGATCCCGGCCGCACGCTTGGCCTCGATCTTCCGTTCGAGCTCAGCGAACAGGTACGGCGGAATGCGCTCCAGGCGCCTACTGGGTCGCATCTAGCTCCTCCACGAACTCCTCACTCGCTTCGCCGCGGAAGACCGGTACGGCCCACCCGGCCAGCACCACGTCAAGGTCCTTGCCGACCTGAACCTCGAGCTCGCCGCCCTCCAACACCACCGTCACCGGCGACTGGCCGCCAGAGAGGACGTGGGCCACAGCGGCGCCGGCCGCGCCGGTGCCGCTGGCCGATGTCTCCCCCACTCCACGCTCAAAGATCCGCGCCCGTATTCGGTCCGGGCCCAGCGAGGCGTACCAGGACACGTTCGTGCGCTGGGGGAACAGGGCATGACGTTCGATGGCAGGCCCGATCTGGGCCAAATCGAGCGCCTCGAGCTCCTCCTCGCCGGCAGCGGCGATTGCGCACTGGGGGTTGCCAACCTGCACATGCTGAAAGCGCCACGGATGCCCGGCGGCCTCGAGCTCCCCGCGGCCGTCTGGCGGGCCTGACGGGTAGTCGCCGCTCTGCAGCCTGGCCCGCCCCATCTCCACCTTGCAGCTGGTGGGCGAGGTGATCGTCGGTCGCAGCTCTCCGGCCGCCGTCTCGATCGAGAACGAGTCCTCGCTGGTCCAGCCCCGGCGCCGCAGATAGAGGATCGCCTCCCGGGCGCCGTTGCCGGACACCTCCGCTTCGGAGCCGTCGGGGTTGAAGACCCGCAGCCGGGCCACCGATGCGGGATCCTCTGGCTCGGAGAGCAGCAGTACGCCGTCGGCGAACACGCCCGTGTGAGGCGCGCAGATCGCCTGGACCCGTTCGGGCGTCAGCATGAACGGCAGCTGCTGTGCCTCGATGATCACGTAGTCGTTCCCGAGCGCGTGCCACTTCTCGAACTTCACGCGCCGGGAGTCTAGGTGGCGCCGCGCCACAGCTTGGCGATTGCCGCGGCTACGTCATCGCTCGAGCGGCCGGTGACATCGATCAACTCCACCCCCGCCAGTTTTCGCATCCACGTCAGCTGCCGGCGGGCGTAGTTGCGCGTGCGGCGTTTCATCCCTTCGACATCGCCGGTCAACAGCTCCTCGAATCCCAGCGCTTTGCGCGCTGTGGGCGACGCGCCTGAGGCGTTGGCGCGCCGCACCTCGTCAGCTGCTCCGGCTGCCAGCATCCGCTCCACCCGCTGATCGATCCGCGCGTATAGCTGCTCGCGTTCCATGGTCAGCCCGGCGAGCAGCGTCGGTTTTCGCATATCGAGGCTCCAGAGCTCCGACTCGGCCCCGGGCGGTTCAAGCTCTCCGGCGTCTAGCAGCTCCAGGGCCCGCACGACCCGCTGGCGGTCTCCCGGTTCGATCTCCGATGCCGCCCACGGCGCCCGCTCCGCCAGCGCGGCGTGTAGCGCAGCCGAGCCCCGTCGTTCGAGTTCGGCCAGCCATCGCTCGCGGACCCCCTCGGGCGGCGGCGGCCGCAGGCTCAGCTCGGTTAATGCCGCGCGGAGGTATAGCCCCGTGCCCCCGACCACGATCGGGAGCCGACCGTTTGCCAGCAGCTGATCGATTTCGGCGTGGGCCAGTTCCGCGTACTGCCCGGCGCTGAAGCCCGCATCGACTGGGAGGAACGAGATCAGCCTGTGCTCGAGCGTCGAGCGTTCGGCGGTGGTTGCTGCGCCGGTGAGAGTCTCGAGGCCCTGATAGACCTGTAGTGCATCTGCCGACACGGCCACCGGCTGCTCCCCAAGCTGCCGCAAGTGATCGGCGAGCGCCAAGGCCACGGCTGTCTTTCCCACTCCGGTGGGGCCGAACAGCGCGATGACCTCGTAGGCCATAACCCGGAGTATCCTTGCCGCGGTCACCCTGTCCGCGCCCTGATTAGACTGCGCGCCGTGAGCCTCGTCAACGGCAAGGTGCTCGTCACGGGCGCGACGGGCGGGATTGGGCAGGCGATCGCGCGGGCCTTCGGAGCGCGTGGCGCAAACTTGATCCTGACCGGGCGCCGCGCGGAGGTGCTCGACGAGCTCGCAACCGAGGTCGGCGGTCGGGCACTGTCGTGCGATCTCTCGGACCGCGAGCAGGTGCAGAATCTCGCCGAGCAGGCCACGGCCGCCGAGCTTGACGTGTTTGTTGCCAACGCCGCACTACCGGCCAGCGGCGTCTTCACGGAGCTCACTCAGGAGCAGGTGGACCGCATGCTCGAGGTCAACCTGCGGGCTCCGATTGCGCTTGCGCATGCGCTTGCGCCTCGAATGATCGAGGCCCGGCGCGGCCACATGGTGTTCATATCCTCGCTCTCCGGCAAGGCGGCGAACCCGGCTTCGTCGATGTACTCGGCCACGAAGTTCGGGCTGCGCGGCTTCGCGCTTTCGCTACGGGAAGACCTCCGCGAACACGGCGTCGGCGTCTCCACGGTGCTGCCGGGGTTCATCCGCGACGCGGGGATGTTCGCCGATTCCGGGATCTCGCTGCCGCCGGGCGTCGGAACGCGCACCCCGCAGCAGGTGGCCGAAGCGGTGATCCGTGCCGTGGAACGCGACCGGGCAGAGGTGGAGGTGGCACCGATCCCGCTCAGGCTGGGGGCCGTCCTCGCCGGTGCAGCGCCCCAGGTCGCGTCCACCGCTGCGCGGCTGATGGGCGGCGCGAAGATCGCCACGGACCTGGCCGAGGGTCAGCGCGACAAGCGGACTTGAGCGGGCGCCGAGCTTAGGCTCGCTGCGCTACTTCGAGCCAGCGGCCGAGGGCTCTCCGCCCGGCCAGCGTGATCTCGCCGTCGGCGGCGATCCAATCGCGAGCGCGCAGTTCGCGAACCAGACCGAGGGCGTCGCTGGGCGCCGGGCCCTCACCCCGCGCGGTCAGTCGCTGCGTGCCAGGCTCAACCGCCCAGCGTCCCGACTCGAGCGCCGCCAGCGCCTGCCCCTGCTCGTCGGTCGGCGTATCCAGCGGGTGGGGCGCCGCGCCGCGCAGCGGATCGTCGCCACCGGCCTCGGGTTGCGGGCGGCTTGCGCCCCCCTTGGGTGGCTGGCTGCTCGAGCCGGCCCGGCGGCGCGTCGCGAACTCGTCGCCTAGATTCTCCACCTGACCGCCGAACCAGCTGGCGGCGGTTTGCACCCATTCCCTAGCCCGGTCGACGTCCACGCCCACGTAGCCGGCGAGCTCGTCAACGTCCACTTGTCCCGCGAGCCGCTCGACTGACTCGCCGATCTCGTGGGCTATCGAGCGGACGGTGTCCTCGAAGTTCTCGCGGTTGAACCTGTCCTCGAAACGCTCACGCTCGAACTCGTCATCGAAGCTCTCGTGGTCGAATTCATCTGCGCACATGCACTGATGATGGCACGTAAACGTCCCGGCTGGTAGTGGTTGCGTTTCCGTGAGTACCCGTGGCGCTAGTCGGAGCCACCCCGATGCTCGACCGTCACCTCGTGCTCGCTCGTGAAGCTGGCCAATGCCTCGATGAGCTCATCAGCGAGCCGGGCCCCGTCGGCGGCGCGCTCGGGCGTGGCCTGCACCCGTACGACCAGGTCCTCTCCGTCGATCTCCTCGAGCAGAACTCGAGGCGCAGATCGGGTCGGGGTCGAGACGCTGTCATCGAGCAGCGCCTGAACGTGTCCCGGCCGGATGCCGGCACTGAGCCTGACTTTGACGTTTACGGGCTCGGGCTCGCGCAGCGGCACCACCGCCGCGGCGAGGACGACGTTGTTCGGCACCATGATGCGGTCCTCGCCGCGGGCGAACGTGGTGTAGAGCAGCCCCAGCGAGCTCACCACGCCCTCGATATAGCCGCCTACGTTCCCGGCCTGCAGCCTGACCCGTTCGCCTACGCGAAACGGCCGGGCGCTGAGCAGCACCATGCCGGCGAACACGTTGCCGAGAGTCTGCTGAGCAGCGAGACCGAGCACGACAGCGGTGAACGCGGTCCCGGCGATCAGCGAGCCGGCGCTGACTCCGGCGATGTACAGCGACCACACCAGCGTGATCACGACCGTCGTCAGGCGGATGATGAAGCCCACGGTTCCGGCGGTGGCGGGATCCATGCGCCGGAAGAACGTGGGTCCCGCGGCGCGCCCGACGTCGCGGGCCACGCCCCAGCCGATCGCTAGCAGGGCGAGGACGGTGCCCACGGTGACTATGGGGTGCAGCGAGCTCTGGGTTTTGGGGGCCACGTGGAACCAGGTCGCGTAGTTGTCGTGCAGGAGGATCACGGCCACGAACAGCGGCACCAGCACTAGCGACTGCCGCCGCGCTTTGCGGACCGAGCGCTCGTTCGCCTCGACCGCCAGACCCACTTTCTCCCAGGCCTCGCTGCGCGTCTCGAACATCCGGTCCAGATTGAGATCTGGCCGATTTCTGAAGCGGTCTCTCATCGACATGGCTAGCTAGGTACCACCGTAGCTAGCCGAGCGTTTCACGGAGTAGATTAAAGTCAAATAAACGCTGCTGTTCGGGCTCATCCGGGATGGGCCGAGACGATGACCGCGGCGTTCCCGCGCGCCCTCGCATGCGCTGTTCAGGCGGGAGCTCCGGCCCCTTCACGAGCGCCGCCAGCCGTTCGCGCTCATCGCTCGGCATATACGCGCCGCGGCGATACAGCCTTTTATAGAGCGGAATCATCTCCGGCCTGTGCTGGCGCAGCCATTCGAAGAACAGCTCGCGGACCTCTCCGCGCAGGTGGAGGGCGATTCCGCTCACGTACGCGGCGCCGGCCTCGGCCGCCAGCTCCAGGATCGGCTCGATCTGCTCCGGCGCATCGTTGATTCCCGGCATCAGCGGCGCTACGAGTACGCCGGTGCGGATCCCGTTCCGCGTCAGCTCACCGACTGCCTCAAGCCGCGCCCGGGGGTTCGGAGTGTGCGGCTCGGTCGCCCGCCAGGCCTTCTCGTCAAGCGTGGGCACGGAAACCGCCGCGCCGAAGTCGGTGACGTCGTTGATCTGCTTCATCACGTCCAGATCGCGCAGCAGCAGCGGTGACTTTGTCAGGATCGAGCACGGGTTCCGCGCGTCACGCATCGCCTCCCAGATCCCGGGCATCAGCTTGTAGCGCCCTTCCACCCACTGATACGGGTCCGTGTTAGTTCCCAGCGCCACGTGCTCCCCCTTCCACGACGGCCGTGACAGCTCGGCCCGTGCCAGCTCCGGCGCGTTCACCTTGACCACGATCTCCCGCTCGAAGTCACGCCCGGCGTCGAAGTCCAGGTAGGTGTGGGTGGGGCGGGCAAAGCAGTAGGCACAGCCGTGACTGCAGCCTCGAAAAGGGTTGATCGTCCACCGGAAAGGCACCCTCGAGGCCTCCGGCACCTTGTTGATGATCGATTTGGCCCGCACCTCGTAAAACCGGGTCTCGATCGAGCCCGGTGCCTCGAAATGGCGGACCATCGCTTGATCCCCGTATCCGGGTAGGCGGGCTCGCTCTTCGGCCTCAGTGCTGAGGTTGCTCCAGCGCATCCGAACAGATGTTCGCAAATGGCCCAGATGGACCGCTCCGCGCTCGCCCAGCGGTCGCCGACGCGATGAGGATCAGCCAGCGGCGCGGCTCAGAATCGACTCGTGACCTGAGAGCGTCTGGCTCGTAGCGGCGGTGATCTCGACTGGGACGATCTCCGCCGGGGAGGCCAGACCTTCGAAGTTGACGACCTTGTTGTGGCTGGAGCGCCCGCGAAGACGGCTGGGGTCGGTTCGCGAAGGCCCCTCCACCAAGACATCGATGGTGCGATCGACGAACCGCTGCGCGCGCTCGTGCGCGCGGCGCTGAACCACAGCTACCAGCCGCTCTAGCCGCTCGACCTTGACCTCGTGTGGGACCGGTTCGGGCAATGTCGCTGCCTCGGTGCCACGGCGTGGGGAGAAGGCGAACGTGTACGCCCCGTCGTAGCCCACCTCCTCGGCAAGCTCCAGCGTCTGCTGGAAGTCCGCCTCCGACTCTCCGGGGAAGCCGACGATGATGTCGGTTGTCAGCGCGCAGTCGGGAACGTGCTCGCGAATCAGCGCTACGCGGTCGAGATAGCGCTCCCGGGTGTACGTGCGGCGCATCCGCTTCAGCACCGCGCTTGAGCCGGATTGCAGCGGCAAGTGGATGTGCTGGCAAAGCGCCGGCAGCTCGGCATGGGCTCGGATCACGTCTTCGCGCATGTCCTTGGGATGCGGGCTCGTGTAGCGGATCCGCTGGATCCCCTCGACGGCGTCGACCTTTGCCAGCAGCTCGGCGAATGTGATCCGCTCGTCGCTCGGCAGGTCGCGGCCGTAGGAGTTGACGTTCTGCCCCAGCAGCGTGACCTCGCGGACCCCGTCGGCTGCCAAGCGCTGCACTTCGGCCACCAGGTCCACGGGACTGCGGCTTACCTCCCGGCCACGCGTCGAGGGCACTATGCAGTAGGCACAGCGACAGTTGCAGCCGACGCTGATCTGGACCCAGGCCTGGAAGTCACGCTCGCGCTTGGCGGGCAGATCGCCGGTGAAGCCCTCGAACTCGAAATATCCCTGGGCGCTGAGGGACTCCGAGGTCAGAAACTCGGCCAGCCTGTGGACCTGCCCGGGGCCGAACGCCACGTCGACGAACGGAAACCGGGCGAACACCTCGTCTTTCACCGACTGGGCCCAGCAACCACCGACTCCGACCACGCGCTCCGGATTCTCTGCCTTCAGCCGCTTGGCGTGCCCCAGATAGGCGAGAAACCGGTTGTCAGCCTTCTCGCGGATCGAGCAGGTGTTGAACAGGATCAGGTCGGCATGATCCCGTTCCCGAGCCTCCCGGTACCCCAGTGACTCCAGCATCCCCTTCATCCGCTCGGAGTCGTGCTCGTTCATCTGGCAGCCGAACGTCGTCACGTGGTAGCGCTTCATGACGCGCCAACTGTACCGACGCTCAAACCGGCCTCAGACCGGGCAACTCTAGCTCGACCCGGGCCCCTCCCCCATTCCCTGGGGCCGCCGCGCGAACCCGGCCACCGTGCGCCTCGGCGATCGCCTGCACGATCGCCAGGCCCAGGCCGGCGCCGCCATCCCGCCTCGCACGCGAGGAGTCGACCCGGTGAAAACGCTCGAACACGCGCTCCCGCTCGGCATCCGGGATGCCCGGGCCGTCGTCCATCACGACAAAACGCACGCGGTCGCCATCGGCTCGATCAACCTCCAGCCGGACAAGCCCCGACCCCTCCTCTGTGTGGCTCACCGCATTCCCCGCCAGGTTTCTCAGCGCCTGCGCCAGCCGATCGGGGTCCGCTCGCAGAGAGCCCGGCGGCACGTCTCCCAGCTCGAACCGCCGATCCGCAGTGAGACTGAGGCCGTCCCACAGGTCGGTGACAAATTGCGGCAGATCGATCTGCTCCGGCCGCAGGAAGTCACTTCGCTCCGCTTGAGCCAGGAGCAGCATGTCGTCCACCAGGCGACTGATGCGCGTGATCTCGGCGCGAACGAGTTGCTCGGCACGACGTACATCGTCTGCCGATGGCTGCTCCTGGGCGGCCAGCACTTCCAGCTGGCCGCGGATCACCGTCAGCGGCGTGCGCAGCTCGTGGGAGGCATCCGCGATGAACGCCCGCTGGCTGTCGAACGCGCTCGCGAGCCTGTCGAGCATGCGGTTGAAAGCGTCCGCGAGCACGCGAACCTCGGCTCCACTGGTGGCCGCGTCCATTCTGGGCTCGAGGTCACCGGCGTTCACCCGCGCCGCTACGGCCGCCATACGTCGCAGCGGGAACGACACCCGGGCGCCCGCCAGATACGACGCCAGCAGCGCGAGGCAGAGCGTGAGCGCGCCGGCGATCAGGATGGCCCGGAGGATGCCGTGCTGCGCCTGCTCAACGCTGGCCAGGGACTGCCCGGCGGCCACCAAGACGTCGTCGCTGCCAGTGGACACCTTAACCTCGCGGAGCCGCATCTGGCCGACGTCGGGCACTCGCTGGGACGAGTAGCCGATCCTCGGCGTGAGCAGCTGGCGGCTGAGCTCATTCTCCCGGGCCTGCTCGGCCGAGGTTTCGCCGTTGTCATCTCCCCCAGCCCCGAAAAGCTCGGGGTGGTTGCTCGCCGTTGATTGTCCTGGGATCACCACGAACAAAAGCGTCGAGGTAGCGGTGTAGGGCTGAGCGGCGAGATAACGATCCACCGCGCGCTTGATCCCGGTTGGGCTCTGCCCGTGCAGAGACGACACGAGCTCCGCCAGCTGACTGGTGTTGCCCTGCAGTGAGCGGTCGATCTCGCCTCGCAACCGCGCGCCGGTCTCCTGATAGACGATCAGCAAGATGACCGCGGCCGAGACGAGCATCAACGTGGCGACCCACGCCGTCAGCCGCCAGCGGAGGCTCTTCGGGAGCGGGTTCCTAGCCCACCGTGCCATCGAAGCGGTAACCGACCGAGCGCACGGTGACGATTGGGGACGCGTGACCGGTTTCACCGGGGATCCCGTCGCCAGCCCCCGCCGGCCGTAACTTGCGGCGCAGGTAGCCGATGTACACGTCGACAACGTTCGTGCCGGGGTCATAGTCGTAGCCCCACACGGCCCGTAGCATCTGCTCACGGGAGAGGACCTGATCTTGATTGCGCATCAGGTAGCTCAGAAGCTCGAACTCGGTCGTCGACAGCCGGACGGGGCGCCCGGCGTAGCTGACCTCCCGCGTGATCAGATCTACTTCCACGTCTCCGCCACGCAACACGGTCCGCTGGCTCTGTGCCGCAACCCGAAGCTGCGCCCGGATCCGCGCGGCGAGTTCGCTCAGCGAGAAGGGCTTGGTCAAGTAGTCCACGGCCCCGGCATCGAGTCCGGCTACTCGCTGCTCCACCTGATCGAGCGCGGTCAGCACGATCACCGGAAGCTCGGGCTTGGCCTCCTGCAGCTCGGCCAGCACCTCGTGGCCGCTGCGGCCGGGTAACAGCATGTCCAGGACGACTAGGTCGACATGCTCGCGTCGCGCTCGTTCGGCTCCGCTGGCCCCGTCGAGGGCCGAGCGGACGGTGAACCCCTGCGCCTCTAGTCCGCGCTCGAGGAAGTCGACGATTCCGGGCTCGTCCTCGATCACAAGGATCACTGGCGCCATCGCTGAGGCCCGATCATAGGTAGGGCGCCCCTACGCCGCTGCATGACGAGAGGTTTCTCATTTAGGGCTGAGCGATCTTTGAACGATCCTGAGAACACTTGAACGGCCATGTTTAGCGGCGGGCCACGAAGGCATGTTTAGCGGCGGGACAGAAGGCAACGAGCAGCTCACCGCCCAGCTGGGCGTGACCCTGCTCGTGCTGCTAGCGGCTCTGGGCGTCACCATCCCCGATTTGCGCCAGCTGATTGCGCCGCATCTGTTTCTCGGGTTCCTGCTGCTGGGGCCGGTGCTGGCGAAGATGGGAAGTACTGGCTACCGCTTCGTGCGCTACTACTCGGGCAACGCCGCGTATCGAACAAAAGGACCACCTGAGCTCGCTCTGCGGCTGATCGCGCCTCTCGTGGTCCTGACGACGATCATCGTGTTCGTCAGCGGGGTCGTGTTGATGTTCGAGGGGCCAAATCACCGAAATCCCGCCCTGGCGATCCACAAGTTGAGCTTCATAGCCTGGCTCGTGTTCATGGCGATCCACGTGCTCGGCCATCTGTTCGAGCTGCCGAGCTCGCTCCGCGCAGCCCGGGAGACCAGAGACGCGCTGCCGGGGTTGTCCTCGGAGCGCGGACGCGGGCTGCCGAGGCTGT
Source organism: uncultured Actinomycetes bacterium (assembly GCA_963756555.1). Lineage (GTDB taxonomy): Bacteria > Actinomycetota > Thermoleophilia > Solirubrobacterales > Solirubrobacteraceae > Palsa-465. The sequence goes on from CAVWOC010000012.1 coordinate 93,703, forward strand.
CCTCTGGCACCCGCGGACGCTGGCTTGCGCTAGCCGGAAGCACGGCGGCGGGCGTGGTAGCGGCAGTTGCGCTGATCCCGAGCTACTCCTCTTGGACGGCAAATGGCGTCTTCCGCCATCACCACAACCGCGAGGCTTCAGCCCCCTTCATCTCGCATACTCAACCGAACGCGACTCGCGGATGACCGTTACCTTGATCTGGCCGGGATACTCCAGCTCCTTCTCGATTTCGCGCGCGATCTCGTGCGACAGGAGCGTCGCCGCGTCGTCGTCGACGGCGCCCGGGGCGACCATGACGCGGATCTCCCGGCCGGCCTGCATGGCATAGACCTTGTCGACGCCGTCATGGCGGGTGGCGATCCGCTCCAGGTCGCGCAGGCGCTTGACGTACTGCTCCAGCGACTCTCCGCGTGCTCCCGGTCGGGCTCCGGAAAGGGCATCCGCGGCTTGCACGATCACAGCCTCCACCGTCTGCGGCTCGACTTCGTTGTGGTGAGCTTCCATGGCGTGCGCCACGGCCTCCGTCTCGCCGTACTTTCGGGCCAAGTCGCCACCGACCAGCGCGTGGGGGCCCTCGATCTCGTGTGTTACCGCCTTGCCGATGTCATGTAGTAGCGCCGCTCGGCGGGCCGTCTTGGCACTTGCTCCCAGCTCGTTGGCCATCATCGCCGCCAATCTCGAGACCTCGACAGAATGGGCGAGCACGTTCTGCCCGTAGCTGGTACGGAACTTCAGCCGGCCGAGCAGCTTGACGAGCTCGGGATGGAGGCCTTGGACACCGGACTCGAAGACCGCGCGCTCACCAAGCTCGGTTATGTGCTGCACGAGCTCGGACTTGGCCTGGTAGTACATCTCCTCGATCCGAGCCGGATGGATCCTTCCGTCCTGCAAGAGCTTCTCCAGCGTCAGCCGGGCGATCTCGCGGCGCACACCATCGAACCCCGACAGGACCACCGCACCTGGCGTGTCGTCGATGATGAAGTCGACGCCGGTCAGGTTCTCGAGCGCGCGGATGTTGCGACCCTCGCGTCCGATGATTCGTCCCTTCATCTCGTCGGCTGACAGCTGAACTACGGAGACGGTTGTCTCAGCGGCGTGTCCGGCGGCCATCCGCTGCATGCACACGGACAGGATGTTTCGCACCCGCCGCTCGGCCTCGCGCTTGGTCTCCTCCTCGACCTCACGGATGCGTCGAGCGGCGTCATGCCGGGCGCCATCCTCGATCTCCTTTAGCAGTAAGTCCTTGGCGCGGGACGCCGATAGGCCAGAGACCCGCTCGAGTCCGCGCTCGAGCGAGCGCTGGCCCTCGGCGAGTTCGTTGCGTTCCCGCTCAAGCTCCGCCTCCCGGCCGGCCAGTGTCTCCTCGCGCCGGGCGAGCGCTGCGGCCCGCTCCGCGAGCTCCGTTTCCCGCGATGCCCGCCCACCCGCATGGCTTGCGCCGGAGCGGGAGACGGGATGCACGCGCGCATAGAGAACAGCGGCCACCACGATTCCCACCGCGATCAACGCTGCGGCACCGATGATGTCCATTGTCGTTTCCTCTCCCGATGACCCTGCGAGGGGTCATTTCAACCCTGTTTGAAGTTTTGGGAGCGACCGAGTGGCCCGTCCAAGCCAGAAGACGAAGCCGGAAACTGTGCGGTTATGGCCGGTCAGCCGGCAGCAGCGCGGAAACAATTCCGCGCTGAGCACCCGGCAGCTTCTCGCAACGATCTGAGAGGCATGGGAGGACCTGTGGCGATTGCCATCAACGCTCTATCCGGATCCAATTAAGTCGGTTATTTGCTGGTGTTTTTTAGGCCTGAAGGCCATTCGTTCGCTGCCTGGATCCTAGTACCGCTGGCCGCCGGGCGCAATCAGGTTCCGATTAGCCCTCCCGATTCCCCGCCGCGTGCGTATGTACTCAACGCGTCGAGTGCCAAGTCAGGGTCGTAGCCCTTGCGGATCAGCACACCGAGAGCACGGTCGCGCTCCCGCCGCTCCCGGGGAGGAGACGGAAACCGCCGGACGAGCAACGCCAGCGCACGGTGGAGCTCGCCCTCGGACTGGCTTTGGTCCTGCGCTGCATCCTCGCTGGCCAGCGCGGAGTCGATCAGCTCCCGAGCCAGGCCCTTGGCCCGGAGGCCCTGCCGGATGCGCTCACTGCCCCATTGCTCCAGCTCACGCTTGTCCTGGACGAACAGACGAGCGAAACGCGCGTCGTCGAGGTAGCCGTCCTCGCCGAGGATGCATATCGCCTCCTCGGCAACGCTGCTCTCGATCCCCTTCTGCTCCAAGTGCCGACGAGTCTCGTCGGTAGCGCGCTCGCGCTTACCCAGGTAGCGGTAAGCAAGCCCCAGCGCCTGCTGGAGTCGCTCGGGGTCACTTTGCATGCCAGTTGCTGTGTTCTAAGCCGCCTTCCCGGAAACGCTTCGAGGCGGCTGTCCAGTGGGCCACTCGCTCCGTGCTCCGTTGCCCTGCGAGCGCTGCTCGCCAGCGCCGTTCCCGCCCGAGCGCGACACGCCGTGGGCTTCGACCTGTCCATCGCGGGGTTCAATCGGCTTCACCAGATCAGGGCCAATCCCGACCGCGGCATAGATCTTGGCCTCGATCTCCTTGGCCACATCCGAGTGCTCGTCCAGGAACGCTTTTGCATTGCCGCGCCCCTGACCCAGTCGCTCTTCGCCATAGGAGAAGAACGCGCCTGACTTGGTGATGATGTTGTGCTCGACGCCATAGTCGATCAGACAGCCGGCGGTGGAGATCCCCTTGCCGAACTCGATGTCGAACTCGGCCTGCTTGAACGGCGCAGCGACCTTGTTCTTGACCACCTTGACTCTTACGCGATTGCCTACCGCCTCGGTTCCGTCCTTGAGGGTCTCGATCCGACGGATGTCGAGCCGCTGGGAGGAATAGAACTTCAGCGCTCGGCCCCCGGGCTGCGTCTCGGGGCTACCGAACATCACACCCACCTTCTCCCGAATCTGGTTTGTGAACATGCAGAGCGTCTGCGTGCGGTTCAGATTGCCGGCCAGCTTGCGCATCGCCTGGGACATCATCCGGGCTTGGACGCCGACCGTCTGGTCGCCCATCTGCCCCTCGAGCTCGGCCCGGGGCGTGAGCGCCGCCACCGAATCGACGGCGACGACATCGACGGCGCCTGAGCGGATCAGCGTGTCGACGATCTCCAGCGCCTGCTCGCCGTAGTCCGGCTGCGAGACGAGCAACTCGTCGATGTTAACGCCGATCTGCTGGGCGTAGATGGGGTCCATCGCATGCTCGGCGTCGACGAACGCGCAAACTCCGCCCAGCTTCTGGGCCTCGGCCAGGATGTGATAGACGAGCGTCGTCTTGCCGGAGGATTCCGGTCCGAAGATCTCGATGATCCTGCCCCGGGGCACACCGCCGATCCCCAGCGCCAGATCGAGCGATAGGGCGCCGGTGGGGATCGCATCGACCGCCACACGGGCGCCGGGATCGCCCATCCGCATCACCGCGCCCTTGCCGTACTGCTTCTCGATCTGCGCCAGGGCGCCCTTGAGCGCGGCCTGGCGCTTCGCGTCCTCCTTGCCGTTGCCGCCGGGCGCCGCGCCAGCCTTCGCGCCAGCCTGCTGTTGGTCACTCATCTGTGCTCGGCTCCTTGTCTCATTCCTGGAACGCCTCACGGTAGGGCCGGCGGCGGACGGAACCGCCATATTCCGGGCACTGGACGCTAGGGCCGGGGGCTGTAACGGAACAAGACGCGGCGGTCAGAAAAGGGTGCCGAGGGCGTGCTAAGAGTGAACTCTCAGGCTGTTCCCTCCCCACTAGACTCGCCGTCATCGAGTTCGGGATCGGATATTTCCCCACCCATGACGCCCTTGGTCCAGGTGCCGTGGCGCGTGTGGTCGAGGAGCACGGCCACGAGTCGCTGTTCTTCGCCGAGCACACGCATATCCCCGCCAGCCGCGAGAGCCCATGGCCGGGTGGGGACGAGCTGCCCCAGAAATACAGCCACACCTACGACCTGTTCGTGGCGCTGACCGCGGCCGCCGAGGCCACGTCCTCGCTTCGGGTAGGAAGCGGCATCTGCCTGATCGTAGAGCGCGACCCGATCACCACCGCCAAGGAGGTGGCCTCGATCGACCACCTGTCGGGCGGGCGCCTGGAGTTCGGGATCGGCGCCGGTTGGAACCGAGAGGAGATGGCCAACCACGGAACGGAGCCTCGTACGCGCATGCGTTTGATGGCAGAGCGCGTCGAAGCGATGAAGGCCATCTGGGCTCATGACGAAGCCAGCTATCACGGCCAGTTCGTCGACTTCGAGCGGATCTGGTCCTGGCCCAAGCCGGCTCAGCGTCCCCATCCGCCCATCCTGGTCGGCGGCAACGGGCCGACAGTTCTCGACCGGGTGCTGGCATTCGGCGACGCCTGGTTTCCCAATTACGTGCGGGATGACGGCGACATCGTCGAGCGAGCGAACGAGCTGCGCGAGCGTGCTGACCGGCCGGTCGAGCTGCAGGTTATGGGCGCCCCGGCCGACCCGAAAGCGCTCGAGCGCTTGCAGACCGCGGGATGCCGCCGCGCAGTGCGCTGGATCCCGTCAGTGGGCCTCCCCGGCGTGGAGCGAGCCCTGGATCGCTGGGAGTCGGCGATCGCGGAGCTGACCGGCGAATCGTGACCGCGGCCGAGTCGCGGGCACGGTTCGCCAGCGCAAGGGTCGCTCGCCTGGCGACCGCCGACCGGGTCGGTCACCCTCATCTCGTGCCGATCGTGTTCGCAGTCGAAGGCGACCGCGTCTACAGCGTCGTCGACACAAAGCCCAAGCGGACAACCACCCTTCGGCGGCTGGCCAACGTTCGCCAGAACCCAGCCGTGGCTCTACTCGTCGATCATTACGACGATGCCGACTGGAATGAGTTGTGGTGGGTCAGGGCGGACGGCGCCGCGCGGGTGTTAGAGCCGGCGGACCGCGAAGCCCAACGCGCAATCTCACTGTTGCGCGAGCGCTATCCGCAGCAGCGCGCGGCGGGCATGGTGCTCGCCGTGGACGTCAAGCGCTGGAGCGGCTGGAGCGCCGGCGGCTGAGAGGGGCCAGCTCGATCGTGCGCAGCGCCTCGTAACGAGCCCCGCTTCGCTCGAGCCGCGAGCGGTAGAGCGTGACCGAAGTGGCCGTGAAGGCCGTGGCCGGCGCCGGCGGCGGCTCGACATCACGAAGCCGTGCGCCCCGCTCGCCGCGGGCCACGGTGACGTGCCCCAGGAACGGCCGCGCTTCCGGCGCGTACCAGCCGCCAGCGCTGAGCGCCGCCGCCAGCGCGGCTTCCAGGCCCCCGAGCTCGCCGGCTGGATCCTCGATCTCCACGGCCAGTACCCGCGGCCGCCGCGAGGGCAGCATGAGCGCGCCGCCAAACGAAAGTCCAAGCGGCGACGCGCCGCTCGCGGCGGCCTGACAGGCATCGCCGATCGGCCTTACCTCCGGGACCGAGCGCCAGCCGAGGAAGCAGAGCGTTACGTGCAGGGCCTCCGGCGCCACCGACCGCAGCCCCGGAACTCGCCGTAACGCATCCGAGCGCCAGCGTAAGAGGTGCTGCCGCGCGTCATCCGGCAGGTCGAGAGCGACGAACAGCCGCGCTCGTTCGGGCAATCCGGGTTCAGGCCTGCCCGGCTCGGGCTGAACCGCTTTAGCAATCACCGACGGCGGCCGCCGGCCTGCGCCTGCCTCGGCTCGCCTGGAAGCTCTAGCTCCGTCTCCTGTCGAAGTAGGCGCCTGAGCAGGTGCAGCGCCACCGTCGTCGCCCGGTCACGGATGTCAGGCCGTCCGCCTGGCAGCCGCGCGGTGCGCGTGATCTGCGCCCCTTCGGCTGTCACCACGGAGAAGGACACCGTCCCCACGGGCTTTTGCTCGCTGCCCCCATCGGGTCCCGCGATTCCGGTGATGCCGATCCCCACCTCGGCGCCGAAGCGCCGAAGCGCGCCCTGGGCCAGCGCTTCGGCCACCTCATCCGAGACCGCTCCCGCGCGCGCCAGAAGCTCGGCATCGACGCCCGCCAGCGCAACCTTGGCCTGATTGGAGTAGACGACCAGCCCGCCGAGGAAAGAGGCCGATGAGCCCGGGCGCTCCGTCAGCCGCGCGGAGAGCAGTCCACCGGTGCACGATTCCGCCACCGCGATTCGCCGGCCGCCGAGTAGCGCCGCCACTTGCTCGTCGATCGTCGAGCCGTCTTCGGAGAACAGCACCGAGCCGTGGCGCTCGCGGATGAAGTCGAGCAACCGCTCGTATGAATTCTGCGCCTGCGGCTCGTAGCGAGTCGAGACCTCGATCTCGCCGCGTCGCAGGCAGGTGGTGATCTCTAGCTGATCGAGCGGCAGACCCGCAGCCTCGGCGTCGCGCAGCGTGCTTGCGATCTCCGACTCGGGAATCCCGAACAGGCGGACCATTTCCCGCTTGTAAATCGTCGCGTTGGCAACGGCGGCCTTGAACGCTTCGGTCTGAACGGCGGTCTCCCACATGGGGTGGAGCTCGCGCGGCGGGCCCGGGAGCACCACGACCGTGGGGCCAGGCCCGGCTACCGGCGGCACGACTAGTCCTGGAGCCGTTCCGACGGGATCGAGCACCGTGGCCCCTGCGGGAATCACGGCCTGCTTGCGGTTTGAGGTCCGGATCGCAGCGGGGTCGAGCCCCGGCCAGCGCGTCATCATCGGCCGCAGGATCTCGGCGATTTGCGCCTCCAAATCCGGGTCGAGCGCCATCTCCCGGCCCGCGAAACGGCCCACGACCTCGGCGGTCAGATCGTCGGCCGTCGGCCCCAGCCCGCCACTGGTGACGATCAGCTCCAGACCCTCGCCGCGCATGTACTCCAGTGCCTTCAGCAGGTCATCCGCCCGGTCGCCAACGATTTCGATCATCGCGGCGTCGACGCCGATCTCGCGCAGGCGCTCGGATAGCCATGGCCCGTTGCGGTCACTGATGATGCCCGTCAGGACCTCGGTGCCCGTGACAAGGATGCCGGCGCGGGGGCTCACGGGCACGTGGGCTGCATCGACGACGGGATTCGCTGTTCGCCCGAGCCAGTGATCAGCAGCCGGATCGCCGTCGACGACTGCGACAGGGGTACAGCATGGCCATTCACCTTGAGTTGCACGTTGGCGTTGCCCAGCGTCAAGAGGAGCTTGCGTCCCGCCTCGGTGGGAACCGTCTCGCTGGGAGTGAACGTCTGCTCATTGATCAGCTTCTTCCCGTGACCATTGACCAGACACACATAGACCGGTGCGGTAGGAACCATGCGCACGGTTGCGGTCTGCGGCTTGGCTGGAGCTGGCGCTTGATGCCCAGACGGAGGCCTGGCACGCCGGTGAGTGCCGGCGTGAATCCCCCGGGGAGAGTTCGACTTGCTGCTGTTGCCGCCGCCGAACACCGTTCCCACGACGAACAGGGCAGCCACGATCACCACCAGCACGAAACCGATCGGCGCCCACGGCGGGAGCAGCGGACCGCGCGGACCCCGCGGGCGTTCGCGATCGCGTTCGCGGGAAAACGAGGCCATCGGCGCCGTCGGCTCGTGGGCGGCCGGTCGTTCGTAGCGCCGCTTGAACTCCTCGACCAGCATCCGGCTGTCGAGGCCCAGGTAGTCGCCGTAGGTTCGCAGAAAGCTCTTGGCGTAGGTTGGACCCGGCAGGCGCTCCCACTCCTCGTTCTCGATCGCGCGCAGGTACTTGGCACGGATCTTGGTACGGGCCTCGACCTCAGTCACGTCAATCCGGGCGCGAATCCGCGCCTCGCGAAGAGTCGGACCGATGTCCGCCATAGCGCTCGAAGGCTAGCGGGCGGATGCAGTGCCTAAGCAGCTGAAAACGCACGCATTAGTCCTCCGGCACTGGCAGGCGAAGCGCAGCCGGAGGACCCGGCTCGAGCGCTCTCGCTAGGGCTCCGGGAGCTCGTCCTCTGGAACCGTCACGGCGTCTGCCGGACGCGGCCGCGGACCCCCGTCGATCTCCTCGAGGTGGGACAGAATGCGGGGCACGTCGGCCTCGGCGATCAGCACCTGACGTGGCTTCGAACCTTCGTATCCGGAAATGATCCCGCGCCGTTCCAGCATGTCGATCAAGCGGCCCGCCCGGGTATAGCCAAGTCGCAGTCGGCGCTGGAGCATCGACGTCGACGCCGTTCCCATCTGCGCCACTAGCGCGATCGCCTCCTCGAGCAGCGGGTCCTCATCGGGGTGAAGCTCGTCCTCGCCTCCCCCTCCAGAGTCCTCGGACTCCACCTCATCCAGCAGCTCCTCATGAAATTCGGGCTCGCCCTGCCGGCGCCAGCCGTCGGTGAGCTCGTCGATCTGCTGCTCGTCCACGAATGCTCCCTGAATCCGCTGCAGCTTCGACGACCCCTGCGGGGAGAACAGCATGTCGCCCTGCCCGAGCAGCGATTCGGCGCCGCCTGCATCGAGGATGACGCGCGAATCGGTTTGCGAGGAGACCGCGAAGGCGATCCGCGAGGGCACGTTGGCCTTGATCATCCCCGTGATGACGTCGACGCGCGGCGACTGGGTGGCGAGCACCAGGTGGATGCCGGCTGCCCGTCCCTTCTGCGCTAGGCGGATGATCGAATCCTCGACATCTGCTGGGGCCACCATCATCAGATCGGCGAGCTCGTCGATCACGCAGAGGACATAGGGCAGCGGCACCTCGCCGCGCTGTCCGCGCACGCGGTTCAGCTCAGGCAGCGAGCGGGCACGCGCCAGCGACATCATTCCGTAGCGCTGCTCCATCTCTCTGACCAGGTTCTGGAGCGCGTTGGCCGCCATCCGAGGACTGGTGATCACCGGCGTCAGCAAATGCGGGATCGACTCGTAGTGGTTGAGCTCCACCTGCTTGGGGTCGACCAGCACCAGCCTGACCTCGTGCGGCGTGGCCCGGAGCAGGATGCTCGAAAGCAGCGCGTTGATGCACGCTGACTTGCCCGAGCCCGTCGTGCCGGCCACGAGCAGGTGGGGCATCTTTGCCAGATCAGCGCCGATCGCTCGGCCGGCGATGTCCTTGCCCAGCCAGACCGTCAGCGGCGACCAGTCAGGCGGCGGGTCCTGGAACACATCGCCCAGGTGGACTATCCGCCGGCGCGCATTCGGCACCTCGACGCCAACGGCCTGCTTGCCCGGAATCGGAGCCAGGATTCGGATGTCAGTCGCCGCCAGCGAGTAGGCCAAGTCGTCCTTGAGCTGCGACACCTTCGAGACCTTCGTCCCGGGTGCCAGCCGCAGCTCGTACCGGGTGATGTGCGGGCCGGTCACGCGCCCGATCACCGATGCCTCGATGCCGAAGTGTCCAAGCGTCTCGAGCAGGGTGCGGGCGACCTGCTCCTGTCCCGCGGTGTCCGGCTTGGCGCTCTCGCCCGTGGAGCGGGCGAGAAAGCGAGCGCTGGGAACGCGCCATTCGAACGCTGGATCGTCGGTGATAGAGGCTCGGTAGCGGCCTTGAGGGGTTAGGTCCTCCCCTGCGACGGGGGGGTGCTCCGGCTCGGGACGCTCCGGCCGCTCGCCCTCGGGCGCGTCCTCGCTTGAGTCCTGGGCAGGCTCGATCGGCGGCGCCTCGACGTGCGTGGCGCGTACGACCAGCTCGGCGGTGTCGGGCTCGGGCGGAACGAGCGCGTCGAGCGCAGCGAAGCTTGCCCGAGCGACCTCATCGACCCCGTCGCCATCGAGTGGCGCCGGCTGCCGGGCGCTCCGTCCACGTAGGTTCTGCCTGCCGTCGAGCGTCGTGCGCCGGATTGCCCTACCTGTCTCGGCTACCCCTTCGCCCGTCAGCCGCACCAGGCCGGCAACGGTGGCCCCGGAGACCAACAGCACCCCAGCGAGCAGCAGGAACACGGCAAGGATCTGTGCCCCGAGCGTGGAGATCAGGCGCGAGGCCGCCCACAGCTCTGCTTCTCCCACTATGCCGCCGCGGGCCTCGAACGTCCCTGGATGCCAGAAGCTCTGGCTGTGTGCGGCTCCTGGCCCGATCCCCAGCGTCCCAGCGGCAAGGGCCAGCGTCACCGCGGCCGTAAGGCATAGCGCGCCGGCCCTGAGCGGGCGTCCCGGCGGTCGTAGCTCGCGCGCCAGGATCAGCCCGCCAGTCAAGAGCAGCGCCGCTGGCACCGCGTAGCCGAGGGCGCCGAACACGAACCGCAACGCGAGCAAGGTGTTCTTTCCCAATGCGCCGCCGCTCCAGTGCAGGTAGGCGACGCCGGCCAGGAAGATGCCGCATGCGACGAAAGCCAGCGCGGCGATGTCCAGGTGCTGCGGTTCGAGCTGCAGGCGGGGCAGCGACAACTGACGGCGTGCGAGCAGCGAGCGCTTGGCGCGCTTGGGAGGCGGCTTCTTTCTAGCGCGGCTGGGCATCAGCGGTCGGCGTCGTGCCTGTGGAGCTTCGACGGGCGCGGGCGGCCTCCTGCCGCGCATCAAGGTCCACTAAAGATCGGTCTTACGGCTGTTCGGCGGCCCTACCATCTTTCACAGCGATGGTTGACTACGAGCGTCCACCGCGTGTCCTGGTCGTAGAGGACGACGACGCGATCGCGCACGTGCTGCAGCGCTCCCTCCGGATGGAGGGATACGAGGTCAAGATCGCCGGCGACGGGGTCAGCGCGCTCGATCTGGCACATGCGTTCTTACCGGACCTCGTGATCCTGGACCTCGGCCTGCCGCGCCTCGATGGGGTCGAGGTGGCCAAGACGCTGCGGCAATCGGACGACGTCCCGATCTTGGTGCTGACCGCCCGTGACGCGCTGGAGTCACGCGTCGAAGGGCTCGACGCCGGCGCTGATGACTACCTGGTCAAGCCATTCGAGCGCCAGGAGCTGCTGGCGCGGCTGCGAGCGCTGCTGCGGCGCCGTCCGCCCCGGGGGCAGGCGACGATCACGGTGGGCGATCTGAAACTCAACCCCGACACCCACGAGGTGCTGCGCGCCGAGCGGCGGATCGATCTGACCCAGAGAGAGTTCGAGCTGCTCGAATACCTGATGCGCAACGAGCGAATCGTGATCTCGCGCCAGCGCTTGCTGGACGAGGTGTGGGGTTATGACCCGTTCTCGATGACGAATACGATCGAGGTGTTCGTCTCCAACCTGCGAAGAAAGCTTGAAGCCGGTGGCGAGCCTCGGCTCCTACATACGATCCGCGGCGCGGGCTACGTTCTCCGCATATAGGTCGGTCCCCGTCCGCTGGCGGCTGGCCGGCGGCTCGGCGACGCTGACGTTCGTGATCCTGGCGGCGTTTGCGGCGATCGTCGCGCTATTCACGACCAACGAGGTCCGCGGTCAGTTCTATAACGAGGTCAACTCGGCCGCCGGCCAGCTCGCTGAGCAGAACTTCCTCACCCCCAGCCGGCAGACGTTTGGGCGAAGCTGCGACATCAACGTGCTCAGGTACTTCGCCAGCTCCGAGCACGCTCAGATCCGGGTCTACGACGTCGGCGCCGGCGGCAGCCTGCTCTGCGACCAGGACGCAAACATGACCGCGACGAGGGCCTCGTCGGAGGTGCGTCCCGACTTCAGCCCGCCGACCGCACAAACGGTCACCGAGGAGCTGGGCTATCGGGTGGTCATTCGCCAGGTTCAGGCCGAGCCCGAGGGGGACATTCTGCTGCTCTACGCAAGGCCACTTTCCGACGTCGATCACACCTTGGCCCGGGTGCGCTTCTTCCTCCTCCTCGGTGTCCTCGGCGGCGCGGTGCTGGCGCTGCTGGCCGGCCTGTTCGTGGCCCGCAGGGCGATGCGGCCGATCGCCGAGCTATCCGACGCGGCCAGAGAGATCGAGCGCACGCGCGACCCAAGCCGGAGGCTCCCGTTCCCGGAGGCCGAGGACGAGGTGCAGGAACTGGCGCGGACCCTGGATGGGATGCTGGCCGCGCTCGACGCCTCCCGCAGCGACACGGAGACGATGCTCACGCGCCAGCGCGAGTTCGTGGCCGACGCCTCGCACGAGCTGCGCACGCCTCTGACCAGCGTGCTGGCCAACCTCGAGTTGCTAAGCGAAGAGCTGGATGGCGAACAGGCGGAGACCGCGCACGCCGCGCTGCGCTCCACCCGGCGCATGCGTCGGCTGGTCGGTGACCTGCTGCTGCTCGCCCGGGCCGACGCCAAACGCACACAGCCGCGCCGCGAGACGGACCTGGCCGATGTCCTGGTTGAAGCGGCGGGGGAGCTGGAGCCCGTGGCCGACGGGCACGAGCTGTCGGTGGATGCCACCCGCGCCATGGTCTCCGGCGTCCGCGACGACCTTCATCGCTTGACCCTCAACTTGCTGGAGAACGCGCTGCGCCACACCCCTCCGGGCACGAAGGTTCGCGCCCAAACGGCCGCGCGGGGCGGTGAGGCGGTGCTGGTCGTGGAGGACGACGGACCGGGCATTCCGGCCGAGCTGGAGCGAAGGGTGTTCGAGCGTTTCGTGCGGGGGGCCCGCGACGGCGGCCGCGGCTCGGGTTTGGGTTTGGCGATCGTGCGCGCGGTGGTCGAGTCGCACGGCGGCACCGTCGCGCTGCAGCGGCCCCCGGCGGGCGGCACCCGGTTCGTGATCCGGATGCCGGCCGCAGGCGGTGGCTCCACGGTCAGTCCGGTCTCAGAGCCTCATCCGACGTCCGCCTGATCCCGGCCCGCCGCACCCCTGACCCCGCCGGGCGTGTGTGCCTACGCCGCTGCTAGACTAATGCTTGCTAGCAAGCAAGTACCTACCTAGCAGCAGCCACAAATGCCGCCCACTTCCCCACCAGCCTTGGACATCGACATCGCCACCCGTCTCCGGGCGGTGATTGGCAGGTTCTCGCGCCGGCTGCGCCCCACGGACGCGGCGCGTCGGGCGGGCCTCACCCCCACCCGGATCGCGGTGCTTCAAGCTGTTACCCGGCGCGATCGGATGCGGCTATCGGAGCTCGCCGAGCTGGAGGGCATCAACCCCACGATGCTCTCACGCGTGACCGCCGATCTGGTCGATGCCGGGCTGCTCGAGCGCTCAAGTGACCAGGGCGATCGCCGCGCGGCGTGGGTCACGGCCACCACCGCAGGCAAGCGGCTGGCTGAGCGCATCCGCAGCGAGCGCACTGACGCCGTCAGCGTGGCCCTTGCCGAGCTCACCGATGACAGCCAGCGACTGATCGAACGGGCGCTCCCGGCGCTCGAGGAACTGGCGGAGCAGCTGAAGAAGGTCCGCCCGTGACCCGCGTCGTCCGGGCGGGCCGTCTGACATTCGCCGCGCTCTCCGTTAGCAACTACCGCCGCTACTACGCGGGCCAGGCGATCTCGCTGGTAGGGACGTGGATGCAGATGACGGCGCAGTCCTGGCTCGTGCTGAGCATCACGCACTCCAGTGCGGCACTGGGAGCAATCGTCGCCCTTCAGACGCTGCCGGTGCTGCTGCTGGCGCCCTACGGCGGGGTGATCGCCGACCGCCTGGACAAGCGCAAGGTGATGATCGGCCTCCAGAGCGCGATGGGCCTCCAGGCCCTGGTGCTTGGGGTCCTGACGGTGACCGGCGCCGTCCGCGTCTGGGAGATCGGCGTGCTCGCCGCGCTGCTGGGCCTCAACAATGCGTTCGAGAACCCGGCACGTCAGTCGTTCATGCTCGAGCTGGTTGGCGCTGAGCACCTGCGTAACGCGGTCACGCTCAACTCGGTGCTGGTCAACGTGGCCCGCACGATCGGGCCTGCGGTGGCCGGACTACTGATCGCCGGCGTCGGCGATGGGATCTGCTTTCTGATCAATGCCGGCAGCTTCGTGGCCGTCGTGTCGTCGCTGGTGACGATGGACAGGACTGCACTGAACCCCACGCCGCCCAACCCGCGGGCGCGGGGTCAGCTGCGAGAGGGCCTGCGCTACGTCCGCTCGACCCCGGCCCTGGCGGTGCCCCTGCTGATGATGGGCGCAGTCGGCTGTTTGACCTACGAGTTTCAGGTTTCGCTGCCGGTCATGGCCAGCCGTGGGCTCCATGTCGGCGCGACGGGCTACGGCTTCATGACCGCGGCTATGGGCGTGGGCGCCGTGGTGGGAGGCCTGCTGGTAGCGGCGCGTGGACGAACCGGCGCCCGACCGCTGGTCCTGGCCGCAGCGGGCTTCGGGATCGCGATGACGCTGGCCACCCTAGCCCCTGGCCTGGCCCTTGAGATCGTGGCCCTGGCCCTGGCGGGCGCCGCCAGCATCTCGTTCATGTCCACGGGCAACTCAACGCTTCAGCTGACCTCTGCCCCCGAGATGCGCGGGCGCGTGATGTCGCTGTGGTTCGTCGCCTTCCAGGGTTCGACGCCGATCGGCGGCCCGATCGTGGGCGCAGTGATGGAGATCATGGGCGCCAGAGCTGGACTCGGGCTGGGAGCCATCACGTGCTTCGTCGTCGCGCTCGCTGGCCTTGTAGCCCTAAGAACGACGAAAAGGGACGCTAAGCGGAGATCGCTTGCCGTTGGACAGCAGGTCGCGTAAGCACCCTGCTGGACAGCGGCAGCGATTTAGGCTCAGATCTCCACCACCACCGGCAGGACCATCGGCCGCCGGCGCAGGCGCTCGTACACGAACGCCGCCAGATCGTCGTGTAGCTGCTGCTGCAGAAGGTCGATCTCCCGCACCCCGTCAACGGCCGCTTTCGACAAGGAGCGCTCAACCTCTGCCCGGATGTCTTCCACCAGACCGCCGGCCTGCTCGATGAACGGGACGCCGCGGAAGATCACTTCCGGCGGGACCACCGACTCGCCGGTCTGCTCGGAGATGGTGGCCACGACGATGAAGATCCCGTCCGCCGAGAGCATCCGGCGGTCTCGGAGCGCGACGTCGGCCGGATCGCCGATGTCAACCCCGTCCACGAAGATCATCCCCGAGTGCTCGGAGTCCCCGAAACGTGCGCCGCCCGAGTCGATCTCAAGCGGTAGGCCGTTTGCACCCTGAAAGACGGCGCCCGGGTCGATTCCTACTGCGTCGGCCAGCTCGGCGTGCAGGCGCAGTCGCTTGTGGTCGCCGTGAACCGGTAGCACGAACCTCGGTCGCACGAGGTTGAGCATCAGTTTCAGCTCCTCCTGGAAGCCGTGCCCTGAGGCATGGATCGGCGCCTCCCGCGTGGTCACGACCTCGCAGCCGATCTGGAACAACCTGTCGACGGTCTCCCCCACCGCCCGCTCGTTGCCAGGAATCGGCGTCGCCGAGAACACGACTGTGTCGCCCGCACGAAGCTGCACGGCCGGATGGTCGTTGTGGGCCATGCGCCGAAGCGCCGACAGCGGCTCCCCCTGGGAGCCGGTGGAGATAACGACGATCTTGTGGTCTGGCCAGTCTTGGACCTCCTGGGGCTGCACCAGAAGCCCCTCCGGGATCTCGATGTGCCCGAGCGAGCGACCGATGTTGACGTTCTTGCGCATCGAGCGGCCGACCAGCGAGACCTTGCGGCCAAGCGCGGCGGCGGCATCGACCACCTGCTGGACGCGGTGGATGTTGGACGCGAAGCTCGTGACGATGATCCGCCCATGGGCCCTTGCGAAGACCTCTTCCAGCCGGGGGCCGACGTCGCGTTCGGACGGAGAGAATCCCGGGCGATCGGCGTTGGTGGAGTCGCCGCACAGCAATAGCAATCCGTCCCGACCGAGTTCGGCCAGCCGCGACACGTCGGCCGGCAGGCCATCGACCGGCGTCTGGTCGAATTTGTAGTCGCCCGTCACCAGCACCGTCCCAAGCTCCGTCGTGAGCGCGACTGCGCATGAGTCGGGAATCGAGTGGGTCATGTGCACTAGCTCCACCGAGAAAGGTCCGGCCTGCACCTGCTGGCCAGGCATTACGTCCTCGAGCTCCACTTCTCGCAACCGATGCTCATCGAGTTTCGAGCGGGCCATGGCAACCGTCAGCCTGCCGCCGTAGACGACCGGCGGGTCGCTCAGCTCGCGCAGAACCCAGGGCAGCGCCCCGAGGTGGTCCTCGTGCCCATGGGTAATCACGATTGCCTCGATGTCGGCCGCCCGCTCGCGGAGGTAGCTGAAGTCGGGCAGCACCAAATCGATCCCCAGCATCTCCGCGGTGGGAAAGCGCAGGCCCGTGTCGACGACCACGATGCGGCCGTCGTACTCGACGACCGTCATGTTCTTGCCGATTTCCCCGACCCCGCCGAGCGGCAGGACGCGAAGAGTCTGGCTCACCCCGCGGTCGCCGTGGCCAGCAGCCCGTGGCGCTCTAGCATCGCGCGGATCACGGTCAGCTCTTGCTCGTCCAGCTCCACATACGGTAACCGCGGCGCCCCGACGTCGAGTCCCATCAGCCTGAGCGCCGCCTTGGTTGAGCATGCGAGCGGACCAACGCCCATGTCTCGGTAGACGTCCTTGAGCGACTCGTCGATTCGTCGCCGCTGCTCCGGCTCGTCCACCATCCGGCGCATCTCCTCGCCGACGATGTGGCTGGCGACCAGGACGCCCCCCGTCCCCCCCATGTCGAGCACGGCTGCCAGCAGATCGTCATTGCCCGCGTAGATCTCCAGGCCGTCAACCGGCGCCAGGTTGACCGGATTAGCCTGCTTGACCCCTTGGATGTTCTCCAGCTGCGCAAGCTCGGCGAGCAGGTCGTTGGGCAGATCCGACGCCGTCCGCTGCGGGATGTTGTAGAGGATTATCGGCAGATCGGTCGCCCGGCAGACCTCTTCGTAGTGCCGAATGATGCCCCGGCGCGAGGGCCGGTTGTAGTAGGGGTTGACCGACAACAGCGCATCGGGGCGCAGCTCCGTGGCGCGTTCGGTGAGCGCGACCGCATGACTGGTGTCGTTGGAGCCCACGCCGGCCACGACCGTGAATCCGGGACGGGCCGAGCGCATCTCCTCACAGGCCAGCGCGATCACCCGCAGCTGTTCGTCGTCGGAGAGCGTCGAGGCTTCGCCGGTGGTGCCGCACACCACGACGCCCTGCGAGCCGTGCTCGGCCAGGTGGTGCATCAGCGCGACGGCGGCTTCCTCATCCAGCTGGCCCCGCGTATCGAACGGCGTGACCATCGCCGTCAGGATCGCCCCGAGGTTCATGGCCGCTGATTATCGCAGGGGGGCGATTCCCCGGCCGCTCTACTGCTCCCGCTTGCCGCGGCCCCAGGCAAGCACCGACAGCGGCCCCATCGGCTCTTTCTCGTGGTGCGGAGCCGGCTCGACCGTAACCTCATGTCGCGGTCGTGAGATCACGTGCGTAACGGGCGCGCCTGTGAGGCGCTCGATCCGCTCGGGCAGCCCGGCGTGCAGCCACTTTGAGAACCGCATCGGCAGCGTGGAGACCACGATCTCGTCGTAGCGCTTCGGGTCCCAGGCCTCAGTCACCGCCACCAGCGGATCGCCGTCGCCGACGCCCCCATCGACCTCGAGGCCCGCGTCACGCAGGCGCTCGAGCGCACTGGCGAGCATCTCCTGCGCCGCTTGGCGGCCACCCCCGAACGGCGTGGCCGGGACGACCAGCGTGAAGCCGCACGACCCCGCCCCGGCTTGCTGGCGCAGCGCCTGGAGTAGCTCGTCCGACAGCGCCGTGACGTTGGCCACCACCAGGATGCTCTTCTTCCACGCCACGGCAGACAACATACTGCTCACCGCGGCGGCGCCGCAAACTCCGTATGAAGTTTTTACGTTGTCGTGAGGCCCCGTGGCTTGCGGGACACGGACCAGCCTAAGACGCGGTCTTCAGCGTCTCCGGATCGCGCTCACCCTTGCCTCGGATCAGCGGGCCGTGGTACGGGCCCGGCTTCGGGCGCGGCTTACCGCCAGGCAGCGCCAGGCGGGCGATCGAGCGCTGCACCATGTACAGCTGCTGCGAGAACGGACCCGTGTTATAGGGCAGGTCATAGCGCTCGCAGATCTCCCTCACCTTGGGGGCGATTTCGCCGTAGCGGGTGCTCGGCATGTCCGGATACAGGTGGTGCTCCACCTGGTAGCCCAGGTTGCCGCTCATGACGTGGAAAAACGGGCTGCCGTCGATATTGGCCGCACCAGTCAGCTGGCGCACGTACCACCCGCCGCGCGTCTCGTCCTCGGCCTCCTGCTCGGTGAACGTATAGGTCTGGTCGGGGAAGTGGCCGCAGAAGATGATCGCGTAGGACCACACGTTGCGGATGATGTTGGCCACGACATCGGCGGTCAGCGTACGGCGGAAAGGCTCTTGGAACGAGCGGCGCTCGATCAGCTGGCGCAGGACATGACGCCGAGTACGCCGCCTGGAGCGCAGGCCCTTGACCGTCACCTTCGCCAGCACGCGCGAGCCCTTGCTGGCGCCGTTCGCGCGCGCCCGCGCGGCGATCAGACCGAGCTCGATCAGGGTCATCACTGTCCCGCTGATCAGCGGCCAGGCGATGTAGTCCTTGGTGATCTGGGTCCGGGCCTTGCCGGCGATCCCCTTTAGCTCTTTGGCCACCTGCTTGAGGTCCTTCTCGCGGGCGCGGATCGCCGTGAAGTCGAGGTCATGGACCGCCACGCCCCACTCAAAGGTCATCATCAACAGGATGTTGTAGAAGGGCTGCAGCAGATAGGCCGGATGCCACTTCTGGTGCGGGTCGATCCGCATGATCTCGTAGCCCAGGTCGCGGTCTTTGCCCAGAATGTTGGTGTACGTGTGGTGGATGTAGTTGTGTGAGTGCTTCCAGGCTTCCTTCGTCGACGCCGTGTCCCAGTCCCACACGTTGGAGTTGATGACGGGATCGTTCATCCAGTCCCACTGGCCGTGCATCACGTTGTGGCCGATCTCCATGTTCTCGAGGATCTTGGCCACCCCCAGGGTGAACGCCCCCACGGCCCATGGCACCCGCCACCGGGAAGCAATCAGCTCCAGGCGCCCCATCAGCGCCAGCCGCCGTTGCAGCGTGATCATCGAGCGGATGTAGCGGGCGTCGCGGTCACCGAGGTCGGCCTTGATCTGCTCATGCAGCTCGTCGAACTCCCGTCCGATCTCCTCGATTTGCTCCTTGCTCAGGCGGTGCAGCGGATTGTCGGGCGTGTCGACCGCGACGGCGCCGTCGCCGCCGTGACCGTTGGTACTGATGCTGTCCATGAATCTCCCCTTGGGATGTGGTGACTACAGTTCGATTTCGACTGGGCCTTCCGGCGCGCTGATGCACGTCCGGACGATTTCGCCCTCCTGGCCGTAGACCTCGCCGGTGCGCAGATCCCTGAGCCGCCCGGAGACAAGCTCACCGACGCAGGTGTGGCAGATCCCCTCCCGGCAGCCGAACGGCAGTTCGAGTCCGGCCTCCTCGCCCGCCACGAGGATCGGCTTCTCGCCGTCCGACTCGGTCTCGCAGTGGGACTTCAGGAACTTGATCTCGCCGCCCTCGCCCTTGCCTTGCTGCCCGAGACCGAGCTTTGGCTGAAAGCGCTCCATGTGCAGCTTCTCGCAATCGCCTTCGCGGTCGAAGTGCTCGTCGAACGCGTCCAGCATTTCGTTGGGACCGGAGAGGAACGTCTCACGCTCGCGCCAGTCGGGACATAGCCGCTCGAGATCATCGGGCCCCATCCGGCCATGCTCGCTCGTCAGCTGCTCGTGCAGGCTGAAGCCGTTGCGGCGCTCGGCGAGCGACCGCAGCTCGTCTCCGAAGATCACCTCGTCGGTGCGGCGGGCTGAGTGCAGATGCACGGCGTCGTGAAGCTCGTCGTAGTGATCGAGGTGCCGAAGCATGCTCATGATCGGCGTGATGCCGCTGCCGGCGCTGATGAACAAGAGCTTCTCCGGCGTGGGATCCGGCAGCACGAACTCGCCTTCGATCTTCGACAGCGAGACGATCGTCCCGGGCTTGGCCTCGCCCACCAGGTAGGGGGAGACGACGCCCTCCTCGACGCGCTTGGGGGTGATGCTGATCAGGCCGTCCTCGCGGTAGGGGTCGGACGTCAGCGAATAGGCGCGCCAGTGCCGGACGCCGTTGATGTCGATGCCGATTCGGATGTACTGGCCCGGTTTGTGGCCCGGCCAGCTGTAGCCGGGTTTGATCAGCACCGTGGTGGCTTCTTCGGTCTCGTGCTTTACCTCCTTGATCCGCCCCCGAAGCTCGCGGGTGGACCACAAGGGGTTGACCATCTCCAGGTAATCGCCCGGCAGCAGCGGTGTGCTGAACACCTCGAGCGCCCGGAACAGCCGGCGCTGAATCGGGTGGACGTTCGGTGGAGCGCCTCGTTCGGGCATATCAGCCGATTATTCCCGGTCTCTTTAAGCCTGTAAACATGTGTTCACCAAGTTTAGCCGACGATCGCGGGCGCGCGGCGCCCGCCGAGTTGCCTTTATAGCTGGCTAGACCCTAATCGAGTAGGTGCTCGAGTCCAACGATTGGCGAGCAAGGCAACGTCGGCACGCGCCGCACGGCGAGCAGCACGCCCGACATGAACGATTCCCGCCCCAGCGAGTCGTGGCGGATCGTGAGTGTCTGCTCGAGCCCCCCGAGGATCACCTCCTGGTGGGCCACCAGCCCGGGCAGGCGGACCGAGTGGATCGGCGGAGGCTCGTGGCCGCTGGCATCCCGCATCAGCGTCGCGGTGCGCGCGGCCGTGCCGCTAGGGGCGTCGAGCTTATTTTGGTGGTGCAACTCGATGATCTCAGCTGTCTCCATGTGCTTCGCCGCCTCGGCCGCGAAGCGCATCATCAGGACCGCGCCGATCGCGAAATTCGGCGCGGCGAACACGTTGGCCCCGCGCAGCTCGGACAGCTCTTCGAGATCGAACCCGGTCGTGCCGATCACGACGTGCACGCCGGCGGCGACTGCCTGGCGCGCGTTCTCAACAGCCGTCGAGGGCGTGGTGAAGTCAACCAGCACATCGGGGTGCGCGGCCAGCGCCTCGCCCAGCGCCACGCCGAGCGCCGGATCGGCACGGGCGACGAGCTCCAGATCGTCGGCGCTTTCGACCGCCCGGCAGACAGTCTGCCCCATCCGGCCGGCTGCGCCGGCCACCGCGACCCGGATCAACCTACGGCCTCGGCGGCCGCCAGCGGCTCGAGCGACTGCTCGAAGCGCTCACCGTCGGGGCCGATGCCGGCTGCCGCGAGGCGCTCGGGCGCCCACAGCTCGCGCGCCAGCTTGACCAAGTCATCAACCATCACGGCGTCGATTCGCTCGGTCACCTCGTCGAGCGATAGCAGCGGTGCGCCGGCCAGAACCTCCGAGCCCAGCCGGTTCATGCGAGCGCCGGTGGACTCGAGCGACAGCACCACGCGACCCTTCAGGTTCTCCTTGGCCCGGGTCAGCTCCTCGGGCGTAGCCGGCTCTTCGGCCAGACGACGGAGCTCGGAGCCCACGATCGACATCGCCTCGGGCAGGTTCTCAGCGCGCGTTCCGACGTACAGCCCGATCTGCCCGCTGTCGTGGTAGGCGTTGGTGAATGAATACACGGCGTAGGCCAGTCCCCGCTGCTCGCGTATCTCCTGAAACAGCCGCGATGACGTCGTGCCGCCGAAGATCGTGTCCAGCACGCGTAGCGCGAAACGGCGCTCGTCGTGGCGTGAGAGGCCGGCAGCGCCGAGGCACACGTGGTACTGCTCGGTGTCCTTGCGCTCGAAGCGCCGCCGAGGCGAGGAGTCGGCGGGCGGAGCGGACGGTGGCTCCGCGGCGCGGGCGGCGGCAGCGCCCGGAACTCGCTCGGCCGCCAGCTCGAGCAGCGCGTCGTGTTCGATCGCGCCCGCGGCGGCGATGACCACGTTCTGCGGCACGTAGCGAGCGCCGTGGAAGCGGGCGATCTCCTCTGGGGGAGTCCCCGCCACGACCTCCGCGCTCCCGATGATCGCCCGTCCCAGCGGATGGCCCGGGAATATCGCTTCGCCCAGCAGGTCGAAGACCTTCTCCTGCGGCTCATCCTCGTACATCGCAATCTCCTCAAGGATCACCGCCCGCTCCGAGTCGATGTCGGTGAGCGCAGGCCGAAACACGATGTCGGCCAGGACGTCGAAGGCCTCCGGGACATGCTCGTCGATCACGCGCCCGAAGACGGAAGTCGTCTCCTTACCGGTGCCGGCATTGATCTCGCCGCCCATTGCGTCAAACAGCTGGTCGATCTCCAGCGAGCCGTACTTGGCCGAGCCTTTGAACAGCAGGTGCTCGAGCAGATGGGAGAGCCCCGCTTGGGCGTCTGTCTCTCCTCTGGATCCGGTCCCAATCCACAGGCCGAGGGCCACCGAGCGGACGGCGGGCATCCGCTCGGTCACCACTCGCACGCCGGAGTCGAGCGTCGTCAGCCGGTGTCGTTCGGCCACTAGTGGTATGTACGCCCGTCGGGGTGCACTAGGAGCGCGGGCGGTCGGGGTCGCGATCTCGGACCCTGCCCCGGTCACGGTCACGGTCACGGTCACGGTCGCGGCCGCGTCCGCCCTGGGGGCGCCCGTCACGCCCGGAGCGCTCTCGGCGCGGTGGCCCGGGGTTACCTGACCCCACCGCCGCCAGCTCCTCCACGCTCTTTCCGGCAATGTCCGGGTCGGTGGCCAGCCGCAGGCCGATGCGGCCACGTTCGCGGTCGACCTCCACCACGCGCACCTCCAGCTCGTCGCCTTTGCCCAGCACCTCCTCGACCGATCCGATCCGCCGCCCGGGCGCCACGTTGGAGATATGAAGCAGCCCGTCGGTGCCCTTGGAGAGCTCTACGAACGCTCCGAACTGGGTCGTCTTGACGACCTTGCCGGTGAACTCGTCGCCGACCTCCACCTCCTTGGTCATCGTCCGAATCCGGTCGACCAGCGCATCGCCGCGCTCACCGTCGGAGGCGTAGACCAGGACCTGACCTTCGTCTGAGACATCGATCTGGGCGTCGAACTCCTCCTGCAGCGCACGGATCGTCTCGCCGCCCTTGCCGATCAGCAGCCCGATCTTCTCGGGATCGATCTGGATGCTCGAGATCCGCGGAGCGTGCTTGGAGAGCTCGGTCCGTGGCGCATCGATCACGCTGCCCATCTCATCGAGGATGAAGTGGCGGGCCACTTTGGCCTGGGCCAGCGCGTCGCGCATGATCTCGAAGGTCACGCCGGTGATCTTGATGTCCATCTGCAAGGCGGTGATCCCGCGCTCGGTGCCGGCCACCTTGAAGTCCATGTCGCCCAGGTGATCCTCGACGCCGGCGATGTCGGTGAGGATGATGTAATCCTCGCCCTCCTTGATCAGGCCCATGGCGATTCCGGCCACCGGTTGCTTGATCGGTACGCCGGCATCCATCAGCGACAGCGTCGAGCCGCAGACTGAGGCCATCGAGCTCGAGCCGTTGGACTCGAGGATGTCGGAGACCACCCGGATCGTGTACGGGAACTCCTCCTGAGCGGGGATCATCGGTACGAGCGCTCGCTCGGCCAACGCCCCGTGACCGATGTCACGGCGCTTGGGCCCGCGCATGAAGCCCGCCTCCCCGACCGAGAACGGCGGGAAGTTGTAGTGGTGGAAGTAGCGCTTAGCGGTCTCCAAGCCCAGCGTGTCGAGGCGCATCTCTTCGCGCGTGGTTCCAAGCGCTACCACGCTGAAGGCCTGAGTCTGCCCGCGCGTGAACAACGCCGACCCGTGCGTGCGCGGGGCCACTCCCACTTCGATCGACAGGGGCCTGATTTGCTCGGCACTACGACCGTCTGGGCGCTTTTTCTGGACGGCGATCCGCTCCCGGATCAACGTCTTCTCGAGCTTGTCGAACGCGAGCTGGGCGGCGGCCCGCTGCCGAGCGTAATCCTCCGCTTCGGCATCCGGGGCGTATTGCGCCAGGACCTGTTCCTCGACCGTGCGGCAGGCATCCTGGCGCTCGAGCTTGTCCTCCACTTGTGTCGCCGCATCGAGCGCCGCGCCGTGCGAGGCCTTGACGCGCTCATAGAACTCGGGATCGACCTGAGGTACCTCGACCGCGATCTTCTCCTTGCCGGCACGCTCGGCCAGCTCGCGCTGCGCGGCACAGAGCTTCTTGATCGCCTCATGGGCGATATCGAGTGCGTCCAGGATCTCGGCCTCGGGGATCTCGTTGGCGCCGGCCTCGACCATCAGGATCGCCTCCTCGGTGCCGGCGACGATCAGGTCCAGATCGGTGTTCTCGACCAGGTCCTCCTCCGAGGGGTTGACGACGAAGTTGCCCTCGATCTTGCCGATCCGCACGGCGCCTACCGGGGCCGGGAACGGGATGTGCGAGACCATCAGCGCCGCCGAGGCGCCGTTCATGGCCAGCACGTCGTACGGATGGACGTGGTCCACCGACATCGGGATCGCCACCAGCTGGGTCTCGTAGCGCCATCCCTTGGGGAACAGCGGCCGGATCGGACGGTCGATCAGGCGGGCCGAGAGCGTAGCCTTCTCCCCCGCTCGGCCCTCACGCTTGAAGAACGAGCCGGGGATCTTGCCGGCCGCGTACATCCGCTCTTCCACGTCAACCGTCAGCGGCAGGAAGTCCACGTCGCGGATATTGCCCGCGGTGGCTGTACAGAGGACCATCGTGTCGCCCGAGCGGACGACCACGGCGCCGGAGGCCTGCTTGGCCAGTTTGCCTGTCTCGAACGAGATCTCCTTGCCCTCGACCTCGACGGACACGCGTGAAACGGCGTCAGACATATTCAGTTTCCCTTCACCTCGCCCTTCGGTCGGCGAGGGCTTTGTCTCTTCTGTTTCTAATCCGAACGGAGATGATGGTAGCGGGCGCTATGGAGCCCCACGTTCAGCCGGTGCGCGGCACGCTGGCTCGCGGACCCGCGCCGCCGGCGATCGCGTCCATCGCGGCGGCGTCGATCCTGCCGGACAACATCTCCCCGCCGGCGGCGAACAGCGTCGGCGTCGTCACCACTCCGGCCCGCACTCCGGACTCGAAATCGGCGCGCACTCGCGCTGCCACGTCCTCGCTGCGCCGGTCGGCCTCGAATCGGCCGAGGTCCAGGCCCAGCTCGGTCGCCCGCCGCCACAGATGTGGATCCTCGAGCCGTCCCTGGTCTGAGAACAGCGAGTCGTGCATGGCCCAGAAGCGACCCTGACGTCCGGCGGCCTCCGCGGCGCACGCCGCGGCCCAGGCACGCGGGTGGCTGGAGCGCACTGGAAAGTGGCGAAAGGCGATTCGTAGCCGGCGATCCTTGAGCCGCCCGTGCAGCGTCGCGCAGAACGGGCACTCGAAGTCCGCGTACTCGATCACCGCGGTCGCGTCAGCCGGGCCCCGCTGGTGATCATCGGGCCCCGGTGGCCGGACGGGCGCCGAGCCGAGATCTGCCATCGGAGCCGAAGCCGCTCAGTGCACTAGGCGGCGAGCGCGTCGAAGATCAGGTTCGCCCCTGGCAGATCGCCCGGCGAGGGAGCCTGATAGGACCACTTGACGACGCCGTCTTCGCCCACCACGACCAGCGCACGCTGGGGGAAGCCGCCCGGGTGGTAGACGCCGAAGGCGCGGCAGACTTCGCCCTTGGGCTCGAAATCAGAGAGCTGCTCGATGCTCACTCCAAGATGCTTTCGAAAGGCCTGCTGGGACCAGGTGGCATCGCAGGAGACGCCGTACAGGGTCGCGCCGCGAGCTGCGAAGTCATCGAGCACCTCTTCGTAGAGGTTCAGCTGGTCGGTGCACACCGGACTGAAGGCGAACGGGTAGAAGACGAGCACGGTCGTGTGCTCGAGCAGGTCAGCGCGCGTGAACTCGTTGCCGTCCTCGCGGCGCAGGCGGAACTCGGGAACGGGTGTGCCCGGCTGAATGATCCCGCTTAGCGCGGTGCTCACTTGCGCAGCCCGAGCTCGCGCACCAGCGTGCGATACCGCTCGAGGTCGGTGCGCTGCAAGTAGTTGAGGAACCGCCGCCGGCGGCCGACGAGCATCAACAGACCGCGACGTGAGTGATGATCCTTGCGGTGGACGCGCAGATGCTGGGTCAGAGCGTTGATCCGTTCGGTGAGGATCGCGATCTGGACCTCGGTCTTGCCGGTATCCTGCGACTCCGAGCCGAACCGCTCGACGAGCTCTCGCTTGCGCTCTTGCGTAACGGTCATGCGGCGGCGGAGGCTAGCAGGGTCGTTGCTTGACTCAGCCCAGCGTCACGGACACAGCTGGCGGGTCAGCTCTACGTCGCGGCGCATCTGCTCCACAAGGGCATCTACCGAGTCGAAGCGGCGCTCACCCCGCAGCCGCTTGAGGAAGGTTACGGCCAGCGTGCGCCCGTAGAGGTCGACGTCGCGGTCGATGAGATAGGCCTCAACCAGTACCGCTCGGCCGGTGCCGAACGTCGGCCTCACGCCGACGCTCACGGCCGCGCAGGACCCGTCGGCGCGTGCCGCATACACACCATGCCCCGGACAGACAAGCGATTCGTCGGGCACGATGTTTGCGGTCGGAAAACCGATCGTCCGCCCCCGGCGGTCACCCGCCACCACTTCTCCCTGAAGCTGAAACGGCGCACCGAGGAACCGGGCGGCGTGTTCGACTTCACCTGCCAGCAGCAACCCGCGGATGTGGCTGGAGGAGACGACCTCCCCATCAACCTCCACCAGCGCCACCACGCGGGTGTCGAACCGGGCGTCGGCCTGCAGCAGCGACGGGTCGCCGGCGGCCCGATGACCGAAACGGAAGTTCTCGCCAACCGACACGTGAGTGGAGTGCAGCTTTTGGATCAGCACCTGGTCCACGAACTGCTCGGGCGTCTGCTGCGCGAAGCGCTCGTCGAACTGCAGCACGACCAGCTCCTGCACTCCCAGGCTGCCGATCAACTCCGCCTTGGTCTGGAGGCTGGTGAGCAGCTTCGGCGCGGCCTCGGGCCGGATCACCTGAAGCGGATGGGGATCGAATGTCAGCACGGTGTCGCTGCCCCGGATCACCTCGCGGTGGCCCAGGTGAACACCGTCGAACTCCCCCACGGCCACGCGCCGTGGCCGCGCCTCGACCTCTGCAAGCGTCGTGATCCGCATCGAGCGCGGAAGGCTAGTGGGCGGCTAATTCAGAGGTGAGGCGACGGCGTTAGCGGTTTCAGCGCTGCGCTGCAGTGCGGTGCGGTCCAGGTCCTCAAACGAGCGATGGCCGGTGAGGGCGAGCGCGACGTCGATATCGGCCTTCATCACCGAGAGCAGGTGACTGACACCTTGCTCGCCGCGGGCTGCTGCCGCCCAGGCCCACGGACGTCCAATCAGCACCGCGCGCGCCCCGAGCGCCAAGAGCTTTACGACGTCGAGTCCGGTGCGTACGCCGCCGTCGACCAGCACCTCGAGCTGGTCGCCCACTGCATCGACCACATCCGGCAGCGCCCGAGCACTCGAAGGCACCGAGTCGAGCTGGCGGCCGCCGTGGTTTGAGACCACCAGCCCATCCACTCCGGCGTCGGCGGCTTGCCGGGCGTCGCCCGGGTCCAACACGCCCTTTACGATCAGCCGGCGGTCCCAGTTCTCTCGCACCCACGCAATGTCGGCCCAGGTGACGCTGGGGTCGAACTGGTCGTCGACCCACTTCCTGAACGCGGCCGGGGTGCGGGCTTCGGGCACGGCGCGCTCCAGGTTCCCGAAAGTCAGCGGCCGGCCGTTGATCGGCACGTCCACCAACCAGCGCGGATGGCTGAGGAGGTCGAGACCCCGCAGCATCCTGGCCCGGAGGGGCGGGTCCCCGACCATGGCGTTGCGCGTGTCGCGATGCCGTGCTCCGACCACCGCCAGATCGACGGTCAGCACGAGCACCGGGGATCCTGCGGCATGGGCACGCGACATCAGCTCCTCGGCGTACCCCCGGTCGCGCATCACGTAGAGCTGAAACCACGGCGGCGGCGACACGGCTCGTGCCACCTCCTCGATGCCGCAGATCGAGACCGTCGACTCCACGAACGGCACGCCCGCCGCTTCGGCGGCCCGCGCAGCCTGGACCTCCGCCCGGCGAGCGAACATGCCGCCCAGGCCGACCGGAGCGAGGATCAGCGGAAGCGCTAGCCGCTGTCCCAGCACCTCCACGGCGGGATCGCGAGTGGCGACGTCACGCATCACCACCTGACGCAGCAGCAACCGCTCCAGGTCGGCGACGTTGGCATTCAGCGTGCGCTCCTCGTAGGCGCCACCGTCAAGGTAGTCGAACAGCTGCCGCGGGAGCTTTCGCCGCGCCAGCTCTCGGTAATCGAGCGCCGTCGCCGGCGCGAGCCTAAGCGGCCGGTCAGCGCGAAGCCGCACGTTGCGAGCCTAACGGATAAGGTGCACGCGCTTTGAGGCAGGCTTTGCGCGTTAGCGCGTTTCCGGGTCGGCGAGGACAACAACCGGTTTGAGCAAGCCGTCTGCGCGACGCTCGGCCACGGCGATCAGGCCCAGCTCGCCCGTCAGTCGCACGACGCCCACCTCCTCAGGTGGCGATCCTGGTACGGCCGCCCCGTGGCCCGCCCTCCGGGCTCCCTCATCATCCAGCCGAACCTCCGGTAGAAATGACAGCGCCTGCCCCAGCTCGAGCACACGTTCCGGGTCGGCGTTACGGACGTCGAAGGGCCCGATCCGCGTGCGTCTCAGCTCCTCGCAGTAAGCGTCACCAAGCTCGGCGATCAAGCTGCGGACGTAGGTGCCGGACGAGCACTCGATGGCGAAAGCACGTCTGTCGCCCTGGCGCCAGCGCTCTTCGAAGCGGTGGATGAAGACCTCACGTTCTGGCAGCTCGATGTCTCTGACCCCGGCCCGGGCCAGCTTGTAGGCGCGGCGCCCGCCGACCTTGACCGCCGAGTAGGCAGGGGGCCGTTGCCGAACCCAGCCCAGTGGAAGCGCGAGCTCGCGGTCCGGTACCGCGTCGGTCCGCACGATCTCGCCTTCGGGATCCCCCGTGCTGGAGATAGCGCCGAAGCGGGCCACCGCCTCGTAGCTCTTCGGCAGTTGCATCAAGAACCGCTGCGCGCGTGTGGCGCGGCCGACCAGGATCAGCAGCAACCCACTGGCGAACGGGTCGAGAGTCCCAGAGTGACCAACCTTGACCCGCCGCCCCAGACGGTGGCGCACGCTTGCCACCACGTCGTGCGAGGTCATGCCTCGGGGCTTGTCGTACAGAATGACCCCAGGGGGTCCGTTCACCGGCCAGCTGACGGCCTGAGCCGTCCCTCAGAGCTGCGCGGCGAGCTGCTCGCGCAGGAACTCGACGAGCTCGTCGTGTGACATCGCGGTGTCGAAGCCAGCCGCCTGCCGGTGACCGCCGCCACCCTGAACCCGGGCGATGCGGGAGACGTCGACCCGTCCGTCAGAGGCCCGCAACGAAACTTTTTGCGCCGGCCGGCCGTCGCCGTTGTGGAGCCGCTCGCGGACGAGCGCGGCAACGGCAGTTCCCTGGATCGCGCGCAGATGGTCGATCAGCCCCTCCGAGTGGCTCTCGGTGGCGCCGGCGGCGTCGAAGTCTCCCGCGCTGAGCGCGCTGACGGTCAAGCGCCCATTGTCGTAGCGCTCGATATTGGCCAGACCTCGTGCCAGTAGCGCCAGCTTGCCGTAGGGGAGGTCCTCGTAGATCTTGCGGTAGATCTCGTGCACGTCGACCCCGGCGTCGATCAGCTCGGCCGCCATCTCGTGCGCACGGGGGCCGGTGTTCTCGTACATGAATCTGCCGGTGTCCGTGACCAGTCCCACGTACAGGGCGTCCGCGATCGTCTTCGTGGGACGCACGCCGAGACCATGCATGAGCTCCCAGATGATCTCCGCTGTACACGACGCCGACGGCTTGACGTAGTTGACCGTGCCGAAACGGGTGTTGTCGTGATGGTGGTCGATGTTGAGGATCTGCGCGCCGCGCCGCTGAAACGCGATCGCAGGAGTGCGTTCGAGGTTGCCGCAGTCCAGGAAGACGACCGTCCTTTGCTCCACGTCGTCGGGCGGCGAGTCGATTAGTCCGGGCAGCGGCAGGAACTCGTATTCGTGCGGGAGCGGAAAGTCCTGAGGGTCGATGAAGATCAGACTGTCTTTGCCCAGCGTGGTCAGGATCTCCTGCGTTGCGGTGAGCGAGCCGAGTGCGTCGCCGTCGGGATGCTCGTGCGAGAGCACGACGAACCGCGACGCGGAGCGCAGCTCCGCCAAGACCGCCTCGCGGTTTACATGATCGTTGTCGTCAGCCATCGCCTTCGTCCGCTCTCGCGGCGTCGCTGGCGAGCAGCTGCGTGATGCGCATCCCGCGCTCGATCGACTCGTCGTAGTGAAAGGTCAGCGTTGGCGTGTGCTTGAGCTTCAACTCGGCGGCCAGTATTCCTTGCAGCAGGCCGTGCGCGGATCGCAGACCGTTAAGGCTGGTCTCGCGCTCGTGCTCGCCACCGAGCACGCTCACGTACACACGTGCGTGTCGGAGATCTGGGCTGGTTTTGACTCCGGTAACAGTCACGAATCCCACGCGGGGGTCCTGCAAGCGCTTGGTTATTGCATCCGACAACACCCCCCGGACCGCCTCATCTACGCGTCGCATGCGGCCCGAGCTCATCCTAGCCGTCCTCCCGTCCGCCCGGGGCTCGGGTTCCCACGGCATCCGCAAGCTCATCGACGGAGGCGATGATCCGCTCGATTCGCACTCTGTCAGGCACGCGTGACTCGAGCCAGCGCTCAACGTTCTCGATCGCATCTCCCAACGCCCTCAGCGAGCCGCTGGTCAGAGCGGCGGTGATCGTCGCGCGCTGCCACAGGTCGTGATAGTCGGTCTCGGCCACCGCGGCTCCCAGCCGGCCGCGCAGCACAGCCTTGATCGAAGCGAGCTCTTTGCGCTTGCCCTTGAGGCTGCCCGAGTCGGCGAAGTGCAGGTCGATCACGAGCACGGCCACGAAGCCGCTCTCTGACATGCCGTCCAGGGCTAGCTGAGCTCGCGTTCGACTTGACGCGTGGCGTAGGCCTCGATCACGTCGTCCTGCTTGATATCGGCGAAGTCCCGGAGCACGATGCCGCAGTCATACCCGGTGCTCACCTCGCGCACGTCGTCGTTGAAACGGCGCAGGCTGGCGATCTCGCCTTCGTAAACCACGGTTCCGTCGCGTACCAGCCGCACCTTGGCCCCGCGGGTGATCCGGCCGTCGGTCACGTGCGAGCCGGCGATCGTCCCCACGCGGGAGGCGCGGAACAGCTGACGGACCTCGGCGCTTCCCAGCGCCTCCTCGACTTCCTCGGGCGCCAGCATGCCCTCCATCGCGGAGCGTAGCTCCTCGATCGCTCGGTAGATCACCGAGTAGTGGCGGATCTCAACGCCCTCGCGCTCGGCCACGGCGCGGGCGTCGCCGACCGGGCGCACGTTGAAGGCCAGGATCACCGCGTCGGAGGCGGCCGCAAGCATCACGTCTGACTCGGTCACACCGCCCACTGCGCCGCGGATCACGTTCACCGACACTTCTTCCTGCGGCAGCTTGGCGATCTCGTCTTCGATCGCTTCGAGCGAACCGGCGACGTCCGCCTTCAGCACCAGGTTGAGCTCCTGGATGCCCTCTCTGAAGATGTCCTCCAGGGACACGCGCTTGCCGGCACGCCGCGCCAGCGATTCGGTTTTCAGGCGCACGGCGCGCTCGGTGGCGAGCTGCCGCGCCCGACGCTCGTGCTCCACGACGCGCACGCGCTCGCCGGCCTCTGGGACCCCGTCGAAGCCGAGCACCTCGACCGGCTCGCCGGGCGTCGCCTGCGAGACGCGGTTGCCCATGAAATCGCTCATCGCCCGTACCCGGCCCCAGTGGGCTCCGGCCACGACGGCGTCCCCTACCTCGAGCGTGCCGCGCCCGATCAGAATCGTAACCACCGGACCACGACCCGGGTCGAGCTTGGACTCAATCACCGTGCCGGAAGCCGGCGCGTCCGGGTTTGCCCGCAGCTCGAGCAGCTCCGACATGGTCACGATCGTGTCCAGCAGGTCGCCGAGTCCCTGTTTGGTCTTGGCCGACACGTCAACGAACTCGGTGTCGCCGCCCCACTCCACCGGCTGCAAGCCGATCCCGGCCATCTCGCCTCGCACCCGGTTGGGGTCGGCGCCCTCCTTGTCGATCTTGTTGATGGCCACGATCATCGGCACGTCAGCTTCCTTGGCGTGATCGACGGCCTCCTGGGTCTGGGGCATGACGCCGTCGTCGGCGGCCACCACAATCACCGCGATGTCGGTGACCTTCGCTCCACGGGCACGCATCGCCGTGAACGCTTCGTGGCCGGGCGTGTCGAGGAATGTCACCGTGTTCTCACCGTGGTGGACCTGGTAGGCGCCGATGTGCTGCGTGATGCCGCCAGCCTCTCCGGCCGCCACCTCGGTCTCGCGGATGGCATCCAGGAGAGAGGTTTTGCCGTGGTCGACGTGACCCATGATCGTGACAACCGGCGGCCGGTCGACGAGCTCGTCCTCCGCGTCGTCGAACACCGGCTCGACCACGGTCTCGTCCTCGGTGTGGACGATCTCCACATTCTTGCCGAGCTCCGACGCCAGCACCTCGATCGTCTCGTCTGACAGGGTTTGGGTCTGGGTCTTCATTTCGCCCAGGGCCATCAGCTTCGCGATCACCTCGGGGACGCGCACGTCGAGGTATTCGGCGACGTCTTTGACCGTCGAACCCGAGTTGACCCGGATGGCCGTTGGTTCGGCGACCGCCGCGGAGACGGACGGCCTGGCCTCAGCCTCTTCGTCGTAGACGCCCCGCCGGCGCCTTCCGCGGCGCTGGCGCCGGGGCGGCTGCGTCGGCGGTGGGGCGCCACCTCCGGGTGAGCGGCGCGAGGCCTGTGAGTCGATCACCACGCGGCGCCTGCCGCCGGCGGCCCCCGGCGCCCGCTCCCCCTGGAGCGAGTCCCTCGTCGGACGCTTGTGCTGCTGCGAGCTGGACGGTCGGGATGCGGGCGCTCCGTCGGCGCCTGTCTGCGGACCCCCCGCGGAGGAGGCGGCGCCCGGTGCCGGTGGCGCCGGCCGCTGGCTGGGCGCGGAAGCCTTCGCAGCCGGGGCCGGTTCGGGCGAGGCCTCGGTCCGCGGTGAAGCCTCGCGGCCCTCCTGGGGCTGCGCGCGGCCCTCCTGGGGCGCTGCGCGGGTTTTGACGGTGGTGTCTCCCCGGCCGCGGGAGCTGGGTCGGTCGGCGCGACCGCCGCTGCGTCCTTGGCCGTTGCGCCGTCGCCGTTGCCGAGCAGTCGCGACGCCACTGATTCGTCCACGCTCGATGACACCGCCTTGACCTCGACGCCGGCCGCGCGCAGTCGCGCCAGCAGCTCCTTGGGGGCGATTCCCCGCTCCTTGGCGATCTCGTGGACGCGTCGGTTCATGAGCTGCGAAGTCTAGGAGGGGTTTTCTTGCCGCTCGGGTGTCGTGGCTTTCACCGGCTCGGGCGACGGCTGCTGTCGCGGGGACGACCCGGCCTCCACCTGATCGGTGGCCTGGCCCTCCAGTGCTTGGTGCGCGGGCAGCCCGCAATAGCGCGAGCCGGACAGAGCTGCGTTGGGACAACGGCGGCCGTTGGCCAGGATCGCGTGGCAGCGGCCACCGTCCTCGGCTTCCTCGTAGCCGTGCTCGGCCTCCTCCGCGGCAAATTCGGTTTCCGAGCGGATGTCGATCCGCCATCCGGTCAGCCGGGCGGCCAGCCTGGCGTTCTGCCCTTCGCGGCCGATCGCCAGCGACAACTGGTCATCGGGCACGATCACCGTGGCCTGCTTGCCAGCGTCGTCAACCAGCACCTCGCGCACGCGGGCGGGAGAAAGAGCCTTGGCCACGAAGCGGGCGGGCTCGTCGTTGTAGGGGATGATGTCGATCTTCTCGCCTCGCAGCTCGGAGACGACCATGCGCACCCGGGAGCCACGAGGTCCGACGCACGCCCCCACGGGATCGACCCCGTCGACGTGCGAGACGACGGCGATCTTCGAGCGGTAGCCGGGCTCGCGCGCCACACCGGTGATCTCAACCAGACCATCGGCGATCTCCGGTACCTCCAACTCGAACAGCTGCTTGATCAGCTCGGGATCGCGCCGGGAGACGATGATGCTGGGCCCCTTGGTGGAGTTCGAGACGTCCTTGATCACCGCCTTGATGCGCTGCGAGTGGTCGTAGCGCTCACCGTCAACCTGCTCGGACTTCGGCAGCAGCGCTTCCACGCGCTCGCGCAACTGGACTAGCGTGTAACGGGAATCGGACTGCTGCACGATGCCGGTGATCAGCTCACCGACACGGTCGCGGTACTCCTCGAACATCATGTCCCGCTCGGCTTCGCGAATGCGCTGCAGGATCACCTGCTTGGCGGTTTGGGCCGCGATCCGGCCGAAGTCGTGCGGGGTCACGTCTTCGATCTCGATCTGATCCTCGTAGAGCTTGAGCTTCTCGGGATCGATCTCCGGCTCGGGCGGCTCGCGCATCTCGCCTGTCTCGGGATCGACGGTCGGCTCCTGATCCACCGTGGCGTCGACCAGTAGTTGCGGCTCGAGCTCAGGCGGGATCTTCAGCTCCCAGACGATGAAATCGCCCGAATCACGGTCGATCTCCACCTTCGCGTAGCGCGCCGATCCCGGCGTCTTCTTGTAGGCAGACAGCAGCGCGTCTTCCAGCGCCTCCATCAGCTTTTCTGAAGAGATGTTTTTTTCGGCGGCGAGGCCCCGAACCGCCTCCACGATCTCCTTGGACATTCGATCAGTCTCCCGGGACTAGGTTGGAGCGAACGATCTGCTCGTAGGGAATCGTCACGACGCCATCGGAGGCGGCGATCGTGACCTCGCGCTCCGAGGCGCCGACAAGCTCTCCGATCACGCTCTTGCGGGCGCCGCACGCGTCGCGGATGCGCACTCGGGCGTGACGGCCGAGGAATCGGCTGAAGTGCTGCGGCTTGGTCAGCGGCCGGTCCTGCCCCGGCGAGGAGACCTCGAGCGCATAGCGGTCGCGGTAGTGGCCGAGCAGGCCGGAGACCCGCTCACAGAGTCCGAGCGTCACACCGTCCGGGTGGTCGATGAAAACGCGCAGCGTCGATCCCGAGACGACTTCCGCTAGCAGCAGCTCGACCTCAGGCTCGCGCTCGGCGAGCAGCTGTTCTATTTCTGGCTGGAGTGCACTCACGATCTCCTCCGGCAAAACCATAAAAAAAGCGGGCCAGCGCCCACTTCCGGTACTACCACCGGGAAGCCCCGGCGCCAAAGCTTTCGTTTGCCGAGGGTAGCACCGCCCGCGCGGGGCTGCCAAGTCAGAGTCTGAGTTATGAGCCAGGCTCTAAGCAGCTGGGCGCTACTGCCCGGGGGCAGCGGCCGCCCGAACCCGGGCCCAGTCTCTGTAAAGCCGGTAGTCGCGCCGGCCGGGCTGCATGCACGCGGCCAGCGCCAGCGGCCGCCTGGCCTCGGCATGCCGGCCGAGCAGTTGCAGCGAGCGTCCGAGGCAGAACAGCGCGTAGTCATTTGTCGGAGCGCGGTCGACCACCGCCTGGAACTCCTGCGACGCCTGCTCGTAGCGCTGGGCTCCGAACAGCGCTCTGCCGAGTGCCTCGCGAATCGACGTCTTATCCGGGGCGAGGTCGCGCGCACGGGACAGGGGAATGGCGGCCTGGTGGTTGTGCCCCGCCTCGAGTAGTTCAGTGCCGCGGATGAAGAGCTCGTAGACGTCGTCCATTTGACTGGAGTCTAGGCCTCGCCGCGATCCGCCGCCGGGCGGGCGAATCCCACCCGGGGCGGAAGCCCCCACCAGGCGCGAAGCCAGCCGGTCAGGCCCAAATTTGCGGCCAGCTGCCGGCGCAGCGCCCGCCGCCCCTTGGGCGAGGGGAGCTCCTCGTCGCCAGCGAAGCGGGCCATCCGCAGCGCGCGGACGTACTCCTGTGCCTCAGGCGCGGAGCGCAGCCGCCACTCGAGCGAGTGAAGCGTCGCCCCGGCGGGCAGCGGGCGCCCGCAGCGAGCGTGCGCGCGCTCCAACTCAGCAACGAGCTGCCGAGGGCTAGTCGGCGACGCCCGCCTGCGCGCCCATAGCCCGGCGGCGAGGAGCAACAGAAGCGCCGCAGTCAGCGCCACCCACAGTCCCAGGGCCGATCCTCCGTGCGCGGCGCTTGAGGCCTTGCCCGCAGGCCCCGATGCGGTCCCGTGCGCTCGCGGGACCGACAGCGGGGTGTTGCCGGAGAGGCCGGCGTTCGGTAGCAGCGAAGCGGCCGACCCCTGCGTCGGCGAGGAGGGCGGGGTGGGATCGAACCGGACCCAGCCCCAGCCGGGAAACCAGACCTCGACCCAGGAGTGCGCGTCGAGATCGGAGACCACATACTGGTGCGTCGCGCTGTCGTACTTCCCGGTCGTGAAGCCCGTGGCGACCCGGGCCGGCACGCCGCCCATGCGCAGCAGCAAGGCCATCGCGCCGGCAAATTGCTGGCAGTACCCGCGCTTGCTGGAGAACAGGAAGCTCTCGAGGGAGTAGGCACTCGCTGGCGGGTTCTGGTCATAGCGGAAGCCGTTGCTCGGCGACAGGTACCGCTCCACCCTCTGCACGAACGCATACGGGGTGCTCGACGCGGCCGCCAGGCGGCTGGCCAGCCGATAGGCGGCTGCGTACGGCGAGCTCTCGACGAGATCGATGCCGCTTTCGTCGTAGGGGCCGACCACGTTCGTTATCAGTCGGCCGGAGTGAAACGGCTCGAACTCAACCTCGGGGTGTGTGGCGGCGAAGCTTCCAGCCGGCAGCTGCATGGCGAGCTCGTCGGCCACCGCAATGCTCGGATAGCTGGCTCCGGCGGTGTCCAGCTCGGCGGCCGTCGGCCTCGGGGAATAGGTCGAGACCGTGTAGCTGTCACCTGGCCCAAGCGGTGCGCCGGCAGTCCACGTCCCGGGGCTCGCTGCCGGTGTTACGCCCTCACCGACGTCCGCGGGCGTGTAGGCATATCCGGCGGCTATGACCTGTGGGCTGCGCATCGCGTGGATCGTCACCTGCAGCGTTTGCGTGAACTGCTGCTCGGCCGACGCGTCTCGGCGGCGGCAACTGCGAGCCGAGGATCCCCGGGCCCGGCGTCCAGCTCACGCCATCGAACAAATCGAGATTCTCGGCCTTCCAGTAGTCGGGGTGCGCAGCCTTGACATCGAGAACCTCGCGACCGACGTGCGGCCAATTGAGTGGTCCATAGCGCTGAGTCCAGTCGAAGGTCTCGACCTGCGTCGGCGACAGCGAACCGGCCAGCGCCTGATAGTTCAACCACGGTCGATGCTGATCGAAGCGGGGCGCGATCACGATCGCGCAGAGACCGGCTATCCCGGCTAATGCCACCGCTCCACCGGTGTGGTAGCGGATGGTGCGCTCGCTCCACATGAACGCCGCGATCAAGGCGAACAGCACCAGGCCCTGCAGGTAGGGCAGCTGGGGGCGCGCCAACGTGGAGGGCACCACCGCCAACGTGATCAGCGGCAACGCGGCAGCCGATCGGCGCAGATCGCCCAGCGTGCCGGGTGAGAACGCGAGCATCAGCGCGCCATCCAGCAGCAGAACTCCCGCGCCCAGCACAATCACCAGCTTCACCCAGGGGTCGATCCCGATATAGGGGACGAGCACTCCCGGCAGCGCCGAGATCCCCTGGGCGATCCCTTGCGAGATGACCGTCACGCGCACATGCAGCACCCATGCCGCTGGGACGCCGGAGATCAGCAGCATCGCCACCAGCGCCGCCACCGCCAAGGTCACCGACAGCAGACGGCTGCGGCGGTCCAGCCTGGCGCCCACGCCGACCACGAGCACAGCTACCGCCAAAAGACCCGCAAACCGGGCCCCAGGGGCGGGGCGCATCAGCGTCGCCCAGCGCAGCACCCCGTAAAGCCCAAGCGCAGCGAATGTCAGCAGCCGGGCCCGCGGCCGCTCGACGGGCGCCGCCCGCTCGAGCTCGGAGTGAGAGATGGAGCCGCGACCGAACGGCCCGCCGCTCGAGTGAACGGCGACTTCCACGCTCACCGCCGGCAGCCCTTCGCGCAGCTCACCCCGGCCCGCTTTCGTCCAGCCCAGCACTGGCCCTCATGCCGCCGCCCTCCGCCGACCGGCTGACCGCACGCGCCCAGCCGGATCCCGGCGTCCACCGGCGCCAAGCGCGAAGCCGACGCAGCCGGCGACCGCAAAGCTCGGCCTGAGCTGCTCGCCGGCGGCCAGCGTGGTTGGTAGTACGAGCACGGCCCGAGTGGCATTTGCGGTCTCTCGGGCTTGGGCCAGCGGCAGCCGCTCCAGCCTCTGGGCCGTCACGTAGAACAGCGATCCGAGCGCCGCCCGCAGCGCCGCGGGCGAGGGGGCACGGACCTCAGCGCCTCCCTCCACCAGTGCCAGCCGTGCTTGGGCTGCCGGCCAGGACGCCAGGTCGGGCTCCACCTCGAGCGCCCGCCTGGCCCCAGGCAGCAAAAGGCGGCAGCCCCCGCCACGCCCGAGCTCGAGCGTCAGCGAAGCGGCGGCGCGTACGGCGGCGTCGAGGTCCTGCTCGGACGGCCCGCCCCGGGCATCGAGGACCACGAGCGGCCGGCTGTCGCCGTCGACTCGCAGCCGGCGCTCCAGCAGCCCCGCACCTCGCGCCAGCGCCGGCCAGTGGATCCGGGAGGCCGGCGTGCCGCGCCGGTAGGGCCTGAGACCGTCTACCTCCATGGCGGCCAGCAAGTCGGCCCGGGACTTCGAGGCGGCGGCCTCGGCCGGATTGGAGCCTGGCCGTGCCCAATGAACCGGCTCTGTGCGGGGCAGCACCAGCACGTCGTGTGGCTGGCCGGTGTTCACAACCCTGCAGCGCGCCAGCTCGAGCGGATCTCGGACCACCAGCGCCGGTGCGGGTAGCCGTCTGCGACCGCGGCGCTCAAACCGGGCCAGCACCAGGATCGTGGTTCGGCGGCCACCCGGAGCCCTGAGCGGCTGACCCGCCAACGGCTCTGAGATCTCGCCGCCTACAAGCCCCAGTGGTCCCGCGCGCACCAGCAACGCGGCCTCCAGGGGATCGCCCTCCACCACGCGGTCCTCCTCCAGTCGGCGCTCGATCGACGCCCCGCGGGCGGCGAGCCACACCCAACCGGGAACGAGCGCGCCGAGCAACACAAACGCCACACCGGGGACGAACAGCGGCGCGGCGTCGAACACGAGACCCAGCAGCACCAGCGCCGCGCCTGCGGCCAAGGTCACTACTGCCCGTCGCAGGTCGATCACAGTGCCCTGACCGCCGAGACCGCGTCGGCGATCACGTCGCGCGCGGCGCCGCGGCCGCACTCCGGGGCCAGCACCAGGCGGTGCGCCAGGACCGGCTCAGCCAGCGCCTGCACATCGTCGGGCAGCGCATGGTCGCGGCCCAACAGCATCGCCCGCGCCTTGGCCGCGCGCAGCAGCATCAGTCCGGCTCGGGGGCTGGCACCGAGGTCCACTCTCGGGTCCTCCCTGGTCCGCCACAGCAGTCGGACGATGTAGTCGCGCAGAGGTTCGGCAGCGCGTATGCGCGTAGCGGCGTCCTGCGCGGCGAGCACTTCGCCGGCGCTCACCACGGCGTCGAGCATCGTCACCCGATCGCCCGTTTCGTGGTCGGCCAGCATTCCCGACTCGTCCCGGGGAGCGGGGTAGCCGAGCGAGATGCGGACCATGAACCGATCGACCTGCGCTTCCGGCAACGGGTAGGTGCCTTCGTACTCGATCGGGTTCTGGGTCGCGAGCACGATGAATGGGCGCGCGAGCTCGTGGGTCTGGACATCGACCGTCACGCAGCGTTCCTGCATGCACTCCAACAGTCCGGATTGGGTCTTCGGCGAGGCACGGTTGATCTCGTCGACGAGCACCACGTTTGCGAACACAGGGCCAGGGCGAAACTCGAAACGCTGCTCGCGCTGGTCATAGACATTCGAGCCCACCACGTCTGCCGGCAGCAGGTCGGCGGTGCACTGGATCCGCGCGAACTGGGAGTCGATCGAGCGGGCCAGCGCCCGGGCCAGCGCCGTCTTGCCCACCCCCGGATAGTCCTCGACCAGTACATGGCCCTCGGCCAGTAGCGCGATCAGGACGTGCTCCAAGGTCTGATCGCGCACCTGCACGGCGCGGGCCACGTTGTCTGCCAGGCGGCGTGCTACGGCCGCGAAGGCTTCACACTCGTGCGGCGCGACGGGCGCCTGTTCCGGGGGCTCCATCGCCTACCTTTCCTCCGTGTGTGACGTCGGCTGGGCGCCCCCGCGCCGAGATCAGCCGCTCGACTTCGTCCAGGACCACGCCGGCGACGTGGCGCTTGCTGGCGCGCGGCACGCTGCGTCGCTCGCCGTCGACTGTCAGGATCGTCACTTCGTTCTCGCTCGAGTCAAACCCCACGCCCGGCTGCGAGATGTCGTTCACCACGATCGCGTCGAGGCGCTTGTGCCGCAGCTTCTCAGCCCCGTAGTCGAGTGCGCTCCCGCCATGCTCGGCGGCGAAGCCCACCAGCACCTGTTCCGGCCGCCTGCGCCCTTGAAGAGAGACGATCACGTCCTCGGTCAGCTCGAGCTCCAGCGGTGGCGGCGCCGAGGGCGGGTCGGTCTTCTTGAGCTTGTCTGCCCGCGGCGCGGCGGGACGGAAATCGGCCACCGCCGCGGCCATCAGCAGCAGATCGCAATCAGCAAAGTGGCGCTCGCAGGCCGCGGCCAGCTGCTCGGTGGTCTCCACCGCCACCACCTCCGCGCCCGGTGGAGCCGGCAGGTTGGAGTTGGCGGCGATCAGCGTCACGGAGGCGCCACGGGCGGCAGCCTCGGCGGCGAGCGCAAAGCCCATCTTTCCCGAGGAGCGGTTGCCGATGAAGCGCACGCTGTCGATCGGCTCCCGCGTTCCGCCCGCCGTGACCAGGGTGCGCTTGCCCGACAGTGAGCGGGACGCGTCACGGCGCGCCAGCAGCATCTCGCACGCCGACACGAGCTCCGCGGGCTCGGCCAGCCTGCCGACGCCGTGCTCGCCGTGAGAGGCGAGCTCCCCCTCCCCCGGGGGGACCAGGGCCACGCCGCGCTCTGAGAGCATCGTCAAGTTTGCCTGCGTGGCCGGATGCTCGTACATGCGGTTGTTCATTGCCGGGGCCACCGCCACGGGGCAGGCGGCGGCAAGCGCCGCGCTGGTCAACAGGTTGTCGGCCAGCCCCTGGGCCAGCTTGGCAATCGTGTTGGCGCTGGCCGGGGCAATCAGGTACAGGTCGGCGCGCTCCACTAGCGCCAGGTGGCTGATCGGCGCCCGGGAGGGCAGCGGCTCGCCTGGGTAGGCGCCTCGCAACGGGTCTGGCTCGAACTCATCCACCAGCACCGGGGCGCCGGTGATGGCCTCGAACGAAGCGCTGCCGACGAACTGGGTGCTGGCTGCAGTCTGAATCACGCGCACCGCGTGGCCCTGCTTGACCGCCAGGCGAACCGCCTCCAGCGCCTTATAGGCCGCGATCCCGCCGCTTACGCCGACGAGCAACCGCATGCGGCCCCCGGCCCTACCTGTAGTTGTACTTCAGCTTGCCCTGGGCGACTTCCTCGAGCGCAATCGTCAGATAGTTCTTCGAGTGCGTCTCGACCATCGGCGGCGGGAACTCGTCGAACGTGCCCTCGCCCAGGTTGTGGTAGTAGGAGTTGATCTGTCGCGCGCGCTTGGCGGCCACGATCACGCTCGCATAGTCGGAGTCGACGTTCTCGAGCAGCTTGTCGATGCGGGGAGAAATCAAGGCTTGACGCGTCCTTTGCTGTTGGGGCTAGGAAGGTTAGCGAGCGCTTCTTTGACGATCCGCACCAGTTCCTGCGTGGCCTCCTCCAGGCGGTCGTTGACCACCACGTGCCCGAACTCGGACTGGGCTTCGAGCTCCCGCTTGGCGGTTCGCATGCGCGCCTCGACCGCTTCACCCGAGTCGGTGCCGCGGCCGATCAGACGGGTACGGAGCGCCTCCGGCGAGGGGGGCGCGATGAACACCGTCTCTGCATCTTCAATCGCGTCGCGGACCTGCCTCGCTCCTTGGACCTCTATCTCCAGGACCACGGGGATCCCCCGGCGCAGCCGCTGCTCGAGCTCGGAGCGCAGCGTTCCGTAGCGGTGACCCGAGTACTCGGCGTGCTCGACGAAGTCCGCAGCGCCGAGACGACGGTCGAACTCGGCGTCGCTCAGGAAGTGGTAATCGACGCCGTCGCGCTCCCCGGGCCGAGGACGTCTGGTGGTCGCCGAGACCGACAGCTCCAGTTGTGGGAGGCGCTCAAGCAGTCCCCGGATCAGCGTCCCCTTGCCGACGCCGGACGGGCCGGTGATCACCAGCACCTTGGCCACGCGAAGCGGCCCTGACACTCCAGCTCGCGCCGCCGGCCTAGCGCCGGCGCATCAGCTCCACGAGCTCGGCCCGCTGGCGCTGGGAAAGGCCACCGATGGTCTTGCTCGGCGAGATCCGGCACTGGGAGAGGATCTTGTTGACCTTCACGCGACCGTACTTGGGCACCGCCAGCATCAGGTCGAAGACCTTCGCCGTCTCGAGATACGCCGGGGGTTCAAGCAGCAGCTCGTGGATCGGTTGCCGGCCGGCCTTCAGATCGCGCTTCAGCTGCGCCCGACGGCTGCGAATGTCGTTGGCTCGCTGAAGGGCGTCCATACGCTGAACGAGTGAGCGTTCGGGCGCAGCGACGGGCTTCTGGAGCGAATCACTGACCGGCGGCATGGGCGGCGACTATACATCTTGGGCGAGGCCGATCAAGGCCCAATCGAGCAATTCGCTTAGACCTCTAGCTGAGGTCGAGCATTGTCGAGCTTGGTTTCGGGAATGGACCCTGTTTGCAGGAGTTTTGACCAGCATGTAGCAGTTTTGATGTAAACATCGCGAAAACCGCGCTCGATGGTCACGTTTTCGGCATCACGCTGGTCGCGTCGGCCTCGGCGGCGAGCTCGGCCGCGATGCGCAACCCTGCCGCTGGGTCCCGGAAGCTCTCGGTCCCGACCGCCACGAGATCTGCCCCGGCGGTGATCAGATCGAAGGCGTCGCGGCCACTCTGCACGCCGCCAATACCCACGATCGGGATCTCCACCGCGGCCCTCACGGCGTGCACCTGGGCCAGGGCCACCGCACGGACCGCGGGCCCAGAGACGCCACCCGTGACGCCGCCGAGCCACGGCCGCCGCGAGCGCCTGTCGACGGCCATCCCCCTGATCGTGTTGATCAGCGACAAGGCGCCGGCACCGGACTGCTCTGCGGCGCGGGCCACGGCGGCGACATCCGCTGTGTTGGGCGTGAGCTTGACGATCACAGGCTTGCTGGTCAGTGGCGTCACGTGCTCGAGTAGCCGCGCCAGTCCGGGGGGGTCAGACCCGAACTCGAGGCCCGTGGCAACGTTGGGGCACGAGACGTTCAACTCGAGCGCGGCGACCTCCGAGCAGGCCTCGAAGGCGGCGACGAGCTGCCCGACCTCCTCATGCGATCCGCCCATCACGTTGACGATCAGCGGGACGGGCAGCTCCCTCAGCTCGGGCAGATCGCGCTCGACGAAGCCCATCAGCCCCTTGTTGGGCAGCCCGATCGAGTTGATCAGGCCTCCGGCCAGCTCCCATAGCCGCGGCGGCGGGTTGCCGGCCCGGCCCTCGACGGTGACGGTCTTGGTCACGTAGGCGGAAAAAGGAAAGTGCTCGAACAGCTGCTCGCCGAATGCTCGCCGCGCCGCGAGCGCGTCGAAGGTGCCCGAGGCGTTGATGATCCGGTGCCGGAGCTCCAGACCGCAGAAGTCGACACTCACACCGCCACCTCCTCGAGCTCGCAGCCGTCGAGCACCGGGCCATCCAAGCAGAGGCGCACATACCCCGAGCGGGTGGAGACGACGCAACCGAAGCAGGCCCCGTATCCGCAGGCCATTCCGGACTCCAGGGCCAGCTGCGCGGGCAGGCGCCGAGCGGCGCACAGGGCGCGGACCGCCTCCAGCATCGCCGGCGGCCCACAGGCGTAAACCTCAACCCGAGAGTCTTGCTGCAGCTCTTCGCGCAGAAGATCGGTCACCAGACCGCGCCTGCCGGCGCACCCGTCCTCGGTGATCAGCCGGCACGGGGACAACAGCGAAGCCGCGGGTGCGTAGGAGGCGTCGCGA
Organism: uncultured Actinomycetes bacterium; assembly: GCA_963756555.1. GTDB lineage: Bacteria > Actinomycetota > Thermoleophilia > Solirubrobacterales > Solirubrobacteraceae > Palsa-465. The sequence continues at coordinate 137,449 of CAVWOC010000012.1, forward strand.
AAGCCGAGCAGTGCCAGCGCCTCCCCGTGCAGCTCGTCCTGCCAGATGGCCAACGGCGCGATTCCAACGCCGCCACCAACCAGCAACGGCCGCCGGCCATCCCGCGGAAACCGAAAGCCGCGGCCCAGCGGCCCGACGATCAGCAGGTCGTCCCCTGGCCCGAGCTCCGACAGCCGCCTCGTACCCGGACCGACGTCGCCCACCAGAAACTGAAGCTCACCGCGCTGCGCGCGGAGCACGCTGAAGGCCCGCGGCAGGAACGGGCGCTCGTCCTCTCCCCCACCCCACCGGGTCGCCGCCTGAAGCATGTAGAACTGCCCCGGTTGTGGCTGTGGGCCCGCCGGATCGTGACAGCGCAATACGACGTAGGGGCCGAAGCGCGCGCGGGCGATGATCGGCGCGGCGCGACGCCCGAACGGCGCCAGCTGACGGTCGCCCACTGCGGGCGGCGCGTCAAGCACGGGCCGGGGCTCCGGCCTTCCCCGCGTCCTCTTCCCCGCTCGTCGCGCCGTCGCGCCCGACGGCCGCCGGCGCCCGGCCATGGATCTCCTGCAAGGACACTACCTCCGGCTCTCCGCGGCGGGCCGCGGCAATAGCCCGCGCGGCGGCCATGCCACCGGCCATCGTCGTTATGCACGGGATCCGGCGGGCGACGGCCGCCGAGCGGATCTCCCACCCGTCGGTCCGCGCCCCGGTGCCCACTGGGGTGTTGATCACGAGCTCTACCGCGCCACGCTCGATCCATTCGACGACGTGGGGCGAACCCTCTCCGATCTTGTTGATCGTCTCCACCGGAATCCCCATTTTGCGGATCGCCTGCGCCGTGCCGCGCGTGGCGATGATCTTGAAGCCCAGGTCGTGCAGCATGCTGGCCACACCGGTCGCGGCTGGCTTGTCCCCGTCGGCCACCGTGATGAACACGGTTCCCGACAGCGGCAGTTTGGAGCCGGCGGCAGCCTGAGCCTTGGCGAAAGCCGTTGGGAAGTCTGCGGCAATGCCCATCACCTCGCCGGTGGAGCGCATCTCAGGTCCCAGGAGGGAATCGGCACCCGCGAAGCGGTCGAACGGCAGCACGACCTCCTTGACGCAGACATGGCCCCCCGGCCCGCTGCGGCCGTTCGAACCATCCCCCTCACCGGCCGGCAGCCCGAGCTCGGAGATGCTCGCCCCGAGCATCAGCCGGCAGGCCAGCTTGGCGATCGGGACGCCGACCGCCTTGGAGACGAACGGCACAGTGCGCGAGGCCCGGGGATTCGCTTCCAGCACGTACAGGGTGTCACCGTGGATCGCGAATTGGACATTCAAGAGCCCGACCACCCCCAGCGCCAGCGCGATTCCGGCGGTCCGGGAACGGATCTGCTCGAGCATCTCCTCACCGATGGCGTGCGGTGGCAACACGCAGGCCGAGTCGCCGGAGTGGATTCCGGCCTCCTCGACGTGCTGCATGATTGCCGCGATCCACACCTGGCGGCCGTCGCACAGCGCATCGACGTCGACCTCGATCGAATCCTCGAGGAACCGATCCAGGTAAATGACCCGTCCGGGCTCGGTCTGAACCCGTCGCAGGTACTCGCTCAGCCCGGCCTCGTCGTAGACGATCTCCATCGCCCGGCCGCCGAGGACGTAGCTGGGCCTGACCAACAGCGGGAACCCGACTTCCGGTGCCCGCGCTAGAGCCTCCTGCGCCGAGTGGGCGGTGGCATACGGGGGCGCTTGGTAGCTCAGCTCGTCGAGCAGCTGCCCGAAGCGGTAGCGCTCCTCGGCCAGGTCGATTGCCTCGATACCGGTCCCCAGGATCGGGATGCCTGCTTCGTGCAGCCCGGCCGCCAGCTTCAGCGGCGTCTGACCCCCGAACTGGACGACTACTCCCTCCAGGCGCGGCTCGGCACGACAGACGCCGAGCACGTCCTCGAGCGTCAGCGGCTCGAAGTACAGGCGATCCGAGGTGTCGTAATCGGTGGACACGGTCTCGGGGTTGCAGTTGACCATCACGGCATCCCGGCCGAGCTCCCGCACCGTCTGCGCAGCGTGTACGCAGCAATAGTCGAACTCGATGCCCTGACCGATCCGGTTGGGCCCGGAGCCGAGAATGACGACGCTGGGGCGCTCGGTGCCTGCGTCTATCTCGTGCTCTACGGGGGGCCGTTCCCATGCCGAATAGAAGTAGGGCGTGCGGGCGGCGAATTCCGCGGCGCAGGTGTCGACCGCTTTGTACGTCCGTTCGCCGGCGAAGGCAGACTCGATGCCCCCGTCCGCGGAGACCAGCTCGGCCAGTTCGGACAAGAACCAGCGGTCGATCGCGGTCAGGCCGTAGACCTCCTCCACGGGCGCGCCCCGGCGCAGCGCCTCCAGCACGCGGTCGAAGCGCTCGGCCCCCGGATGGGCCAGCGAGCGCATCAGCTCATCGTCCTCGGCGGGGAAGCTGGGCTTGGAATCGAGCTCGCGTGAGCGCAGCGCCTTGGCGAACGCCTGCTTGAACGTCCGCCCGATGGCCATCGCCTCGCCGACAGACTTCATGTGGGTCGTCAGACCGGGCTCGGCTCCGGGAAACTTCTCGAACGCGAATCGCGGCCACTTGACCACGCAGTAGTCGATCGCTGGCTCGAAGCTGGCTGGCGTGGCCCTGGTGATGTCGTTGGGGATCTCCTGAAGCGTGTAGCCCACCGCCAGGCGCGCGGCGATCTTGGCGATTGGGAAGCCGGTGGCCTTGCTGGCCAGCGCGCTCGAACGCGATACCCGCGGGTTCATCTCGATCACCACGATCTCGTCGGTGTGGGCGTTGACCGCGAACTGCACGTTCGAGCCACCGGTCTCAACTCCCACCGCCCGAATGACGGCGATCGCCTGGTCGCGCAGGCGTTGGTACTGGCGGTCCGTGAGCGTCTGCTGGGGAGCCACGCAGACGCTGTCGCCGGTGTGGACGCCCATCGGGTCCAGGTTTTCGATCGAGCACACGATCACCACGTTGTCGGCACGGTCCCGCATCACCTCGAGCTCAAATTCCCCCCATCCGAGCACCGACTCCTCGAGCAGCACCTGGCCGATCGGCGAGGCGCTCAGCCCGCGCCCGACGACCCGCTCGAGTTCGTCTTCGGAGCGCACGACGCCGCCACCGGTGCCTCCGAGCGTGAACGCGGGCCGGACGATGAACGGCAGCCCGATTTCACCGAGCGCCGCCCGGGCTTCGCCGGTGCTGTGGGCGATCGCGGATCGTGGCACGCGCAGGCCGGCCGCGGTCATCGTCTCGCGGAACCGCTCCCGGTCCTCGGCGCGATCGATCGCCTCATGATCGGCGCCGATCAGCTCGACCCCGAAGCGCGCGAGCACGCCCAGCTCATGCAGCTCCTTCGAGAGGTTGAGCGCCGTCTGACCGCCGAGCGTCGGCAGCAGCGCGTCCGGCCGCTCGCGCTCGATCACCTGCGCCACCGGGCCGGGAAGCAGCGGCTCGACATAGGTGGTCGTGGCCACCTCGGGATCGGTCATGATCGTGGCGGGGTTCGAGTTGACGAGGACGACCTCGTAGTCCTCGTCCATGAGCACCCGACAGGCCTGGGTGCCCGAATAGTCGAACTCCGCCGCCTGGCCGATCACGATCGGCCCCGAGCCGATCAGCAGGATCTTGTGCAGGTCGTCCCGGCGCGGCATCTACGCCGCCCTCTCGATCTCTTCTACGAAGCGGTCGAACAGGTACAGGGCGTCGTGTGGTCCTGGCCCAGCTTCGGGGTGATACTGAACGGTGGCGCCCAGCACGTCGCGGAGTTGGAGTCCTTCCACCGTGCGGTCATAGAGGTTGATGTGGCTGAGTTCGGCGGCCCCGTAGTCGGTCTCCCAGCGCACCGCGTCGTCGCGGTCGATAGTCCGCTGCCCCGAGGGCCCGAGTACGGCGAACCCATGGTTCTGCGAGGTGATCTCTATCCGTCCGGTTGAAAGGTCTTTGACCGGATGATTGACACCGTGGTGGCCGAACGGAAGTTTGTAGGTCTCGAGCCCCACCGCGCGGCACAAGAGCTGGTGGCCCAGGCAGATGCCGTAGACGGGTCGGTGGCCCACCAGCTGCCTGACTGTCTCGACGATGTAGTCGAGCGCTGCTGGATCGCCCGGCCCGTTGGCCAGGAAGATCGCGTCCGGGTCGGCTGCCAGGAGCTCCTCGGCGCTGCTGGTGCACGGGTGAAGCTCGATTGTCGCTCCTCTACTCAGCAGGTTGCGCACTATCGAGCGCTTCACGCCGGTGTCGATCATCGCGATCCGCGGGCCGCCACCTGCTGACGTGGGCTCGAGCACCGTTCGCTCCGGCGCGGTGAGGCCGCGCACTAGGTCTCTTCCTCCCATCGGCCGCTCGGCCCGGATCAGCGCCAGCGCTTCGTGCTCTGCAAGCTCGGCGTGGAAGACTCCGCCCCGCATCGCCCCGTGTTCACGGATGTGGCGGACCAGCGCTCGTGTGTCGACGTCCGTGATCGCCGGGACACCACAGTCATTCAGCCACGAGAGCCAGCCCTGTTCGGCAGCTGGAGCGTCCTCGCGATCGACCGCGGCCCGCATGATCGCCGCCCGGGCGTGGATCCGGTCGGATTCCATCGCCTCTGTGGACACGCCGTAGTTGCCGATCTGAGGAAACGTGAATGCGATCAGCTGCCCGGCGTAGCTCGGATCGGTCATCGCCTCCTGGTATCCGGACATCGCCGTGGTGAAGACGATCTCCCCCACCGCCGCCCTCTCCGGCGCCCCACAGGCCAAGCCATCGAACCTCCTGCCGTCCTCGAGCAGGACATAGGCGCTTCGGAAAGCGGTCATCGCGCCAGCGTGCGAGACTCGACGGGCACCGGCGCTCGGAAGGCCACTGTCCCCGCCGCCAATGTCAACACGACCCGGCTGTGCAGCGAACGACCGTGGAAGCAGCAGTTCTCGGAGCGGCTGGCGTAGCCGCGGGCGCCGACCTCCCATTTGGCGCCGAGGTCGACGAGCGCCACGTTGGCGGGCTCGCCGACGGCGATCCGGGGTGGGGTCAGTCCAAGCAGATCGGCGCCGGCCGTCATCCGCTCGATGACCGTCGGCAGCTCAAGCTCGCCGGGCAGAACCAGCTCGGTGTAGAGCGCGGCGAATGCGGTCTCCAAGCCCGTTGTGCCCATCGGCGCCTGCTCGAACGGGACTTCCTTCTCGTGCTTGGCGTGGGGTGCGTGGTCGGTGGCCACACAGTCGATCAGCCCGCTGCGCAGCGCCTCCACCAGCGCGCGGCGGTCCGATTCGGTGCGCAGCGGCGGGTTCATCTTGAAGCGGCTGTCGAGGGTGCGGACCAGGTCGTCGGTCAGCGTCAGGTGATGGGGCGTGACCTCGGCGCTGACGCGCGCCCCGGCGCCCCGGGCCGCCTGTAGCGCTTCGACTGACTCGGCGCAGGAAAGGTGCTGAAAGTGCACGCGGGCGTCCTCGTAGCGCGCAAGCGCGCCGTCGCGGGCGATCATCGTCGACTCGGACAGCGACGGGATCCCGGCCAGTCCCAGCCGCGCCGACACGGCGCCCTCGTGCATCACGCCGTCGCCGGACAAAGCTGGGTCCTCCTCGTGGAGTGCGATGACCCCTCCCGCCAGCCGCTGGTACTGAAGCGCCTTGCGCAGGATGCCGGCCGACACCACGGGCTTGCCGTCGTCTGTGAAGCCGAGCGCGCCGGCGTCACGCAGCTCCGCCATCTCCGTTAGCTCCCGACCCCCGAGGCCGCGGGTGATGGACGCCATGAAGCCGACCGGCACCCGCGCCTCGCGCCGAGCAGCCTCGGCCAGCGAGCGGAGGATCGACGCGTCATCGACGGCGGGATCGGTGTTGGGCATGGCGACCACAGCGCAGAAGCCGCCGGCGGCCGCGGCCGCCGTGCCGCTCGAGATTTCCTCCTTGTGCTCCTGGCCCGGAGTGCGGAGGTGCACGTGCGGGTCGACGAATGCCGGAAACGCGTACTTGCCGCCGGCGTCGATCAGGCTGCCCCCGTCAGGAGCGGACAGGGTCCCCGGGGCGCCCAGCTCGGCGATCTGGCCGCCGCGGACGACGATGTCGCACTGCTCGTCCAGGTCGGATCGGGGGTCAATTACGTGGGCCCCCCGGATCACCAGCTCGGCCGGTTGGCCGGGACGCATGAACAGCCCGCTCACGGTCACCTTAGGCTCACCGTTCAGCATCTCAGGCCACCGCCTGCAGCAACGGCGAGGGCACGAGCAGTTCGTACAGGACCGCCATCCGCACCGCGATCCCGGCCTTCACCTGCTCGCCGATCAGCGCCTGCGGCGAGTCGATCGCGTCGGCCGAGAGCTCGATGCCGCGGTTAACGGGGCCGGGGTGCATCAGCAGCTGACCGGGACGCAGGCGAGCGGCGGTGACTTGGTAGCGCTGGGCGTACTCGCGCAGCGAGGGCACGAACGACTCCTGCATACGCTCGAGCTGCATGCGCAACACGTAGACGACGTCCGCCTCGGCCAGGCGATCGAGCGTGAAGACGGGACGGCAGCCAAGGGCCTCGATTCCGCGAGGGATCAGCGTCGGCGGCCCGCAGACGGTGACCTCGGCTCCCATCCGTTGCAGCGCAAGGATGTTCGAGCGCGCCACGCGCGAGTGCAGCACGTCGCCCACAATCCAGATCGAAGCCCCGTCGAGCGAGCCCAATCGCCGGCGTAGCGTGAAGGCATCTAGCAGCGCCTGGGTTGGGTGCTCGTGTTTGCCATCGCCGGCATTGATGACCGACGCCGGCGTCCAAGCGGCGACCAGCTGGGCGGCCCCGACGTGCGGCGAGCGGATCACGATCGCCGCTGGGTCGTAGGCAGAAAGCGTCTGAACGGTGTCCTTCAGCGACTCGCCCTTGTCGACACTCGAGCCCGCGGAGCGGACACTGACCACGTCCGCACTCAGGCGCTTGGCGGCAAGCTCGAAGCTCGAGCTGGTCCGAGTGGAGGCCTCGTAGAAGAGGTTGACCACCGTCCGGCCCCGCAGCGCCGGCACTTTCTTGATCTCCCGCCCCGAGACCTCGGCGAACGACTCGGCGCGGTCCAAGATCCGTTCGATCCCGGCGCGCCCGAGGTCGTCGACCGAGATCAGGTGCTTTCCGAGTGGGGCGGTCATGCCGCGGCTCGTTTCGTTTCCTCACCCGGTCCAATCGTGACCTCGTCCACCCCGTCGACCTCCTCGACCCGCACGTTGACCCGCTGGTCGTGAGACGTGGGGATGTTCTTGCCGACGTAATCGGGACGGATTGGCAGCTCACGGTGGCCTCGGTCCACCATTACCGCAAGCTGGACGCGTGCAGGACGGCCATAGTCGAAGATCGCGTCGATCGCGGCGCGCACGGTGCGGCCGGTGTACAGGACATCATCGACGATCACGATCGTGCGCCCGTCGATCTGAAAGTCGAGATGCGAGGCGTGGACGACCGGCGTGCTCGGACGGAACGCGAAGTCGTCGCGGTAGAAAGAGATGTCGAGGTCCCCGAGCGGCACATCCAGCGCTAGCAGCTCGCTGGTCAGAGCGTGGAGCCGCTGGCCGAGGATTGCGCCCCGTCGATGGATGCCCACAACCGCGATCGGGCGATCCGGGTTCTTCTCGACGATCTCGTGACCGATCCGCACCAGCGTGCGGCGCATGTGATCGCGATCGAGGACGACCGTGGTGGCTTGCAACCTTTCCTTCCTGGCCTCGCTGGACCGGGTTAAAGGAGTTGACTCGAATGAGCCTAGCAATGGGGTCGGCGGCTGCGGCCGAGAGCGGTCGCCGGCGTTTCTGCCGCGGGCGGCCGGCGGCTGCGGCCGAGGGCGGTCGCCGGCTGTGGCCGGGGGCGGTCGGCGGCTGCGGCCGAGGGCGGTCGGCAGCGTTTCTGGCCGACGACTCCACCCGGCGACTCCAGCCGGCGACTAGGACGCACAACGCACCAAATCGACATCCGCCCCCGCGGATATGGGGAGATAAGCGTCTCTGAGACGCTTATCTCGCAAAGAGGCCGGCGGGGCGCCCGATTTGCTGCGAAATGCATCCTGGCGCACGCGTTCCGGGCGCGGGCACGCAGCGCCGAGCGCGGGCGCCGGCACGCAGCGCCGAGCGCGGACGCGTGCTCGCGGCTCGGGCCCGGACCAGACGGACGCACATGGCGGCCACCCGAGCCGCTATCGGCCTCAGCGCTGCCGGGGCGCGGGCAGCCGATACAGCACGTGCTCGAGGTTCTCCACGATCAGCGAGCGCTCGAACACGAACCCCGTCTTCTCCATCACCCGTCGCGAGGCGTGATTGTCCGGGCGCGTATAGGCGATCACGTCGAGGAGCGAAAGCGGCCCAAACGCCACCTCGATGGCTACACGGGCGAGCTCTGTGGCCAGACCGTGCCCCCAGCGTTCGGGGACGATCGCCCAGCCCACCTCGACCTCCGCCTCGCCGGTGGCCCACGTGTGCTGAAGGCCTCCACGCCCCAGGAACTCTCCGCTCGACCGGTCTCGAAGCAGCCACAGCCCGAACCCGAAGTCCTCCCAGTGACGGAGCTTTTCGTCGTGGCCTGTCAGCACCTCTTTATCGGTGAGCGGTAGACCCGTGGGCGAGAGCGTTCTGGCCACACGCGGATCGCACAGCAATCGCGCGATGTCGTCCAGGTCATCCGGCCCGAGCCGCACGGCGACGATGCGCGTGGTCTCGACGCGCTCGAGCGAGGGCACGGCTCCGGCGACGCCCCGACTCCCGGCGCCAACTCCGCCCCGACTCCCGCCGCCCCCCGGCGCTCAGGTGGCCTGCTCCGCTGCCAGCTGCGGCTCCCGGCACCGGCCATCCCAGCGGATCAGCTCGGGCTCGCCGCGTTCGGGGAACGGGAGCTCGATCGTGTCGAAGTCCCGCGGAAGCTCAGTTCGGGGAAAGACCGCGCGCGCCTCGTCGCGCAGCACCGCAACTGGATACCGGGTGGAGAAATGCGTCAGCGCGAGCATCGTCACCTCCGCCTCGCCGGCCACCGCCGCCGCCTGGGCGGCCGTCGAGTGGCCGGTCTGGGCTGCTCGCTCGTGCTCGTCCTCGGCGAACGTTGCCTCGTGGACGAGCAGGTCGGCGCGATGTGCGGCCACCCGCAACGCCTCGCACGGTCGGGTGTCCCCACTGATCACAACCTTGCGCCCTGGGCGCGGTGGCCCCAGCACCTGATCGGGCGTAACGCCCTTGACGGTGTCTCCATGCTGAAGGCGCCCGAACTCGGGGCCCGGTGTGAGCCCTAGGCGGACAGCCGTTTGGGGGTCGAACTCCCCTGGCCGCTCGTCCTCGAAGAGCACATATCCCAGCGCCCGCGACCTGTGGGCCACAGGGAACGCGGCGATGCAGTAGCCGTCATGACGGAGCACGTCCCCGGCCTCCAGCTCAACCAGCTCGAGCTCGAAGCGGACGCGGCCCGCGGCCGACTGCGCCGTCGCCAAAAGGTCGCGAAGCCCGCGCGGGCCGGCAATCCGCAGCGGCCGTTCACGACCCCTGAGGTCGAACGTCTTCAACAGGCCCGGAAGGCCCAGCCAGTGATCGGCGTGGTAATGGGTCAAAAACACTTCGGTGAGATCAGCCAGGCCAACGGAGCTCACCAGCTGGCGCTGCGTGCCCTCCCCGCAGTCGAACAGGATCCGCTCCCCGCCCCGGCGCACCAGCAGGGCAGGCAGCCCACGACGGGCCGTGGGCAATGAGCCGGCGGTGCCGGCGAAAAAGACCGAAAGATCCATCGAGCCTGAGTCTGCCAGCCCGGGGCCCGGTGGACGCGGGCTGGCCGGGCCCGGGGCACGCGGGCCAGCCGGGGGCCAGGTGGACGCGGGCTGGCCGAGCCCGGGGCACGCGGGCCAGCCGGCCGGGCCCGGGAACACGCGCGCGGCCGCGGTGGCGTAGCCCGGGAACACGCGCGCGGGCGCGGTGGCGAAGCCCAGGTGCACGCGCATGAGCCGAGCTCCGGTTTACGGCGAACACATGTTCGCCCTACGAGACGCTACGCTTGCCGTCTCAGCGCCCGTAGCTCAGGGGATAGAGCGCGTGCCTCCGGAGCACGAGGCCGCAGGTTCGAATCCTGCCGGGCGCGTGCCTCTGGCCAGCCGGAGTTTGGTTCCGGTAAACGCTTCCCGGCACCTGTCAGACGGTTTGGCCTTCTCTGCCCCGGGGAAGGCGACAAGCAAGCAAGACCGTGACCGAGAGGAACCCGACAGTGCGGCTGGAGGTGGACAGCCGACCTGAGTCAGTCACCCTAGTGCGCGGCATGCTTTCGGGCATCGCCGAGGCGCTCGCTCTGGACCCTGAGCTGCTTGACGACCTCAAGACAGCGGTGAGCGAAGCGTCCAATAACGTGGTTATGCACGCATACGAGGGCCGCGGCGGTCCATTGGTTGTGGAGTTCGAGTTCCAGCCCGACCGCATCGATGTCATCGTTCGCGACCGTGGCGCCGGGATCCACGGAGTGGCGGCGAAACGGGACCGGATGGCGGTGGGGATGGCCGTGATGAGCGCGCTCAGCGATCGGACCGAGTTCATCACGATGCCCGAGGGCGGCACCGAGGTCAAGATGTCATTCGACGCGCGCGTCAAGACGCGACCGGGCGGCGAGGAGGAGCTCGAGCATGAATGGCCCTCCCAGCTCGCCGGCGACGTCGTGGTGAAGCTCTCGTCCCACGAGTTTTTGCATGGCGTTCTGGGCCGGATGGCTCGCGCTGTCGCCGCCCGGGCTCACTTCTCGATCGACCGCTATTCCGAGCTTTATCCGGTCATCGACGCGATCACCGACCACGCCAAGTCAGCGGCCGCGAGCGCAAGGATCGGATTCTCAATTGCCGGCGGCCCGCGGAGGATGGAAGTAGTGATCGGCAAGTTCAAGGACGGCAGCGCAAAGCAGCTTCGGATCGAAGCCGCGCAATCCTCGACCCTGGCGCGGCTGGCCGATGAGGTCACGGTGGAGCCCGACGGCGATGGTGAGATGCTTCGTGTGGTCGTCGCGGACCGGCGCCAGACCTAGAACCGCAACAGCGCTGCGATCCCTCCCAGTGGCCCGAGGTCCGGCGAGTCCACGGCCACCACCTCAGCGTCCTGGGTGACAGCGGCGGCAGTGGCCTCCTCGAGCAGGTCGTCGCGCAGCTCCAGCGTCGAGCCGTCAAGCGGGCAGCTTCCGCCCTGGGCGCGCAGCAGTCCGCACTGGGGACAGATCGCCCCGGGCAGCGGCTGGCCCGCAGAGAACAGCAGCGTCCCCACTCGCCGTTCCTGAAGGCTCGCGAGCACCTGCTCCGCTCCGGCCGCGGCGCGGCCGTCTGCGCCCAGCGCGGCGCGCAGCTGCTCGAGGCGCTCGTGTACAAGTTGTGCGTCGTGCTCGCGAATGACGGCACCGGCCCGAGCTCGAACCTCATCGATCGTCGCGTCTCCCACGTCGATATCGAAGTACCCGGCCAGCACGCGGCGTACGTACGGATGAAGGACGTCTTCCAGCTGGTGTCGTAGCTCCTCGGGGGATGTCAGCAGCAGAGAGCCGAACGGCCGGCGGCGGAACAGGATCAGCAGCGTCCGGGCGGTGCGCCGCAGATGCTCGTCGACGTCGCGCTGGACCGACCGCGAATAGCGTGCCTGCGACCAGCCACCCTGCGAGTGGCGCCGGTGGACGTAGTCTCCAAACGACAGCACCTCGGTCAGCTCGCTAGCCGACCCGCGAAGGATCCTCGTCAAGCGGCTGTTGACGAGCGCCACGCACCACCGGCCGGGGGAGCCTGTCTCGAACAGCGGCACGATGAACGGCGAGTCATCGATCGTCACCCCCGCCTCGACCGGCTCCGGGAGCGCGAGTGTCTCGAACAGATCGAGCGATGAAGAGCAGAACACAACGTAGCCGTGCGCCCCGCGGGCGAAGCTGCGATCGGCGAGGTGGGCGGAAACGCGATCCAAGTCCACGCGCAGCTGCTCGCGTTCGTCGTGCTGACGGTCGGCGGCGTCGATCTGGCGCCGGGCTTCGTCGAGCAGCGACCGGAGTTGGCTGGCGCGGGCAGGCGGAGTCGCAAAACGCTGAGGGTCGAGGTCGATGTACAGGCTGATGACTCGCGGGCCAGCGGCGCGGAGGTCGGCCAGCCGCCTCAGCGTCTCGGTGGTGATCTCGTTGCGGGCGCTCACTTTTTCAGTAAGTGGGGATTATTCCGTCTCGCTGCGGGGGATCAATGGATCGGCGTCCGCGGCGCCCCAGCCTCGAGCTCGAACAGCCAGAACTCGCGCCCGATCACCGGCACGGAGACGTTGTAGACCGGCACTTGGCCGACGAGCCCTTCGAAGCTGCCGGCGTGGGCATGTCCGTGCAGGACGAGGTCGGGTTCGTGCTCGGCGATCGGAGCCGCGAGCCGGTCGGTGCCCAGAAACGCCCAGATGCCCGGTGACTCGCCCTCGATCGTGGCGCTCGTCGGGGCGTAGTGGAGCATCACGATCCGCACTCGGCAAAGCGCGATCTCGCGCAGGCCGTTGTCCAGCGCCTGCACCTCTCGAGAGGTTTCCTCGTAGACGGCCCTGAGCAGCGGCTCGCCGAAGTCCGGAAGGTGCGAGCCAGGGAATCCGCCGACGAACCCCTTTGTGCCCGCCACGCCCACGTGCACGCCTCCGAGCTCGCAGATCGCCCAATCCCGGTCCAGCACGCGGATGCCGCCGCTCTGTAACGCGGCGACGACCTCATCGCGGCGGTTCGCGTGCCAGTCGTGGTTGCCGAGTACCGCGAACACCGGCATTTCAAGCTGACGGCATGCATCCGCCAGCACCGCCGCTTCCTCAGGCTCGCCGTGTGTTGTCAGATCACCGCACAGCAACACCAGATCGGCTCTACCGGAGAGCTGCTGAAGGCCGGCGGTGATGCTTTCGCGGCGCTCCTCGCAGCAGTGCACATCGCCCGCGGCTGCGACGCGCAGCTTGCTAGGGCCCTGCACCCGATTCGGGGCGCCGTCGAGGTCCATACGCCGGGAGGGCTACCCGGCGCCGTTAGCCCCCACGCGCGCCGGGTAGCCAAGTGTGATGAGCGCCCGTGCGCCCTTCGAGTCGATCGGCGAGACGCTCCGCTTGGCGGTGGCCACGCTGCGCGACGCTGGGATCCCGTTCGTGTTGGGAGGCAGCTTCGCGGCCTGGGCTCGCGGCGGCCCGCAGCCCCAGAATGACCTCGATTTGATGGTCAAGCCGGCGGACGCCGATCGCGCGCTGGAAGCGCTGGCCGGAGCTGGGATGCGCCCGGAGCGGCCACCAGAGGAATGGCTGTACAAGGCCTGGAACGGCCAGGTGATGATCGATTTGATCTTTCACCCGGCTGGCCTCGAGATGAACGACGAAGTGCTTACGCGCGCCGAGACGATCTCGGTAATGGCCATCGCCACGCCGGTAATGGCGCTCGAGGACATGCTTGCCACCAAGCTCAGCGCCCTCAACGAGCACGCGCTGGACCTGGCGCCGCTGCTGGGAGTAGCTCGCGCCCTGCGGGAGCAGATCGACTGGCGCGAGCTGCGCGAGCGCGTGCGTCCATCTCCGTATGCCGAAGCGTTCTTCACCTTGGTACGAGAGCTGGAGATCATCGGCCAGCCGGCCGATCTGCACGGACGCGCCCACTCCCGCGTTCGTGTTTTGCCGAACGTAGAGGGTGGTAGTCCGTAGGCGGAGATCCAGGGAGATCCGGAGGGATTGGACATGTTCAGACGAAGGACGGCCCCGGCCGACGAATCCGTAGCTGCCCGGGAGCCGGCGGCAGCGAACGAACAGGCCGCGACCGGCCCGCACCGGCGCGGGCGCCGGCGCCGGGGGCGCGGTGGCGGGAGCCGCGGCGGCAGGCTCGACAGCCGTTGGAACCGTATTCGTGGTGATCGCCCGACTGGTGCGCACGATCGCCGGGCTCATCTTTCTGCTGATCGCGCTCGCCATCCTGCTCTACGACGTCAAGGCCAACGGCTCGAACAGCATCGTCAAGGCGATCCACGACGGCGCGAATTTCTTCGCCAGCCCGTTCAACGGAATCTTCAACCCGCACGGCGCGCGCGCCAAGCTCACTCTGAACTGGGGCATCGCGGCGGTCGTTTACCTGGTCGTCGGCGCGATCATCGCCGCGATCATCGCTAGACCGGGCCACGGAATGCGGCGCGTGGGCCGCAGACGCCGCCGGGTCTAGAGCGAAGCGAGCGGCTACTCGCCCCCGCCGTCTTGGCGGTAGCGATCCCGGGCGGTCTCTATCTCCTCCTGCGCGGCGTCCCGGTCGCGCCAGCCTTTGACGGTGGTCTCCTTGCCCGGCTCGAGGTCCTTGTAGATCGCGAAGAAATGGGAGATCTCATTGCGCAGCGACTCGGGCAGATCATCGACACGCTTGAGCGTATTCCAGCCCGGGTCATCGCAGGGCACGGCAAGCACCTTGGCGTCAACCCCCTTCTCGTCCTCCATGTCGAACAGCCCGATCGGCTCGCATTCGATTACGCATCCCGGAAAGGTCGGCTCCGAGACACAGATCAATGCGTCGAGCGTGTCGCCGTCTCCGGCCAAGGTCTCGGGAATGAAGCCGTAATCGGTCGGGTAGACGACCGACGAGGACAGGAATCGGTCCAGCTTGATCGCGCCGCTGTCGGGGTCGTACTCGTACTTGTTGCGCGAGCCCTTAGGGATCTCGACGATGCACTTGATCGTCATGGCTCGTGGTGTTCTAGCACGGTTCAGCCGTCGCTCAGCCGCGAGCGCAGCAGCCTTGCATTGGCCGGCGCATAGCCGCGCCAGTCGTTGTTGAAATAGGCCCAAGTCTCGTGCAAGCGCCGCCAGGCGGCGATTCGCCTGGCCCACTGTTCAAGCTCGGTCCGCGAGTAGTTGCCCCCGCGTCCGCGGGCGCCGTAGTGAAAGCGAACGTAGCGCCACGACGCGGTGGCCTCGGTCGGCTGAAACGGCCGCTTGGGGTGATCGCCGATCGTCAGCGCCACCCGATGGGCCCGCAGCGCGTCCATCACCGGCTTGGCAAACCAGCTCGGATGCCTGAACTCGATCGTGTGCTGACCAGTGGGTAGCGCGTCGAGCCAGGCGTTGAGGCGAGCATCGTCGCGATGAAAGGTTTCGGGCAGCTGCCACAGCACGGGTCCCAGACGACCGGCCTCGATCAGCGGCTCGAGGCGCTCGTAGAAGAGCGCGATGCCCTGCGCTGCGTCGGCCAGCCGCTTGATGTGAGTGAGATAGCGGCTGGCCTTGATCGCAAACGTGAAGCCGTTTGGCACCTGCGTCGCCCAGGTCCCGGTCGCCTTGCGGGTGGGCAACCGGTAGAAGGTGGCGTTGACCTCCACCGTGTCGAAGCGCTGGGCATAAAGCTCGAGCCAGCGCCGGCGCGGCTCTCTCTCCGGATAGAACGTTCCCCGCCAGTCGTCGTAGTTCCAGCCAGAGCAGCCGATGCGCACCGGTTTCATCCGACTGACGGGGGTCGTTCAGGGGCTGCGCGCGGGCTGGGGGTCGCGTGCCCGCTCGGGTGGAGCGACCGCCGGTCCTGCCGGACCCGCCCGGAGCGCCATCTGGAGCACCTCCGCCAGGTGCAGCGCGCTGCGCTCAGAGCCATGCTCTATTTGGCAGCGACAGCTGAAGCCGTCGGTCATCAGCAACGTGTGATCCGAGGCGCGGCGCACCGCTGGCAGCAGCGCGCGCTCGGCAGCCTTGACCGACACCTCATACGGCTCACCGCGTTCATAGCCGAATGACCCTGCCAGCCCGCAACAGCCGTCGTCCAGGACCTGGAAATCGAGTCCCAGCCGATCGAGCACCGCTCGGTCGCAGTCGATGTCGCTAGTGGCCCGTTGGTGGCAGTGGAAGTGCACCAGCGCCTTCGACTCCAGGCGGGGCATGTCCCATCCGCCTGCGTGCTTGTCGAGGAACTCGCCCAGCGAGTACGTCTGGCGAGACAGACGTCGTGCGTCCTCGTCGCCGGGGAGCATGTTGATCAACTCGTGGCGGAACACCGCGCCGCAGCTCGGTTCGAGTGCCACGACCGGCGTGCCCGCGTGAATCTCGTCGCGCAGCGTGGCCAGCGTGCGGTGAAGCAGGCGCCTGGCGAGGCGCAGCATCCCGAAGTCATACAGCGGCCGCCCGCAGCAAAGCGACTGCTCCGGCACCACGACGTGGAACCCCGCCGCTTCGAGCACCTCGGTGGCTGCGATCGCCACATGAGGATGGAAATGGTCGTCGAAGGTATCCGGCCACAGCATCACCCTGGGCCGACGGGCGCCGTCTGTGCCCGAGCGTTCCGAGAACCACTGCTTGAACGTCCGGGGGGCGAATGCCGGCAACCGCCGCTCCGGCGCGACCCCGGCGACACGCTTGCTGAGCCCCGCGAACGGCTGACGCTGTGTGAGCAGGTTCGCCAACCGCGGGGCGCGTGCTGCTAGCTCCGCCTCCCAGCGGATCAGTCCCAGCGCGTAAGCCTGACGTGGCCGGATTCGCCCCTTGTAGTAATGCGAGAAAAACTCCGCCTTGTAGCTGGCCATGTCGACGCGAACCGGGCACTCGTCCACGCAGGCTTTGCACGACAGGCAGAGGTCGAGCGACTCCTTGACGTCCTCGTTTCGCCACGCCCCGTCGAGCGGCGAGTCATTTCGCATCATCTCGAACAGGAGCCTTGCTCGGCCTCGCGTTGAGTGCTTCTCCTCGAGCGTGACTTGATAGCTCGGGCACATCGTGCCCTCCTGGCTGCGGCAGGCGCCGACGCCGAAGCAGCGCTCGGCGGCGTTGGTGAAGCTGCCGTTGTCGGCCGGGTAGGCGAATTCGGTCTTCACCGACCGGGTGGTGTAGGACGGGTCCATCCGCAGGTGCGCGTCGAGCGGATAGGGGTCCACCACCTTGCCCGGGTTCATCTTGAAGTCGGGATCCCATATCCGCTTGAACTCGCGGAAAGCGCCCACCAGCTCGGGACCGAACATTTTCGGCAACAGCTCGGCGCGAGAGTGACCGTCGCCGTGCTCGCCGGACAACGAGCCGCCGTAGCGCACGACGAGGTCGGCGGCGGCTTCCATGAAGCGGCGGTAGTTGCGCACCCCCTCGGCGGTGGAGAAGTCGAAGTCCAGCCGGGTGTGCAGGCAGCCATGACCGACATGGCCGAAGTAGCTCGCAACTCGCAGTCCGTGCTCGTCGACCACGCGCTGGAACTCGCGCAGGTAGTCGCCGGTCTTCTCCGGCGCCACGGCGGCGTCTTCCCAGCCGGCCCAGCCCGGATGTTCCCCGGGCACCTTCGAGTGGGTGCAGCCCCCCTCGCGTATCTGCCAGATGTGAGGGATCTCCCAGGACCCAGGCGGGTAGAGCCGGGCGCCAACGTGGGGCTTGTGGCCGTGCCGCTCGAGCGCGTCGAGGAGCCGCCGCCCGCGCTCGTCCGCCTCCTCGTGGGTATCGCCGCCGAACTCAACCAGCAGCCAGGAATCGCCGGGTGGCATCAGCTCCGGTTTGCGCTTGAAACCCTTCTTGAGCTCGTTCTCGATCAGCTGACGGTCGAACGTCTCCAGCCCGATCGGCCCGTACTCCATGATCTCCGGCACCTGATCCGCGGCTGTCGGCGGATCCTCGTAGCCCAGCACGAGTAGTGCGCGGTGTTGAGGGCTGGCAATCAACCGGCACACCGCCTCGAGGACGAGACCGCAGGTGGCCTCGGTGCCCACGAACGCTGCGGCCAGGTTGAATCCCTGGTCGGGCAGCAGGCGATCGAGGTTGTAGCCCGAGATCCGGCGCGGGATCTGCGGGTAGCGCTCGCGGACCAGATCGGCGTAGCGGTCCCTGAGGTCCCGCAAGCGTCCATAGATGTCGCCCACGCGCCCGCCGGTGGCGATCATCCGCTCGAGCTCGTCCTCTGAGACGGCGCTGGGGAGCGTCAACCGCGTGCCGTCGTAGAGCACAACGTCGAGCGCCTCGATGTTGTCGGCGGTGACGCCGGCGATGATCGAGTGGGTGCCGCAGGAGTTGTTGCCGATCATCCCCCCAAGCGTGCAGCGGCTATGGGTCGCGGGGTCAGGGCCGAAGGTCAGCTCGTGCTCCTCGGCGGCGTCGCGCAGCCAGTCCAGGACCACCCCTGGCTGAACGCGGGCCAGGCGACGCTCGGGGTCCAGCTCCACGATCTTGTTCATGTACTTGGAGAAGTCGAACATCACCGCCTCGTTAACCGTCTGGCCGGCGAGCCCGGTGCCGCAGCCCCGCGCACCGATCGGCGCGCTGTGGCGCCGGCAGATCTCCAGTCCGGCGATCACGTCAGCGTTGTCGCGCGGGATGACGACGCCCAGCGGCAACTGGCGGTGAACCGAGCCGTCATTGGCATACAGCGCCCGGCTGCCGGCGGAGAAGCGAACCTCGCCGCGTAGCTGCACGGTGAGCTCGCGCGCCAGCGCCTGGGTGTCGCTGGCGGCCGGCTGCCCGTTGGCCCGGGCGGGGGCTGTAGTGCTCATCCCTGCTGGCCGGAGCCGTCGCCGCCGGGCAGCTTGTCGGCCACCCGGTCCTTGGCTCGCGTCAGCACCCCGGCGGGACTCGAGCCGTACTCCATCTCCTGGGCAAGCACGCGCGACATCGTGAGCGCAATCCGCTCTCGGTTTGGCTGGCCTTGCGCCAGTCCCCAGGCGAAGCCCTTGGCGTGCTCCGGATTGATCGTGGGCGTCATCGGCATGTCGTGCGGGTCCACCACGGCTTCGATCAGCGCCGGCCCGTCCAGCGACAGGGCTTCGTGCAACTGCTGCTCGACGCGAGCTGGGTCATCGATCCTAACGCCGCGCAGACCACAGGCCTCGGCCACCTTGGCGAAGTCGACGCCCTGCAGCTCGACCCCATACTGGGGGTTGCCGAGGAACGCCATCTGCTCCCACTTGATCAATCCCAAGACGTCGTTGCGCATCACTATCACCTTGACCGGCAAGGCATGCTGCGCGAGCGTCGCCAGGTCGCCCAGCATCATCGTCATCGAGCCATCTCCGGTGAGGGCCACCACCTGCCGGTCGGGATACGCAACCTGGGCGCCGATCGCGTAGGGCAACGCGGCCATCATCGAGCACATCGTGCCGCTGAACGAGAACAGCTGACCGCGCCGAAGCTCGGTGCGCGCCGCCCAGGTGGTCACCGTGCCCGAATCGCCGCATAGGATCGCGCGGTCGGCAAGCGCCCCGCCCAGGTGGTACGGAATCGCGTCGGGCTTGATCGGGGGCTCGCCCGGCTCCGCCCGCTGCGCTTGGAGCTCGCGCCACTCGCGCATGTCCGCCTGCGCCTGCTCGAGGAACGAGCGGTCCTGCCGCTGCTCGACCAACGGCTCGAGGGCCTCCAGTGTGAGCGCCGCATCGCCGCATAGCCCCACCTGCGCCGGATAGCGCAATCCGATCCGCTCGGGACGGTCATCGATCTGCACGCCGACCGCCTGGCCCGGCGAGGGCAGGAACTCGATGTAGGGGCTGGAACTGCCGACGATCAGGATCGCGTCGCAGCTCTTAAGCGCGGTCTGAGCCGCACGCGTGCCGACCAGCGCGTAGCCGCCCAGGCAATACGGGCTGTCGTCCGGCACGGCGTCCTTGCCGAGCATCGCCTTGACGATCGGGGCTCCCAGTTTCTCCGCAAGGCGCTCCACCTGCTCTCCGGCGCCACGAGCGCCGGCACCGATGAAGATCAGCGGCCGCTCGGCGCCGGCCAGGGCCTGCGCCGCCTGCTCGATCCGCTCTCTCGGGGGCAGCCGACGGCTGTCAAGCGCGGCGACCGCCGAGTGACCCTCAATGTTCTTGATCGAGCGGTCCCCGGTGACGGCCTCACCGGACTGGATGTCGATCGGGAACGAGATCGCCGCCGGACCACGCTGGCCGATCGCCGAGCGCACGGCCATGTCCGTGACCGGGATCACGTGCGACTCCCCCATGATCCGCTGGCTGTAGACGCAGGCGTCCTGAAGCGCGAAGTCGTGGTTGATGTCCTGCAGATAGTGGGTGCCGATCACATCGTGGTAGGTCATCCCCGTGATCGCCACCACCGGGGCTTGGTCGATGCGGGCGTCGTAGAGCCCGTTCATCAGATGCACCGCACCCGGCGCCGCGGTTGCCAGGCAGGCCGCCGGGCGGCCGGTGAACTTGCCGTACGCGCAAGCGGCCAGCGCAGCCGTCTCCTCGTGGCGGACGTGGATGAAGCGGATCTGGTCCTGGCGGGTCCGGAGGGACTCCATCACGCCGTTGATGCCGTCCCCGGGCAGGCCGAAGACCACGTCGATTCCCCACTCGATCAGCCGCTCCACCAGCTGGTCCGATGCCGTCCGGGTGCGAGCCATTCTCCCTCCTCTAGCGCGGTAAAGAACTCTCAGTGATTCCCGGTGGAAACCACTAAGGACGCGGTACCCGCCAGGGCCCCTCGCCCAACACTGACTCGTCAGGGTGCGTACAGCGCAACGACGGACGGCGGCTCTGAGCCCACCGTCCGCCGTGTGGAGAGAGAAGGTGCGCGGGCCTTGCAGGCCTGTTGTCGACCGCGCAGACGCTGGCTACCCACGGCCGCCCGGTACAAACTAGGCAGCGTCGGGATCCAACCACGCCGCGGAAAGCCCTGTGAGCACGAGCGGCGGGCCGGGTAGCCAGGCGGCCATGGTGTTGATCGAAGACCAAATTGCTGACGACGGATACTCGCCGGGCGAGCAGAAGCCGCTGCAGAGCTACAGGCTGTTGATGGGCGCTTTCTCGTTGCTAGCCGCTGGCTTTGCCCGCTGGTTTCACCGCTCTGGGCGCGAGCTACCCGAGCGCGTGGCGACCGGCGACCTACTTCTGATCACGATCGCCAGTCACAAGGCGTCGCGCTTGATCGCGAAAGACCGGGTGACCAGCGGGCTGAGAGCGCCGTTCACCCGCTTCGAAGGCGAGGGCGGACCCGGCGAGGTTTCAGAACAGCCTCGGGGCGAGGGCCTGCGACGCGCGATTGGTGAGCTGTTGATCTGCCCGTACTGCTTGGGAATGTGGACCAGCGCGCTGCTCGTAGCCGGTCTGCTTGTGTTGCCCCGCTTCACTCGGTGGACCGCAGCAGTGCTCAGCGCCCTGTTCGGCTCAGAGCTGCTCCAGATCGCCTATAAGCGGGCGGAAGACCTGCTCTAGCCGGCGTCCTCGCCTTCTTCACTGTCGCCTTCCGACTTCTTGTCGTCCTCGGCGTCTTCACTGTGGCCGTCCGACTCCTCGTCGCCGTCCGTCTCGCTGTCGCCGTCTTCCTCCTCGGATTGATCGCCGCTCAAGTCAGGGGGCGCGCCGGGGACGCTCGGATCGCCGCGCTTGCGCTGCCAGTCCTCGCCAACGTCCTCGATCTGATCTGACAGCTTGCCACTGCGCTTTTCAAGCTCGCCGGCCTGCTGGTCCAGCTGGTCTGCGAGCTTGCCTGGATCGTCGTCGCTCATGCCGGGAACTTACCCTGCCGTGCCAAACGACACACGGCCGTTGCATA
Source organism: uncultured Actinomycetes bacterium (assembly GCA_963756555.1). GTDB lineage: Bacteria > Actinomycetota > Thermoleophilia > Solirubrobacterales > Solirubrobacteraceae > Palsa-465. Next base: position 158,833 of record CAVWOC010000012.1, read on the forward strand.
TGGGCGCAGGCGCCCGGGTAAGACAAGCGGGTCAGCAACTCTCGAGGAGGCACGATGGCGGCAGATGCAGTCGCGGTTCTCGGAGCCGGTAGCACGATGGGCCTGCCGATGACGCGCAATATCGCCCAGGCAGGAATCGATACTCGGGCCTGGAACCGCACGCGCGACAAGGCCGAGCCGTTGAGCGAGGACGGGGTGCAGGTTTGCGAGAGCCCGCACGAGGCCGCTGACGGCGCGGGCCTGATCCTGACCATGCTCGCCGACGCCGACGCCGTGGTCGACGCCATACGGGACGCTTTGCCTGCCGCCGCGGACGACGCAATCTGGCTGCAGATGAGCACGATCGGGGAGGAGGCCACCGAGCGCTGCGCAAAGCTGGCCTCCGAGCGCGGCCTGCACTACTTCGACGCCCCGGTGCTCGGCACCAAGAAGCCGGCCGAGGACGGCAAACTCGTCGTCCTCGCTTCGGGACCACGAGAGCTCAAAGAACGCGCCGAGCCGATCTTCGACGCCGTCGGGCAGAAGACGATCTGGGTCGGCGATGCGGGAGATGGCATGCGCCTGAAGATCGCCACCAACAGCTGGGTGCTGACCGTGACCGAGGGCTGCGCGGAAACGGTCGCCCTGGCACAGGGGCTGGGACTCGACCCTTCGCTGTTGTTCGAGGCCTTCGACGGCGGCACGCTCGACTTGCCCTACTTCCGGATGAAGGGCACCGCGATCCTGGAGCGCAACTTCGAGCCGATGTTCCGCCTGGCGCTCGCGGCTAAGGATGCCGGGCTGGTGGAGGACTCGGCTCGACGCCACGGCCTCGAGCTGCCGCTGTTCTCCACGATCCGCGATCGAATGCTGGAAGGCGCCCAGGAGCACGGTGACGAGGACATGGTCGCTACGTGGTTCACCAGCGCCCCGCGTCAGCTGGTGGACTGAACCCCGAACGGACAGGCCCACCCCGATCGAAGAAACCAACGCGTGCCAGCGGCGGCACGGGGGTAACCATCTGCCATGCGAGTCGTGGTCCTGGGGGCAACCGGCAATGTCGGTACCAGCGTGCTCGAGTCGCTGGCCCCGGAGCAGCAGATTGAGGAGATCGTCGCGGTCGCCAGGCGCGAGCCGCAGCGCTCGTACCCCCGCACGAGGTTCATCGCGGCCGACATCGCCTCGGATGACCTCGCGCCGATCCTCGACGGCGCCGACGCGGTGGTTCACCTCGCCTGGCTCATCCAGCCCGGCCGCGACGAGCAGCTGACCGCGCGCGTGAACGTAGCCGGCAGCGAGCGCGTGTTCGCGGCCGCGGTTAAGGCGAAGGTCAAGCGGATTGTCTACGCCTCCTCCGTCGGGGCGTACTCCCCGGGCCCCAAGGACCGGTTCGTCGATGAGTCCTGGCCCACAGACGGCATCACGAGCTCGTTCTATGCTCGGCACAAGGCGGCCGTCGAGCGCCAGCTCGATCGGCTGGAGCGCGAGCAGCCACAGCTCCAGGTGGTGCGAATGCGCCCCGGCCTGATCTTCAAGGCCGCGGCCGCCAGCGAGATCCGGCGGCTGTTCGCGGGTCCGCTGCTGCCCGCCCGCTTGCTGAGGCCGGGCTTGATCCCGGTCGTTCCCGATCTGCCGCGGCTGCGCTTTCAGGCCGTCCACTCGCTCGACGTCGGCGATGCCTACCGCCGGTCGCTGATCGCGGACGCCCGGGGGTCGTTCAACCTGGCCGCCGAGCCGGCGATCGGTCCGCCGGAGCTGGCCGATGTCCTCGGCGCCAGGCGGGTACGTGTCCCGGCAGGCGTGCTGAGGGCAGGAGCCGCCGCCACCTTTCACCTTCGCCTGCAGCCGACCGAGCCAGGCTGGCTGGACATGGCGCTGGCGGTGCCATTGATGGACACCGCGCGGGCACGCGCGGAGCTGGGCTGGCAGCCGCGGTACTCCTCGCTTCAGGCGCTCCAGGAGCTCCTGGCCGGGATGCGCGCCGGCCAGGGCGAATCCACGCCGCCGCTCTCACCTCGCACCAGCGGCCCGCTCAGAATCCGCGAGCTCTTGACCAGGGTCGGCGGCCGCCCGTAGTGACCCCTAGGCCGGTCGTGTTCACGCCGTACCGCGATGGTCCCCTGATCGTGCGCGGGCCGGCTCGCATCCTGGACGGTCAGGATCGTGAGCTTCCTTGCCGCCGCGACCCGGTCGCGCTGTGCCGCTGCGGTAAATCGCGGCTGCGACCGTTCTGCGACGGCACCCACAAGCTGGTGGGATTTCGTGCGCCGGGAGCTCCAGACTCAGCCGGCTGCGACTGGCAGCTGGAGCTCGAGCGGCTGGGTCTGAAGCTCCCCTAGCAGCGAGCTCCGCCCCTCGGCCCAGCAGCCGAGCAGATGGTCGGCCCAGCGCTCCCCGAGATGGGCGAGGGTTCGCGCTCCCCACAACACGGACTCGCGCAGCGCGGGGTCCTGATCCACTAGGCCGGCCGCCAAGTCGACAGCGGCCAGGTTCTCGTGCACGGCGTCGGCCTCTACGTGCTCGTCGAAGAACAGCGTGGCGTCGCCCGAGAAACCCAGCCGCCGTAGGCCGTCGGCATAGCGGCGGTTGGGGATGGAAGAAGTCATCTCGAACAACGCCAGGTGGCCGACGATCGCTCCGCGCCAGCGGCGGTGCAGGCCGAACAGAGACATCTGATTGACCGTGGCCAGCGTCACGGCTGGGATCAGCTCCAGGTAGGCGCCGTAGGTGGGGTCGAGGTCCAGCGCGCGCATGGCACGAGCGAACAGCTCCGCGTGTATCCATTCCGGACGCCCGCCGCCGTACTCGTCAGCCTGGATCTCGATCAGCGCCGCCTTTGGCGCGCCGAACAGACGCGGGATCGCCCAGGAGTGCGGGTCCGCTTCTTTGAGCTGGTAAGCGGACCGATGGACCAGGAACTCGTGGACTTCTCGAAGGCTCGCGCTGCCGCGCAGATACGACGAAAGCGAGGCGCCCTCCCGCTCGGCGATGGCCCGCAGCGCCCGGTCGATCTCATCGGGTTCGCCGTCCTCGCTTTGCGGCGGAACCGCGGCCATCAGGCCCTGCTCGAACTGCCGCTCGAGCGTCGCCCGCAGCGCCAGCAGGGATGGCTCCCACTCCCAGCGGTCGTCGACGCCCGGCAGCCCGCGGTAGTGGAGCTCGTAGCAGAGGTACAGCGACAGCTGCAGGTCCTCGTCCGCAAGCGGATCGGCAGCCGTCAGCGGCGAGGCCTCCGCCAGCGGGGGCCCGCCGTCCCGGAACGCCCGCAGCAGTAGCTCGGAGGTCTGACCCCGCGGGCTGGGAAGCTCGCGCATAGGCGCTTAAGCTACCCCGGGTCTCATTGCAGAAAGCGCTCCGCCAGCCACGGCGTGACGTCGGCGATCTGCCCTTCCGCCGCCACTTGTCGCTGGGCGATCGCCCCATTGCTCTGCACCATCTCCCGAGCATGGTCCAGCTCCCGGCCGGCCCCCAGGCGCTGGAGCTGAGGCTCGATCGCTGACAGCAGCGCGCCGAGCTGCTCGCGGGTGACGGCGTGCCGCCCAGACTCCAGATCGGCCATCGTTCCCTGCACGCCGTCGCGACACGCAGACCAGCGGTTCTCGGCGATCCGCCAGCCGGCGTGGACCGCCAGTCGCTCGCCGGAGTCGTGGCGCTTCCCGAGCCAGGCCACCAGCCCCTGCACGACCGCGGCGATCGCGGCGGCATCGGCGGCGCTGCTCTGGCCGTCGGGAACCCGAAACTCGAGTGTGCCGAACGAGGGATGCGGGCGGAGCTCCCACCACCAGGAGCGTCCATCTGCGAATGCGTCGCTCACGGCGCCCCAGCGCAACGCCTCCGCGTACGCCTCCCAGCTCGAGAGCGCCGGCGGGACCCCCTGGCGCGGTAGCAGCTCCGCGAGCATCGGCCGCACCGACGCAAGACCAGTGTCCTGGCCTTCATAGAACGGAGCGTTCGCAGCCAATGCAGCCAGCAGCGGCAAGTAGGAGCGCGCCGCGTTATACAGCGCAAGCGCTCGGTCGGCGTCTCCCACCGATACATGTACCTGCAGCGCGCAAACGAGCTGCCGGTTCGCTCGGACGCCGTACTCCTTCACCGTTCGCTCGTAGCGCTCGAGGCTGTTGAGCTCACCCCGCCCGGGACTGGTTGGGTGCACGCCGGCAGCGGCGAGCCGCACCAGCCCTTCCGTGCACTTCGCGAGCAGCATTCGCGCCTCCCTCAACTCGGCGATCGCCTCGCCGGCGGTGGCCGCGGCCCGCGTCACTATCTCGATCTGAGAGGCGGGCAGCTCGAGCTTGAAGCGTCGATCGCCATGCAGCAACGACAGGACCTCGGTCGCCCGCCCAACGAGCTCGTAGCTCTCGGGATCGAGGAGCATGACCTCGTCTTCAAGCCCCACGGCATAGGGCGCAGGCGCGTCGAAGATCTCTCTTAGCGCGGTCGCCGAGGGAGGCCAGGCTGAAGGCGGGGTGGTCAAAGTTTGTCCCGGCCACGGCGAGGAAAGCTCCCGCAGCGCGATGAGACGGTTGCCATTTCCTGGCGTATTCAAACCGCCCAGCGACAGCTACATGCTGATCGAGCAGCTCCGTCGCGAGCCCGGGCTGTGCGGCGCGCACGTGCTCGACCTATGCGCCGGGAGCGGCATTCTCGGCATCGCCGCTGGACTGATGGGTGCCCGGAGCGTGACGGCGATCGACATCTCACGCCGCGCGGTCATCGCCTCGCGAGTGAATGGCCTGCTGAACGGGGTCCGCGTCGACGCTCTGCAAGGAGACCTGCTCGCGCCGGTGGCCGGACGCCAGTTTCAGTTCATCGTCTGCAACCCGCCGTACGTGCCGAGCGCGGACGACCAGCTGCCGAAGCGAGGTCTGGCGCGGGCGTGGGAAGCCGGCTCCGACGGCCGCGCCTACCTAGACCGCGTCTGCGACGCGGCGCCGGGTCGCCTGGCACCGGGCGGTGTCCTGCTGCTCGTGCACTCCTCGCTGTGCGGGGAGACCGAGACCACCGAGGCGCTGCGGACGGCCGGGCTCGAGGTGAGCGTCCCCGGACGACACAGAGGGGCGCTCGGAAAATTGCTCAGCGCCAGGGCAGAGATGCTGCGCGCACGTGGCCTGCTGCCGACCGCCGAGGTCGAGGAGATCTTGGTATTCAGGGGCGTGCGTCGGTGATCGCTCGTGGACAGGCTCTCAGGGCTTGAGCACGACCTTGATCGCGCCGTCCTCCTTGCGCTGGAAGATCTCATAGGCGTGCGGGGCCTCCTCGAGCGGCAGGCGATGGGAGGCCAGGTCATCGACCGCCAGCGGGTCGCCGTCTGATAGCAGCGGCAAGATCTCATCCACCCACCGCTTGACGTTCGCCTGCCCCATCCGCAGCTGAATCTGCTTGTCGAACAGGTCCATCATCGGAAGCGGATCGGCCGTTCCGCCGTATACGCCGCTCAGCGAGATCGTGCCTCCGCGGCGCACCGCGTCGATTGCGGCGTACAGCACGCTCAACCGGTCGATCCCGGCTTTGTCCATCATCTTCTGTGTGACGGCGTCGGGCAGCAGGCCCGCCAGCTGGTGGGCCAACCTGCCGAACGGAGCGCCGTGCGCTTCCATGCCCACGGCGTCGATCACCGAGTCCGGCCCCCGCCCAGCCGTCTGCTCCCTGAGGGCCTCGCCGATGTCGTCGTGCTGGCGGGTGTCGATCGCCTCCACGCCGTAGCGCCGAGCCAGCTCGAGCCGCTCGTCGACCAGATCGATGCCGAACACCTGTGAGGCGCCATGGTGGGCGGCGATGCGACAGCACATCTGTCCGATCGGCCCCAGCCCGAACACGGCCACTGTCCCGCTGTCGGGGATCGCCGCGTAGGCCACGGCCTGCCATGCCGTGGGCAGCACGTCGGAGAGGTATAGGAAACGCTCGTCGGGAGGCCCCTCGGGAACCTTGATCGGCCCGAATTGCGCCTGGGGGACGCGGAGCAGCTCGGCTTGGCCGCCCGGGACCTGCCCGTAGAGCTTGGTGTAGCCGAGCAACGCGGCACCCTTGCCCTGATCGCGGACCTGGGTGGTCTCACACTGCGAGTAAAGCTGCTGCTCGCACATGTAGCAGTGCCCGCAGGAGATGTTGAACGGGATCACCACCCGATCGCCGGGCTTGATGTGCTGCACCTCGGGACCGACCTCTTCGACGATCCCCATCGGCTCGTGGCCCAGGACATCGCCTTCGTCCATGAACGCTCCCATCACCTCGTAGAGATGCAGATCGGAGCCGCAGATGCCAGTCGAGGTGACACGCACGATCGCGTCCGTCGGTTGCTCGATCGTGGGGTCCGGGACCTCATCGACGCGTACGTCGCGCTTGCCGTGAAATGTGACGGCTTTCATCAGTGCCTCCTGAGTGATTGATGCTGAGAACTAGCGAGCGGCCACGCCCTGCGCGGCCAGGCCGGCCTCGAGCGCTTCGCCGAACAGCGAGCGGATGCGCTGGGCCGCCTGGCGCTCCTGGGCCAGAATCTGCTGTGCGACCTGATCGGTAGTGGCATCGGCCGCTTTCGCCGCGACGCGCCGCAAAAGCTCGTAAGCGCCGATCTCCAGGTGCTCGAAGGCGTACGCAAACGCCGCCAGCTTGGCCGGCGTGTCGGGCTGCGCCTGGAAGAACGCTCCCCAGTTCAGCGCTCCCAGCCGCAGCGCCGCATCCTTGATCGTCGATGGGGCGTCGTCGTGAGCTTCGAGCCGCTCAGCGAGAAGGCGCTCATGCTCCTCGGTCTCGCGGCGGTGATCCGAGTAGGCGATCGTGAGCTCAGTCGAGCCGGCGAGGCTCTCCCCTTTTTGCAGCAACGCCAGCGCCTGTCCTTCGATCGCGTGCGCGTCGGCCAAGTACTTGCCGAGCTGCTTTCCGAGGTCCTCGGAAGCCACTTCACGTAATGCCGCATCGACGGCCAGATCGAAGCAGCCCGCGACTCGCTCCGCCATTGCCTGCTCCTGCTGCTCGATCGCTCGTGCCGTAGCGACGGTTTCCGTGTCGCCGACGAGCTCGGCCGCCCTAGCCAGAAGGTCATAGGCCGCTTCTTCCATGTGCTCGTAGGAGAACGCGTGCACCACCAGCTTGCCGGGGGTGTCGGGCTGGGCGGCGGCGAACGCCCCGAATCCCTTGCCGGTCAGCGTCCCGGCGAGATCCTTGACCAGCGAGGGCTTGGCCTCATGCGCCGCGAGCCGGCCGGCCACCAGCCGCTCGTGCTCCTCGGTCTCGGTCTCGTGCCTGCTGAAGATCCCCGCGATCTGCTCGTCCCCCACGATCTTCGGCGCGGTCTTCATCTGCGCCAGCGCTTGGCGCTCGATCGAGTGGACGTCCGTCAGATACTTGATCAGCTGCTGCTCTAAAGTTGCTGAGGTCCACGCGGCGCTCCTTCGCTCGTTCATTCGGTCATCCACGTCCGTTCCACAGGGCGGCCCCCACGCCGGCGCCGGCTGCTCCCAGCCCCGCCAGTGCTAGCCCGCGGCGTTTGGCGAGCTCGTATTGAGGGCTGATGCGGTGCGCCAACTCGTCGAACTGGCCGTGGGCCCCACGGTCCTCGTCGACCGCCTCGAACAGGTTGTCGTGAGCCGTCTGGTCGAGATCGTGATCGGTCATCTGGGAGTCGAAGGCGGTGCGCGCCAGGTAGTGGTCGAGCAGCCACGGCGCCAGGCGCTCGCCGATGATGTTCAGCACGGTGGGGATGCCCACGTACACCTGACGGCGCTTGTGATGAGCGGCGTGGTGAACGGCGTCGGCGGCGATCTCCGGCTGATAGATCGGCGGCACGGGCATCGTCTGCTTGGGCAGCTTGGTCCGTCCCCACGTGAACTGGGTGGTGTTGAGCCCAGGAAGCTGGATCATCGATATCCGGACCTTGGATTTGTGGTGCAGCAGCTCGGTGATGATGCTCTCGGTGAACCCCTTGCAGGCGTGTTTGGCCCCGCAGTACGGCGACTGAAGTGGGATACCCCGGTAGGACATCGCCGAGCACACCTGGACGATCGAGCCCTTGTCGCGCGGCACCATGCGCTTCAGGGCAGCCCGCGTGCCCCACACCATCCCCAGGTAGCTGACGTTGGTAGCTCGGATGAACTCGTCGGGCTCGATGTCCTTGAACTCCGCGTAGACGGTGACCATCGCGTTGTTGACCCAGACATCGATGTCGCCGAACGCGTCCTCGACCGATGCGGCCGCAGCCTCCACCTGGTCGTTCTCGGCGACGTCGACCGGCAGCACCAGCGCCTCGCCGCCCTCCTGTTCGACCTCGCTGGCGGCCGCCTCCAGGCCGCGTATGCCGCGGGCCAGCAGCGCGACGCGCGCGCCTTCAGCGCCGAACCTGCGCGCCGTTGCCCGACCGACGCCGCCTGACGCGCCGGTGATCACCACCACTTCCCCTCGTTTGGCCATCGCATGAGCAGCTACCCGGCAGCGAAACCGGTCAAGCCTCCTCCGCGCCGATCCCCGGTGCGATGGCCAGAGGTCCGGTGGGCAGCGTCTGTGTCGAGCCCGCAGACGCCGGGTAGCCCTGCGGTCCGACCCGACCCAGGAGCGTCAAAGTGAGTGACTCAAGCAACCGTGAAAGGACGGTGGGCGGCCTCGCCGGCCAGGCGATCGGCAAGCTCAAAGAAAAGCTCGGCGACGCGGCCGAGCGCCCGGACCTGGCGCGCGAGGGCCGACTGCAGCAGGCGCAGGCAGAGACTCACCGCGAGGCGCAGGAGCAGGCGGCGGACGCCCAGCGCAGCGCCGCGGAGGCCGAGGTGAGCGAACGCCAGGCGCAGGCCGACGCCGAGCGCCGCCGGCTGGAGAACGAGGTGGCGCGTCAGCAGCGCGAAGAGCGGATCGACCAAGAGCGCCGCACTAGCGAGCAGCGCGCTGAGGAGCACGCCGAAGCTGAGCGCGGGCAGGCACAAGAGGACAGGGAGCGCCTGCACTCGGCTGCCGATTCCCAGGAGCGTCAGGCCGAGGAGCGGCGCGTCGATGCTGCCAGGGAGGCAATCGAGCTGGAGCGCGAGGCCACGGAGGCCGAGCGGCGCGCCGAAGACCTAGACCCACAGGAGAAACGATGAACATCCGCACTGTTCCCCGGACAGCTCTGAGCACCTCGATCCGGCTGACCCGGTTGCCGTTCGACGCCGCGATCCGGGCGCTGCCAGGCCGGGAGCGAGGCGTGGGCGCCTCCGCCCTGCAGACGCTGGACCGCACCGATGCCACCGTCCGCGCGGTGGCCGGCACGCTGCTGGGCGACGCCACCCTCAAGGAGGACGCTCAGCGGCGACGGAAGGCCGCCGATGAGCGCAAGCGCGCCGCCAAGCTCCGCAGCCGCGCCGCGGACGTGAGCGAGCACTCGGACGAGCGGCTCGAGCAGCGACGCGAGCAGAGCGAGCGGCGCCGGCGGCAGGCCGACACCCATGCGGCGGAGCGCCGGCGTCAGACGGCCAAGCGGCGCCGGGAGACCGAGGAGCGCGCGCAGCAGTCCGAGGAGAAGCGTCGACAGGCCAGCGACAAGGCGGCCGCTGTCGCCCAGCAACAGGTCGAGGAGGAGGCGCGCGAGGAGCGACTGGATGCTCTGAAGACGAAGGATGAGGCGCTGGCGGAGGGGCAGGAGGCCCTGACAGAAGCGGACGAGGCCAAGCGTCTAGAGGCCGCGGCCGAGCGCGCCAAGGCCGAGCGCAAGGAGGACTGAGAGCGGGCGTCGAGTGGATCCGGCGGCCCGGCGGGCCGCTAGCGGCCGTGCGTCGCCCGCACCAGCGCTGCCTTCGCGTCGTCCAGCCCGCATGAGCCAAGCATCGTGACGCTGTCGTGGACGATCTGGCGGATCGTCTCGCCCTGATATATCCACGCCGGGTCGCGAGCGAACACCCCTGCCAGCTTGCGGGCCGACGAGGTGGCGGTGACCTCGAGCGTGATCTTCTCGGCATGGTGCTCGGCGGGGAAAGCCGTGACCTGATAGGCCTCGCCGCAGGCGGTGGAGATGCCGCTGGTCGCCGAGTCGAGCTTCTTGGCGTAGGCAAACGGAGCCTGCGGCGGAGTAGGGCCACAGGCTCCGACCAGGAGCGAAGCCGCCGCTGCCGCCGCCGCGCCGCACAAGCCGCTGGGACGGACACCGCTCATCGCAGTAGGACCAGGGAGGCGCCCCCGAGCACGGCGGTGCCGGCGGTCCACCAGGCGATGTAGTCGCCGATATGACCGGTGTGCAGTCTGCGCAGCGCGATCAGCGCCCGAAGCGGCGGGCGCAGCAGCGCTTCGGGGAGCCGCCGTCGCAAAGGGCCACCGAACAGCGCCAGCGCGGCCAGAGCCGCCGCCCCAACTGCCGCGAGCGCTCCGTATAGATAGTCGTAAGGCTCCACGTGAGAGGTCGCAGCCCGGAGGAAATGCGGTACTCCACCGTGCAGCACCCAGCGGATGTAGGAGACATGGTCGGCAAAGTGGGCGGCCGCGCGCTCGATCCCCGGCACGGCGCCCGGGATCAGCCCGACGAGCAGGGCGCAGGAAAGCAGCAGCGCGGGCATCAGCCACATCGCCACCGGCGTCCGCTCCCTGGGAGCCGTCTCCTCGTCTTCCTCTTCGCGAGCCTGGCGGGCCTGCGGCTCCTCGCGACGCTCAGCCGCTCCCCAGCCGAAGAACACACGCCCGGTCACCCGCAGCACCGCGCCGCCCGTGAACACAGAGGAGACGACGAAGATGGAGGGCAGCCAGGGATAGCCGCCGTCCAACGCGGCGCCGTCCAGTAGCGACTTGCCGAAAAAGAGCGTCACGACGGGCACAGCCGACAGCAGCAGCCCTCCGATCGCGAACAGAACGCCGATGATCGGTAGCTCGCGGCCCCGGGAGTGCAGGTCGTACTCGTCGATCGTCCCGAACCGGTGCAGGAGTACGCCTACGAGCATGAACAGCGCCGCCTTGGTCAGCCCGTGGCCGATGACGTAGACGGCGACACCCGCCAGCGCCTTGGCGCTGAGCAGACCGAGTCCGCACACGAACATCCCCACGTGACTGATCGTGGAGAAAGCCAGCAACCGCTTCAGGTGGCGCTGCGCGAAGCACATCACGGCCCCCCACAGCGCCGTCAGCGTCCCGAACGCGATCAGGATCGCTCGGAGCTCCTCGGCGTGAGGCCCCAGGGGGCCAGCGAAGATCGTCCAGTAGATCCGGGCCACGGCATAGATCCCGAGCTCGACCATCACGCCGGAGAACAGGACGCATACGGGTGCAGGCGCGACGGCATGGGCATCGGCCAGCCAGAAGTGCAGCGGCACGGCGGCCGCTTTGGTGAGGAACCCGGCGAACAGCAGAGTCATCGCCACGAGCACCAGCGGATCGGCGTGGTGGCCGTTAAGCGCCGCCCCGATCTGTGCCATGTTGAGTGCGCCGGTCCGGGCATAGAGCATGGCGATCCCGACGAAGATCGCGTAAGCCCCCACGCTGTTCGAGATGGCGAAGTTGATCGCCCCCTGAAGTGGTCCCTGCTCCTCGTTCTTGTGGGCGGTGAGCGCGTAAGCGCAGGCACCCATCAACTCGAAGAACACCGCGAGGTTGAATAGGTCGCCGGTCAGGCAGAAGCCCGCCATCGCCGCCATGAAGACCAGCATCAGTGCCTGAAAGGTCCCCTCGGCGTCCTTGAAATAGCCCCAGGAGTAGATCAGCGCGGCGGTGACCAAGACCGCCGACAGCGTGGCCATACCCGCCCCAATCGGATCGACTGAGAACGCGATGCCGATCGCCACCATGTGACTCGGCCGCCAGCCGCCCATCCAGTAGGCGAACGGATGGCCGTGGGCGGTGTGCGCGAGCAGCAGTGCGCAGAGCGTGACTACTGCCGCGCCCACCCCGGTGGCCAGCAGATCGTTCAAGATCCGCGGCGTCCAGTGCTTGATGGCCACCAGCAGCGCGGCGGCGAACAGGGGCACGAACACCGGCAGGGCTGTGATCGACATCAGTCTTGGAGCGCCCGCAGGTCGTGCGGGTCGAGGCTGCCGAAGCGCTTGTGCGCCTGGACCGCGAGCGCCAGCAAGAGCCCGGTGACCGTGGCCTCGATCACGATGTCCGTCAGGACCAGGACCTGGACCACCGGATCGACGGCCTTGGAGACTTGCGGGATGTCGGCGAAGATCGCGCCTTGTCCACCGTTGACGTAGCCGACTCCGAGCAGCACGAGATATGTCGAGGACTGCACGACGCTCAGCGAGATGATCGTCCGCACCAAGTTGTCGCTAGAGACAACGCCGTAGAGGCCGACGACGAACAGCCAGGCGGCCACTGCGAAGGGAAGAAAGCTCACGTTCCTCCTCTGACGAGGATCGCCTGGTCCAAGAACTCCGACCAGGCGATCAGGAACGCGCCGCTCACCTCGAGGCCGACGAACACGCTGGCGATGTCCATCTGCCCTGCGGAGAGCAGGTGCCCGGGAATACCAAACGGGATCCAGTTCTTGAAGAACACGCCGGCGAACACCAGGCCGCTCAGACCGATCAGCGCGTAGCCAACTGCGCCCAAGCTGTCGCCGAGCTCGATCAGGCGCTGGGGGGCGATCGCCTTCATCCTCATATAGCGCCCGGCGATGAAGATCGGAAGCGGACCGGCGGCCAGGATCACTCCGCCTTGGAAGCCGCCGCCCGGGGTGAGCTGACCATGGACGACGATATAGATCCCGAGCGCGATCACGACCGGGATCAAGAGCAACGCCAGCGACCGCAGGGCTTCGCTGGCGCCCACGAACTGATGCTCCTCTGCTTCCTCCTCGTACGGCTGTGCGTGCTCCCCGCGCAGCTCGCGCAGGATCAGCACCACTCCCAGCACAGACGCGAACAGGATGAATTCCTCGCCCAGCGTGTCGAAGCCGCGGATGTCGAAGTTGAGCGCCGTGATTAGGTCGGTGGCGTGGCGCAGCGTGACGCCGACGCCGTCGATCACCTGGCCGTAGACGCCGTGGTAGTTACCGAAGTCGGGCAGTCCGGTGAAGCCGATGACCAGCACCGCGGCCAGTCCGGCTCCGCCCAGTGCGAAAAACCAGAGCCTGACCCGCGGACTCATCGCTCGGTTTCCTTCCTCGCACTGCTGTCTTGCTCGCGCACCTTGCGCAAAGCCAGCAGGACCATCACCGGAAGGCCGACTGTCGACACAACGGCCTCGGACAGCGCCACGTCAGGGTCCTGGAAGGCGAAGAACAGGACCGTCAACGAGAGGCCGTATATCCCCAGGACCAGCACTTGGCGCAGCGGGTCGGACGCGAGCACGAGCGCGCCGCCGCCGATCGCCACCGCGGCCAGGGCAGCAATTTGAAGCACGATCACCGGCGCCCGTCCTCTTCGGGTTGCTCGATGGCACGCCGCCAGTCGCCCAGTTCACGCGTCAGCAAACTTCGGATCGTGGTGTGCGCCAGCACCGGACCGGTGAGCACCAGCACAGCGCCCACCAGCAGCGCCTTGTCGCCGATCAGCGAGAACGACTCGCGGAACACCACCGCCACCGCGATCAGCACCGCGCCATAGGAGACGAGACCTACGTAATGCAGGCGGTCATAGGTGTCGCGCATCGCGCACAGCCCCACCACGGCCAGCACCTCGATGCCCACCCCGCCCACCAACAGCACCGTCGCCACCGTGATGCGCCAGTTCACAGGCGATGCTCCATCAGCCGGGCGAACGTCAGCGAGCCGATCAGCGTCATCGGCGCCAGCACGACCGCAAGGTCGATGAATGGCTGTCGGTGAAAGCCCTCGGAGAGCAGCACCAGAATCGTGCTCGCCAGCACACCGGCGATCTCGAGCGCCAAAAGCCCATCCGGCGGAGCCGCAAACAGGCAGACCAGCAGGCACGGAATCAGCGCGAAGGCCAACACCGTGGCCGCGATCTCCCATTCGTTCATCCCAGCTCCAGCACGTCGATCGCTTGCCGGTCGGAGGTCGGTCGAAGCTGATGGGCCAGAATCAGCTCGCGCTCGGTGTCGATACCCACGACGAACGTATTGGGCGCCAGCGAGCCGATCGCTTCCGCCAGTGCCCGGCGGCCCGTCTCGAGCTCCTGCTCCTGCCCGCAGGCGAACGGCACCGATCGGAAGCCTCCTCGCACGCCACCGCGATCGACGATCGCCCGCAGCGCAGCCATGGAGACGACGACGATGTCGATCGGCACTTTGACCAGAGCCCGGCGCACCCGCAGCAGCCAGCCGAGGCGGATGCTCTCGCCGATTACCCCCTGCTCGCGTGCCAGCTCGAGTCCGCTTGCAGCGAGCACCGCCGCGCCCGCCCCGACGATCAGTTCGGGCAAATCCGTTATGTCGATCAGCAGCAGGTAGAAGGCAGCCGCGAAGAGCCAGCCCAGCGACCAGGCGACGACGCGCCTCCCGATCCGCGCAGGGGGCGACGGTTCGGTCATGTCGGTGCTGTTCGCCCGCAGGAGAGCCGATCCTTCCCGGCACGCCCCGGGGCGCCGTGGGAGGCCCCGTCCCGCACCCGCGGCAGGCCCCGTCCCGCACCCGTGGCGCGCCCGTCCCGCCCGTGGCGCCAAAAACGGGCGTATCGGCTGTTTGCCGACGCTCGCCGCAAGGTAGCCGTTGGAATGAAACATGGCGGAGCGCGAGCCACGACAGGAGGCGAAACCCGAGTTTCGCCATAAAGCCCTGATTTACCGCGGAGGGCAGGGGTTTATCGATGGCAGCCTGTCGTTCATCCGCGAAGGGCTGGAGACGGACGAGCCGACGGTGGTGATGGTCGCCCCCGCGAAGATCGACATGCTGCGTCAGGCGCTGAATGGCGACGGCGATGGGGTGTTATTCGCCGACATGACCGAGGTCGGTGCGAACCCGGCTCGGATCATCCCCGCTTGGCGCCAGTTTGTGGCCGAGCACGCCGATCGCGGGGCGAGCCTGCGGGGAATCGGGGAGCCGGTCTCGGCGGGGCTGAGCGCAGCCGAGCTCGTGGAGAACCAGCGGCACGAATCGCTGGTCAACATCGCCCTCGCCGACGCGGGCGGCTTTCAGCTGCTGTGCCCCTATGACATCGAAGCGCTGGCGCCGGAGGTGATCGAAGAGGCGGCGCGCAGTCACCCCCACCTGGTCGAGGACTCAGCCGAGATCGAGAGCCAGACGTATGCGGGCATCCAGGCGTTTGCCGCTCCGTTCGACGATCCTCTATCCGATCCGCCCGCCGCCGCCCCGGAGATTTCTTTCGCCGCCGTAACGCTGTTCGAGCTGCGGGCATTCATCCTCAGTCGGGGGGGCGACGCGGGTTTCGGCGGCGTGACCCTGGAGGGCTTCGTAACGGCCGTCAACGAGGTGGCCACGAACAGCGTGCTCTACGGCGGCGGCGGAGGCGCGGCGCGGCTGTGGCACGAGGACGAGGTGCTGATCTGCGACGTGCGGGACCGCGGACAATTCCGCCAGCCGTTGGCGGGGCGCTCGCGCCCTGAGGCCCATGAGGTCGACGGCCGAGGGCTGTGGCTCGCCAACCAGCTGTGCGACCTGATTCAGATCCGCTCGCTTCCCGATGGCACGCTGACGCGCGTGCACGTCCACCAGCGCGACTGAGCCTCCAGCAGCGCGACTGACCGTCCAGCGCCGGAGTCATCAGTTATCTGCCGCCGCCGTGGGGTAGCTTGCAGACCATGTCGACATCTGACCCAGCCCAAGACGAAGCTGAGCGCGCGGCTGCCGAGGCCGCTCGCATTGGTGGCGATCCCAGCTCCGAACCCGGAGGACAGGAAGAGTTCGATGCCGCCCGGCGGCCACTAGTGGAGGCCGGTCAGGGCGAGGCAGAAGGGTTCGAGCAGGCCGAGCAGGAGCTGATCGAGCACTCCTCGCATGGCGACCAGCACGCCGCCGGCCGGGCGATCGAAGACGCTCCGCTACAAGCAGACGACGCCCGCGCGGCCGAGGACGCGGAAGCCGACGACGAACGCTCGAGCGAAAGCGACGACAACCGGGCTTAGGTCACCGCCGCGTCCTGACTTCAAACCCGCAGCACAAGGAGGCCCCGATGTCCGTGTCAAGCAGCTCTCGCGGGATTCTGTCTCCCGAGCGTTCAGAGCAGCGCGAGCAGATCCTGCAGATGCTCACCAAGGCCTACTGGATGGAGGTCGAGACCGTGATGAGCTATATCGCCGGCTCGACCAACCCCGACGGCGTCCGCGCCCAGGAGATCATCGAGTCTCTGGCCGGCGACGTCGAGGCGGAGCTCGGCCACGCAAAGCAGTTCGGGCAACGGATCAAGGAGCTATACGGCGTGGTTCCTGGCTCGATGGATTTCCAGGCGGCGCAGTCGTTTCTGCAGCCGCCAGAGCACCAGACCGACGTCGTGCACGTGATCAAGGGCGTGATCGAGGCCGAGTCCGCCGCGATCGATCACTACAACGCGATTATCGAAGCGACGGAGGGCGTCGATCCCGTCACCCAGGACATGGTCATCACGATCCTCCGCGACGAAGAGGGCCACAGGCGGCTGTTCGAGGGCTATTTGCGCGAGTACCAGGCAGAAGGGCTGACGTGACCGACACGTCGAACGGGACGATCGCGATCCTGGACATAGACGGAACGCTCGTCGACACCAACTATCAGCACGCGATCGCCTGGTATCGGGCGTTCCGGGCGCACCAGATAGTGCTGCCGATCTGGCGGATCCACCGCCATATCGGGATGGGCGGCGACCAGCTCGTGGCTGCGCTGACGGACGAAGAGACCGAGGAGCGACTGGGCGACGACATCCGCTCCGCGGAGACCGAGCGCTACGGCGAGCTGATCGGCGAGGTGGAGACGATGGACCGCTCCCGCGAGCTGATCGTTGAGCTCAAGGACCGGGGCCACACGGTCATCCTCGCGAGCTCGGCCAAGGGCGGCGAGGTCGACCACTACCTGGATCTGCTCGATGCCCGCGAGGTTGCCGACGCCTGGACCACCTCGGAGGAGGTGGATGCCACCAAACCGCAGCCCGATCTGGTCAACGCCGCGCTGGAATCGGCTGGCGGCCGCGATGATCGTGAGGCTGTGATGATCGGGGACACGCCGTGGGACGTGCGCGCCGCCGAGGCCGCCGAGGTCTCGACGCTGGCGGTCCGGACGGGGGGCTTCGGAGCCGACGAGCTGACGGAGTCGGGCGCGCTCCAGGTGTTCGAGTCGGTCGCCGAGCTGTGCGCGCAGCTCGATCAGACGCCGCTGCGATAGAGGGTGGCCGCCCCGGCATGGATGGTTGTAATCAGCCCAGCGGGGTAGCCGCAGCGGCATGAGCGAGGGGAGCTGGATCTCCGAACGCGCGTCCCAATGGTCGCTTGATGAGCCCAATTGGGATTTGATGGAACTCCAGAAGTACCTCTGGAATCCGCTGATGGACTACTGGTTCCGAATGCAGGTGGAGGGCTGGGAGAGGATTCCCGAGGCGCCGGCGCTGTTGATCGGAATCCACTCAGGTGGCCCGATCGTGTGGGACGCATGGACAGTTGGTTTGCAGTGGTGGCGTCACTTCGGCCGCGAGCGCCCGCTGCACGGAACGGCGCACGACCTTCTGATGGGGCTGCCGGTGCTTGGCACGTACTTCCGCAAGATGGGGGTCCTGCCGGCCAGGTCCGAAAGCATCACGGCGGCACTCGAAGGAGGACACGACGTGGCACTGTGGCCAGGCGGTGAGCGGGACTCGATGCGGCCGTGGGTCAAGCGCGACGATGCGGTGCTCGCCGGTCGCAAGGGATTCGTGCGGCTGGCGATCGCAGCCGGAGTGCCGATCGTTCCAATCGCCACCGTCGGAGGTCCCGACGCGATGCCGGTCCTGGCCTCCGGGCGGCGCCTGGCCAAAGCCCTGCAGCTCGATCGCATCGCGAGGCTCAAGATGTTTCCGATCGCGCTGCAGGTCCCGTGGGGAATCTCGCCCGCGGTGCTGCCCGAGGTGCCGTTGCCGACAAAGATCAGAACCGCCTTCCAAGAGCCCATCGAGCTCGACCACGATCCGGAGCGCGCCGAGGACAAGCAGTACGTCGATCGCGCTTACGACGAGGTGTGCGCCGCCATTCAGACGGGCATGGATACGCTCGCACGCCGCCGACGGCTACCGCTGTTCGGCTGAATGAACGCCTCCGAGCGCTTCGAGCTGATCGTGATCGGGGCTGGTCCCGCCGGCGAGACCGTAGCTTCCCGGCTTGCGGACCGGGGTCTTCGCACGGCACTCGTCGAGCAGGAGCTGGTCGGAGGCGAATGCGCGTACTACGCCTGCATCCCGTCGAAGACGCTGCTCCGCCCCGGCGAGGTCGGAAGTGAGGCGACGCGCGCGGCCGGCGTGGCCACCCCGGATCAGCAGTTCGCGGAGATCAGCCGGTACAGAGACTCGATGATCCGCAACCTCAACGACACCGGCCAGGTGGAGGAGTACGAACGCCAGGGCGTCACGGTCGTCCGTGGCGAAGCCTCGTTGTCGGGGCCAGGACAGGTGGACGTCGATGGCCAGCGGCTGGAAGGCGAGCGAATCGTGATCGCCACCGGCACCGAGCCCGCCATACCACCGATCGACGGTCTCGAGCAGGCTGGCTATTGGACCAACCGCGAAGCGACGACGCTCAAAGCGGTCCCGGACAGCGCGGTGATCTTGGGAGGGGGTCCGGTCGGGATCGAGCTGGCCCAGATGCTGCGCCGTTTCGGCGCGTCGGTCACGCTGATCGAAGCCGGCGAGCGGCTGCTGGAGCGAGAGGACCCGCGGGTCTCAGAGTTGGTGGCGGAGTCGCTGTCCGCGGACGGCGTTGAGCTTCATCTCGGCGCCAAGGCGGACGCGGTGAGCGTTGACGGCGGGATGCGGAGCGTCCGCTTCGGGCAGCGAGAGGCGAGCGCGCGCGAGCTGATCGTGGCCGTCGGTCGCAAGCCGCGAGTCTCGTCGCTGGGGCTGGAGCGGATCGGCATCGAGCCTGGGCCCCGGGGCATCGAGGTCGACGAGCGCTGCCGCGCAGCCGATGATGTTTGGGCTATCGGGGACGTGACCGGAGTGGCTCAGTTCACCCACGTGGCCATGTACCAGGGACGCGTGGCCTGCGCTGACATCGTCGGCGAGAGCGTGCGGGCGGACTACAGCGCGATTCCCAGAGTGGTCTTCTGCGATCCCGAAGTGGCCTCGGTCGGCATGACCCGGGCGCAGGCCAAGCAGAGCGGAATTGAGGTGTCAACAGCACACGTCAAGCTGGCCGAAGCGATCGCTCGGCCCTGGACATACGAAACCGAGCCTCGCGGAGAGTTGATGGTGATCGCCGACCGGCACCGCTCAACGCTGGTTGGCGCCTGGGCGGTCGGCCCTTTGGCCAGTGAATGGATTCACTACGCAGCGCTAGCTATCAAGGCGCAACTGCCGGTGGCCGTGCTCAAAGACACCGTTGCCCAGTTTCCGACCTACAGCGAGGCGTACTTGAAGGCCTTGGAGCGGCTCAAGGACTGACGGCTGACGCTGTTCGCCTGACCGCCCGCACGGCCAGGCAATAGCGGTGCTGCTCACCAGCGGCCGTACCACCGGCGACGGCCAACGCCTGCCTCGACGCCGCCGACCAAGAAGCCCAGCAACCACAGGATCACGGCCGCGATCAGCACGAACCACAGCACGTGGATCGCAAAACCCAACCCGCCGAAGATCGCGATGATGAGCAGCAGGATGATTAGAGGAACCATCTCCTCCCCTTTCTTTGGGTTGCGGGGCGGCTACCCCCGGCTTCGCGCAGCGAAACCGCCGCGCTGGGGTTGCGTAGCAATCGCACACCCGCGATCGGGGCGCCGACGTTCCTGTTTGTGCGCTCGATTGCCCGGTCGGATGGCAACGGCAGCTATTCCTCCGCCACGGGGAGCAGCTCGTCCGGGGAGTTGACAAGCGTCAAGCGCTCTTCGAGCCCAGTCAGTCCGAGCAGGCGCTGGACCTGGCTGGGGCCTTTGACCACGGCGAAGCGCCGGCCGTCGGCCTGGGCACGCTGGTGGGCCTTGATCAGGATGCTGATCCCTGTCGAGTCGATGAACTCGAGTCCGCGCAGATCGACTATCAACACGCGCATGGGCGACGCCAGTGCGCGCGTCAGCTCGTGCTCCAGCTCCGGGCCAGAGGCCAAGTCAAGCTCCCCGCTGACAACGACCAGGGCGGTTTCGTCCTCACTTCGGACGTCTACCCGAAAGGTGCTCTCCACTGTGTTCGGAGCCTACCGACTTCTCTGGTCCAGGAGCCACGCTCACGTACTCCCGAAGACTTGACGCTCGGCGTTTGACCGCTGCCGCAGAGGGCAAGGATCGTTTGCGAGATGACCGACGCAAACCCCGGCGATCGCTCGCAAGATCCTTCGCCCCACCATGCCCTGAACAACCCGGTCGAGGAGCCCGACCCGACCGAGTGGCCTGATCCTTACGACAAGCGCCCAGACCCTCGAGACGTCGGTAGCGACCCGCAGGACCCGCATCCGCCGACAGGCAGCGAGAGCACAAGCGAGCCGCACCCGTCCCAGGATCCGGAAGTGGAGGCCTGGGAGGGGCCGAAGCGCGACAAAGTCGACGAGTGAGGCCGGCGGGAGCCACTGCGGAGCGCGCCTACGGGCGCGGGCCCGCGTCAGCCATCGCGCAACAGGCGCTCTAGCTTGCGACGCGGCCGATCCAGATCCCGAGCCCGGCGAGCCATTCCGCTCCAGGGGTCTCCCCCTCTGGCCAGGCGCGCGCGGATGTTGCGGATCGTGTACTTGTCGGGCTGCAGGCGAGAGTCGGACAGCTCCCGCCAGCGCAACGGCGTCGCCACCGGGGCCATGGACCGCGGCCTAACCGCGTACGGCGGTACCGCCGTCTGCGCCCAGCCATTCCGCATCACGTCGATCAAGATGCGGCTGCCCCGCTTCTGCTTGCGTGCCTCGAGCGTCAGCGCTTGGGGGTAGCGGCGTACCAGCACTTCGGCCACTCCCCGGGCGAACGTGCGGACATCGTCGAAGCTCGGCCGTGGCCGGAGCGGGACCCAGACGTGCAAGCCCCGGGATCCGGTGGTCATGGCGAAAGGCGCCAGCCCGAGCGTCTCCAGAAGCTCGCCGAGCCGGCGTGCCGTGCGGCGGACTTCGGCGAATGCGCGGCCCGGCGGGTCAAGGTCGAATACCAGCCTGTCGGGATGATCGAGGTCAGGAGCCCGGCTGAGCCAAACATGCGGCGTGATGCAGGCCTGGTCGGCGAGATAGACAAGCGTGTCGGCGTCAGCTGCCACCGCGTGCGTGACGCTGCCGCGGCGCTTCCCGGCTCGCACACGCTCGATCCAGCTAGGGAAGTGGTTGGGCACCTCCTTGTGGAAAAAACCATGACCGTCGACGCCGTCGGGAAAGCGCTGCATGCTGATCGGCCGATTCCTGATGTGGGGCAGCATGTAGTTCGAAATGTCCCCGTAGTAGTCCGCAAGCTCCGCCTTGGTCACGCCCGCTTCCGGAAATAGAACTTTCTCGGGGCGCGAGACCTCGACCCTCACCTTGGCCGCTCCCGCACCACCTCGCGCGGCGGCTTGTCATCGCGCTGGCCGAGGTATCGCGGCTGGCGCAGGCGCCCGTCGCGGGTCCATTCCCCGAACGCGATCTGTGCCACGAGCTCTGGCGCTACCCAATGGGTTCCAGGCGGCCGGGGCGTGACGTCGACGAATGGCGCCTGTGGCTGCTCGAGCTGGCGCAGGCGAGAGCCGAGTGACTGCAGGGTCTGACGCCCAAATCCCGTACCGACCTTGCCGGCGTAGCGCAGCTCGCCGTCCTCGTAGTAGCCGACGAGCAGCGCGCCGAAGTCGGTGCGCGTGCCTCTTGGTGCCGTGTAGCCGCCGATCACAAACTCCTGCTGGGCCACGCACTTGAACTTCAGCCAGTCGAGCGATCTGCTGTGCCGGTACTGGCTATCAGCGCGTTTGGCGATCACGCCCTCCAACCCCCGCCGGCAGGCTTCTTCGAAGAATCGCTCACCGTCGGTGTTGCGGTGGGTGAGGAAGCGAACCGGACCTTCGAACGACAGCGTACGGCGCAGCAATGCCTTGCGCGCCCGCAGCGGCAGCGCTGTGGTGTCGTAGCCCGCCAGGTGCACCAGGTCGAACACGTAGTAGAAGACCTCAATCCCCGTCCTTCGTGCGACGTCAGGATCCTTGAGCTGCATCCGGCCCTGGAGCCGGGCGAAGCTGGTCACGCCGTGCTCGAAGGCCACTACCTCGCCGTCGGCGACGAACTCCGGGCAGCGGTCGCGGCCCAGTGCCTCCACCAGCTCCGGGTAAGAGGGCCCCATGTCGTGACCGGTGCGGGACCGCAGCCTGACCTCCCCGCAGTCGCCCATCGCGATGCAGCGGACTCCGTCCAGCTTTCGCTCGAACATCCAACCCCGGCGCGAGAACGGCTCGCGTGCCAGCGTGGCCTTCATCGGCTCGAGGAAACGAGGCTGGGGCGAACCCTGGAGCAGAGCCCGTTCACGAGCGGGCAGGGAGTCGAGCGCAGAGCCCGGCGGGCGGTCAGCTCGATTAGTCCGCATAGGAGTCACGGGCTCAGGGTAAGACTCCGAGCATGAAGCTGCTCGTTCTCACCAGCGAGCCGGTATCCGCCGACCAGCTGCGCTCCGCGGTCGGAGACGACGTCGGGACCGGCGAGGTGGAGGTGATGGTCGTCGCGCCCGCGCTTCAGCACAGCGCGGTTCGTTTCTGGCTATCCGATGCCGATGACGCGATTGCCCGCGCCGAGGAGGTCTGGCGCCAGACCGTCCAGGAGCTCGACCAAGCCGGGATGGCGGCCACCGGCGACACCGGCGAGAGCGATCCGGCGAAGGCGATCGAAGACGCGCTGCAAACGTTTGCTGCGGAGCGCATCGTGGTCTTTACCCACCCCGACTCCGAGCAGCGCTATCGGGAGGATCTGGACGTGGACGAGATCGAGCGGCGATTCGGGGTGCCCGTCGAGCAGGCGATGGTCGGGTCGTGAGTCCGGCGGCCGCCGAGTATCCGCCGCCACCGATCCCCCAGCGGCTCACGGTCAGAGGCCTTCGGGAGGCAGCCCAGCAGTGTCAGGCATGCGATCTCTTCGAGGGCGCCA
This sequence comes from uncultured Actinomycetes bacterium, assembly GCA_963756555.1. GTDB lineage: Bacteria > Actinomycetota > Thermoleophilia > Solirubrobacterales > Solirubrobacteraceae > Palsa-465. The sequence continues at coordinate 181,815 of CAVWOC010000012.1, forward strand.
CTCAGGCGGTGATCGGAGAGGGCGCACGCGATGCAAATGTGATGCTGGTCGGCGAGCAGCCCGGAGACCGCGAAGATCGCGAGGGCCATCCATTCGTCGGCCCTGCCGGGGGCATCCTCGACCAGGCGCTCATGGAGGCCGGGATCGACCGTGGCGAGGCCTACGTCACGAACGTCGTCAAGCACTTCCGCTACAAGGCCCGGGGCAAGCGCCGGATTCACCAGCGGCCAGACCGCTGGCACGTGTCGGCGTGCCTGCCGTGGCTGGACGCCGAGCTCGCGCTGGTGAGGCCCGCCGCTGTCGTGCTGCTGGGAGCGACAGCGGCCCAGGCGCTTCTCGGCTCCCAGATCCGCATCGGCCGTGACCGCGGCAGACCGATGGACTCGGAGCTGGCGGAGCTAGTGACGGTCACCACTCACCCGTCGTCGATTCTCCGCGCCGACGATGATCAGCGCCACGATGCGATGCAGGAACTCATCGCCGACCTGCGCGCCGTCGGCGAGTGGCTGAAAGCCCGCCGCCCCTAGCCGCCGAGCGCCCCGCCTGCCCTCAGGCGAGCGAGGCGCCCACTTCCCGCGCGTCCGGCTCGCGCTCGTATTCGGCTGCACAGTCGCCGCCCATGGCGATGAGCTCGTCCACCAAGCCGAGCGCCAAGCCATGCGTCTCCTGGCACATTCGTGGCAGCGCCCGGACGGCGTAGCTGCCGGCCACTTCAGGATGGCTCACGCGGGAGCGTGCCCGGCGTACGGCGATCAGCCGGCAGCGAGCGGGCCAGCGCCGGCGCTCCCAGAGCTCGTCCGCCCAGGCCAGAAGGCGCTCGGTTCGCGCCAACTCCACTTTCGACGATCCAGCGGTTCCCACCACCCTCGCCGCGTACGGGTACAAGTCCTGGCGGCGCCGCTCGTCCAGCAGGTCGTTGTAGCGCCTGAGAAACGACGCGATCGGAGCCGACACTGCACGGGGATGGTCGGTGAACGGCTCCCCGGCCAGCATCGAAGCCAGCTCCATGACACACGCCCCCTGGTCCGGCGTCTGATGCTTGCCCTTGCCGAGCTTGATCGTCTGGTGGCTGACCTTCGACATGGCGAAACTCCTTCTTTGTTCGAGACCGGGTAGGCCGCCTGCGACCTGGTTTATGTGTACCCCGCGCGGGCCCTTATGTCTACCCGCCGCTCCGAGCCGCCAATCCCGCCACGCGCCGCCCTAGGCGCCGGGCCCGCGAGCGCTGGGGCTCGAGTCGCTTGGCGCCGAGGCGCTCCGCCAACCTGGAGGCCAGGGCCATGATCGTCAGGGCCGGGTTGGCCGAGCCCTGGGTGGGCATGACGCTGCCGTCGGCGATCAGCAGGTTGGGCACGCCCCAGGCGCGGTGGTCCTTATCGACCACGCTCAGCTCCGGATCCTTGCCCATCCGGCATCCCCCGACGAGGTGGGCGTAGCGGTCGATCGTCAGGATGTCCTGCGCATCCGCCGCCTGGAGGATCTCGTGCAGGGTGCGCTTGGCGAACGTGACGTTCTTGTGGTCGTTCTCGCACTGTGTGTAATCCATGCGGGCCACGGGAATCCCATGCTGATCCTCAACGCCGGTGGCGATCGTCACCCGGTTATCGGGAAGGGGCAGCAACTCCGACAGCACCCCCAGCGTGTACCAGTGGTTGTAGTCCCGCATGTACTCGCGCAGCGCCTGTCCCCAGTGCCCGTCAGCCAGCACGTGCTCCGCCCAGCCGATCGGCAGCGGCCCGACTGTCTGGATCGAAAAGCCGCGGGCAAAGCCTCGGGCGGGGTCCGTCTCGTAGAACTGCTCCGAGGAGATCTCGGGCGGCGGCGCCTTGTACATCCGCACCTCGTCCGCAAAGCGCCCCGCCACCTGAGAGGCTCCCTGCACCATCACGCAGCGCCCCACCTGGTCGTTCGAGTTCGCCAGCCCGTGGGGATAACGACGACTGCCGGAGTTCAGCAGCAGGCGCGGCGTCTCGATCGAATACCCGGCGAGCGCCACGGCGTCGGCGCGCTGAAAGCGCTCGCGGCCTTCGCTCAGATAGGAGACCCCGGTCACGCGGCCGCTGGAGTCGTCGACCTCCACCTTCGAGACCATGCAGCCCGAGCGAATCTCGGCCCCGTGCGCGATGGCGTCCGGGATGTGCGTGACAAGCGGCGATGCCTTGGCGTTCACCTTGCAGGCCTGGAGACAGAACCCGCGATAGATGCAGTGGGGGCGGTTGCCGAACGCGCCGTTGGTGATCCCCACCGGTCCCACGCGGATCTCGATTCCCAGCTTCCGGGCCCCCGCCCAGGCGAGCTCAGCCCCGCCTGCGATGGGGTGCGCGGTGTGCGGATAGCGGTGCGGATCACCCCAGGGCCAGAAGTCGCCGGCCACGGGAAGCTCAAGCTCGAGCCGCTCGTAATGCGGCTTCAGGTCGAAGTAGGAGATCGGCCAGTCCTCGCCGACCCCGTCACGCGTGCGGACCTCGAAATCGGAGGGGTGAAAGCGAGGGCAATACCCGGCGTAGTGGATCATCGAGCCGCCCACGCCGTGGCCTGAGTTGTTCTTGCCGAGCTCCACGGGATCCTGGCCGCCGACGACGCGAGGCTCGGTCCAGTAGAGATCGGCCGAGCCGGCCTCGTCGGAGACCCAGTCCTCGTCCGGGTCCCAGAACGGCCCGGCCTCCAGCACTACCACCTTCCAGCCCTTGCGCGCCAGGCGCTGGGCAAGCGTTCCCCCACCAGCCCCGGCGCCGACGATCACCAGGTCGACGGCGTAGTCATCGTCATAGTGAGCCATGCGCTCGGTTGCAACGCGGCGACGGTGGACGTCGAGCAGGAATGCGGAGTCGTTGTCCGGCGGCCGGAGCGCCCCCCGGGAGAGCGTACGCAGCGCATGGGTCCCCATGCGGCCCTCGAGGGTCATTCCAGTCCCCGCTGCTTGACGTCCGGCACCGGATCGCGCTCGAACGCCGGCGCGCCTTCCCACGCCTCGCGCTGCCCCACGCCGATGCGGGCATAGCCGCGCGGGTAGGCAGGGCCGCCGAAGCCGATCTCGTTCCATGCCCAGGGATGCGAGTAGAACTCGCTGAGCACCGCGCGCATCACGACGCTCCAGGCCTTCTGGGGTGCAAGCTCGTCCCACACCTCGCCGTGCAGCGTGCCTTCGGAGAACGCCTCCACGACGGTCCGCTGGGCCTCGGCCGGAGCTGTTGCGAACTCCTCAGAGCCGTGCTGACGCGCGGCCGCGTCCAAGCCACGGGCCACGAGCCGCCAGGTCTCGCGGTCGTCGGGCATGTCCGCGTAGCGAAAGCCATCGAGCTTGCCGGCGAACAGCTTGGCGTCGACCATGTTCAGCACCGGGACCTTAGGCTCGGCATCCTGGGCCATCACCACGTCGCAGAAGGCTCCCAGCGTCCGCGCTTCGGCCTCAGTGAAGAAACGCAGCGGAGGCGTGCTCTGCGCCCGCTCGAGCACGACCCGCCGGGTGACCTCGTCCCAGTGCCGGATTTCGTCCAGCACGTTGTAGTCCGGATAGCGTCCGTGCATCTGCGGCGTGATGCCGTTGCGTTGACGCGGCAGCTCCTCCGGCGGAGCGGGCTGGCGTTCGGGACGTAGATTTGGCAGGTGCGCTGCCTGGCGAAAGTCGCGGGCCATCACCGCTCGCGGCGAAGCGCAGCCGCCGCCAGCCCCATCCCTCCCACGAGTGCCAGCGACCCTGGCGCGAGCAGCGGAGGCCCCATCACGATGTTGAACATCGGCTCGTTGAAGCCCCCGGGCTTGCGGGCCACGCCGCGCACGTGCGTGACGACGCCCACCAGCCCGTCGAGGCAGTAGAGCGCCGACAGCAGCGGCAGCCACGTCTTGGCCGCCCGCTCTGAGCGAACACCGGCCACGCCGGCCACCGCGAGCCCCGGCGAGAGCCACACGGGCGTCCACATCCATTTGTCGCCAAACGAGCCCCGGAAGTGCTCGAAGTAGATCTCGAGCCCCAGGGGCAGCGCGCTGAACGCCGTGGCCCCCGCGAGTGTGCGCTGTGCTCTGCCCTGGCTGACGTTCCGCCACCAGCGCTTTACGCCGCGTTCGGGTTTGGTGGTCCGCCGCAGCGGAAGGCTACGCCGCCGCATAGCGCTCCGCGTCCGCACGCTTGAACTCGAGACCGTTCCCGGGTCGCTCCATGTCCGGCCATAGCGCCCCGTCGCGCGGCGCCACGACACCGTCGAAGAGAAGCTGCTCGATTCGCACGTGGTCGTGGAAGTACTCAACGTGAACGAAGCGGTCGAGCGCCATGGCAGGATGCATGTGGATTGCCGGCCCGCAATGGAGGGACAGCGGTATCCGCTGCGCGCGGCAGATGGCGTCGACGCGCAGCAGCTCGGTGATCCCGGCGCACCGGGTCACGTCGGCCTGCAGCACATCGACCGCCGGCGCCATGCGCTCGAAGTAGCCGACGTCGTAGCCGTACTCACCGGCGGCCACCTCCATCGGCGCCGGGACACGCTCGCGCAGCAGCCGCAGGCCCTCGAGGTCGTCCGAGGAAACCGGCTCCTCGAACCAGCTCACCCCAGCCTCGGCGTAGAACCGCTCGGCCAGGGACAGCGCCTGCTTGCGCGTATAGGCGCCGTTGGCGTCAACGAACAGCTCCACGTCGTCGCCGATCGCAGCTCGTGCTTCACGAACCCGCTGCGGGTCATCCGCCGGCCGCGAGCCGACCTTCATCTTCACGCGCGGGATCCCGTCCCCAGCCCACGCGGCAAGCTGCTCGCGCAGGCGGTCGTTGGAATACGCGGTGAACCCCCCGGAGCCATAGACCGGCACGCAGTCGCGGGCCTTCCCCAGCAGCGCGCACAACGGTTGGCCAAGCAGCCGGGCCTTGAGGTCCCACAACGCAGTGTCCACCGCGGCAATGGCCATCGATGCGATGCCAGGCCGGCCGAGGTTGCGGATCGCGCCGACCATCGCCCGCCATGCGGCCTGCGGAGCCATGGCGTCGAGGCCGTGGACCACCCCAGCCAGCTTCGAGCGCACGAGCTCGGCCGTGGAGGTGTCCGCATACGTGTAGCCGACGCCCCACTCGCCGCCGGCCTCGGCGTGGACCACGACGATCGTGGTCGAGTCCCAGGACAGCGTGCCGTCGGCCTCGGGAGCGTCGGTGGGAACCATGTAGGCGCCGACCTCGAGCTGATCGATCGCCACCCGTGAGGCGTGAGAAGCGGTGGCAGTGCTCATCGACCCGGCAGGAACTCCTGTGCTTTCTGCTTGAACGACTGCCGGACGATGCGACCCGCGTGCTCGTCGCCTGCCAGGAGCGCCGATGACAGCGCCTTGGCCTGCTCGAGCGTGATGTGCGGCGGAAGCGGCGGCACCTCGGGGTCGGTTATGGCCTCGATGACCACCGGGCGGTCTGCGGCGAGCGCCGCGTCCCAAGCCGGGCCGACCTCGTCAGGGTGCTCCACTCGGAAGCCCCGCAAGCCGAGCATCTCCGCATAGCTGGCGTACGGGAAGTCGGGAAGGTCCTGAGAGCCCTCGAACTTCGGGTCGCCGGACATTGCCCGTTGCTCCCACGTGACCTGATTGAGGTCGCGATTGTTCAGTACCAGGACGATCAGGCGCTGGTCTGACCACTGCTGGCGATACTTGGAGATCGTGATTAGCTCGTTGATGCCGTTCATCTGCATTGCCCCGTCGCCTACCAGGGCGATCACCGGCCGTGAGGGGTAGGCGAACTTGGCGGCGATCGCATATGGCACTCCGGGGCCCATCGTGGCCAGCGTTCCCGACAGCGAGGCCATCATTCCAGTGCGGAGCTTGATGTCCCGCGCGAACCAGTTGGCGGACGAGCCCGAGTCCGAGGCCAGGATCGCGCCATCCGGCAGGCGCTTTGAGAGCTCGTGAAAGACGAGCTGCGGATTGAGCGGGTCGGCATCGAGGTGAGCCCGCTCGTCCATCAGCTTCCACCACTCGGCCACCTCCCCCTCGATCTTCTCTCGCCAGGACCGATCTGACTTCCGATCGAGGCGGGGCATGAGCGCCCGCAGCGTCTCCGCGCTGTCGCCCACCAGGTTGACCTCCATCGGGTAGCGGATACCGAGCATCCGGCCGTCGATATCGATCTGAACCCCGCGGGCGTCCCCCTCCTCGGGCAGGAACTCCGAATAAGGGAAGCTCGAGCCGACCATCAGTAGCGTGTCGCACTCCTGCATCAGCGTCCAGCTGGGCTTGGTGCCCAGCAGCCCAATCGACCCCGTGACGTATGGAAGCTCATCGGGCAGAACCGCCTTGCCGAGCAACGCCTTGGCCACGCCAGCGCCGAGCATCTCCGCCACCGCGGTCACCTCCTCGGCCGCGCCGAGCGCGCCCTGGCCGACCAGCATCGCCACCCGCTGACCAGCATTCAGCACCTCGGCGGCACGGCTCAGCTCCTCGTCGTGAGGCAGCACGCGGGGGGCGTTGAAGCCCGGGCCGGAGTGAACGGTGCCGTGGGCGTGTGGTGGCTGCTCCACCGCCGGCGATTCCTGGACGTCGTTGGGCAGGATGATCGCAGTCACGGTCCGCTCTGCGAGCGCGATCCGGCAGGCTCGGTCGACGAGGTGGCGGACCTGCGCCGGCTCCATCGCCACCTGCACAAACTCACCGGCTACGTCTTTGTAAAGCGTCACCAGGTCGACTTCCTGCTGATAGTTGCCGCCCAAGCCAGCGCGCGCCTGCTGACCGACGATCGCCACCACCGGCTGGTGATCGAGCTTGGCGTCGTAGAGGCCGTTCAACAGGTGGATCGCCCCGGGACCCGAGGTGGCCATGCACACGCCGAGCTCGTGCGTGAACTTGGCATGCGCGCAGGCCATGAAACCCGCCATCTCCTCGTGGCGCACCTGGATGAACTCTGGCCGCTTTCCATCGGAGGAGTGAGTGAACGCACCCATGATGCCGTTGATCCCGTCGCCGGGATAGCCATAGATCCGCCGGACGCCCCACGTCGAAAGCCGATCTAGGAGAAAGTCACCGACGGTGTCGCTCATGTGTGACGCCTTTCGCTCGAGTCCGTTGCGCAGTCCCGCCGGGCGGCTACCCCTCCCGGACCGGCTGCTAACGACCGAACGTCAGCGCGCCGACCTGATCAGTCGTCGGCCAGCAGCGCCAGCACTGCCCGCTCAACGCGGTTGCGCGTTCGGTCATCGGCGACATCGAGATCACTGGTGCGCTTGAGCGTGTCAGCGATCGTGTGACCGGCCAGGTAGCGATCGAATACCCGGGGATCGATGTATGACTTGCGCGCCACGGTCGGCGTGTTGCCCAGCAGTTCGGCCACCTGGTCGACCGCCTGCTTGATCACCCGCCGGCGGGCGCGCTGAGAATCGACTCGCGCTCCGTGGGCCGCGACGCCCACCGCTGCCATCACCGTGGCGTTCCAGGTGCGGAAGTCCTTGGCGCTGAACTCCTCGCCCAGCTCTTGCTTGAGGAAATCGTTTATGTCGTCGGAGCGCACCGGCCGCCAGTGCCGCCCTGCGCGAAACGCGAGCAGCTCGTGTCCCCCGCCCCGGCGACGCTTGAGCGTGCGGATCAGCGCCGCCGAAGCCGGGTCCTCGATCACCTGGCGGCGTCGGACGCCGCTCTTCCCCAGAAAGTCGAACGCGATCGCACCGTCTCGCATCGAGACGTGCTCTCGGCGGATCGTGGCCAGGCCAACCCCGCCCTCGTCGTCTGCGTACTCCTCGCTCCCCACCCGGAACATGCCGATGTCGAGCAGGCGCACGGCGCCGGCGATCACCCGCTGCTGCGTAGGCTCGCCATCAGCCAGCTCGGCCGCCAACCGCCGCCGCAGGCCGGGCAGCGCTGCTCCGAAGCGGAGCATGCGATCGAACTTGGCGCGGTCGCGATGCTCGCGCCAGCTCTGGTGGTACAGGTACTGCTTGCGCCCGGCGTCGTCGATTCCGGTGGCCTGCAGGTGGCCAAGCGGATCGAGACAGATCCAAACGTCCTTCCAAGCCGGCGGGACGGCCAGGGCACGAATCCGCTCGAGGACCTCCGGATCCTCCACCCGCCGTCCACGGTCGTCGAGAAAGCTGAACCCCCGCCCTTTGCGCAGCCGCCGGATGCCCGGGCCGGAGCAGTCCGAGCGCCTGAGGCGCCCGCTTCTGACAGTCGTCACGGACACTTAAGAGCGAATGGATACCCGCCGGGCGCGGGCGGCAACCTCACCTGCCGGCGGCAGCGGTTCGTTTTTTGCAGCAGGGGTAGGACGGACGCGATCACCCTCAAACGGAGGACCGAATGGCTGACGACTCTTTGCTTAACGCCCGCGACTTGAAGCTCGTGCAATGGCTGAACGAAGCGCACGCCAAAGAGGCCGAGCTCGAGGCCGACCTCACCGCGCACATCGCGCTGACCCAGAAGCAGGCATACAAGAAGCGCTTGCAGCAGCACCTCAAGGAGACCCGCGACCACAAGCGTCGCGTGGCCTCGCGGATCAAGAAGCTCGGCGGCGCGGCCGGTGCTCCTACGGTGCCCGGTGTGCCCGGCGCCGTCGGCGAGGTGGCCGGCAAAGCGGTCGCGGCGGCCAAGGGACAGCTCGGCGCCGCGCGGGCCGCGATCACCGAGCAGGCTGAGACGCACCTGCGAAACGCCCAGGAGGAGCTCCGCGAGGAGCACGTGGAGATCGCCCTCTACACCCGCCTCGAGACGTTGGCCACCGAAGTCGGGGATCGAGACACCATTCAGCTGGCCAAAGCTATCCGCCGCGACGAGGAGCGCATGGCGAAGTTTCTGGACGCAGAGCTCCGGCGGCTGGTCAAGGACGTGGTGCGAGCCGAGATCCCCCGCGAGCAGCGCGCCCAGACCACTCGCTCGCGGCGCAGCAGCAGCCGTAGCTCAGGTTCACGCCGGTCGGCTTCGTCGAGCCGCTCGAGCACCTCGAGCCGCTCCCGGAGCACGGGCAGCTCGGGCGGGCGCGGGCGTAGCTCGGGCGGGTCCCGCTCGCGTAGCTCGGGCGGCTCCCGCTCGCGCAGCTCGGGCGGCTCCCGCTCGCGCAGCTAGGGTGCCCGCGCCCACGCAGTAGGCCCATAGCAGGCAAAAAGCATTGCACTAGAACATACGTCC
>CAVWOC010000013.1:0-125966 GCA_963756555.1 uncultured Actinomycetes bacterium
GGATCGAACGTGCGGCCGATCAGCGCGGCGGCGCCGAGTACCTGCGCCGCCGCTTCGCTCGCCGCGTCGAGTCTCGCCTCGATCGCCTCTCGGACGCCGCCCGAGGGCTCGGGACGTCCGGGCCGGAGCAGTTCGGCCACGAACACGGCCAGGCCTTCGCTGTCGCGAAAGACCTCGTCCGCCGCGGCCTCGTCGAGGCCCATCTCCCGGGCGAGATCGATGATGTGCTCGCGGCGCAGCCTGGCGAGCGCGACCCGCTGCGCTCTCTCCGTGAGGGGGGCATAGCGGCGCTCGGGATCGGGCTCGTCGGAGCGGCGGGTGCACATCAGCAACAGCCGGCGACCGCGCAGACGCCCGGCGAGATACGCGAGCGCATCGAGCGAGGCTGTGTCGCACCACTGCAGATCGTCGACGAACACGACCACGCCTTCGCCGCGCGAAGTCCCGGCGATCACGTCGCAGGCCGCTTCGAGGAACCGCAGGCGCGCTCCCGGCTGCTCCAGGTCGCCGCCAGGCGCCGCCCCGAGCGCTGGCAGCAGTCGCGCGAGCTCGTCCCGGAGCGTGGGGGCGAGCGGTTCGTCGCGGCTTGCGATCGCGGCTTGCAGCAGCTGCGCGAGCGCGCCGTACGCGAGGCCACGCTCGCCGGCGTGCGCTCGAGCGAAGATCACCCGCGCCCCGCGCCGCGCGAACCCGCCGATCGCCTCGGCGGCGAGCCGGGTCTTGCCGACTCCCGACTCCCCCTCGATCACGATCGCTGCGCCGTCGTCGACGATCGCGTCGAACGCCTCAGCCAAACGGCGCAGCTCGACGGCACGCCCGACCAGCGGCAGCTCGCCCGCTCGCGCGGGCGGCCGCCGCTCGGCGCCAGCAGAGACGACGATCCCGGTGCTGATCGCGTCGTACGCCGCGGTCGTCGCGCCCAGCGGCGCGACGGCGAGCTCGCGGTCGAGCACGCGCACGCATTCGCGGTATTGCGCGATCGCGTCACCGCGCCGGCCCGCGGCCCCGTACAGCTCGATCAGTCGCCGGTGCGTCGGCTCGTGGAGCGGGTCGAGACCCAGCCGCTGACGCGCCCGCGCGACCGCCTCGTCGAAGCGCCCGACGTCGGCGAGCAGGGCGACGACGTGGTCAAGCAGCGCCGCCCGCTCGCGCCGGCTCGCGTCGGCGACGTCCCGCTGCCAGTCGTCGAACGCGGGACTGTCGCGCAGGGCGAACCCGGCGAGCAGGTCGTCGCGATGAAGCTCGCACGCCTCGATCAGAGCCGCGAGGTCTGCGGCTGGGTCCCCTGCGACACGCCGGAACGCCGCGAGGTCGAACCAGGCGCCCTCGAGATCGAGCGCGATCGAATCGCGGTCGCTGACGACGCGCCCGTCGCCGAGCGCGGCCCGCAGCGTCGAGAGCGTGCGGCGCAGCGTGTTGCGCGATTGGTCGGTGGGGGCGTCGGGCCACAGCAAGTTCGCTACGACCGCCCGGGAGTGGGCATGGCCGGTGACCGCCAGGAACGCAAGCAGCCCGGTCGCCTTGCGCGTGTCGACCGACCACGGCGCGCCGTCCACCACGACGCGCGGCGTTCCCAAAAGCCAGATCGACAGCGACCGCATCGACTAAGCATCCCACTACGCGCTACGGCACGACCGGTTCTCGGTCAGCCGTAACGGTTTCGGAACGGTGGCCGAGTACAACCGTGCGATCAGCAGGTTCCTCAAACCTTGGAGGTTCGAATGATCAGTCGTCGCTTTGTCCAGTTCGGCGGTGCTGTCGGAATCGCCGCCGTCGTCGTGCTCCTCGGAGCGGTCTTCGCCGCGAGCGACTCGCTCAGCAGCAGCTCGAGCGCAGCCCAGATCTCCGGCTACCTAACGAGCCATCGCAGCGGCGTTCTCACCCAGACCGCGCTGACGGTGCTCGGCAGCGCGCTGATGCTCTGTTTCGCCGCCACGCTGGGCCGCATGCTTCACGCGCGCGACCAACACAGCCCGCTCGGGATGATCGTCCTCGCCGCCGGGGCCGGGATGGCCGCGATCGCGTCGTTCGACGGGATCACGCTGAGCGCGCTCGTGTTCGTCTCAGGGCAGGGCAGGCTCACGGATCCGGCCCTGACGCGGACCTTCTTCGATCTGCAGAACGGGCTGATCATGCCCGGCGCGTTCGGCTGCATAGCCGCAGTGCTGCTCGCGGCGGTCGGGACGGCGGCAGTGCGTCGGGTGTTCGCGGCCGCCTGGCTCGGCTGGCTGAGCTTCGTGCTCGCCGCGCTCTCGCTCGCCGGCAGCATGATCGGTCTGACGAGCGTGACCGGTGGCACGTCGGCGCTTGGGTATTCCCCGGCGCTGGGGGCCTCGATCGTCGTGCTGATCGCGAGCGTGTTCATGCTCCGCGACAACGCGAGCGCCACCGAGCCGGCGCCGGCCAGAATGACCGCCCCCGCGGCGAGCTAGTGTCGGGACGTGCTTGAGCCGAGGATCCGCAGAGTTCTGCTGCGAACGCCAAGGGCCGAGGCGGGGCGCTCACCCGCTCCGCCGAAAGCCGCCAGGCCCGCCTCGGAGGCGGCTCCGATCGAGATCGCGCCGGACGACCCCATCCTGGGTCACCTGCGCCGGGCGCACGGGGCGGTTGAGCTCGAGAAGCTCGAGCTCAACTCTCCAGCGCTCGACGCCCTGATCGCGAGTGGCGTGGCGCTGGCGGTCCCGCTGGTCTCCAACGATCAGCTGATCGGGGTGCTGAGCGTCGGCCCTCGGCTGTCGGGCCAGGAGTACTCCGCCCAGGACCGCCGCCTGCTGGAGACGCTGACCGCGCACGCGACGCCGGCCGTCCGTGTCGGCCAGCTGGTGCGCGAGCAGCAGACCGAGGTCAGGGCGCGGGGGAGGCTGGAGCAGGAGCTGGAAGTGGCCCGGCTGATCCAGCAGAGCTTCCTGCCCGAGCAGGCTCCCGAGCTCGCAGGGTGGCAGCTCGCGGCGTGCTACCGCCCCGCGCGCGCGGTCGGCGGCGACTTCTACGACTTCATCGAGCTCCCGCGTGGGCTTATCGGGCTCGTGATCGGAGACGTGACCGACAAGGGTGTCCCCGCCGCGATGGTCATGGCCTCCACCAGGAGCCTGGTGCGCGCAAGCGCCCAGCGGCTCATCGACCCGTCGGCGGTCCTTGCGGAGGCGAACGACAACCTGTGCCCAGACATCCCCCAGAACATGTTCGCTACCTGCTTCTACGCAGTGCTCGACCCCGCGAGCGGGCGGCTGCGCTACGCGAACGCGGGACACAACCTGCCGCTCGTGCAAAGCGGTGAGGAGACCTTCGAGCTGCGCGCGACCGGCATGCCACTCGGCTTGATGCCCGCGATGCGATACGACGAGCTCGAGACGACCCTCGGTCTCGGGGCGCAAATGCTGCTCTACAGCGACGGGCTGGTCGAGGCGCACGACCCCGAGCGTGAGATGTTCGGGACCCGCCGCGTCAGCGGTTTGCTCACGACGGCCCGGGGGCCACAGCCGCTGATCGACGAGCTGCTGCTCGCGCTCGATCGGTTCACCGGCGCAGAGCACGAGCAGGAGGACGACATAACGCTCGTCTGCCTGCAGCACAGCCCTACACGGCGCGCCGATGTGCTCGCCGACTTCACCCTCGCGAGCGCGCCCGGCAACGAGCGCTCGGCGATTACGCGAGTCGTGGACGCCGTCGCGCCGCTGGAGCTGCCGGCGAGGCAGCTCCAGCGGCTGAAGACAGCCACCGGTGAGGCGACAATGAACGCGATCGAGCACGGCAACCACAACGATCCCAGCCTCGAGCTGCGGATCGTGGTCGCAGCCTCCGACGCTCAGCTCGCGGTGCGGATCACCGACCATGGCGGGGGCCGCACGGTCCCCGCGCCGCAACGGCCGAACGTGGCACCCAAGCTCGAGGGGCGCGAGTCGGCCCGCGGCTGGGGGCTGTTTCTGATCGAGCAGATGGTCGATGGAATCCGGCACGAACACGACTCTGAGCGACACACGCTCGAGCTTCAACTGCGTCTGGAAGGAGGCGACTGTGTCTGACGCGAGCTTTGCGGCGACCGCGAGCAAGCTCCTCGACGTGACTGTGATCGAGCTGCGCGGCGACATCGACGGCGGGGCGAGGGAGGCGCTCGCCGCCGCCTACGACGACTCGGGCACCACTGCGGCGCTGCGGCTCGACTTCGGGCGCACCACCTACATCAACTCGACAGGCATCGCCCTGATCGTCGAACTGCTCGCACGCGCCCGCGCCGACGGCCGACCGGTCGCCGCCAGCGGCCTGTCCGAGCATTACCGCGAGATCTTCCGGATCACCCGGCTGACCGACTTCATCACGATCCTCGCGCCCGAGCAGCCGCCGGGTCCAGCGGATCGACAAGACCCACGATGACCGACCCGCCGCCGACGCCGCTGATAGTCCGCTCCGCCGCCGCGGGCGTGAGCGTGATCGAGATCGCCGGCGAGCTGACGAGGCAATCCGAGCCCGCGCTCCGGGACGCATACACCCGCGCCGCTGACGGCGCGAGCGCGATCGTTCTCGCGTTCGGAAACCTCGAGTACATGAACTCGAGCGGGATCGGGCTGGTCGTCACGCTGCTAGTGCGCGCCAGAACCGGCGGCCAACGACTGCTGGCCTGCGGGCTGAACGAGCACTACCGCCACATCTTCGAGCTCACCCGCCTGGACGAAGCGATTCCGATCCACGAAACCGAGCACGCAGCCGTCGCGGCGGCGACCGCTCGCTGAAGGCCACGCGCAGCACCGCGGCGGCCGAACTATCTGTAGCACAGGCTGTGCTACAGTGCTCGTGTGGCATCGAGGGTGGTCCGAGCGCGATTGGATGACGAATCCGAGCGAGCGTTGTCGATTCTGATGCGCGAGGGCCGCAACGAGTCTGACGCCGTGCGCACTGCTTTGCTCGAGGCCGGCCGGCGCCGCGTGCAGCGCTCAACGCTCGCCGCAGAGGTTGGCCGTCTGGCTGCTGACCCGGTCGACACGGCTGAGCGCGAGGCTGTGATGGCGGACATGGACGCTGTCGCGGCGGACTGGCCGGAGTGATCCGCGGCGAGGTGTACCGCGTGCGCCTTCCGGCCCGGCGCGGCCGCGAGCAGGCAAGTCCGCGCTACGGCGTGATCGTCCAGGCCGACCAACTTCTTGGCCTCTCGACAGCGATCGTCGCGCCAACCTCTCGCGGCGCCGCCCCGGGGACGTTTCGGCCCGTGATCCAGTTCGGCGGCGAACGGACCCGAGTGCTCGTCGAGCAACTGCGCGCCGTGGATGTAGGGCGGCTCGGCGAGCTCGCCGGTCATCTGAGCGCTCCGGAGCAGCGTGCCGTGGACGACGCGCTCGCGCTCGTGCTCGACCTGTGAGCGGTGGAGGACCCGATCCGTTCCGTGGTCGCGATCGAGAACATCGAGGCCGCGATCAGCCAGATCGCCCAGACCACCCTACGCGCGGTTGTGGGATGTCACACGCTGGACGAGCAGCTCTCTGAGACTGAGGGCATCAACCAGAACATCCGCGAGATCCTGGACGTCCAGACCGCGAATCGATCCACGGAGGGGGAGTTGGTGTCGTATGAGACGAACAGTCCGATCGAACAATCGCTGAGCGGAGATGGCTCCTCCCGATGCTTATCGGACTGCCGATTAGATCAGCCTGCGACGGTCTCGGTGGTCTCGCTTGGGGAGAGCATGCGCCAGCGTCGCCGGTTCCGGACAATGCCATTCCCGGAAAGCGTCCCCCCGTCGGTACCGGAGCCGGCGAGGGCTTCGGCGACAATTCGCGGTCAGCCGGCCGGATGCTCGCGCCCGAGTCGCTCGAGCACCTGAGCGGACTTCGCGTCCCGACCGAGCACTAGCTCGCGCATCGCGTCTGCGGTGAGCCGCGCCGGCTCGGATTGGTGCAAGAACGCCTGAAGCGTTCGCGCGAAACGCAGAGGGTCATCGAGGTGCGGAAAGTGTCCCGCGCCATCGAATAGCTCAAGACGACTGCCCGGCATCGCTTCGTGCGCTGGAGCTGCATGTTCGACCGGGATGATCCGGTCACGCCGGCCCCAGACAATCAACGACGGCATCTTCGACGCCAAGTAGAGGCGGTCCGATGCGTTGATCCGCTGCCCGGTCGGGTCGATCACAGCACGGAGCGTGTGAATGAAGGCACTCCGTGCCTCGGCGTTGGAGAGTGACTGGTAGCCCCTCGCCATCTCCTCGAGGTCAACGCGTGTGCGCAACCCGATCCGTCCAAGCGCCCGCGGGATGACCGACGCAATGTCAACGACCTTCGGGTGCGCCAGCAGCGGCAGAACGAGCTCTGATCCTGGCAAGGTCGCGGCTCGAAGCAGCGGGTGGACGTCGTCTCCCAGACCGCCGCTTGAAACGAGAACGAGCCTCTCGCAGCGCTCGGGGAACTGATACGCGAACTGCATCGCGATCCCGCCGCCCAGCGAGTGACCGACGACGCTCGCCCGCTCCATGTTGAGGGCAATGAGCAAATCCCGGATCCCGGAGGCGTGGGCGCCGAGCGAGTAATCGCCTCGCGGCTTGGCCGAGTCGCCGTGCCCCAACAGGTCTGGGGCGACGACCATGTGGTGCTCAGCCAGGAGCTGAACCGTCTGGTCCCACTGCGCCGCGCGGCCGGCGACGCCGTGGATCAGCACGATCCCGGGGCCTTGGCCGGCGATATTGAAGTTGACGCGGTGGCCGTGCAGAGTGACCTCGGCCCGCTCGATGCCAGGTACCACCCGCATACGCCGGTCGCGCCCTTCGATCGGCGGATCCGGACGAGGACGCTCACGAGCAGGACTCGATGCCATGTGCCGACACCGTACAAGCTCGCGGGACAGCGCGCTGCTGAGCCCATGGCACGTGCCGCGAATCAGATGTCTCCGGCCCACACGGCGGTGGCGCCTCTGTTGGCTAGGCCGGTAAGCAGCAGTCCGGCTACTGCGAGCAGCATCCAGGCGGCGACGTAGACAAATGCCGCGGCGGGGGAGATCGCGGTCCAGAGGATTCCTGCGATCGCGCTGGCAGCGAGGTTCCCGACAGCTTGGAGTGCGGCCAGGAGACCGAATGCGGAGCCGCGCAGCTGTTCGGGCGCGAGTTGTGCCACGGCGGCGGTCTCGGCGGTCTCGGCGCAGCCGATCCCGATACCCGCGAGGATGAAGCAGCCGGCGAGCAGCGCGAAGCTCTCGCCGGTCAGCGCGAGGCCGATGTAGGCGATCAGGAAGCACGCTGCTCCGGCGGCAAGGGTCCGCAGCAGACCGTGGCGATCGCCGACGTGCCCTGCCGGGATGCTGGCGAGGGAGGCGGCGAGGTTGTAGCCGGTATAGAGCACGAGCGCGAGCTGCGCCGCGGAGGTGTGCGATCGCCCTGGTTGCAGCAGCTCGGTGGCGCGCAGGATCATCAGCGTCGCGGCGAGGTTTCCGCACTCGAACGCGAACGAGGCTACGAGCAGCCGCCCGAGCTGGCCGTGAACTAGGGGACGGATCCGCAGGCGGATCGGTTGGTGCTCGCGGACGGTGAGCGCGGGGACGCTGCGGATCGCGTACACGACCGCGAGCGCGGCGAGCAGGCCAGGGATGATCGAGAGCAGGATCGCCGAGCGGACGCCGATCAGTCCCACGAGCGCGAGCGCGAGCAGCGGGCCGCCGATCGCGCCGAGGTTGTCCATCGCGCGCTCGAATCCGTACGCGCGGCCGTACGCGGCGGCGGGGACGACGTCAGCGAGCAGAGCGTTGCGCGCCGGAACACGCAGGCCGCGGGCCGACCAGGCCCCCACGCGGAGCGCTCCGACCTGCCATACCGCGCCGGCGGCGCCGATCAGCCCTGAGAGCACCGCGGTGGTGGCGTAGCCGCCGACCGCTACAGAGCGCCGGCGGGCCGGATCGTCAGCGAGCGCGCCGCCACCGAGCCGCGCGACCCCGGCCAGACCGTCGGCGAGCCCCTCGATCACCCCGAGCGCGGAAGCCGGTGCTCGCAGCGTGCTTGTCAGGAGGCTCGGCAGCAGCGACGTCGGAACCTCATGGCCGAGGTCCGAGAGCAGACTCGCAATCCCGATCCCGCCGACGCCCGCCGTCAACCAGCGAGTTTCGGGCTCGGTGTCGGGCTGAACGCTCACGAGCGCATCCTCCCAACACCGACGGCCGGGGCGCAGCGGCTCAGAAAGTTGGGAGCAGCACGTGCACCTCGTGGGGAGCGGCACGAACGCCGACGATTGATCCCTCTGTTACCGGGACGCGCCCGTTGTCGCCGGATGACGCTTGGATCGTGAGGCGGCTGAGCCTGATCGTCACTGCGCCGCCACTGCGGCGCACGCTAATAACGGTGTCGATGAGCTCGCACCCCTCCGGTTCGGCAAGTTCGAGCTGCCACGGATGCACGGCGACGTGCACCGGGCCGCGTGCCGAGGTAGCGCTCTTGAGCTCGCCGCCGCCCTGAAGACGCACGATCGATCCGGAGGGCGTCGTGGTGGCGGTCCCTTCGAGGATGTTGGCGCCGGTGAGGGCCGCGACCATCACGCTGGCGGGTGCGGCGAGCAGCTCGGTGGGCGTTGCGAGTTGCACGAGGCGACCGGTGTCGATCACCCCAACGCGCTGCGCGAGAGCCGTGGCGTCCTCAAACGCGTGGGTGACCAGCAAGGTCGGGAGCCCGAGCTGCATGAGCTGGTCGCCGAGTTCGTCGCGGACTTGGCGGCGGGTGATCGCATCTAGCGCTCCGAACGGCTCGTCGAGCAGCAGCACACGGGGGTCGCGCGCGAGCGCGCGAGCGAGCGCCACGCGTTGGCGCTCCCCTCCTGATAGCTGCCGCGGGCGAGCGTTCGCGAGCTGCGCGATCCCGAGCCGCTCGAGCAGGTCCGGCCGGTCGCGCTTGCCGGCGAACCGCACGTTTGCAGCGACGGTGAGGTGGGGGAACAGACCGTAGTCCTGGGGGAGATAGCCGACACGGCGGCGCTCGGGGCTGAGGTGTATCGCTCGGTCGCTGTCGAGCCACAGCTCGCTGCCGAGCGCGATCCGGCCGGCACATTGGCGTTCGAGCCCGGCGACCGTTCGTAGCAACGACGTCTTGCCGGCGCCGGAGGGACCGACGATCGCGACCGTCTCCGCGCCGAGGTTCAGTTCGGCGCGAAGATCGAACGAGTGCCGGGGGAGGGCGACATTGATTTCGAGGAAGTCCATGAACGCAGGAGCAGCTTCGAGGTCAGCAGGATCGCAGCGCTGACGATTATCAGCAGCACGCCGATCGCGATCGCTTGATCGAGGTTCGCGTCAAACAGTGAGTACACCGCGAGCGGCAACGTCTGGGTGCTCCCCTGGAAACTGCCGGCGAACAGGATCGTCGCCCCGAACTCGCCCAGGCCACGCGCGAACGCGACCGCGGCCGCCGCCCCGAGCCCGCCGCCGGCGAGCGGGATCGCGACGCGCAGCATCCGGCGCGCCGGTCCCGCACCGAGCGTTCCGGCGACATCGATCAGCGTGGAGTCGACCGCCTCGAACGCGGCGATCGCACCACGCACGTAGAACGGGCTCGCGACGAATACGATCGCGATCACCACCGCCGCCTGGGTGAACGCGAGATCGATCCCCAGCGCGCTGAGAGTGTGCCCGAGCAACCCGAAGCGACCGAACGCGACCAGCAGCGCCAGCCCCGCGACTGCCGGCGGCATCACCAGCGGCAGCTCGACAAGCGTGATCACGACACTGCGCCCGCGGAACCGGGATCGAGCGAGCATGTACGCAAACGGCGTCCCGAAACCGACCTCCAGCGCGAACGCGGTCGCGTTCGTCTTCAGCGAGACCACGATCGCGTCAGTCGAGACCTTCGTCCCGAACCCGTTGATCAGGTCGTGCACCGGCTGGTATGTGAACAGCGCGACGATCGGCAACACCAGGAAGGTCATCACGACCGTGATCACGACCAACATCACAGCCGCCACGGCCCCCCGACCGAGCGTCGCGAGCCACGCACGGTCCCGGGCGTCCGGAACTGGTGCTCCGCCGCCGGCAGCGGCGCCGCTCACGGCTTGCCGAACCCGGCCGCCCTGAGCTTCGCCTGACCGGCAGGCGAAAGGACCATCTGCACGAACGCCTTCGCGGCCGCCTGGTTCTTGCCTGCTTTCACGACCGCGATGAAGTCCTGCGCACCCGGCTTCGCCTTCGCCGGCAGCCGAACGACCAGGACCTTGCCATTCGCGGCCTTGGCGTCAGTGATGTACACAAAGCCGGCGTCAGCCTCACCGAGCGCGACATCGGCCACCGTCTGCGTGACATCAGTCGTCTGGCTGACGACGTTCTTCATCGCGGCGCCAGTGATCCCCAGATTCTTGAATGCCGTCCGGGCATAGTCGCCGCACGGCACCGTCGCGTTGCAGATCACGAGCTTGACGCCCGGCTTGGTGATGTCCGCGACCGAGGTGATGTCCGCCGGGTTGCTCTTCGGCACGATCAGCACCAACGTGTTCGTTGCGAACTCGAGCGGCTCATCGACCAGCCCCTTCGCCAACAATGCCGCCGGCTGCTTCGAGCTCGCCGCCGCGAACACGTCCGCCGGCGCCCCCTGCTCGATATCGGACTCCAGCGCGCCAGAGCCACCGAACGTGAACTTCGCGCTCGGGTCGATCGTCGGGAATACCTTCGTCAATGACGCCGCCGCGAGCACCGTCGGCACCGACCCACCACCGCTCGCGCTCGAAGACGCCGTCGCGTTGGTCGACGTCGTCGTAGCCCGCGCCGCCGTCGAGCTTGTCGTCGGGCTGCTGCTTCCGCAGCCGGCCGCGAACGCGGATACTGCAATCGCGATGACAACGACCGAGACACGTCGGGCCGAAGTTGCACTCACCAACACGACCGCCTCCTCGTTCGCACGCCGGAATCCTGGCACACTAACCGAATCATGGCATCGGTGACGGATTCGGCATTGCGCGAGCGCAGGCTCGAATGCGGGCTCACACAAGGCGAGCTCGCCGCCCGCGCCGGCGTCAGCCGCCAGCTCGTCGCTGCGGTAGAGGCGGGGCGCAACACACCCGCCGTCGACGCTGCGCTCGGACTGGCCCGGGCGCTGGCAACCACCGTCGAGGAGCTGTTCGCGGACGACCAGCCCGAGGTGGTCGCCGCGCTCGGCGGTCGCCTGCCCGATGGTGTGCCACTCCGGGTCGGACGTGTCGCGGACCAACTGGTCGCCGCCGAACTTGCCGACCACGGCATCGCCGGAGCGAGCTGGGCCAAACCCGACGGCATCCTCCAGGCCGGCAAGCTTCGACTATTCCCGGCGGCGACCCCCGCCGGAATCGTGGTTGCCGGCTGCGATCCGGCGCTCGGCGTCGCCGAAGCGATGCTCGACGGACTCGGCCCACGCAGCCTGCTAGCAATCTCGGCGCCGACCGGAACCGCCTTGCGCGCACTCAAGCAAGGTCGCGTACACGCAGCCGTCGTGCACGGGGTCCCGAACGAACTCCCCCGGCCGCCGGTCCCAGTAATCCGCTTGCATCTCGCGCGCTGGCAGGTCGGGCTCGCGACCGCACCCACCATTCCGGGCGACTCGCTCGAAGCCGTAGTCCATGGTGACGTTCCGATCGCACAGCGCGAGCCAGCTGCCGCCAGCCAGCAAGCGTTCGAGCGCGCCAGCGCGAGAGCTGGCATGACTCAACCACCAGCCGGACCGCACGCCACCGGGCACATCGACGCTGCCCGGATCGCTGCCACCCTCGACGGTGCAGCAGTCACCACCGAAGCCGCCGCCCGCGCTTTCGAGCTGCGGTTCCTAGCGATGGAGGATCACACCGTCGAAATCTGGCTCGCCCAACGCTGGCTAGATCACCCCGGTGCGAACGCGCTCGCAGAACTACTCGCATCAACCGCGTTCACCGAACGCGTCGCCAACTTCGCCGGCTACGACCTCACCGGCTGCGGCTCCCGCATCGAAAGCCCGACCCGCACCCACACCCAGGCACGTAGCCAACGTGGGCGGGCGCTTGCCGCGCGCGCGTGGCGCTCATGGTCGATTCACCCTTGGGCCGATTTGATGGTTGCGGGGCCGAGGCCGACGATCTCGATGGTGTCGCCCGGGTTGCACAGTTTGATTGCCCTGGTCTCTCGCCTTAGCAGGAGGCGTAGCTGCACGAACGCGGTGATGCCCAGGACGGCAGGGATCCATAGTTCGATCACTCGGTAGAGCAGGACCGCTGCGGTCGCGGTGAGGGCAGGCGACCCGTAGAGGACGAGTGCTCCCACGAGCCCAAGCTCAGTCCCGCCGATCCCGCCAGGAACCGGAAGCCAGTTACCGAGCTGGCCGATCAGGTAGGCCATCCAGATCGGAGCCAGCTGCGGCGAGGCTCCCACTGCTCGGAAGCTCGCCCAGAAGGCGAGCTGGTCGAAGACTAGGTACCCCACGAGTCCCACGACCAGCAGCGGGTTGGCTTGCCTGAGTTGGTGAAGCGCCTCATCGACACCATCAGATGTGGCCGACAGCGCTGAAGCGAGGCGGACCCATCTCGACCCCTCATCCTGCCGCCCTATCCGCGCCTCGACCCCGCGTGCCAGCCGGCGCAAAGCGAGGGTCGCCGCGATTGCTCCCGCCCCGACAACCGCCGGGAGCACGGTAAGAAGGAGCCCGCCGCCGCCCGGAAGGATGCCCGTGGCCAAGCCGGCGCCCAAGAGCAAAAGCATCCCGACCGACGGAGCGCTTGTCAGCAAGAAGAACGCGATCGTCTTGCGCGCGATCTCCTCAGCGGGCATTCCGCCGCGACGCAGCGCCCAGACCCCTAGCGCCAAGCTGCCTGCGCCACCCAACGGGAACAACGAGCCGGCGCCCTCCTCGGCAACCCCGATCTTGTAGCTCGTGGCCCAGCTCATCCGCCTGCAGAACACGGCCCGGAAAGCCGGGACGTACGCCAGCACCGACAGCACCGGGGGCGGACCGCAAGGCGACCGACCCGGACGATGGTGCTGGCAAGCTCATCTCGCGATTCCTCCCGGTTATGTTGCATGTGCCCGCTGGTGAGGTGCGGCCGCCCTCAAACTATCTTGAACGGGAGGGAGTTCACCGACGCCAGGAGCGAGAGCGTGGAATCAGATGAGGTGAAGCCTGAGACCTGGGTAGTGGTGGCAGGGCGTCCTGACCCGCTGCCGGGCGCGCCCCTCAACACCCCGGTGGTCGCGGCGTCCACTTACGTGTTGGGCTCAGAGCGGATCTATACCCGGAATGAGGCCACCGAAGGGTGGGAGGCGTTCGAGGCAATGTTGGGAGGGCTGGAAGGAGGGCATGCCGTTGCCTTCTCATCGGGGATGGCCGCCTGCGCGTCGGTGCTCGGCCAGCTTCCCACTGCTGCTCACCTGGTTTTGGTAGACGACTGCTATCAGGGGGTGGCGGCGATCGCCGAGCATGGTGCCCGCACCCATGGGTGGCAGGTCGAGCGGCTGTCGGCCACCGACCCGTTGTGGTCGCAGCGAGCTTCGGAGGCGGACCTGCTGTGGCTCGAGTCGCCGTCTAACCCGCTGCTGCAGGTCGCTGATCTCGCCGCGATCTGTGCCGCACCTCGCCGTCCCGGCACGCGGGTGGCGGTCGACAACACGTTTGCCACGCCGCTGCTGCAGCGTCCGCTTGAGCTCGGTGCCGACATCGTTTTGCATTCGGCGACCAAGCTGATCGGCGGACATTCGGATCTTCTGCTCGGGGCGGCTGTTACCGCCGACCCCGGCGAGCTCGCGCAGCTTCGCGATGCGCGCAGCCGGAATGGGGCTACGCCCGGAATGCTCGAGTGCTTCCTGGCGCTGCGCGGCGCCCGCACGCTGCCACTGCGGCTGCGCCAGGCCCAGAGCTCGGCCCAGCAGCTCGCGGCTCGCCTGAACGGCCACGCCGCCATCATCCGGGTCCGCTATCCGGGCTTCGGCACGATCGTCAGCTTCGAGCTGCAGGACGCAGCAGCCGCCGATCGTGCGTGTCGAGCGACCGCCATCATCCGCCACGCAACGAGCCTCGGTGGCATCGAGACATCGATGGAGCGGCGGAGCGCTCACCCCGGTCAGGAGCACATACCCCCTGGTCTGATTCGACTCAGCGTCGGCTGCGAAGACGTTGACGACCTGTGGCGCGATCTCGACGCGGCACTCAGCGGTGCGTGACGGCCACGAGGCTGACGTCGACACCACGACGTAGGCGCTTTCCCGAGCGACCCCGGTCGTTACCCTTAGTGCGTGGAGAGATTGCCGTCGGTTCGCGCTTCGGATTCGGATCGGGAGCAGGCGGCCGAGCGGCTCCGGCACGCGACGGCAGAAGGACGGCTCAGCGCAACCGAGCTTGAAGAGCGGCTAGAGAGCTTGTTCGCGGCGCGGACGTATGGCGAACTCGACATGCTCCTCGCCGACCTCCCACACAGTCGGGTACGGCGCCAGCCGCGTGTGCGGGTCCTGCGGTGGGCTGGCGCCATTAGCGCGTTCACGCTCATGCTTGCGGCCCTCGGGACGCTCGCCACCATGCGCGGGCACTCCGCGGGCGGGGTGGCCGACGGACGCTTCCGGCATTCCGGCTTTCAAGTTCCGTATGAGTATTCCCATCACGCGTTAGGGCTGGCAACGTCTCTGGTTGGAGTGATCGCAGTTTTGTCTATTGGCGCAGCGCTCTTCTGGGTGTTGGCGCAATCGAGCGGTAGGTCGGACGCGTAACCTAACCGTCCAGCCGCCGCAGCGACTCAAACGCGCGCGGTCGCGAGGCGGGGTCACTGGCCGACCTACCTCATGGGGGCGGCCAGCCAGCGAGGTGCGTGCGCCGGGTGGCTAGTCGCCGGCGAGGTGAGCCGGGCTAGTCGCCGGCGAGGTGAGCGGGGAGCGCCTGGCGCGACAGCGGCGGGTCGTCGAGGATCAGCTGGGGGATGGTGA
The DNA here is from genome assembly GCA_963756555.1 of uncultured Actinomycetes bacterium. Classification (GTDB taxonomy): domain Bacteria; phylum Actinomycetota; class Thermoleophilia; order Solirubrobacterales; family Solirubrobacteraceae; genus Palsa-465. Next base: position 14,851 of record CAVWOC010000013.1, read on the forward strand.
CGAGCTTGTAGCCGCGGTCCCTGAGCGCGTGGACGATGTACGGCAGCGCGGCGATCGTCTGCGCGCGGTCGCCGCCGCCGTCGTGCAGGAGGATGATCGCGCCCGGCCGCGCGCCGGCCACAGCACGGTGAAAGATCACGCGCACGCCGGGGTCCAGGTAGTCCCCGGTGTCGATGGTCCACAGCACCATCAGCATCCGATAGTGGTGCAGAAGCCCGAGCGTGGTCTGGTCGTAGGAGCCGTACGGCGGACGCCACAGCCGCGGAAAAGGCGCGCCGTAGCGATGGAGCCACTGGGTCTGCGCGTAGATCTCGCCTGCTGAGTGCCGGCCGACAGCCGCGCCATCATCGGATGATTTTCGGTGTGGTCGCCGATGGCATCGGCGAGGTGGACCTCGCGGACCGTCGAGGCGTGAAACCAGCGGAGCATGAACCCGATCTCGAAGAACGTGGCGGGCACATGCAGGCGGGCCAGCTGGTCGAGCAGCCGGGGCGTGTACGGGCCGGGACCGTCGTCGAACGTAAGCGCGATCTCCCGCCGCTCGCTGCCGCCGGAGCGGATGAATGGCTGACGCTGCAGCAGCCGGTCGATGGCTTGGTTCTCGCGCTTGGCAAGCGCGGCGGCTGCGGCGCGCCGAGCGGCCCTGGCCCGCGCCGCCGCCACCCCGGGGGGCTCCGGTTTCAGCGCGACCTCGAGCCTCCGTCGGCCAGAGGCTTGGTGCCCCCCGGCGCTCGCAAGCAGGCCCACAACCACCGCGACCACGACCAGGCCGAGGACCGAGATGACGCTCGCCCGGCGGCGCGTCTGTCGGCGGCGTGCAGCAGCCCGGCGCTCTTGCAGCGCGCTAGGGCTGTAGCGAGTCAGCGGTGAGTCGGCCACGGTCGCATTAGGTTAAGAGCTTTCTTATCCGCGGGTGGTTCGGCCCCTACCCCGAGAGGCCGAAGCCGACCTCTCCCCGATTACCTTGCCAACGGTGCCTCAATATTCTCGCCCAACCGACGCGATGCCCGTGCTCACATCAGCCGCATCCCACCCCGGTGATCTCGGCTGGCCGCTGGAGCGCTCGGCGGAGATTCACGCGCGCCAGACGGCCGTCGTCGACGGCGAGCGTTCGCTGAGCTACCGCGAGCTGGGACGGCGAGTGGCGGGCCTTCAGTCCTCGCTGGACGACCTCGGGCTCGAGCGCGGTGCTCGCGTCGGCTTCCTGGGTGTCAATTCGCTGCCCCACGTCGAGTGCTGGCTCGGTGTACCAGCAGCAGGCCGTGTGCTGGTCGACCTCAACTTCCGCCTGGCCGAGGCGGAGCTGGCGTTCATGGTCGACGACTGCGGGCTGGAGTTGCTTGTGGTCGATCGCCAACAGCTCGACAGCGGTCGCGCCCTGCGTCGGCGCTGCGCCAACCTCCGCCGGCTGGCGCTCGATGACTGTGGGCCGTGTCCGGACGATTGCATCGACTACGAGCAGCTCATTGGGGCCCGACCGAGACCGCGCCAGCTCCTTAACGAGCCGCGGCTGGCCACGATCTCCTACACCGGAGGTACCACCGGCACGCCGAAGGGGGTGATGTTGAGCCACGCCAACCTGTTGGCCAACGCCCGTCACAACCTGATCGCCACCGGGCACAGCCATCACGACCGCTGGCTGCACGTCGCGCCGATGTTCCACGTCGCCGGCGTCGCCAACCTGTTTGCCTGCACCTGGGTTGGTGCGCGCCAGATCGTGCTGGCGCGGTTCGACCCCCGCTCGGTTGCCGAGACGATCGACCGCGAGCAAATCACCCACGTCGTGCTGGTACCGACGATGCTGCAGATGCTGCTTGAGTACCTGGAGCGCGAGCCCCGCCATTCGATGGCCTCGCTGCGGCACATCCAATACGCGGCCTCGCCGATCTCCCCGGAGCTCCAGCGGCGCGTGCTCGAGCGCTTCGACTGCGACGTGGCGCAGTTCTACGGCATGACCGAAGCGGCGCCTACGGTCACCTGCTGCCCGCCCGAGGTGCACCGACGCGGACTCAGGGGCGAAGAGCCAGACTGCCAGCGGCTACGCTCGATCGGGGTGCCTGTGGTGGGCGTTCAGGCCGAGGTCCGCGCGTTCGACGGCGGCCGTCTACCGGCCGGCGAGGTGGGCGAGATCTGGGTGCGAGGACCGAACGTGATGCTTGGTTATTGGAACCGGCCTGGGGCGACCGACGAGGTCCTCGTCGATGGCTGGTACCGCACCGGCGACGCGGCGTACTCCGACGCCGACGGCTGGCTATACATCGTCGACCGCCTCAAGGACATGATCATCACGGGCGGTGAGAATGTCTACTCGATCGAGGTCGAGGCCGTTCTGCTGGAGCACGAGAGAGTCAGCGATGCGGCGGTGATCGGCGTGCCGCATCCCCGCTGGGGCGAAGCCGTTCATGCCGTGGTCCAGGTCACGGACGACGCGACCGTGTCCGCCGAGGAGCTGATAGCCCACTGCCGGCAGCGGATCGCGGGCTACAAGGTGCCGCGCATGATCGAGCTTCAACACACGCCGCTGCCGAAGTCAGGCGCGGGCAAGCTGCTCAAGCACCTGCTGCGCGAGCCTCAGACGACCGATTCCAGTCGAGACTGATCAGGTGCCCGAGCCGCTGTTCCCCGCCCTCGCAGTCGATCCTCCCGACCGGGTTGCGCTCCGCTTCCCCGACCGCTCGCTCACATATCCCGAGCTGAGCGCGGCGGCTGCGACTGTAGCCCGGTCGGTGGCCGGAAAGCGACGCGTGGCGGTGCTCGCTGACTCGCGGGCGGAGACCTGCGCGGCGGTGATCGGCGCGCTGCAGGCGGGGGTACCGGTCGTCCCGGTAAATCCCAAGTCGGGACGCCGCGAGCTCGCGCATATCGTGGCTGACGCCGAGCCGGACGCCCTGCTGCTGGCATCCGACGCGGACCCACCGACATCCTTCGAGCACTGCCCGACGCTGCCCGTCGACCTCCGCGAGCAACCGCCGGCCACGATTGCCGCCGAGGAGCTGGGAGACGAGGCTCCGGCGCTTATCGTCTACACGTCGGGCACCACCGGAGCGCCCAAAGGGGTGGTGCTGCCCAGGCGCGCGATCACCTCGAACCTGGACGCGCTGGCTGCGGTTTGGGCCTGGAGCGAAGACGACGTGGTGGTCCACGGGCTTCCCCTGTTTCATGTCCACGGCCTGGTGCTCGGGATTCTGGGTCCGGTACGGCTCGGCGGAACGGTCAGGCACCTCGCCCGTTTCACGACCGAAGGCGTGGAGCAGGCGCTGAGCGAGGACGCGACGGTGCTGTTCGGCGTGCCGACCATGTACCGACGCCTGGCGGACGCAGCTGAGGACTCCGCCACGCTGACGGACGCGCTGGCCCGTGCGCGACTGCTCGTCTCGGGCTCGGCGGCGCTGCCTGCCACCGAGCACGAGCGCCTGGACCGCCTCACCGGGCAGCGCGTCCTGGAGCGCTACGGCATGACCGAGACGTTGATGAACACCGCGATTCACGCGGACGGAGAGCGTCGGGCGGGCTTCGTGGGGCCGCCGTTGCCGGGTGTCGAGCTGCGCCTGGTCGACGACGACGGCGCGGTGATCGCGTCACCCAGCGCGGAGGCGATCGGCGAAATCGAAGTCCGCGGGCCGAATCTTTTTCTCGAATATCTAAACCGCCCGGACGCCACGGCCGAGGCCTTCCGCGACGGCTGGTTCCGGACCGGCGATCTGGCGAGTCAGGACGACGACGGATATGTGCGTATCGTGGGCCGGCGGTCCACGGACCTGATCAAGACCGGTGGCTACAAGCTCGGGGCGGGGGAGATCGAGAACGCGCTGCGCGATCACCCGGCAGTCGACGACGCGGCCGTGACCGGAGAGCCCGACGACGATCTCGGAGAGCGAGTCGTGGCCTGGGTGGTGCTGCGCGACGGTGCTGACGCGCCGGCGGACGAGCTGGTCGACCACGTGGCCAGCGAGCTCGCGCCGCACAAGCGGCCCCGGATCGTGCACTTCGTCTCCGAGCTGCCGCGTAACGCCATGGGAAAGGTGCAGAAGCAGCGGCTGGCGGGGCACTAGAGCATCTCGGCGATCATCGCTGCCGCCCGCGCGGCGCCTGGGCGCTGTCGCGCGGCGGGCGCTGGCCCAGCAGCTAGCGCCGGCGATCGGTTGAGGGTCCCGTTGGAAGTTGTGCTCGTCTGGAGCCACACAACATCCAACGCCCCCGGGGCGGCTGAGGAGTTCGATAACGTGCCTCGCGAGCGATGAGGCTCGCTCTATAACCGCGGACTCCGCTGATGGCCTCTACCAGTCGATGGTTCGACGCCAACGTGGAGGTAGCGGATGCGGTTCGACGCTCGAGAGCTGGCGGCGATTTTCGGGGGCGGGTTCATTGGCGCTGTGGCCCGCGCCGAACTGGCGGTGGCGGGCAGACGGTCGGCTGGCTTACGAAGCTGTCGTCGACCTCATGTACCGCCAGGAATTGGCCGGCGCCACCGTGCTGCTGGGGGTTGACGGGACGGCAGCTGGCGCACGCCGTCGCGCGACGTTCTTTGGTGCCAACATCGAGGTGTCGCTGATGATTATCTCGGTGGGCCCAGGAGCGGCGATCGCGCGGGTGTTGCCAGAGATGCGCGCGCTGCTGCCAGAGGCCCTGCTGACCCTCGAGCGCTGCCGCCGCTGGTTTGCGCTGATCGACCAGTTGACGTCCGACACGGGGCTCGTGACCAGCGAGATGGTGCCGGCGTACAGGGCCACGGGTCCCGGCATCGCTCACGGCGGGCTCAAGCTGGCGGGGTCGTTGCCGGCACAGGCGCCGTCGTGACCGAGAAGACCACACCCGCCGGATCGGCCAGAACCGCTTGGCGCATCCCGCCTGCCCCGTCGGACGGGGCAGCCAGCACGCTCCCGCCTTGGCGTCCGGCGCTCTCGGCTGCCTGGTCGGCATCGGTCACCCAGAAGTCCACGTCCCACTGGCCAGGCCCTTGATCGGTGGCGGCCATCGCCGCCACGACGTCCCGGGCCACGGGCTGCTGGGGCTCGCCGCCGACGTACCCCGGAAGCCTAAACAGCGTCAAGCCCTCGCCGAACGGCTCGCTATGCCAGCCAAATAGCGCGAGATAGAACTCCGCACATCGCCCGGCCTCGCCGGTGCGCAGCATGCTCATGGCCCACGCTCCGGCCTCGTTGACCCGCTGGGCCCCGCGGCGCTGGTGCGGCTCCCACACACCGATCGTGGCACCCGACGGGTCAGCGACCACGGCGAAGCGGCCAGCAGGCGCGGCATCCACAGGATCGGCGACCACCTGGCCACCCGCGGAGACTGCTGCCTGAGCTGCATGGTCGGCGCTCGCCACCGACACATACGTGTTCCAGCTCGACGGGACCCCAGGTGGCTGGGCCGCTACGCCGGCCACGTCGGCTCCACCGACCTGCGCGACGAAGTACTCGCCAGGCGGATCACCGGGCATCGCTCCCGGGGCGCTGAACTCCCAGCCGAACAGCTGTCCGTAGAAGCCGACTGCTCTCTGCGTGTCTGGCTGAAGTGTGTCCACCCAGCAGGGCACTCCCGGTTGATACTGGTCACGTGCGCTCATGCGATGTCTCCTTTCCCGAACTTTTGGTCTGGGCCGCCGGGGAAGCCACGCGCCGATGCCCGCTGTCGACTGACGAACACAATGTCCCAAACTCGGCTCCGGCCATCGGGGCTTGTGCAGATAAGCGTCTCCTGACACGCATTTCGGCGCAAACGTCCGCCGGTGAGGGGAAGTTTGGGGGATCGTGCATGTTCGCCCGGGGGCCTCGAAGCAGACCGCCGCCCGGGCCGCCGGGACCAGATCTCGGCCGGATGAGCTCCCACACGACGCTCAGCGCGCCGCCGCCAGGCGCTCGCCGACGCGACCATGCCGGCTGCCGGTGTCGGCCGTGGCCGCCGCCCGCGCCACCACATCACTCGTCCCGACGATCACCGTGGCCAGCTTGGCTCGCGTCAGCGCCGTGTAGAGCATCTCCCGCCGCAGGAAGAAGGCGCCGGCGGCGGGGTGGGCGACGATCACCGCGACCGGCAGCTCGATCCCCTGGCCGCGGTGGACTGAGCAGGCGTAGGCCAGCTGCAGCCGGTCCGCCTCCTCCGGCGGCAGCCGAAACGGCGTCTGCTCGCCCATCAGCACGAGCGCTGCCTCGTTGTCGGCGTCGTCGGAGCCGGTCACCTCGTCGATCAGGCGCAGCACCGTTCCGTTCATCAGCCCCAGCTCGTGCAGGTTGCGCCCGACCATCATCAGCTTGTCGCCGAGCCGCAGCCGGCCGCCCCGCACGGGCTGCCCGTCCGGATTGAGGCGCTGGCGCAGGGCTTCGTTAAGGGCATCGATCCCCAGCTCGCCGCGGTACACGGGCGCGAAAACCTGGATGTCCCCCAGCGGATCGACGTCGTAGTGGGCCGGGAGCCGCTCGGCCACCAGCGAGACGACCTCCTCGCGAGCGGCGATCGGGTCCCGGCGCTCGATCAGGAACAGGTCTCGGCGCATCTCGGGGCCGGCCGTGAATACCGGCGGGCGGCCGTGCCTGATCGCGTGCGCCCCCTGGACGATCATGCTGCCCGCCGCCTGGCGGAAGATGTGATCGAGCCTCACGGTGGGAACCAGGCCCGAGGTCACAAGCTCGGCGAATGGCTTGCCGGCGCCGACCGGAGCCAGCTGATCGGCGTCGCCCACCAGCACGACGCTGGTTGAAGGGCCGACGGCCCGCAGCAGCGTGACCATCAGTTCGAGGTTTGCCATCGATGACTCGTCGACGACCAGCAGATCGCACGGCAGCGGATCCTGCTCGTCGTGCTCGGGACCCTCGCCCGGGATCCACCCCAGCGCGGAGTGCACCGTCCGCGCCCGCAGCCCGCTGGCCTCGCTCATCCTGATCGCCGCGCGGCCAGTGGGGGCGGCCAGCATCACCTTGGCCCCCTGTGCCACGGCGCACCGGGCGATCGCCCTGATGCTGGCGGTCTTGCCGGTTCCCGGGCCGCCAGTGATCATCGACAGGCGTTCGCTGAAGGCGTTACGGACCGCCTGCAGCTGGGCCACGTTGGGCTCGAGCTCAGTGGCTGCGATGGCCTGCCGTTCGGGAGCCCTGAGGCGGTCGGACGGCCGTCCCGAGAGCAGGTCAGCCACCCGGCGGGCGAGCTCGGCCTCGAGTTGGGCTGTCGGGGCGCGATAGACCCACTGGCCCGATCGCTCCAGCTCGCCGGCCGCGACGCGCTGGTCGATGAATGATTCGCTGGTCGGCGCCCCCGACCCCTCGCCTAGAAGCTCGGTCAGGGCCGCGCGCAGTGCCCCGATCGGCATGCAGGTGCTGCCGCCGCGCTCGGCTTCGGAGAGGAGATGAAGCACGCCGGCGCTAGCCCGCTCGGCGCCGGAGGTCGGGATTCCACCGGCCCGCGCGATCCGGTCCGCGAGGTGAAAGCCCACGCCGAACACCCGTGTCAGCTCGTACGGCTGCTCGGCCACCACCCGGGGCCCGGCATCCCCGTACTCATTGTGGATCCGGGTGGCCAGGTATGCCAGGCCGTGCGGCGCGAGGAGCATGTGCAGCCTGCGGGTGGCGCGGAGCGTCTCCCAGGAGCCAGCCGCCTCCTGCGCCCGCCGGCGGCGAAGTCCTGCGGCGGCGAATGCCCCGGCAGGGTCGCGGTCGATGGCCTCGATCACCTGCGCCGGGCCATAGCGGTCGATCAACGCGGCGGCGCGCTTGGCGCCGATGTGCTTCACGCGGGTCAAAAGCGCGGACAGCGACTCTGCGTCCGAGGGCGGGAGCGGCCGCGCCTCGGCGACCTTTACCTGAGGCCCGAAGCGGCTATCGGTGACCCAGGTGCCGACAACGTGCGCCCGCTCGCGCTCCTCCAGGTGGATCAAGGGCCCGACGAGCACGATCGGCTTGCCGTCGGCCTCGGTCGCCTCCACCACCGCCCACCCCGTCTGCGCCTTCGCGAAGCGCGTGCGGCGAACCGTGATCTCGGCATCGAAGGCGCTCATTCGCGAGGGACCATAGAGCCGCCGCCGGGCGGTCCTAAGACCAACGACCACTTGGAACCAGGCATCGCTCGCGTCACCATCGGGCCATGACCTCTACCACACCGACACCGAGCCAGCGCATCACAGAGGAAGTCACTTCGTGGACGGGCGTCAGCGCCGGTCCCGGGCGCAGAGGCGAGTTCGCGTTCAAGGTCGGCCGGCGCGAGATCGGCCATTTGCACGGCGACCACGCCGCCCACTTCTTCTTTCCACGCGAGCTGTGGCTCGAGCTGTTCGAGGCCGGGCGCATCGCTCCTCACCCCGTATTTCCCGGGCGCCAAGGTCCGGCGGCGCGCCGCATCAACTCAGAGGACGACGTGCGCGACGTCATCGAGCTGATGCGGCTGAACTACGACCGCGTGGCGTCTGGCGCGTCGGCGGCCACCTGAGCCGCGCCGATCGCCTCGATCCCCGCACGGCCGGTGCTTCGGGCGGGTGATGATCCAGGCCGGAACCGCCCTCAGTGCGGTGGGCTACGCGCTGGTGATCCCGGCAGTGGTTGGCACCCATACGACGACCTGGAACCTCGTGGGCCCGCTGCTTGTGATCGGCCTGGGCATGGGCCTGTTCATCGGCCCGGTGTTCGCACGGTGTTCTTCACGGTCGCCGTCCACGGCGACTTCACTAGCGCGCTCCAGCGCACGATGTGGTGGGAGCTCGGGCCGCTGGCGCTCGTGCTGATCTGCTCGCCACTACTTCCGAGAACTGCGCTCAGCGAAGAGCAGCTGGCCATGGCCCAAGTCGCGCAGGAGCCGGCGTCGGCCTAGCGTCGGGCCTGACCCGGGGAGCGGAGGGGCTCCCCGGGCCGCTCGGCCTGCCGCACCGCCGCGGACAGGCCGTCGCTGCCGATGAGGTTTTGAAAGGCCGAGACCAGGGGCCTAACCGCCGAGACCCCGACCCGCCCCTGGACGCCGATGGCGTCGACCCGCGCCTCAGAGGAGAGGCGGGACCGCCCGTCGCCATCGTCGCTGACCCAGTTGGCGAACACCACGCGTGCCGTCCCGCGCTGCGACCAGTCGCGGAACTGTGCGGGGTCGGACAGCCGCGGATAGTCGCGGCGCAGCGTCCAGATTCGTCCCACCAGCCCTGAGACCAGGGCCAGCTCGTGCTCGCTATCCAGCACTAGAAACGGTGGTTGGCGAAACAGCTCGTCGAAGGTGACCTGAGCGCTAGTTCCCGGGATCCGCCAGCGAATCAGCCGCCCGAGCAGCGCGGCTTCGCCGACGCGGACGCTGCGGGCGGCCTCCCACAGCTCCTCCACGGAGGCCGTGCTGCGTCGGGAGTGGGCCACTCGCAGCGTGGGCGACGGTAGCCAGCGATCGAGGTCGGGGGTCACGGTCAGCGATGATCTCATCGCCGATGCTCCGCCATGCCCTTGCCCCCGTGCTGCCACGCGCCGCCGAAGCGCTCCGGATCCAGCGAACCATTTCGCCGGGGGCCGGGGCGGGGCCGGGGAGCGGCGTCGGAACGGTGGCGCTGACGTTCGACGACGGCCCGCACCCGGAAGGAACGCCAGCCGTGCTCGAGCTTCTCGCGCGCGCGGGATACAGGGCCACCTTCTTCATGGTCGGCGAGCAGGTGGAGCGCCGGCCCGAGCTGGCCCGCGAGGTGGCAGCTCGGGGACACGCAATCGCGCTTCACGGCTACCGTCACCGCCTCCAGCTGAGGTTGGCTCGTGCCGCGGTGGAAGCCGATGTGGATCAGGGCCTGGACACGATCGTGACGGCCACTAACGACCGGCCGCGCTATCACCGCCCTCCGTACGGGATCTACAGCCCAGCTGGTCTGGGCGCGGTCCGAAGCCGGGGGCTCACGCCGCTTCTGTGGTCGAGTTGGGGCAAGGATTGGCGCCGGTTCACGACGCCCGGTCGCATCGCCCAGCGTGTCACCTCCAAGATGAGAGACGGCGACGTTGTCCTGTTGCACGACGCCGACTTCTACAGCGCGCGGGGCTCGCACTGGCGCACCGTCGAGGCGCTGCGGCTGATAATCGCAGAGCTAGGGCGCCGTGAAGTCGCTACCGTCCTACCCTTCTGAGACCCTTTCCGTCACGCGCCGTCAGCTGAGAGGATAGGCGCGCGACGCGGGACATCGCGGCCGGTGGCTAGGCCGCAGGGGGCTCGCGATTCCAGCGGCCGATGAGGCCGAGCCACCATGACCAGCGCTTCCACCACAATGCCCCCGTTCGCGCGCTTTGCGATCGGCTTCGACCACCGCGACCGGCCGCGCCTGCATGCCCTGATCGACCAGGTGCTGGACTCAAACCGCTGGTCGGAAGGCGAGTTGACCGAGCGCTTCGAGCAGGCCTGGGAGGCCCACAACGGCCTCCAGGCGGTTGCGCTTTCAAGCTGGGCGGGAGGCGCGCTCGCGGCGCTCGACTTCGCCGGTGTGGCGGGAGAGACGGTGCTCTGTCCCTCGAACACCTTTATGGCCACGCCGCTGGCCGCGCTGCGTGCAGGAGCTGAGGTGGAGTTCGTCGACTGCAACCGCGAAGACCTCTGCATGTCGTTCGCGGACTTTGAGCAAAAGGCCGCCCGGCGTAAGCCGAAGGCGGCCATTCTTGTCCATATCGGCGGCCATCTGGCGTTCGATTCCCGGCAAATCGCCGAATACTGCGCGGCGGAGGGGATCTTCCTCCTCGAGGACTGTGCGCATGCTCACGGCGCCTCGTGGAATGCGCGCAAACCGGGGAGCTACGGCGATGCCGGCGTCTATTCGCTGTACGCAACCAAGACGATCTCCACCGGCGAGGGCGGCGTGCTGGTGTCAAAGCGCCCGGAGCTGATCGAGCATGCGCGGGCTTTTCGCAACTACGGCAAGCCCACCCATGAGGTGGCGGGCCTCAACTTCCGCATCAGCGAGTTCACAGCCGCGCTGGCGCTCGTGCAGCTCGAGCGCCTGGAAGAGATCGTGGCCTGGAAGAACCGCGTCGCCCGCGAGGAGCTCGACCCGCTCTATCCCGGCCGTCTGGAGCTACCCCAGGGGATGACCAGCGGGCTCTATAAGTACGTCATCTTCGACTGGCTCGAGCGTTCCACTGGCCGGGTGTACGACGAACCGTGCCATCGGATCATGGGCCATGACGTCGAGTTGCCGAACTCCGACTGGGTGGCGCGCAACCATTCATGTGTACCGCTGTATTACCGACCGGAAACTTCGCCAGCGCGGTAGGGCACACGAAATGAGGGTTCTCGTAACAGGCGGCTCGGGGTTCATCGGCTCGCATGTGGTCGACAAGCTCCGCGCGCGCGGGCACGAGCCGGTGATCTACGACCTGAGGCCTTCGCCGTGGCACGAGCCCGGAACGGTCGAGGAACGGCTGGGCTCGATCACCGACCGCGAGGCCTTGGAGCGGGCACTGCACAGCTGTGACGCCGTAGCTCACCTGGCCGCCGTGGCCGACGTCAACGATGTTCACGCCTCGCCCGAGGACGCCGAGCGCGTCAACGCACGCGGCACCGTCGCGGTGCTCGAGGCCTGCCGGCGGGCCGGGGTCAAGCGGATCGTCTACGCCTCCACGATCTGGGTGTACTCGGATTGCGACGAGGAGCAGGTGGACGAGGAGACGCTGCTGCCGGCGCCGAGCCATCTGTACACCAGCACCAAACTGGCCGGCGAGCTCTACTGCAAGGCCTACCAGGAGCTCTACGGCATCGACTACACGATCATGCGCTTCGGGATTCCGTACGGACCGCGGGCCCGCGAGGCGGCCGTGATCCCTGCATTCGTCAACAAGGCCTTCGCCGGCGACCCGCTGACGATCGCCGGCGATGGCGGTCAGTCTCGGCGTTTCGTGTACGTCGAGGACCTGGCCGACGGCGTGGCTCTGGGGTTGAGCGACGTGGCCACCAACCGCGTCTACAACCTGGCCTCCGACGAAAACGTGTCGATCAAGCAGATCGCGGAGACCGTCCAGGGCCTGGTCGGCAGCGTCGAGATAGTCCACACTCCCGCCCGGCCGGGCGACTTCGGCGGCAAGGTCGTGTCCTCTGAGCGGGCCGAGCGCGAGTTGGGGTGGACAGCTGCCACGCCGTTCGCCGATGGCGTCGGCAAGTACGTTCGATGGCGACGTGAGCAGGCGACGCTGCGCGCCGAGCACGACGCGGGCGCCGTGATCCCGGCCGGCGAGCCCGACGCCGAGTCGGGTCCCCGCCACGTGCTGATCATCTCCGCCGACATCGGCGAGGGTCACGATTTGCCGGCACGGGCGGTGGCTCGGGAGTTCACGGATGAGGATCCCGACGCCCAAGTGTCGATCGTCAACGGCCTGCCGGCGATGGGAGCGGTGCTGACCAAGGTGCTGCGCGAGAACTCGGCCTTCATGTTCCAGTGGGTGCCGTGGTGGTTCGACTTCCAGTACCGCCTGTTCATGAACCTCGGGCCGACGCGCTGGCTGGCCCGCAAGCTGCTGACACTCTTGGGCGGCCGAGGGCTGATGCGCCTGATCCGGGCGCACGATCCCGACCTGATCGTCTCCACTTATCCCGGGGTCACGGCTGTGCTCGGGGAGCTGCGGCGAAAGCGCAAGCTCGACGTCCCGTGCTACTCGTCGATCACCGACCTCGCGGGCTTGCACTTCTGGGCCCACCCAGGCATCGATCTGCACTTCATCACGCACCCGGAATCCGCCCAGGAGGTCGAGAGGATTGCCGGCCCGGGCAGCGTCCGTTGGGCCAAGCCGCCGACGACCCCGGCGTTCCTGGCGGCCCGCTCGCGCGCCGACGCCCGTCGGGCGCTGGCGCTGCCGGCCGAGGGCACCGTGATTGCCGTCTCCGGCGGCGGCTGGGGGGTCGGCGACCTGGCCGGTGCAACCCGTGCCGCGCTCGAGATTCCGCACGCCACCGTGCTCTGCCTCTGCGGTCGGAATGACAGGCTGCGGGCGCGGGTGGCCCAGCGATTCGGCGACGAGCCGCGGCTGCGGCTGATGGGGTTCACCGACCGCATGGGTGACGTGCTGGCGGCCTCGGACGCGCTCGTTCACTCGAGCGCCGGGCTGACCGTGCTTGAAGCCATCATCCGCGGCTGCCCGGTGATCTCCTACGGTTTCGGCTACGGCCACGTGCGGGCCTCGAACGCGGCGCTCGAGCGCTTCAAGCTAGCCCAGGTCGCGGTAACGGAGGCCGACATTCGCCCGGCGCTGCAGCGCGCGCTCGAGTATCGCCCCGAGCCGGACAGCGCTTTCGCCCGCAGACCCTCCACCGCTTCGCTGATCCTGAACGACGAGCGCCGCGCGCGCACGCTGCCCCGCTGGCGCGTACGGACGGCTCGCGCGGCGACCGCCTCGGCGGCGATCGTGGGCGTCGGGCTGTGGGGGCTGTCGACCGGCGCGTCCTACCAGTTGGTCTCGCACGTGGTCAACATCCGGCCGGTCACGGCCGTGCAGACCAGCGATCCCGAGGTTGGCGTCCTGGTCGACGCGCCTGCGTCGGAGCTGCCGGCGATCGCCACGACGCTTTCGAAGCGTGGCATCCACGCCTCATTCGGGCTGGACCGCGTGCCGTCCACGACAGCGCAGTTCGGTTTCCGCCGCCTGGGCGATCAGGCTGTGCCCCGCCTGCATGGCGGCGGAGTCGTACGGTGGCTGGGCACCCGCGGGCAGCTCGACCGGTTCGTCGACCGCCTGGGATACGGCCACCATTTCCTCTACTGCTCCACCGGTCCGAACGTCGGCCAATGGTGGATGGCGCACGGCGCCGGTGGTCGGCTTGTCGCGGGAGCCGTGAAGCTCACGGACGCCGACGACTCGGTCGGGGCGCTGCACCCCGGCGAGGTGGTGGAGCTCGCCGTCACCAAGCCGTCGGCGTTTGCACCGATGCTCGACAAGCTTGAGCACGGGCTGCGTGCCGAGCACCTGCGCGCGGTCTCGCTCGGGCGGCTGATGCGAGACGCCGGAACGCCGGCGTAGTCGTTTGGGTTGCCCGCGGGGCGGCCGACTAAGTGCTCGCTGGGAGGCCCCGGTGTCGCGAGTCCCGCGGCCTGCGAGCACGGGCGCCCGGACAACGGCGGCTTGCGAGCCCTGACAACGAGGGCTGGCTGCCCCCAACAATCAAGATGTCCCAGGCTTCCTCCCGCCGAGGGGTCTTTGGGACTGAGAGTCGCTGGAGTCGTCGTTTCGCCCCACACTCCGTTTGCCGGGCGGAGGTTTGGGAGTTTTTTCCTGTTGGCTCGAGCGGGCGCGGGTCCAGGCGCTTGACGACGTCGCGGGTCCTAGCCGTCTTCGCGCAGCGCGGGGACGACATCCTCGGCGAAGCGTCTTATCTGCTCATCGGCGTCGCCCTCGCCCCAGAAGATGAAGGTCTCGAATCGGTATTCGTCGCGCAGTCGCCGCAGGTCATCGACCCACTGTCCCGCGGGCCCACGCAAGAAGCCTTCCGAGCCCGATCCGGTGATCTGACCGCTGACGTTGGCCAGGCGGCGCACGCTGGCCGGACCGCGCCCGGCACGCTTCGCCGCTTCGTCGATTGCCCGCTGGCGCTCGGGGATCTCGTCGAGCGGTAGCCGCGGGACGCTGGGCAGCCAGCCGTCGGCGGCCGTTCCCGTTAGGCGCACCATTCGCGGTCCGTAGGCCCCGAGCCAGATGCTGATCGGGTGCGCCGGCTGCGGGCCCGGCTTCAGCCCCTTCAGGATGTAATGCCGGCCGTCGAAATTCACCGGCGGCTCACTGCTCCACGTCAGGCGGAGGATCTCGATCGCTTCCTCCAGCGCGTCCACCGACTCCTTCCTGCTGAGGTGGGGGCCGCCCATGCTCTCGATCGCCTCCCAGAAGCCCCCGGCCCCAAGACCGAGCTCGAACCGTCCGCCTGACAGGACATCGATACTGGCCGCGGCGTTGGCCATCACGGCGGGTGGCCGCAAGGGGAGGTTGGCGACGTCCGGGGCGACGACGATCCTGGTGGTCCGTGCGGCGATGAACGTCAGCAGCGAGAACGCGTCCAGGAACCGGCGCTGATAGGGGTGATCCTGGATCGCGACCAGATCGAGTCCCAGCCGCTCGGCCTCGACCGCCCGCTCCACCGTGCGCCGTGGCTCGCTGGCGTCGGGGATCAGGAAGACGCCGAAGCGGGGATCGCTCACCGCGCCCCCGGGCGTCGACGACCGCGTCCCAACTCCACCCCGTCGCTCACCGCGCCGTCCAACGTGATCGCCCGCGACCCAGCTCTTCCCGGTCGCTCACCGCGCGGTCCAGCTCTCCCTTGGATTGCGCAGCGGCGTCAGCAACGGCTCGATCTGCTCGCGCAGGTGCTCGAACTGCGGAGTCAGCGACAGCTTCTGGCCCAGTTGCTCGAGCGGCTCATCGACGGTGAAGCCAGGGCCGATGGTGGCGATCTCGAAGAGCACGCCGGAGGGCTCCCGGAAGTAAACCGAGCGGAAGTAGTGGCGGTCGATCACCGGCGTGGCATGGGCGCCCGCCTGAACGACGCGGCGTTGCCAGGCCTCCTCGTCCTCCGGGGCCGCCGCCCAAGCAACGTGGTGTACGGTGCCCGCCCCCTGAAGGCCCGGCGCCGCGGGCGCCGGGTCATAGAGGTAATACCCACCGCGCCGGTCGCCGCGCACCTCATAAGCCGCGGTCTGCACCGGCCCGTGCTCTACCTGGATGAAGCCCAGGGTGTCCTCGAGCAACGAGCGGCTGCGCGATGGATCCTCGCTGAAGGCGCGCACCGCGTGGAATCCCTGAATCGCCAGCTCAGCCGGGATCTCGGGATGCTCCGCTATCAGGGGCTCGTCGGGCGTCTCGACTGCCCGCAGCTCGTGCGTCAACCCTTCGGGATCTGAGAACACGACGCTGTCCTCGAGGCGCTCCGGCTTGCGGCCTTTGTCCTGAAGCCGGTTGGCCCAGAAGTCGAGCGCCTCCTGAGACGCCACGCGCCAGACGATGCGGTGGACCATGCCCGCGCCGGCTCGGCCCTGCTGGATGCGCGGGTACTCGAAGAACGTGATGTCAGACCCTGGATCGCCTCGCTCGTCGGCGTAGAAGAGGTGGTAGACCGAGGTGTGGTCCTGGTTGACCGACTTCTTCACCAGCCGCAGGCCCAGCACGTCGACATAGAAATCGACGTTGCCCTGGGCGTCCGCGGTGATGGCCGTGATGTGGTGGATGCCTTCAAGCTTCATTGGGCTTCTCCTTGAGGCGCGCTCCTCGGAGCAGGTCTCTGGCTTCCGAGTCCGTCTTGGTGTCGACTCTTCTTCTTCGAGCGACTCTAGCAGGAAATAGTTGCGCGATCAAATATCTACTCAAACCGCGACCTCTAAATGCCCGTGTTGTGCGGCTCGTGGACGGGGTCGCTGGGGAAAGCGGGCGCCCACCCCCGTGCGTGCGATGCCCTCCTCGAGGGTAGGAGAGCCGCGATGGTCGGAAAGGTGATCCTGTTCCCTCTGAACGCCGCGACAGGCGCCGTCCGGGTGGCGGTCAACGTCACCACGGGAACGGCGAGATTAGTGGGCGGCGTCGTGGAGCGGACGATGGGCGTTTCGCGAACACCCTCGGAGGAGCCGCGCTATGAGGCGCCGTCCGCACCGGCGGAGACGTCCTCACCGCGGGCCCCGGAGCGGGTCCCACCGCGGGCCCCGGAGCCTACGACCGACCCGACCCCGGAGGCGCCGTCCGCCCCGGCCGCGGAGCCGTCGGCACCAGAACCGGAGGCGGGGGCCGAGAGCGGCGCCGCCCCGGAGCCATCCGCAGCCGAGCCGGCAGCCGACTACGACGCTAGTCCACCGACCCCGCTCGACCGAGCCGAGGAGGTCGCCAAGACGATCGACGACCGCCCCGAGCTGGTTGGCGAGTTCGCCGAGCGAGGCGCCGAGGACGGCGCTGGCGCGAGCGCCACGGTGGAAGAACCGTGGGAGGGCTACGCCGATATGCACGCCGATGCCGTCATCGCCCGAATCGGCGAAGCCGACCTCGCGGAGCTCGCCGTCGTCGAGCTCTACGAGCAGTTACACAGAAAGCGCCAGACGGTGCTGGAGGCTGCCGAGCGGCGGCTTAAGGCGCTGAGCGGACCCGGCTCGGGCGGCTAAAGAGACGACGCCACCGCACTGTTCGGCTTTACACCGTGAAGTGCGTTCGCGTGACGCTCTACCAGTGAACTCCTCGCGTAGCCTGCACGAACGCCCGCTGTTCGGCAGTCGCGCGATCGGGCGGCTTTCCCTCGGGGAACAGCTTGTAGGCCCGGTTGACGACCAGGTCCTGAGCGCCGGGGACGACCGCGTAGCTCAGCTGGCCGAGCGTGCCCAGCGTCGTGGCCACGCGTTTCGGCCGCTTGCGGATCGCCTCGCAGATCAGGTCGGCTGCCTCATCAGGGCTGAGCGTCGGAAAGCGGTCGTAGACCTTGCTGGGGGCGATCATCGGGGTGCGCACGAGCGGCATGTAGACGGTCGTTATGTGCACTCCGTCGTCGATGATCTCCGGGCCGATCGAGCGCGAGAACGCGTCGAGTGCGGCCTTGGAGGCCAGATACGCCGAGAACCGGGGGGTGTTGGTCTGGAGGCCCATCGTCGAGACGTTGATGAGGTGGCCCGTCCCGCGCTCGCGCATCACCGGCAGAAGATCCAAGATCAGCTTCACCGGCCCGAAGTAGTTGAGCTGCATCGTCCGCTGGTAGTCGTGGAAGCGGTTGTACGAGCGGCTGACTGACCGCCTTATCGACTTGCCCGCATTGTTGACGAGGATGTCAATGCGCTCGTGTCGACCAAGCGCCTCGGCCGCCATCCGGTCGATGTCGTCGGGATCGGAGAGATCACAGGGGTAGACGTGAGCGATGCCGCCGCGGCGCTTTACGTCCTCGGCGGTCTCGCGCAGCTTCTCTTCGGTGCGGGCAACGAGCAGCACCGTCCCCCCGGCGGCGCCCACCTTGACCGCGGTGGACTGGCCGATTCCTGACGAGGCGCCGGTAATCATTACCGTGCGGTCGCGCACCGCGCTCTCGAGTGAGTGTGCGAGCACGGTCCCGGCCCCGGGGATCCGCTGGCCGAACGCGCGCAAAGTGCGGGCGCTGAGCGAGGCGAGCTTGGGAATGTCGAGCGGTGTGGCCATGAGCGGACGGTATCGCTTCGGCCCGGCGGCTTGTGGCCTGAACGTCTGCCGTGAGGGGAGCTGACCCGGTTCTTCTGGCTCCGGGCAGCCCGTGCGGCTCGGAGCCGTCGTCTTCGGCGGCCGGAGCCCCCTTGGCCGGAGCCCCTTCTGCCGGAGCCCTTTGCCTGAGTGCGCAACACTCCGTCCGCCCCTAGGCAAGTGTCAAATCTCTGTAGAAGGTCGGTTTGTGAGCGTTCGGTTATGTGCTTCCAGTAATCGTTGCGCTCTTGTCCGAAAAGCGCCGGCCATCTGGCAGCGAGCAACCGTCAGGGCTCTTGACGGTTCGCGGATCGGCGCTACGGTGCTCAGCCATGGGAGAGAAGCTCCTTAGAGTCATCTGGCTATTCGTCCTCTGGCTGCTCGCGACGCAACGGCTATTAGCGGCACTGAAGACACTCTGAGCGGCCGTGGCTGGGCGTAAGCGTGGTCGGCGGTTCGTCTCGTATCCCGGCGAGGTCGTTCTCGTGAAGCCGGGCGAGGAGCCGGAGCGGCCGACTCAGCGAACCCCGGCGGGCGAGGAGATCCCGGTCCCCTCCCGCGAGGAGTTCGACGATTTCGTTAGGAAGGTGGCGCCGCCAGCAGGTCGTAGACGCCCTGACGGGACAGATGAGCCTCGCGAGCGATCCGACTGATCGACTCCCCCTCGGCCTGAGCCTGGCGGATGCGCTCCCGTAGCTCTCGGGTCGCTTCGCGCCGCTGACGTTCGGCACGCTCTCGCTGACGCGCAGCGCGACGGATGGCCTTGATCGCGGCGGACTCGCTCACGCTGCCGCCTTTTCGAGCAGCGTCTCGAACATCGAGCGGGTCGTGTTGCTGCGCTCGTTGTACCGCCACGCGTACTCGTTGAGGTAGGCCTGAAGCCATTTGCTCGACACAGAGTGATAGGTGCCCCGGATGCCGTTTTTGAGGTTGCCGAAGAACCCCTCCACCGTCTGGGTATGAACGTCTCCGCTGACGTAGACGTGATCCTCATGCCGGATGCGCTTGTGGGCCACGTACCTGCTTCCGACCCGGTAGGTGTAGCCCAGCCATTCGTCGGTGAAGATCATCGACGTGGGCAGCACGTAGCGGAAGATCGGCGCCTCCACATCGTGCGTCCCGCGCGACTTGACGACCATTGCCCGCACCCGGCCGCCGCGCTCCACGGCCGCCCAGATAGTCGGTCGCCTGCTGACCTTGGCCCGGACGTAGGAGAACCCGCGCGCGCGGTCCGACGCGCGTGTGCGACCACCACCCGCTGTCTCGTCAACCTCAACGTCGCCTTCTAGCGGCGTCTCGTCCTGGCGCATCAGCTCGGAGCGGATCTTGTTGAGCATCCGCCAGGCTGTCGGATAGGACACGCCGATCTCGCGCTCTAGCTGCTTGGCCGAGATCCCGGACCGAGTGCTCGTCATCAGGTACATCGCGTAGTACCACAGGTGCAACGAAGTCGAGGACTTGTGGAAGATCGTCCCGGCTGTCGGATGGACGTGATGCCCGCATGCGGTGCAGGTCCACGACTGGCGCCCCTGCGCCGTCTGATAGCGCTTGAACGACCGCTCCCGGTCGCACTTAGGGCAATGCGCATGCTGCCCATCCTCTGAGCAGCGAGTCCGCCACAGATGCTCTAGACAGGCCGAGTCATCGGGGAACTGGCGCATGAACTCCATGAGCGAGAACTGCGAGTCCGAGCACGGCGTCCGCTGCGGTGAGTGGCGGTTGGCGGGCGGCATGGTGTAAAGATACTTGACAGTTCTGCATTTGTCAAGTACCTTGACAGCCTGTGGTCGCCATCGTGCCTTCCTATCTAGCGAAGGTCCACCGGGCCGAAAAGCACATCATCGACCTCGAAGGGGAGATCGAGCGGTACGCGAGTACGAAGCCATACACGGTGCGCGAGAGGATCGAGGGCAAGAAACAGCGCAAGGTGCGGCGGCTGGCCTTCACCGCCTACCCCGAGAACACCGACATTCCGATCATCATCGCCGACGTGATCTACAACCTGCGGTCCTCGCTCGATCACCTGATGGCCGCGCTCGTTGCCCCCAAGGACCGCAGCAGTTCGATGTTCCCAATCTTCTTCCAGGGCGTCTGGGAAGCCATCGCCCCAGGGGAGAACCAGCAACGAGTCAAGGAGCGCATCCGCTGGGCGAGCGACATCAAAACCATCGATTCCGGCGCGGTGGCAGTCCTCCAAAGTCTGCAACCGCCGGACGACGGAGGGAACAACGAAACAGCGAACTTGCTCCGCTTCATCAACCGGCTCTCGAATCGCGACCGTCACGAAAAGCCTCCGGTCGTCGTCACCGGGCTTGATCAACTCGTAGCCCGGTTCAAATGGCCCGATGGACGACCACAAATCGGCCTCGGCATACCTAACAGCGACGGTGGCTTTTTCAAGGACGGCGCAGAGATCAAGTTCCCCCAAGACGCAATGGACGTGGAGATTGAGGGAACCCCGCTCATAGCGATCCGTGTCGGACAAGACGAAACGGGCCGCCCACGGTACCTCCAAGTCCCCGACGAACTCACGAAGACCGTGAGCTTCATCAAGAACATGGTCATCGCGAAGCTCGCCGCCTTCACCCAGTAGCACCGACCGATCCACGAGAGCGCTCTACCTACCTCGTCGTTCCTTCTACAGAGATTTGACACTTGCCCGCCCCTAGTGCGAACATACGTTCGACATGATCGTCTGCGTTCTCCTTCCTCGCTTCGAGCTCACCGTCGCCGCGGCGGCGAGCGGGAGGGAGCGTGGCGAGCTGTTGAAAGCGCCGGTTGCGCTGGCGCCCGAGCCGGGGGGAACGCAGGTGGTGGGCGAAGTGTCGCTGGCGGCGGAAGCGTTTGGCGTACATCCAGGGATGCGGCTGGGGGAGGCGCTGGCTCGCTGTCCTCGATTGGTGCTGCTGCCCGGTGACCCCGCGGGCGTGGCCGACTCGTGGGAGCGGCTGCTAGTCCGGCTTGAGTCGGTAGGAGCGGCGGTCGAGCCCGAGCGACCGGGGTTGGTGTGCTTCGAGGCGCGCGGCCTCGAGCGGTTGTACGGCGGAGTGGAGGGCGTGATCGCCGCTTGCCGACGCGCGCTGTGCGTTCCCGCTCGCTACGGCGTCGCGCCGTCACGGTTCGCGGCGATGGCCGCTGCGAGCAAAGCGAGGGCGCGCCGGCCGGTGATCGTGGAGCACAGCCAGGAGCGGGCACGCGCCTTCCTTGCGCCGCTGCCGGTCGCGCTGCTGCGCGCCCGACCGGCGCTGGCGGACCTGCCGGAGGCGCTCGAGCGCCTGGGCGTGAGGACGCTGGGGGAGCTGGCGGCGCTGCCGCCCACCGCCATTGCCGATCGTTTCGGCGCAGCCGGCCTGCATGCGCTCGAGCTGGCATCCGGCGGTGACGGAGCGATCCGGCCCCGGCCGGCGAGCGAGCTGATACGCGAGTCGCTGGAGCTGCCCGAAGCTGCGTCGGGCATACAGCTCGAGCGGGCGCTGGGCCTATTGATCGACCGCCTGCTGGCTCGGCGCGAGCGGCGCGCTCGAACGCTGCGCTCCGTCGTCATGTCGGCCGTCCTGGTGGAGCACGGCGGCACCTGGCGCCAACAAGTCGTCTTCCGCGAGGCACTGGCCGATCCCGGCCGGATGCGGCTGGCACTGGCGCCACACCTCCAATTGATGCCGGCGCCGGCTGTGGAACTGCGGTTGGCGGTTGAGCGCTTCGGACCGCTGGCGGCCGATCAGAGAGCGCTGCTCGATGATCCCGCCGCGGCGCGAACCGCCCGGCTGCGCGAAGCAATCCGCCAAGCGCGAGCCGCCGCTGGGCCCGAGGCGGCGATGCGGGTGCTGAGCATCGATCCAGAGTCACGCTTTCCCGAGCGCCGCGCGGTGCTGGCGCCGTTCGAGGGGAGGGCCTTACACAGCGGAGATGACTGAATTACACAGTTGATGAGTAAAGGAGATTGCCCCCGGGTTGAGCCCCCGGGCGCGAGCGGTCCAACGCTAGGCGAGCGGGTCCAGTGCGCGGAGGTAGGCCTCGAGCAACGGATCGCCGATGCGCCAGTCGCCGCGCCCGGCGTGCTCGACGATGCCCGCCCGCAGCAGCAGTTTCAGGACACGATCGCGGATCGCCGGTGCCAGCCGCCGCGGCACGGGCTGGTGCGCGGCCAGCGCACGCGCAACCTGGAGCGCGTTCTTGTGCAAACGCCTGATTTGCTCGACCGTCTGCTCCATCGCCGGCAAGTCGCTGTCGAGTGCGGCCCGATATCCAAGCTCGACAATGTCCAGATCGATCTGGCGCCGATCGAGTTGCACGGAGACCAGATGCGTCTGCTGGGCGATCCGCATCGTGGCGCGCGGATGGCCGGCGCCCAGCGTGATGATCCGCTCCAGCGCCGCTGGCTCGACTTCGCAGCCGTCGGCCGAGAAGCGCTCGAGCAAGCCGTCCGACCAGTCGCGGGCGGTGATGGGACGCAGGTAATGGAAACCGCCGAAGCCGCTGAACGCACGATGGGCAGGAACGAACAGGTCACGCATCATGTGCTCGAGGCTGCCGGCGAACAGGTAGCTCACGTCGGTGCTCCGCTGGAACACCGCCCGCATGCGTTTGGTCACTGCGTCAGGGTCGCCGTAAGGACGTCGCTCCCCCGCCACCTCCTGGAACTCGTCGAAGAACAGCACCAAGCGGCGCCCATCGGCGTGCGCCACGCGTTGGGGCAGCTCGAGCGCCAGATCAAGCGCGCGCTCTGGGTTCTGCGCCGCCCAGCCCGGAGTGACCACGAGCTCCACGGCGTCGCCGAGCTGGCTCTTGAGCTTGAGCACGGCGGCGGCTTGCGTAGCGTTGAGCGCGGCCCGGCCCACCTCGCGCACGCGGCGGATCAGCCGGCGGACGACCGAACGGTTGGCGATGACCGCGAATGCCAAAGTCTCGGCGAGCTCGGCGGCGTCGGCCACCCGGAACAGGTCGACCCGCGCCGTGTAGACACCACTGCGCCGCAGGCGCGAAAGCGCGGCCTCGCAGACACTCGTCTTGCCAGTCCGCCGCGGTCCGGCCACGATCAGGTTCGTCCCATTCCGCAGCGCGGTGGCGATCTCCCGCACGTCGTCCTCGCGGCCGATCATCTGGCTGGCGGGAATCGGGGAGTCGGTGGGGAAGAGGTCGCCGCTCGCCTGGCGCATCGGGGCCACCATATCATCATTACACGAATTGTGTGGAAGCATTACACACTGCTAGAGGCTTGACCGGACCGCGACGACTCTCCCTCCCACGCCGGGTCGCAGTTCGGGCGGCTGACGATGGCGTGCCGGAACTGATCGACGGCCGCGAGGTCGATGCAATCCGCGAGTCCTGGCTGGTTGAGGACCGCTGGTGGACAGACCGTCCTCTGCGACGGCGTTACTGGGAGATCGTGACGACCTGCGGCCGTGACGAGATCGTGTTCCACGATCTGGAGAGAGCACGGTGGTGGCGGCAGCGATGACAGCGCGGCAGGCGCTCCGCCGCAGCCGGGGTGCGAACATAACGGCATGACCGAGAACAACGTCGAACGGGCTCGCCGCGGCTGGGAGGCCGCGCTCCGCGGCGAGCTCAACACGATCGCGGAACTGCTTCATTCCGATGTCACGTGGCACGCCGGCGACCCGTCGGCTGCCTTTGCCTGCCACAACCGCGTCGAAGCGCTCGAGTTCATGCGCGCGGGGCGCATCCGCCGCTCTCGCCCCGAGCTAGTGGACGTGGTCGACGCAGGCGACAAGGTCGTGGTGATCACGCGGCGGCGATCCGAGGACGGAGAGCCGGACCTGAACGCCAACCTCACGACTTTCCGTGACGGCAAGGTCATCGAGATGGTCCACTTCCCGGATCCAGACGCCGCGCTCGCCGCAGCGGGCGTGAAGCGCGATGGGTAGCTCCCCCGGAGACCCCGGGGTCTCAGGCGTGCAGACTGATCCCGGTCCCACCGCGGTCGGAACCTGGAGCGGCGGGCGCTTCATGCGCTTCGGTCAACCGCTCGATGACGAGCGGCTGCTCGAGCTGATAATCCCCGACGATCGGATCCGCACCGTGATCACCGCCGACGTCTACGGCGCCGGCGAGGCGGACAGGATGTTGGGACGGGCCTTGGCCGGGCGCCCGCGGCAACGGTTCTGCGCCGTGGGTGCCGTGGGCCATGACTTCTACTCCGGCCAGCGCGACGGTGCCAAGGGTTTTCCCCGTTTCACCGATCCCGACCTGCGCGGGGCGGGCGAGTACGGCGACTACCTGACGATGGCCACCGAGCGAAGCCTCGAGCGCTGTGGCCTGGGGAGCTTTGACCTCTTGCTGCTTCACAACCCCGATCGAACCGGCTACACGAGCGAGGCCGTCTGGGACGGGATGGCTGCGCTGCGCGAGCGCGGCTTGGCGCGGATGATCGGCGTCGCACCAGGACCGGCAAACGGCTTCACACTCGACCTCATCGACTGCCTCGAGCGCTTCGGGCCAATCATTGACTGGGCGATGATCATCCTCGGCCCGCTCGAGCCGTGGCCCGGCGAGTTGATACTCGAGCCGGCCGCACGCGCAGGCGTCAAGCTGATCACTCGCGTCGTCGACTATGGCGGTCTGCTGTTCGACGACGTACTGCCGGGACAAGAGTTCCCGCGCCAGGACCATCGCGGCTTCCGTCCCGCGGGCTGGATCGAGGCAGGTCGCGAGCGGCTCGACGCCATGAGGCCGATCGCCACCGAGCACCACCTCACGCTGCTGCAACTGGCCTGCCAGTGGAATCTGGCGCAGGGCCCGGTGGCCTGCGTCGCCCCAACGCTGATCCAGGAGATCGGCCCTCAGGCCCGGGCCGTTGAGGACAAGCGCGCCGAGCTTGCGGCGCTCCCGTCGGAGCTACGGCTCTCGTCGCACGACATCGAGAAGATCCGGGCGATCGGCGACAACACTGGCTCCATGGCGCTCAAGGGCGCCTCGCCGCAACATGAAGGCGAGCAGCGCCCGGATCGCTGGCGTCTCGACGAGCACCTGATCGAGCTGGCCCGGCGCTGGGACATCGAGCCCGAGCAGGACCTCGTCCAGCTGGCCGCGCACCGGTAGCAGAACCACTATCGCCGCTGAGTACTCACTCGAGCCACTCGGTCTGCATCCTCGGGGCGGCGTGGATGCAGACCATGCGCGAGCGATCTGGGCCCTGGTTGGTGAACTTGTGCGGCACGTCGGGCGGAGCGATCACGATGTCTCCGGGCCCGATGTCGAGCAGCTCATCCGCCAGTTGAAAGGTCAGCTGGCCCCGCTCGACGACCCAGGTCTCGTCGTATGGGTGCTTGTGGAGCTTCGGCCCCTGCCCGGGCTCGCTGTTGTCCAGGATGAGCGAGATCGATGCGCCGTGGTCGCCGCCGTAGAGCGTGTTGCCCTCCAGCGTCCGGGCGTTGATGATCGGCACTACTCCGCCTCCGCTTGCATCCAGTCGCATCCGAGCGAGATGTCGTCCACGCCCAGCGCAGCCGCGACGTTCATCCACGCTCCGTAACGAAAGAACTCGTCGATCCGTTCCGGTTCCGGGGCGGGAATCCCGTAGCGCTCGCATGTCTCTCGCGCCAGCCGCTCGACGTGCCCCACGATATCCGCGTAGAGCGTCCGCACCCGCTCCCGGACCTCCGGGTCGTCGCAGGCCGCGTAGGCATGGTGCTGAAGCATCAGGTAATCGCGGTGCTCGGAACGCAGCAGCTGCGCATACGCGTTACCCATCGCCTTCAGCACGTCGGCATCCGGCTTGGCGATCCTCGGATCGTATTCCGCCGCCGCCTCGGTGAACGTTCGCGAGGTCAGCTCGAAGCCTCGGGCCACCGCGGCCAAGAACAGCTCCTTCTTGGAGCCGAACAAGCTGAACACGTACGGCTGCGCCACGCCCACGCGCCGCGCGATCGCGTCGACCGGGGTTCCGTACAGGCCGCGACGGGCGAACTCGTGTACAGCGGCGTCGATTAGCGCGTCCCGGCGCTGGGCGGCTGGGACGCGCTGGCGGGTTGTCTTCTCCGCGACGCTCATGCCACTGCCGCCACGGTATCGATTTGCGCGGCCGCCTCGGCCTTCGTCGAGAACGGCAACGCCGCCGCGATCAGCGCCCCGCCGGCCAGCACCGCGACGCCGACCCACATGGCGGGGACCAGGCCCGCGACGAACGCCTGCGGCGACAGATAGCCACCGTGGCTGGTGAACACCGTGGCCAGGACCGCGATGCCCAGCACCCCGCCCAGCTCGCGGATGGCGTTGGTGGCGCCTGAGGCCTGGCCCGTCTCCTCGGTCCGGACCGAGCTCAGCACGGCGTTGGCCGAAGGCGCAAACACCATCGACATGCCCGCGCCCGCCAGGATGAACGGGGCGATCATGCTGGCGTAGCTCTGATCGACCGAGGCCAGGATCGCCATCCACCCCAGCGCCAGCGCCTGCAGCCCCAGCCCGGCGATCATGAACGGCCGGCTTCCGTAGCGCTCGGAGAAGATTCCCGCCAGCGGCGAGACGACCATCGTTGCGCCAGTCCAGACGAGTAGCTTCACGCCGGCCTCGAGCGGGCTGTTGTGGAGCACGTTCTGCAGGAACTGGCTGAGGAAGAAGATCGAGCCGAACATGCCGAAGTACATCGACAGCGAGACCACGTTGGTGACGGCGAAGCTCCGGTTGGTGAAGAACCGCAT
Organism: uncultured Actinomycetes bacterium; assembly: GCA_963756555.1. GTDB lineage: Bacteria > Actinomycetota > Thermoleophilia > Solirubrobacterales > Solirubrobacteraceae > Palsa-465. The sequence continues at coordinate 41,585 of CAVWOC010000013.1, forward strand.
CGGCAGCATCGGTTCGGACGTGCGCAGTTCGTAGGCGATGAAGCCCGTCAGCAGCGCCCCGCCGGCCACCAGCGCGAAGAGGATCTCGGGGCTGGTCCAGCCCTCGGACTGCGAGCGAACGAGCCCGTAGACGATGCCGAACAGGCCGCTCGAGACGAGCGCCAGTCCGCGCAGGTCGAGCCGCCGGGAGGCACCGCGGCTCTCGCCGAGCCGGGCCACCGAGAGCGGCACGAGCACGATCCCGATCGGCACGTTGATCCAAAAGATCCAGTGCCAGGACGCCGCCTGGACGACCGCGCCGCCGACGAGCGGCCCGAGCGCCACCGCGACACCGCTGATCCCGGACCACACGCCGATCGCCATACCCCGCCGCTGCGGCGGAAAAGCGTCAGCCAGGAGGGTCAGCGTCAGGGGGGTGACTATGGCGGCGCCGAGACCCTGGGCGGCACGAGCCGCGATCAGCATCCCGGTTGTGGGCGCCAGCGCCGCGGCCGCCGAGGACAGGGTGAAGAGGCCGATACCGGCGATGAACATCCGCTTGCGGCCGAAGCGGTCACCGAGAGCCGAGCCTGTCAGCAGGAACACGGCGTAGGCCAGTACGTAGCCGTTGACCGTCCACTCCAGCGACTGGATCGAGGCTCCGAGGTCGCGGTGGATGCTCGGCAGCGCCACGTTCACTACCAGGTTGTCGAGCACGACCATGAACAGGCCGACGGAGACGATCAGCAGCGTCCAGAAGCTGCTGCGCTTCGCGGCCGCGTTTGTGGCTTCTGTTGAGGTGCGATCGATGCTTTTCATAAGGCTCTCCGTGTAATTAGTGAGTGCTAACTACGAATCAGATTAGCAGCCACTAATAACTTGTCAAGGGGGACTAACCCTGTCTCAAGCGTATGGCGGCCGATGGCCACCCACGCGCTCAGCCCAGAAGGAGCCCCACGATCGACGCGGCACGCTCGACATCGGGCTGCGAGCCGATAACCGTGTCGTGGTAGATGAAGCCCTCGGTCATCCTGACTATCGCGTACGACAGCGTGTCAGCGTCGGCGCGGAGCTCGAGCCCACCCTCGAGCTGCTCCTCTCGAAGCAGCCGGGCGAAGTCCTCGACGGTCCGGGGCTGCACGTTTCCGCTTTCCGCGGTCAGCAGGCGTAACGCGGCGTGTGTCTCCTGCTTGAGGAACACCCGCAGCGGCTCCGCCCCGACCACCTCGCTGACGTGACGACGGAAGACTGCCAGCACCCGTGGCGCGCCGGTGTGGCGCGAATGCTCAGCCATGGCTCGCTCAAACAGCTGGTGCGAGAGCGACCACAAGATGTCCCCCAACAGGCGCTCCCGATCCCCGCACCAGCGGTATAGCGTGGTCCGCGAGATCTGGAGCTCCGCCGCCAACAACTGCATGTCGAGCCGCTGACCACGAAGGAAGGTACGCCTCGCGGCACGGAAGGCTCCGGCCGGAGTGGCCTGCGTGCGGCTCGGCTCGGCCGCCGGATTTCGAAAGGCACGCAGGGCCAGCGTCTCATCGACCCCGGCGGGCGCCAGCTCAGCGGACTCGCCGTCCGCGCTCGCGGACTTCCCGGCCGGGCTCACATCTCCGGATCTTTACAGATCGCAGAGATGCTGCTTGTGATGCACAGTCAAGATCTGTATATCTAGGCCCGTGGAGAGGGAGCCCTCGTCCGGGCCCGCGCTGACCGTGCGCGACGTGACCGTCAGGTTCGGCGGTGTCGTAGCGCTTGAGGACGTCTCCCTCGAGGTGCATAGGGGCGAGGTGTTGGGGATCATCGGCCCGAACGGCGCGGGCAAGACCACGCTGTTCAACGTCATCTGCGGGTTCGTGGCCCCGGACGCGGGCGAGCTCAGCTGGCGGGGGGAGGCGGCGGAGCGGATGCGCCCGCATCGGCTGACGCGCCAGGGCATCGCGCGCACGCTTCAGGGCGTTGGCCTGTTCGAGCGCCTGACCGTGATCGAGAACGTCATGGCGGGCGCAGATCGATTCCGGCGAACGGGCGTGCTGGCAGGGCTCCTCGCGCTCCCAACCTCCGACCGCGACGAGCGCGCCCTGCGTGAGCGGGCGCTGGCGGCGCTCTCCCGGGTCGGCTGCGAGGACGTGGCCGACCGGCTTCCGGGGACGCTGCCATATGCCGTGCGCAAGCGAGTCGCATTGGCGAGGGCGTTGGTCTCGGAGCCCGAGCTGCTGTTGCTGGACGAGCCGGCCGGGGGCCTCGACTCGGGAGAGCTCTCGGAGCTGGCGAAGGTGGTCTCGTCGCTGGGCAGCGATGTGGCCGTGATGCTGGTCGAGCATCACATGGACTTCGTGACTTCGGTCTGCGACCGCCTGGTGGTACTGGACTTCGGGCGGGTGATCGCGGAGGGTCCACCGGAGAAGCTCAGAGCAGACCCGCGCGTGCTCGACGCCTACCTGGGTCAAGAAGCGGAAGCGGTGGACTCCGTTCCGGCAGGAGCGGCGGATGCTGGACGTTGAAGGCCTAACGACCGACTACGGACCAGTGCGCGCGCTGGCGGAGGTCTCGCTTCGGGTCGAGCCCGGCACGGTGACCGCGGTGCTCGGGGCCAATGGCGCCGGCAAGACGACACTGTTGCGCACGATTTCGGGACTGGTCAGGCCGACCGCCGGGAGCGTGCGTTTCGACGGCGATGACATCACGGGCGCGGCCGTTGAGGAGATCGTGCGTCGAGGTCTGGCCCATGTACCCGAAGGCCGGGGGGTGATCGGCGAGCTGTCAGTCGAGGAGAACCTCCGGCTCGGCGCGCTGTGGCGCCGGCGTGACGGCGCGCCTTTGTCGGAGATCTATGAGACCTTCCCGCGCCTGCACGAGCGTCGGACGCAACCGGCCTCGAATCTCTCGGGGGGAGAGCGCCAGATGCTCTCGATCGGCCGGGCGCTGATCTCACGACCTCGCGTGCTGCTGTTGGATGAGCCGTCGCTGGGGCTCGCTCCGACGCTCGTGGCGCAGATCATGACCCTCGTACGACGGCTGGCCGACACGCTGTCGCTCGCCGTCCTGCTGGTGGAGCAGAACGCGCGAAGCGCGCTGTCGATCGCGAACCGCGGGATCGTGCTCAACCTCGGTCAGGTCGTAGCCGATCAGGAGCCCGAAAGCTTGCGGGCCGACGAGCGCTTGAGGCACGCCTACCTGGGGTTCTGAGACATGACCAAGTTCATCGACCTGACGTTGAACGGTGTCTCCACCGGGGCCATCTACGCCGCTGTCGCGCTGGCGCTGGTCCTGATCTGGCGCGCCACTCGGATCGTCAACTTCGCCCAGGGCGGCATGCTGATGATCACCACGTTCGTTGCCTGGGCGGTGTTCAGCTCCTCCCACTCCTACGTCCTCGGGTTTGTGGTAGCGCTTGCCAGCGGGCTGGCGCTCGGGGCGGTGGTCGAGCGCTTGCTGATCCGGCGGGTGGAGTCGGCGCCGCCCCTCAACGCCGTCATCGTCGCCTTGGGCTTGCTCGTGCTGCTGCAGTCAGTCGCCGGGATGATCTGGGGCAATACCCCGAAGTCGTACCCGGCCGCCTTTTCGATCCGCGGCTACAAGGTGGGGGGGACCACGCTCCTGTTCGCCCCCAACGACACGTTCATCGTCCTGCTGGTGATCGGGGTGGCGCTGGCCCTGGCGCTCGTGTTCCGCTACACGCCGGTGGGGCTGAAAATGAGGGCGGCAGCGTTTCAGCCCGAAGTCGCACGACTCTTGGGCGTGCGTGTGGGCCGGATGCTCACGCTCGGCTGGGCGCTGGCGGCGCTGGTCGGCTCCATCGCCGGAGTGCTGGTGGCGCCGTCGGTGTTCGTCGGGCCGAACACGTTCGATCCGATCCTGATCTTCGGCTTCACTGCGGCGATCATCGGCGGCCTTGACAGTCCGCTGGGCGCGGTCATCGGCGGAGTGCTGCTGGGCCTTGCTCTGTCGTACGTCTCGGGCTACGAAGGAGCCTCCGTGGTCACGTTGGGGGCTCTGGTGATTCTCGTGGCGGTGCTGATGGTGCGTCCCGGCGGGCTGTTCTCGATGGCCCAGGAGCGGCGGGTATGACGGCCCTTGCGAGCGCGCTTTCGCGTCCCAGACAGCACGCTGCTTCGATCGCTGGGGATCGTCGTGGCCGGCGCCCTGGCGCTGCTGTTGCTCAGCGAGCTCTTTAGCTCCTACAACGACCTCCAGCTAGCCACCGGCGCCTACTACTTCATGGTCCTCGCCGGGCTGACGGTGCTGATCGGCGTGAACGGCCAGATCTCGCTGGGGCAGGGAGGGTTCATGGCGGTGGGCGCTTACACCGTCGCGCTGCTGATCGGCAAGCAGGGGTGGCCGCTCTTCCCCGCTCTGGTCGCGGCCGTGCTGGCCACGGCCTTGATCGGGATCCTGGTCGGGGCGGCGGCAACCCGCCTGCGGGGGCCATATCTGGCGGGCGTCACGCTGGCATTTGCAATCGGCGTGCCGGGACTCGCGGACAAGTTCTCGGGACTGTTCGGCGGAGACAACGGCTTGACGATCAATCCGCCGGTACCGCCGTCGAGCCTGGGCGCGAACTTCCCGCTCGAGCGCTGGGAGGCCTGGATCGCCTCCATCGGAGCGCTGTTGGTCATGTTCGTGCTTTACAACCTGCTGCGGAGCGCCACGGGACGCCGCCTGAGGGCGGTTCGCGACGACGAGATTGCCGCCTCGCTGTGCGGATTGCGCGTGGCGCGCGCCCAAACCCTGACGTTCGTGATCAGCGCTGCGTGCGCCGGATTGGGCGGAGGGATGTTGACCGTTGTTCTCCAGCTCGCCTCTCCCGGAGCGTTTCCGCTCCAACTGTCGTTGTCGCTGCTGACGGCGGTCGTGCTCGGAGGTCTCGGCTCGCTGACCGGCGCGATCTGGGGAGCGGCGCTGCTGGTGCTGCTGCCGGGTTGGACAACCGATCTCGCGAACTCGTTCTCGCTGTCGCGCAACGTCTCCGCCAACCTCCAGCTCGGGATCTACGGCGTGATCCTCATTTTGGCCATGCTGCTATGGCCGAGCGGGATTCAAGGTGCGGTGCGGGCGCTTGCCCGTCGGCTCGAACCGAGCTTCGAACGCTTCAGGGGCACGTCCATCGCCGGGCGACGCCGAAACCCAACCGAAGGAGGAGAGACATGAAAGTGCCGTATGCCGCCCGCGGTCGATGGCTGGCCGTGGTGGCCGCCGTGTGCATCGGAGGGGTGGTCGCGGGCTGCGGGTCCTCGAGCAGCAGCAGCTCGCCGGGTGTGACGCCGACCAGCATCACGTTCGGGACCCACCAGCCCCTCACCGGCCCGGCCGCTCCGGGCTACAGCGAGGTCGCGCCCGCCTCGCAGGCGTACTTCAACTACGTCAACGCCCAGGGCGGCGTGTTCGGCCGCAAGATCCATCTGAACATCAAAGACGACGCCTACAACCCGACCAACACGGTCAACGTCGTGCACCAGCTGGTGCTCCAGAGCCATGTCTTCGGGATCTTCGAAGGGCTCGGAACGCCCACCCACACCAAGGTCGTCGGCTTCCTGAACGCGGAGAAGGTGCCCGACCTCTTCTTGGCCACCGGCTGTCCGTGCTGGGACAGCGCCAGCGCTCACCCCTACACGTTCGGCTCGATCCTGAACTACACGATCGAGGGCAAGATCCTGGGGCAGTACATAAAGCAGCACTTCCCGGGCCAGAAGGTCGGCGTGCTCTATCAGAACGACGACTTCGGTGGAGGCGGCCTGGCCGGGATCGAGGATCAGGTTCCGGCCTCGGACATCGTCTCCAAGCAGTCGTATGAGCCGACAGCCACCACGCTCGCGCCGCAGATCACGGCGCTCAAGGCCTCGGGAGCCAAGGTGCTGGTGCAGTTCACCGTGCCGATCTTCACCGCGATCGCGGAGCTGACCTCGTTCACGCTCGGCTGGCATCCGCAGCTGGTGGTCTCGAACGTGGGCATCGACCCCACCACCGTCGGGACGCTGTTGAAGACGGTTTCCAAGGGCAAGGCGTCCGGCACGGGGCTGATCGAGGGCGCGATCACCGACGGGTACCTGCCCTCGCCGACTGACACCTCGAACCCCTGGATCCAGCTGTTCATGAAGGTCCACGCCCAGTACGACCCGAGCGCTCCGTTCGACACGAACGTGTTGTATGGGATGGCGAACGCCTACCTGCTGGTGCAGGCGCTGAAGGCCGCGGGCAAGAACCTCACCCGCCAGGAGCTCGTCAGCACGATCGAGAACGACGGCGGCTCGTGGACGGGACCGGGGCTGGCCCCGCTGCGCTTCTCGAAGTCCGATCACGGCGGTTGGGGTGGAGCGCAGATGGGTCAGGTCCGCGGCGGCAAGATCGTTCTGTTCGGCCAGTCTTTGACCACCACGCCGGCCGCCGGCAGCCCGATCACGCCCTACACGACGGCCCAGCCGGCGCCGCCCGCCAACGGCATCCCGCCGTCCTAGGAGCCGTCTCGTGCGGGGCCTCCGCGGCGGGGGCCCCGCACGTTGGCATCATGTGTCTCCCGCCCCGGTGACGGTCATCGCTCCACGCGCACGTAGAGATGGTCGAGCGCCGAGAACTGCGAGTAGTGCCGGTAGCGCGGCCCGAGAATCGCTTCGATCTGAGGTCGGTGTGTGGGCGGGTCCAACATCTCCACCAGCAGCGCGCGTGGCGAATGTTGCGTCAGGTCCAGTCCCCCCAAAACCGCCACCTCGTGCCCTTCCACGTCCAGCGAAAGCAGGTCTATCTCACCCACCCCCGCCTCATCAAGCACCTGGCTGAGCGTCCTCGTGGGGACGACGATCTCACGGAGCTTCTGACCGGTGACGGCCGCGCCGAGCGCCACGTGGTCTTTCTCCGCCGCGGGCAGCCCCCAACTGTCCTTTATCAGCGACATCGCACCACCTTGCAGCATCGCGACAGTGTCAGTCTTGACATCCGGACCAACAAGCGCATACTGAAAAACCTGTGAGCGCGGCCGCTCGCGCCGGGCATGCTCGGCAAGCTCCGGGATTGGTTCGATGAGCACGCCCGTCCATCCCCGAAAGCGCTCCAGCCAGTAAGTGTTGCTGGAGAAGTACCCGTCGTAGGCTCCCGCTTCGACAAAGACGCCACCGGCTAACGGCAGGAGGTGGCTCAGCGTCGTCTCCAAGTTGCTGAGTGCCGGCCGGGAGTAGCGGTCGGAGCCGATCCGCTCGAACACTGTGCGTCGCATTCGCCTCGCGGACCTCACCGCTTGGACCAAGCCCGAGGAGTGGAATGCCCGCTTCCCCAGAGCCCACCGGCGGAGCGCCTCGACACGGCTCGGGGAGGCCGACAACGTCATGGCTAGGAGAGTATGGAGCCGGGGCTTACATCCGATGGCCTTGGGAACATACGTTCGCATGGTCTACGCCGAGCTCCACTGCCACTCCGCGTTCTCGTTCCTGGACGGGACCTCGCTGCCGGATGAGCTGGTCGCGGCGGCGCTCGAGCTGGGCTACGAGTCGCTGGCGCTGACCGATCACAACTCGGTCTCGGGCTCGATGGAATTCGCCGTCGCCGCCAGGGCACTCGGCCTGCGGGCGATCCACGGCGCCGAGCTCGACCTCGACGATGGCCGCCATCTGAGTCTCCTCGTCCAGAACGCGCAGGGGTGGTCGAACCTGTGCCGGATCTTGACGCGCGCGCACGCGCACACGCGCGACGGACGGCCCGGCGCTCCTCCAACCTCACCCGAAACGCCGTTTCAGACCATCCTCGACCACAACGAGGGCCTCGTATGCCTGTCGGGCTGCGCCCTACGTGGCGTGCATGACGAGCTCACGCTGCGGCGCCTGCGTGACTCGTTTGGCCCGGAGCGCCTGCGGGTCGAGCTCCAGCGACCATTCCTGCCCGACGACCGCGCCCGCAACCGCCGGCTCGAGCGCATCGCCCGCCGGCTTGACCTGCGCTGCGTGGCGACCGGCAACGTCCATGCCCACGCGCGCTCACGCGCGCCGCTGCAGGACGCGTTCGTCGCCGTGCGCCTGCATTCGACGCTTGACGCATCGGAGCCCCAGCGACGTGGCAACTTCAGTCACGTGCTGACCTCGCCGCGGGCGATGGCGGCGCGCTTTCCGGAGCATCCGGAGGCGGTGGCCGAGGCGGTCCGGCTAGCCGACAGCCTACGGTTCGACCTGCGCTCGGACCTCGGCTACCGCTATCCGGGCGCCGAGGATGAGGCGGCGCTGCGGAAGCTCTCGGAGCTCTGCGCCGCGCGCCTCGCGGAGCGCTATGCGGGCGAGGGTCCCGAGCTCCGCCATAAGGCCGCTGCCCGTTTGGAGAACGAGCTGCGGATCATCGAGGCGCTGGGACTGGCCGGTTTCTTCCTGCTGCACCACGACCTGCTCGAGCTGGCGCGCGAAGTGGCGCTGGAGATCCGAGGGGCCGATACCGCGAGGGCGCTCTTACCCCCCGGCCGCGGCCGCGGCTCGAGCGTGTCCTCGATCGTCTGCTACCTCACTGGTCTCTCACACGTTGATCCGATTGCCAACGAGCTTCTGATCGGGCGCTTCCTCAACGAGGAGCTGACCTCGCTGCCCGACATCGACCTCGACTTCCCGCGCGACATCCGCGAGGCGCTGATCCCCCGCATACACGAGCGCTATGGCCATGAGCGCTCGGCGCTGGTGGCTGCCTTTCCCACCTTCAGAGCCCGCGGCGCGATCCGCGAGCTGGGCAAGGCGCTGGGGCTGCCGGCGGGGGAGATCGAGCGCGTAGCACGCGGCAGCGAGGGCTGGGATGCGCGGGAGGTCGGCAAGGACATCGACAATGTCTTCGGCCCGCGCGCCACCGGTGGGCGCTGGCGCTGGCTGGCGCGTCTGGCGACCGAAGCGCACGGGCTGCCGCGGCATCTGAGCCAGCACTCGGGTGGAATGATCGTCGCCACGCGGCCGCTGGTCGACTGCTGCCCGATCGTGCCCGCGGCGATGGAGGGCCGTCAGCTCGTCCAGTGGGACAAGGACTCCTGCGCCGATGGCGGCTTTCTGAAGATCGATCTGCTTGGGCTGGGGATGCTCTCCGCGGTTGAGCGGTGCGTCGAGCTCGTGGCCCGCACGCGCGGGGAGCGAATCGATCTCTCGCGGATCCCTTATGACGACAAGGCCACCTACGAGTGCATTCAGGAGGCAGACACGACCGGCGTGTTCCAGATCGAGAGCCGGGCGCAGATGCAGTCGTTGCGGCGCACGCGCCCGGAGAGCCTTCAGGACCTCACGATCCAAGTGGCGATCGTCAGGCCAGGGCCGATCCAGGGTGGCGCTGTAAATCCCTACATCGCGCGCCGCCAGCGCATGCGCGAGGACCCCTCCTACCAGGTCCCCTACGAGCACCCATCGCTGGAGCCGGCGCTAAGCGAGACGCTGGGGACGATCATCTTCCAGGACCAGGTGCTCGAGGTGGCGATCGAGTTCGCCGGCTTCACCACCGGCGAGGCCGAGGGTCTGCGCAGGGCGATGAGCCGCAAGCGCTCCGAGGCGGCGATCAAGGCCCACCACGAGCGCTTCATCGCTGGCGCCAAGCGCAAGCACGGTGTCGACGCCCAGACGGCCGAGCGCGTGTTCCAGATGATCCAGGGCTTCTCCGGCTTTGGCTTTCCCAAGGCGCACGGCGCCGCTTTCGGGCTGCTGGCCTACCAGTCGACTTGGCTGCGGGTCCACTACGGGCCAGAGTTCCTGTGCTCGCTGCTCAACGAGCAGCCGATGGGCTTCTATCCCCCCGACGCGCTGATCCACGAAGCCCAGCGGCGTGGGATCGAGGTCCTGGCCCCCGACGTCAATCACAGCGAGACCGAATGCGACATGGACCTCGAGAGTCAGCGGGTCCGGGTAGGGCTCGGCTACGTAAAGGGCGTGCGCGAGCAGGAAGTCAAGGAGCTCGTCGCCGCACGGCACGAGGCCGGGCGTTTCCTATCGCTCTCCGACCTGGCCTCCCGCGCCGGCGCCAGCGCTTCGTCGCTCGAGCTGCTCGCCTGGTCGGGGACGTGCGATTCGCTGGTGGAGGGTGCCGACGGCTCGGCCCGGCGGATCGTCCTTTGGCAGCTCGGGGTTGCCGCTCCGGGGCGCAACGTGCCGGGCGGCGTCCAGCTCGCGCTCCCGCTCGACCTTCCCGCTCCGCCCGCACTGGGCAGGCTCACGGCCTGGGAGGCGATGCTGGCCGACTACAGCACGAGCGGGCTGACCGTCAACTCGCACCCGCTGGGGCTGCTGCGTGCACGCCTACCGGGGGAAACGGTCTCGAGCCGCGACCTTGACTCGCTGGGCCATGGAGCGCGGGTCAGGACGGCCGGCATGGTTGTAGCCCGCCAGCGGCCCGGGACCGCCAACGGGATCGTGTTCGTGCTGCTCGAGGACGAATACGGGACTATCAACTTGATCGTTCCGCCGGCCGTCTACGAGCGACACCGTCTGACGGTCAGGACAGAGCCGTTGATGGTGGTGGAAGGCAAGCTCGAGCGCTTTGCGGCGGCCGGAGGCGCGACCAACGTATTGGTGGATACGGTGGGATCGATCGATGCACCCGATCGTCCGCTGGCCGAGGTCAAGGACTTCTCAATGCTCGATGAGCAGGTGAGGCGCGGCCTCCAGGAGCAGCGGGGCGGAGGGGCGCCGCGGGAGCCGGCTGTGGGCGATGCGGAGCCCGGCGAAGTCGCCGAAGACTTCCGCGCGGTGGCGCCACCCGTGCTGAGCTTCGCGGCGGGGAGACGGCGATGAGCAGCGCCCGATCGCCTCCAGACTGAGGCTGGCTAAGAGCTTGCACGATAAGCTGCCGCGCCGATGCTGGGTGTCACGCTGTTCATCGCGTTCTGGGTCGTACTCGGTCTGGGGCTGTTCTTCGTCGCCGTTCGCGGAGGCCCGGCCGGGGCGCGGGCCGCGGTCCAGACGCAGGCGCGCGGTCCGCGGCGGGTGCTCGAACTGCTGATGGTCGCCATCTATGTCGGCTTCGGCGTCGCCCTGCCGGTGGTCTTCTTGACCGGCAACCATGCCAATGCCAACGGGCAGGTCGGCGGGATCAAGCTCGCCGCCGCGGAGAAGTCAGGACGCGAGCTGTTCGGTCAGCACTGTGCCGTCTGCCACACGCTGGCGGCGGCCAACGCGATCGGCAAGGTGGGCCCCAACCTGGACCAGATCCAGCCCAGCGTGTCGCTGGTTGAGCACACGATCAACTACGGTTGCCTGCAGAATCCGAGCTCATCGGAGTCGAGCGAGACTTGCCTCGGCCAGGGCACGATGCCGGCCGGGATCGTTCAGCCCCGACAGGCCACGCAGATCGCGCAATTCGTGGCCAAGGTGGCCGGCAAGGAATAGCCGCATTCAGCGGCATCGTGGAAATGCCGAAATTCCATCTATCCGCCGCCGTTGGTAGCATCGCTCCACGCCGCTGAGTCTCCTCCCGGCCCCGGGTGAGAGAGCGGGGGATCAAGGAAGTTGAACCTAGCCGCGGCCTGATGCCGTGGTGTGCCAGCCGCGTGGCGCGAGGCTTCGGCTACCCCCTGCGAGCACAAGTGAGAGGACGCCAGATGCCCGAACCAGGCACCCGTCGGACTGTGGTCATACGTGGACAGGTAGTCGAGCGCTACAGCCCACGCCACCCTCCCGTGCGCGCTTCCGAGCGACCTCGGGGCCATGGCCCCGACCGGGTCGGCGACTCCGGCTCCGAGCGGGCCCGTGAGCGCGCTCCCGACCGACCTAATCGCCGTCCCCCCGACCGGGCCACCGGCCGCGACTACGGCTCCGACCGACCCACGGATCGGGCCCCCGAGAGCGACTACACCCCCACCCGGCCAGTGCGCCGCGGCCCCGACCGCGCCCGGACCGCGAGACACGCCCGGTCCAGTCCGGATCGGATCGCGATGTGGGCCGTGCTGCTCGGCGTCCTGCTCTTGCTGGCCGCCGCTGCCAGCTCCCACGCCGCCGTGATCCACGCCGTGTCGCACCTGCAGCACCTCTCGGCCACTCGCTAGACACGCCGCTCGCTGAACGCGTGGCTTCGACGCGTCTCCGGATGACAGGATCCCCCGCCCGAGCCGCGGGCGACCCATTGTTATGCCCTTAACCGGCGGCGCTGATCCACGGTTTATTCCCCGCCGTATAAGGAGACGAGACGCCAACAGCGCCCTTAGCTGACGGCCTGTAGCGGTTGTGCAAACCGCTTGTGCGGCGTAGACTTATTTCCCGTAAGCAGGTCTAGAAAGTAAAGGGCAGTTGTAGGCAAGGTTGCCCGACCTAAGTGAGCCGACATGAAGATCCAAATGAGCCGTTTTCAGATTCATGATGACCTGACCGCCCCTGAGGGGTCGGTTCCTGTTCTGCGTGGCGCCCTGGCCTCCGGAGGCCAGCTGCCGAACTTCCTCGGCGTGCTGGCAGGATCCCCGGCCGCACTTCGCGCTTATGCCCGCTTCCGTTCCGAGCTCCGGCACGGCAAGCTGACGCTGCCCACCCTGGAGCGGATCGCGCTGGCCGTCGCCGACCACTACCACTCGGAGCCAGGGATTGAGATGCACTCTCGCGCGGCACGGAGCGCCGGCCTGGCACTCGACGAGGTGGCCGCCGCGCGTCACTTCCACTCCAAGGACCGGCGCGAGGCCGCGCTGCTTCGCTACCTGCAGGCACTGCTGGAACAGCAGGGCCGCGCCCCGATGCACCTACACGAAGAGGCTCGCGAGGCAGGCTGGGACGACGAGCAGATCCTGGAAGCGATTGCGGCAGTGGCGCTCGAGGCCTTCAGCGCAATGGTCAACGTCGCCGGCGAGGTACCGGTCGACGGCTCGAGCGAGGCGTCGCGCACGCTCCGGGCAGCGTAAGCTTCCGTCCAGATGGGGCCTCGCGGCGACACGGCTGGATCGGGCGCCGCGCCGGTGGCCGAAACTGGACGCCGGGCGCGCGAGCGCCCGACGGAAACCGACGCCGAGAGCACAGGCCCTCACTGCTGCCCGCTGTACCACGAAGCCGTCGAGTTAGTGGGGCGGCGCTGGACCGGGGCGATCCTGCGTGTCCTGATGGACGGCCCGCTGCGCTTCTCGGAGATCGCCCAGGCCGTACCCGAGCTCTCCGACCGGTTGCTGTCCGAGCGCATGAAAGAGCTCGAATCGCGCGGGATGGTCGAGCGTACGGTGATCTCCGGGCGGCCGGTAAAGGTCGAGTACGGGCTCTCGCGCATGGGCCGCGAACTGGAGCCGGCGCTGTCTGAGCTCCAGCGCTGGGCCAATCGCTGGCTGGCGCGCCGCCGGCGCCAGGCGTCGGGCTCCCGGGCGCAGGCCACCGAGCGCGCGCGCGTCTGAACTTCAGTCGAAGCTTGCGGTGCGAGTAGCTGTGCCGTGGCGCCAGCTGAGCGTCGAGCCCCGCGCGCGAAGCGACGAAGGCACGATGGAGGGGCCGGAGTCGAGCAGGGCCTGACCCCGATGAACCTCGATCAGCTCCCCGTGGCCGATGATCGAGCGTGAGCTGGCGATCCAAGCCACAGAGCCGTCGCGCCTGACGATCAGCGAGCCGATCGAGGGATAGGACTCGGGGGGGACCGGGCCGCTCAGCGCGGGACGGCTCGAGAGACTCATCCCGCCGGACGCTTTGAGCACCTTGACCGCTGCGGAGCCGGTGTCGACTCCGCAGCGCTCGACCGCGTAGCCGACGACATCGCCGGCCAGCGCGACGCGCTCTACTCGGGAAGAGCCGACGCACAGCGTGCTGCGGCCCAGGCGCACGCCGGTCCGCCGCCGAGCGTCGCAGGCGTACACGACGCCACGCCACGAGTAGACCTGAGCGCTCCGATCGGCGGCCATGATCCATGCCCCGCTCGGAGCGCAGCTTGTCCGTGCCGTCCGGGCGGAGCTCGCGGCCCAGCTGCCGGATGCTCCCAGCGCCACCCACCCCACGACGCCCAGCAGCGCTATCACCCGTCCAGACACGACGCTGAGCGTACCCCCAGTAACCTCTCGCGTCCGTTGCCGGCTCCGCTGACAGCCGATGAGGTCGCCTCACTCGTCTCCGAGCGGGATATCCGCTTCATCCGCCTGTGGTTCACCGACATCCTCGGCCAGCTGAAGGCATTCTCGATCAACGCCACCGAGCTGGCCGATGCGTTCGAGGGTGGGATGGGGTTCGACGGCTCCTCGATCACGGGCTTCAACCCGATCGAGGAATCGGACATGATCGCCATGCCGGACCCGGCGACATTCGCGTTGCTGCCCTGGCGGCCCGCCGAGCAGGGGGTGGCGCGAATGTTCTGCGACATCCAGACGCCGGAGCGCACCCCGTACGAGGGCGACCCGCGCTACGTGCTGCGCCGCGCGCTGGCACGCGCCGAGTCGATGGGCTTCGACCACTTCTACGTCGGGCCGGAGCTCGAGTACTTCTACTTCCGCAACTCGAAGTCGACCGAGGTGCTCGACGAGGGCGGCTACTTCGACCTCACCGCGCTTGACGCCGGCACCGATCTGCGCCGGGAGACCGTCCTGGCTCTGGAGCAGCTCGGGATCCACACGGAGTACACCCACCACGAGGTCGGTCCCAGCCAGCACGAGATCGACATGCGCTATGCCGACGCGCTGAAGATGGCGGACGACTGCATGACGTACCGCATCACGGTCAAGGAGTACGCGCTCAAGGACGGCCTGCACGCCACCTTCATGCCCAAGCCGATGTTCGGCAAGAACGGCTCGGGAATGCACACGCACCAGTCGCTGTTTCGCGGCGAGGACAACGCGTTCTTCGACCCCGACGACCAGTACTACCTCTCGGACGTGGGCAAGGCGTTCATCGCCGGGCAACTGCGCCACGCCCGCGAGATCTGCTCGATCTTCGCCCAGTGGGTGAACTCCTACAAGCGGCTGGTGCCGGGCTACGAGGCTCCGGTGTACGCGGCCTGGTCGCGGCGCAACCGCTCGGCGCTGGTACGGGTTCCGCTCTATCACCCGGGCAAGGAGCGCGCCACGCGAATGGAGCTGCGCTGCCCGGACCCTGCCTGCAACCCCTACTTGACGTTCGCCGTACTGCTCCAGGCAGGCCTGGAGGGAGTGGAGCATGGCTATGAGCTGCCCGACCCGATGGAGAAAAACCTCTACCACCTCTCGCCCGACGAGCGGCGGCGGCTGGGAATCGAGCAGTTCCCGAGACGCTGGGCGAAGCGATCGAGCTGACCGCCTCCTCGGAGCTCGTGTTGCGCACGCTGGGCGAGCACGTGTTCAACCGCTACATCGAGATCAAGCGCCAGGAGTGGGACGACTACAGGGTGCAGGTCACACCCTGGGAGCTCGAGCGCTACCTGCCGGTTCTTTGAAGCGGGGGGATGCCCGTGGCGCATGCGCCACGGGCCCGGCCGGAACATGTTCCGGCCGGCGGGCCGGCTCATGAGCCGGCCCGGAACGCAATGAGTCAGTGCAGGCCCAGGACCATCCGGAAGTCGTTAGCGGCGTAGCTGAAGCCCGTCACGAAGTAGTCGAGGCGCTGGATCACGGCGAGCGCCTGCTTGTCCTTCGGCTGCTGCTCGAACTGGGGCAACGCGCTCAGCAGGCTGGCGATCGGACCGAAGTCGACGAAGACTGGCACGTTCGAGCCCGGTGCCAGCTGGCTGCGTGCTCGCTGGAACACGGGGTTGGTGGACAGAGAGCTCGCGGGGGCAAGCAGTGCCGCGAAGTTCGGCAGATCGAGCGTCGCCACCACCTCTGGCCCCAGATCCGAGATGACAGCTCGGGGCACCGGCAGACCCCGCTTGGTGACCGTAAACGACTTATTGCCGCCGCTGACGCTGAGGCTGGGGCTCTTGGCCAGCAGTCCACGCACGCCCTGGAGCAGCCTGAGCGCGGCGCCCGGGTTCTGAGGATGGAGCACCATTCCCGCGCCGACCGTGGCCAGCGTGCTTCCCTGCACCGAGAGCTCAACCCCGCCCAGCGCCGAGAACAGGTCCTGGAGACGGACGCCTGTTCGCTGCTGAAGGAGGTTCATCAGCGTGTTCGGGTTGATGCCGCGCGACAGCGCGCTGCGGTCGAAGCCCTGCATGAACCTGCGCTCGAAGCTCGACGAGAACGCCTTTGAGAGTCCCGCGCCCGTGGACACCGCGAGCCACGACTGGGCCGGCAGCGAGCCGACGTCCGCGCTCGAGCGCCGGGCGCCCGTGGTGCTCGTGCTGGAGTGGACGTCGAGCGTGTAGGCGTTGGCCGTGGCCGCCAGCGACATCGACAGCGCGCCGCGCGCCGTGCCCTTTGCGGCAGCTGCTTGCAGCGCCCGCTTGACCTGCGCGCTGACCGTGGGCAGCGACTCGAGGCCGGTCAACAACTGCGGTATGTAGGCATAGGCCCGGACCACCGACGATGTGGGCAGCGCGGCGAAGGCCGACGTGAACGAAGGCCGGGCATTCAGTCCCGAGCCCTTCGAGGCGTCGACGACGGCGTCGAACGCGCCCGGTCCGGCTGCCGCCACCGCATAGTGGCCGACGACGCCGAACACATCGGTGCTCGTGCCGTTGACGACTTGCTTGTAAGGCACGCCGCGGTAGGCACCGGAGGTGAGCGAGCCGTGGCGCCGCTCGGCGCGCGTCAGCGCCGCCAGCGCCGCGCCTGTGTCGTTGGTGGGCGCGATCAACGCGAACCCGGCGCTCGAAAAGGCCGTCACAGCCAGGCCCAGGTTTTGGCCCAGCCAGGGCTGCACATCGCGCTGGTAGTTCAGGCCGCTGCTGTGCAGCGAGCGGTTGACGAGGCGCTGAATGCTGGCGTCGGGGTTGTGACCCTCGAGCTTGGTCAGGGCCGTCTCCACGCCAGCGCGCTGATCCCCCTGTGGGCGGACCGTGAACTCGATGTACGCGACCGAGTTCGCCGGCGCGATCTGGGCCGGATCGAGCGTAGATGGCGAGCCGCTGGTGGAGCCACAGGCGGCGGGCGCAAGCCCTGCCAGGACTAAGACGAACGCGACAACCCTTGCCCGCACCCCCATGCGAGTGAGGATACATAGCCATTAGGCTGCTCCCGTGCCCCCGCCTCGGATCACGGTCGTCGGCTCGGCGAACACCGATCTGGTCGCCCGCTGCGAGCGACTGCCGCGGGCAGGGGAGACGCTGACTGACGCCACGCTCGAGCGGTTTCCCGGCGGCAAGGGCGCCAACCAGGCGGTCGCCGCCCGGCGACTAGGCGCCGAGGTCCGGTTCGTGGGGCGGGTCGGCAGCGACGACCTCGTGCTGTGCTCGATGGAGGCCGAGGGGGTCGACGTCTCCGGAGTGGGCCGAGACGACGGCGAGACCGGAACGGCTCTCGTGCTTGTCGACTCAGGCGGCGAGAACGCGATCGTCGTCGCCCCTGCGGCAAACCGGCGCCTTCGGCCCGAGGATGTGGACATCGGGAAGCCCGACGCCGTCATGTGCCAGCTCGAGATTCCGTTTGAGGTGGTGAGCGCCGTGGCCCGAGAGGCGCATTCCGGCGGAATCTTCTTCTGCCTGAACGCGGCGCCGGCCCGGGGACCGCTGCCGCAGGATGTGAAGCCCGACCTGCTGATCGTCAACCGTTATGAACACGAGCGGGTCGGCGACTACCAGGGGCTGGTGGCGCTGACGCTGGGGGCGGAAGGCGCGGTGCTGGTCGAGGGCGGCGAGGAGGTCGCGCGGGCGCAGCCGCCGAAGGTGGAGGTTGTGGACGGCACGGCGGCCGGCGACGCGTTCTGCGGGGCGCTCGTTGTCTCGCTGCTGTCAGACTCAGAGCGCCAGGACGCGCTCGCCCGGGCCTGTGCCGCGGGCGCGCTCGCCGCCTCGCGCGCCGGCGCCCAGCCGTCGCTACCCACGGCGGAGGAGCTGGACTCGCTGCTGGCTCGAGGCCGCACCGCCGACGCCGACGCCGGCGCCGCGATGTGAGCCGGGTAATCCTGGACTGCGACCCGGGCCATGACGACGCGATCGCGCTGCTGCTGGCGCTCGGCAGCCCGGTGGAGATCGAGCTTCAGGGCGTGACCACCGTGGCCGGCAACCAGACGCTCGAGCGCACAACGGCGAACGCCATCCGCGTGCTCGACCACGTGGGTAGAGACGATGTGCCCGTGGCGGCAGGGGCGCCGCGGCCGCTGGTGCGGGCCGCCGAGCTCGCGACCAGCGTCCACGGCGAAACGGGGCTCGACGGACCGGAGCTGCCGCCGCCCTCGCGGGAGCCGCTCCGCGAGCACGCGGTCGAGTGGATGGCCGGCGTGGTGGCCGCGGCCCGGCCGCCGGTGACACTCGTCGCCACTGGCCCGCTGACAAACGTGGCGCTGCTTCTGGCCCGTTATCCAGAGTCCGAGCAGAGGCTCGAGTGCATCGTCCTGATGGGCGGCGCGATCGGCGAGGGAAACGTCACTCCCGCCGCGGAGTCCAACATGTGGTGGGACCCGGAGGCGGCGGCGCGCGTGTTTCAGAGCCCTGTGGGGAAAGTGATGGTGGGCCTCGACGTCACCTACCGCGCGCTGATGAGAGACGAGCACGCTGAGCGCCTGGCTGCCGCCGGGCGCGCGGGACGGCTCGTGGCCGACCTCTACGACTTCTATTCACGTTCTCACCGGCGCCGGGGGCGCGATGGCGCCCCGATCCACGACGCTTGCGCCATGGCCTACCTGATCGATCCCACGCTGCTCCAGACGGTGGAGTGCGGCGTCATGGTGGACACCGGGGGCGAGCTCTCGCGCGGTCGCACCAACGTGGACCGCCGGGGCCACATGGGCTGGAGGCCAAACTGCCGCGTGGGCGTCGACATCGACGCGGAGCGGTTTCTTGAGCTGCTCGTGGAGCGGATCGGTCGGCTCGGTTGACTGCTAGAGCGCCGCGGCGAGGTCCTCTGGGCTTGTCACCGGCGCTTGGCAGACGAAGTGCTCGCAGACATATGCGGCGGCCTGTCCGTTGACCGGCTCGCGCCCCGCGAGCAGCGGCACTCGCTCGGGGCTGCCGGTGGCCAATGGCTCGCCCGCGGCCACCACAACGTGCGGACGGAAGCTCGAGCGCACGGTGCGCACCAGCGGTTCCGGATCGGGGCCCACGATCGCCACTTCGCGCACCGGCGCCAGATAGAAGTCGACCGCGGCCAGCAGGTGGCCGAAGGCCTGAGGGTGCCGCGCGGCGATTGGCGCGAGCAGCCTGAGGACGCCGAGCGCATGACGCTCGTACTTGCCGTCGCCCGAGAGCAGAGCCAGCCGCAGCATCGCGAACGCGGCAGCCGAGTTGCCGGAGGGAACGGGTGAATCCTCGAGATCCTTGCGCCGCGTGGGTAGCTGTTGGTGGTCGGAGGCGGTGGTGAAGAAGCCGCCGCGCTCCGAGTCCTCGAATCGGGCGATGATCGTGTCGGCTAGGGCCACGGCCTCCTCGTACCAGCGGACCTCGAACGTGGCCTGATAGAGCGCCATCAACCCCTCGAGCAGAAACGCGTGGTCTTCGAGGTAGGCGCCCAGCCGTCCGCTGCCGTTCTTCCAGGTCCGCAGCAAGCGACCCTCGGGATCCCTGAGCTGCTCAGTCAGGAAGGTCGCGCAGGCGGTGGCGGCCTCCCGGTAGTCAGGGCGCTCCAGTGCGGCGCCGGCGTCTGCCAGCGCAGCGATCATCAGCGCGTTCCATGCCGTGAGGCGCTTGTCGTCAAGCCCGGGCCGCACCCGCTCCGAACGGGCGCCGTAGAGCTTGCAGCGGATCTCGGGCAGGCGCTCTGGCGCCGGCGAGCGGGCCTCCAGCACGTTCGTTGCCTGTTCGAAGTTCCCACGCTCGCTGGCGCCGAAGTAGGCGATCGCCTCCTCGGCCAGACCGGGGTCGCCGAGCGCATCTCTGAGCTCGGCGGACGTCCAGACGTAGAACTTGCCCTCTACCCCTTCGGAGTCTGCGTCGAGCGCGGCGTAGAAGCCGCCCTCGGGCCCGCGCATCTCGCGAAGGGCCCAATCGAGCGTCTCGCAGCAGACCTCCCTCAGCCGCTGCTCGCCCGACACCTGCCATCCGTGCAGATAGGCCCGTGCCAGCAAGGCGTTGTCGTAGAGCATCTTCTCGAAGTGGGGCACGGTCCACGTGGCGTCCACCGAGTAGCGCGCGAAGCCGCCGCCGACCTGGTCGTAGATGCCGCCGCTGGCCATTGCCCTCAGCGTCTCCAGCGCCATCTCGCGCTCGCCACGGGCCAGCAGCAGGTCGATGGTCGAGGCCTGTGGGAACTTCGGTGCCTTGCCCCAGCCGCCGTTGCGGTGATCGTACGCGCCTTTGAGGGCCTCGACGGCATCGATCAGCAGCGTTTCCCGAATCGGTTCGGCCGAGGGCTCGAGCCGGGCGGTGGCCCCGAGCGAGCGCTGGATCTGCTGGCCCTGGCGCCGGACGTCCTCGCGGCGCCGATTCCAGGCGTCGGCCACCGCGTCCAGCACCATCCGCCAGCTGGGCATGCCGTGGCGCGGCTCGGGCGGGAAATATGTGCCGGCGTAGAACGGCTGCTGCTCGGGCGTTAGGAAGGCATTCAGCGGCCAGCCTCCGCGGCCGGTCATCGCCTGGCAGGCCTCCATGCACAGCGCGTCCACGTCCGGACGCTCCTCACGGTCGACCTTGATGCAGATGAAACATTCGTTCATCAGCTTCGCGGTCTCGGGGTCCTCGAACGATTCGTGCGCCATCACGTGGCACCAATGGCACGCCGAGTAGCCGATCGACACCAGCAGCGCGCGGTCCTCGCGCTGAGCGCGCTCCAGGGCCTCCTCCCCCCACGGGTACCAGTCGACCGGGTTGTCCCTGTGCTGCAGCAGGTATGGCGAGCTTTCCCCCGCCAGGCGATTGGACATGGCGTTGACGGTACCCAGCGGTGCAATTTATGACTCGGGGCACTAGGGTGTCGCGCGTGCCAGAGTCCGTTACCGCCTCCGACGCCCCTGCCGCCATCGGTCCCTACGTCCACGCCGTCAAGGCGGCGGGGTTGCTGTTCTGCTCCGGACAGATTCCGCTCGATCCGCGAACCGGGGAGCTCAACAGCGCGAGTCCGGCCGAGCAGGCCGGCCGGTGTCTGGAGAACCTCTCCGCGGTTTGCAACGCGGGCGGGACGACTCTCGGCAACGCCGTCAGGGTTACGATCTACCTGACCGACATGTCGTCCTTCGCCGCTGTCAATGAGGTCTACGGCTCGTTCTTTGAGTCCGACCCCCCGGCGCGGGTGACCGTCGGCGTGGCGACCCTACCTCGCGGAGCGAAGGTCGAGATCGACGCGGTGGTGGCGCTGGGGACGGGCCCCTAGGAGACTGAGTGCGGTGTCGGCGCACCCCGCCACCGAGAGTTCCGGCCCCTCCGAAGACGACATACACCGCGCCGCGGCGGCCGGCGAGAACCTTGTGCGCGAGACGCCGGTGCTGAGCTCGCGAACGCTGAGCGAGCTGGCGGGCGCCACGATCGCGATGAAGGCCGAGAACCTGCAGCGCACGGGCTCGTTCAAGCTAAGGGGTGCGCTGGCGAAGATCGCAGCGCTTGGCGATGGCTACGCGGCGGGGGTCGTTACAGCCAGCGCCGGCAACCATGGACAGGCCCTGGCCTACGCGGCCGAGGCCCTCGGCGTTCCGTGCGAGGTCTACATGCCCGAGAGCGCTTCGATCTCGAAGGTGGATGCAACCGTCGCCAGCGGCGCGAGGGTCGATCTCGTGGGCGCGACGGTGGAGGAATCGCTCGCCGCGGCGCGCGAGCGCGCGGCGGGCGGCGGGCTGGCGTTCGTGCACCCATTCGACGATCGCGACGTGATCGCAGGTCAGGGCGGCATCGGCTTGGAGCTGCTGGGCCAGGTGCCGGACGTCGCTCGGGTGATAGTCCCCGTCGGCGGGGGAGGGTTGATCGCGGGTGTGGCGATCGCGCTCAAGTCCGCTCACCCCGAGATCGAGGTCGTGGGCGTCCAAGCCGAGAGCTGCGCTCCGTTTGCGGCGTCGATCGACGCCGGCTCGCCGGTGGAAGTGGAGGGCGCGCAGACGATCGCCGACGGTATCGCGGTCAAGCGGCCCGGCGAGCTGACGCTGCGCCTGATCCGGGAGTGGGTCGATGGGATGGTGACCGTGACCGAGGACGAGGTCGCCGAGGCGATGGTGTTCCTGCTCGAGCGGGCGAAGCTGGTAGTGGAAGGCGCGGGCGCGGTCAGCGTCGCGGCGCTGCTTGCCGGACGGACATCGGGCACTGCCGAGGGGACGACCGTCGTGATCCTGTCCGGTGGCAACGTCGATGCCGGCGTGCTGGCTCACGTCGTGCGCCACCACGAGAGCCACGCGGGGCGCCGCTGGGTGCTGCTGGCCCGCGTTCCCGACCGGCCGGGATCGCTAGCCCGCTTGCTGTCGCTCGTCGGAGGCTGCGGCGCCAACCTGCTCGACGTGCAGCACATCCGCGAGGGCATCGAGCTTCACGTCCGAGAGAGCGCCGTGCAGCTGGTGCTCGAGACACGCGGATCCGAGCACGCCGCCCAGGTGGAGCGGGCGGTTCGGGAAGCGGGCTACGCCGAGCCGCGAGTGACCCGGTAGGGAGCCGTGCCGCGGCCAGCGCGGCCAGCGCGGCCGTCGCGAGCTGACGCGGGCTCTTGCGGGACAACCGTGTTGCGGCGCTCTCGCGCGGCCTGGACCAGCGCGCCAATCACCCGACTTCGCTGATCGGCCTCCGGGTGCCACTGAACGCCCAGACAGAACGCCGGCCCGGCTGATTCGATCGCCTCGGGCACATCGTCGAGCACCGAGACGCCCGTGACCCGAAGCCCGTCGCCGATCGTGGCCAGTCCCTGATGGTGATGCGACTTGGTGTTGTGAAGCTCTTCTCCCGCCGCGCGGGCCGCCAGCGACCCCGGCTGGAGCCGGACCTCGTGATCTGAGTCCTCGAAGCTTCCAGGGTTGGGACGGTGGCGTTCGTGTCCCACCTCGTCCGGGAGATGCTGACGCAGCGTGCCGCCGAACGCGACATTGACCAGTTGCATGCCACGGCAGATGCCAAGAACCGGCAGTCCCCGCTGGGCGGCTCGGCGAGCGAGCGCGAGCTCGCTGCGGTCCCGCGCGGGAACGGCGCCTCTTGTCTGAGGGTGCGGTTCGGCGCCGTACGAATCAGGAACGATGTCGGCGCCGCCGGTCAGGATCAGCCCGTCGAGCAGGTCGAGCACCACATCCGGGTCTGACTCGAGATGGGGATCGGGCGGGATCATCAACACAAGGCCGCCGGCGCCCTGGATCGAGTCGATGTAGGGCTCACCGAGCAGCGCCGCCCGCTGCTCCCAGACTTCCCAGCGGGCGTCGACGAGCTCCGTGCAGACGCCGATCACGGGCGGAGGATCGATCATCCGCCGATGATCGTCATGATCTCGTCCTCGTCCCAGCTCCCGGCCGCGCCGGAGCAGCCCGCGAGGTAGGCCGCGATCTGGTTGCCGTTCCAGGCGCCCGCTTCGAGCAGCCCGGCTGCGATGTTCTCGAGGTAGGCCGCCGCGGGCTTGGCGGGGGTGATCTCCTCGTGCGACCACGGCGCGGTAAACGTCAGCGCCGGATAGCCGTCGAGCGAACCGACGCACACGATCGTTTCGTAGCGGCCGGGACCGACCTGAGTCCGCCCACGGTCAAGCCAGTCGGCGAGCTCGAGATCTTCGGCGGGCGCGCGGTACATCTCCTGGGCCAGGATGTCCGAGAACTGTCCGGTGCTGATCAAATGGCCGCGCGCCCAGGCCGTCCCCCCGGCATCGGGATCGAAGAAGGCGCGGCCGCCGGTCCACACGGCTGACTCGAGCGCGAAGTAGAGCTTGCCGTCCAGCTCGACCGGGACCGACCGCTTGGGTTCGCGACCATCGCGGCACCCGGGAAACGTCTTCGCGCCGTTCGGCGGTTGGCCGCCGGTCAGGTAGTAGCGCAGGCGCGTCCTGCGCATGTTCGATCCGTAGGCGATATACCAGACGAGCCCGTCGCCCGGAGCGGCGCCGCTCCATGGCTCGGGGCGCCGCGCGGCAATCAGACCTGTGTCGGAGGTGAGTCCCACCAGCGAATCTGAGAGTACCCGCTGTTCCTTCAAGGCCCGGCGGGTGGAGCGGCGGTCCGAAGAAGCGCCCGCTGCACCTTGCCGCTCGCGGTCTTGGGCAGCTCCGGAGCGAACTCCACGATCCGCGGGTACTTGTAAGGCGCCGTCTCGCGCTTGGCGTGCTCCTGCAGCGTTTCGGCCAACCCGTCGCTGGGGGCGAAACCGTCGCGCAGGACGATCACCGCTCGCACCACCGCGCCCCGCTCCTCGTCGGGAGCGGCAACTACGGCTGCCTCAGCCACCGCCGGGTGCGACACCAGCGCCGACTCGACCTCAAACGGTCCGATGCGGTAGCCGGCGGAGATGATCACGTCGTCGGTGCGCCCCTCGAAGAACAGGTAGCCGTCCTCGTCCTGGCGCACACGGTCCCCCGTCAGCCACGGCTCATCGACCGGTGCCCCCTCACCGCCGAGGTAGGCAACGAAGAACGTGGGGTCGGTCCTAGGGTCTGAGAGGACCAGCTCTCCGTCTTCGACGGTGAGCGCCACCCCGGGGAGGGGTAGGCCCATCGACCCCGGCTTCACCGGCACGCCGACCGGATTACCGGTCAGCTGGCCGGTTTCCGTTTGCCCGTAGCCGTCGCGGATCTCGCGACCGGTGGCTTCGCGGAACGCGCGGATGACCTCAGGATTCAGCGCCTCCCCCGCGGCCACCAGCTCGCGCAGGGCGGGCAGGCGGGGGATGTCGGCGCGCTTGGCGATTACCCGGTACTCCGTGGGCGCCATGCACAGCACCTCCACCCGCTCGTCGGCCAGGATGCGCAACCGCTCGTGAGGGTCGAAGCGCGCGTCGTGCAGCAGCGCTGCGGCGCCCCTCAGCCAGGGGGCGATGAACGCATTGCGGGCCGATTTCGACCAGCCCGACGCCGCTGTGCACCACACCAACAGGTCCTCGCGGGCCCCGAGCCAGTGCTCGGACTGCAGCTGCTGGCCCGGTAGGTAGCGCTGGCCGTGGACGACGCCCCGCGGCTCGCCGGTCGTCCCGCTGGTGAACGTGATCAGACAGGGGTCTGCCGGGGTCGAGCTCCACGGGCGGAGCGGGTGGCGCTTCGTAGAGCTTGTGGTCGGGAATCGTCAGGACCGCGCATTGGGGCGAAGCCTGCTCTAGCTCACCGCCGTTGCGCTCGTCAGCGACTACCAGCTTGGGGTGGGCCGCGCTCAGCCTGACGCGCAGGTCGCGGGCGCGGAGCTGCTCGTTGCACGGCAGCGCCACCGCGCCGATGCGAAAGCAGGCCACCATCGTCAGCACCCACTCCGGCCGGCTGCCGATCAGCGTCATCACCACGTCGCCGCGCCCCGCCCCCTCAGCCGCCAGGCGGCCGGCCAGCCGCGCGCTGCGCTCGGCCACCTCGCCGAACGACCACTCCCTGCGCCGGCCGTCGCGGGTGAGCTCGACCAGTGCCAGCCGTCCGGGGGGCGCTGCGTCGACGACGTCTCGCGCGAAGTTCATTGCTGCGCGAGTCTGCCAGGATCGGGGCCCGTGACCCTCTGGAACGGCGTCCTGTGGCTGCACCTGCTGGCGATGGCGTTTTTCGTCGGCGGTCAGCTGATGCTGGCGGCAATCGTCGTACCGGTGCTGAGGGGAGTGGGCGACCGCGCGCCGCTGCGGGCCGCCGCGCGCCGCTTCGGCATCGGCACGTTGGCCGCCGTGCTCGTGCTGGTTGCGTCCGGCGTTGCGATGGCCTCGCACTACCACCGCTGGAGCGACTCGACGCTTCAGGTCAAGCTGGGCTTGGTGGTCCTGGTGGTGGTGCTGATCGGCCTGCACATGCGCCGGCCGGAGTGGCACGTCTTGGACGCCGCCGTCTTCGCGGTCTCGCTGGCGATCGTCTGGCTGGGGATCGTGGTGGCGAGGTAGAGGTTGTCCGGGCTCGGAGTCCCGCCCGGGCCCCGGACGCGCGTTGCTAGGGTCAGCGCATGGGACTGATGTACGGCACGGGGCCTCTGGGCAAGAACCCAGCCGGCAGCTTCAACTTCGACCCGCCGCCGCCGGGGCGGGCCCTTTACCTGGAGCCGACGCCCAAGCGGATCCGCGTCCAGATCGCGGGCGAGACGATCGCCGACAGTCGCCACGCGATGCTGCTACATGAGTCCGGCCTTCAGCCGATCTACTACTTCCCGCCGGGAGACGTCCGCGCCGACGTGCTCGAGCGGAGCGACAAGCACACCCGATGCCCGAAGAAGGGCGAGGCCTCCTACTACTCGGTCCGCGTCGGCGACCGCGTCGTCAAGGAAGCCGCCTGGTACTACCCGGACCCGCTTGAGGACGCTCCGCCCCTGCTGAAGGACGCGATCGCGTTCTACTTCGATCGCGTCGATCGGTGGCTGGAGGAAGACGAGGAGATCGGAGTGCACCCACGGGATCCCTACCACCGAATCGACGTGCTGCACACCGGCCGCCAGATTCGCGTCTCGCTGGACCGGCAGCTGCTGGCCGAGACCGAGCGCGCGGTAGCGCTGTTCGAGAGCGGCCTCCCGACGCGCTGGTACATGCCCCGCGAGGACGTCGTGGCCGAGCTCGAGCCGAGCGACACCGTCACCCGCTGCCCGTACAAGGGCAGCGCGGCCTACTACTCGGTGAACGGCAACGAGGACCTGGTCTGGTACTACGCGGACCCGCTGCCGGAGGTCGGGAAGATCAAGGACCTGCTCTGCTTCTTCAACGAGAAGGTCGACATCGAGCTCGACGGCGAGGGGCAGGAGCGGCCCGATACAGCCTGGAGCAAAGGCCACGGCGCGCGGCCCCGGCCCGAGCCGGCTCGCCACTGACGCCAGTCAAGCAGTGCGCTGGCGGCACCACTCAAGGATCTCTTGCAGCCTTGCCGCCTCTTTGGCCGGCCGTCCGTGCATCCGTTGCCACGTCAGGCGGACGGTGTTGTGAGCAGCGGCCAGCGTGTCAGCGTCGCGGTCCCTGTCTCGTTCGAATGACTCGCGCGTGGAATGGAAGGTCCAACCGTCGAGCTCCACGATCAGCTTCGCGTCCGGGAACAACGCGTCGACTTCGTGGCCGGCTACTCGGGCGTTCATGATCGGCTCCGGCAGTCCATAGCGGCGGCAGAAGGCTGGGAAGGCGCGCTCCCAGTCCGAGCGCGTCGCGCCACCCCGCACATCGACGAACGGTTTCAGGCGGCTCACACCAGGGTGGTAGGGGAAACGCTCCACGACGTCAGAGAGGTCTTGCAGGCGTACCAACCGCTTAAGCCGTGCGTCGTTGACCGCGCGGGCCAGCCTGTTGTGGTTCAGCCCCGGCGCGCAATCCAGCAGCGCCCGCGCTGGACTCGTCGTGCGAATGCCCTGATGGGTACGGACATCGCGGCGCATGAGTCCTTGCGCGCGGTGGGTGATGATGCCACTCGGGCGTCGGTCTTTCGCCACGATGACATGGGATCGTTCCGGCCATCGGCCCAGGCCCCACAGCGCCAGCGCCGACCAGTGGCTCAGCGCGGCTCCTTCGCCGCACGCCAGAACGGCGGCACTGGCGTGCTCCAGCATGGTCCGGGGTGAGCAGCCGACCGCGTACACGCCCGTGTGGACGGGATAAAGGCGGCCGATCCGGACCCGGTGGATAATCCCGCCGCTGCTCACCCCGAGTGCGAGCAGTTGCTGACGAGTGACGTTGCGATGCGCCCGGCCGGCCAGCGCCGCGATTCTCGCGTCAATGGACTGTTTGGGGATTTTGTGAGCTGGGCGGTGGTTATCCCGCATAACCCTAAAAGCCCCGGTCGGGTCGTGGTCGCCCCCGCCCCGCGCACATTTGACAAAGTTGTCGCTATGGCGACCACGACCCTCCGCACCGACAAGACCGACGAACAGAAGGCCATAACGGAAATGGTCCATCAGTTCGCCGATGAGCAGATCATCCCCAACGCCGAGCACTACGACCACGAGGACTCCTTCCCGGAGCCGATCGTCGAGCAGATGAAGGAGCTCGGGCTGTTCGGCGTCACGATCCCCGAGGAGTACGGGGGGATGGGGCTCGATTTGACCACCTACGCGATGATCGTGGAGGAGCTGAGCCGCGGCTGGATCAGCATTTCCGGGATCGTCAACACCCACTTCATCGGCTCCTACCTGCTGATGAAGTTCGGCAGCGAAGAGCAGAAGCAGAAGTATCTGCCGCGGATGGCGACCGGCGAGATCCGGGCCGCGTTCTCCCTCTCAGAGCCCGAATGCGGCTCCGACGTGCAGGCCATCAAGGCGCAGGCGAAGAAGGTCGACGATGACGCCTACGAGATCAACGGCACCAAGATGTGGGTCACCAACGGGCTCCTGTCATCCGTCGTCTTCGTGCTGGTCAAGACAGATCCCAGCGCCGAGCCGAAGTACAGGGGAATGACGTGCTTCATCGCCGAGAAGGAGCCCGGCGTGTCGGAGAACACGGGCCAATACGAAGGCTTCAACGTCCCGCCCAAGATCAAGAAGCTGGGCTACAAGGGTGTCGAGTCCACGGAGCTCGTGTTCGACGGCTACCGCTGCCCGGCGGAGAACATCCTCGGCGGCGAGGAGGCCGGTCTGGGCCAGGGCTTCGTGCAGATGATGGACGCGCTGGAGGTGGGGCGGGTCAACGTCGCCGCGCGGGGCGTGGGGATCGCCCAAAGGGCGCTCGAGCTGGCGCTCCGCTACAGCCAGGAGCGTAAGACGTTCGGCAAGGAGATCGCCCAGCACCAAGCGATCCAGTTCAAGCTGGCCGACATGGGCACGCAGGTGGAGGCCGCGCGGCTGATGACCCTCCGGGCCGCCCGCCTGAAGGACGCCGGCGAGCGCTCGGATCTGGAAGCCGGGATGGCCAAGCTGTTCGCTTCAGAGGCCGGACGGTTCTGCGTCGAGGAGTCGTTCCGTATCCACGGCGGATACGGCTACTCCAAGGAGTACGAGATCGAGCGCCTCTATCGCGATGCGCCGCTGCTGCTGATCGGCGAGGGCACGTCAGAGATCCAGCGAATGGTGATCGGGCGCAAGCTGCTGCAGCGCCACAAGATTTAAAGGCGCGCCTGGGGCGCGCCCGTCATTCAGGTGGGCATCGTCTCCTGCGGCGGTGCCTCGAACGTGTAGTTCTCCGCCGGCTCGAGGAGGTCGCGCAGCTGCTGGCGCAGTTCCGGCGTGTCGTCGTGCCCGTGCACCGACACAGCATGCTCTGCGGCGGCGCGCGCCACCTCGTCGTCCTCGCCGATGATCACCAGCGAGCAGTTGGTGTCGCTGGGGAAGCGGCGGCAGTCAGCCATCATCCTGGCCATTGTCCCTCCTTGCGGTTGCGGGCTGTGGGTCCGAGCTTGGTTGCTGCCGCCATCGTCTCGCTGTGGGCCGGCCGTGTCAATCGCCCCTCGATCCACCAAAAACTCGCAAATAGCGCTCAAAACCTGGTCAAGCTCCGCGGTTGCCGTGCCGATACCCATAGAGCCGCCGCCGACAACCCTCCGTCGAGCGTGTGGCAAGCAGGTGTAGACGTGGGGGCAAAGGCATTTGGCCAGACCGTCCGCGTCGGTCGGATCCGGCGCGGACAGTCAAGCCAAGTGCCCGGGGGCAGATGGGGGCGCGGCCTGGGCGCAAACGCTAGAGGGCACAGGCCGCGACACCCCGCGACTAAACTCGGGCGCCTGGCTTCTCCGTCAGACACCAAGTCCTTGATCGAAACCGCGGTAACGCGGTTTCTGGACGAGGTGCCGGCGCTTCAGCCGCTGAAGCTCGTGGCGGGGCTCGAGCTGCGGGCCCGGGGCGACGTCCAGATGTACCGCGTCGAGCTGCCGGGGCCGAAGGTCTCCAAGGACATCGCGGCCGACGCCAAGGTTCGTCTATCGCTGCCGCGTTCACACTTCAACGACCTGGCCACCAAGGGCCACGTTCATGACTGGCGCGAGGCGCTGGCCCGGGGGGAGGTCAAGGCCACAGGCGTGGAGCAGGTGTTGAAACTGATCGTGAACGTCGTGGAACGCCAGGAGGAGCGCTCGCGCACCCGCAAGGCGCGGCACTGAGACGCGTGGAGGAGGAGCGGCCGACGGACGCCCCCGGGTCGGGGGAGCGGTCGCCCCCGCTAGGACGGCTTCAGCTTGAGCGTGACGGTCGCCCCCAAGCGGCTGGTGTCGGTGGTCTTGACCGTCAGCGTCACGTTTCCTTGCTTGCGGTGCTTGACCGCCGCGACCACCGCGCGATCGCTGCGGATCAATGGTCCCCTGATCGCCAGAGCAACCCGAGCGTTGGCCACCCTGAGGGTGATTGTCAGCTTCGCGCCCGTCAGCTTGAGCTTGTAGCCCTTCAGCCGCTTTCGCTTTGAGCCGACGAGCGAGATGCCTCGGCCCAGGGCCGCCCTGTTGAAAGCCAGGTGCTTGGGCAGCGTGATGACGATGCTCTTCAGCCGAGGCGAGTCCGGCTCGGCGGCCAGCGTCACCGAGAGCTTCGGCTTGTTCCTGGCCACGCCGCTCAGCACGGCGCGCGACACGACCGGGGTGACCACCCAGGAGAAGCCGACCGTGGACGACGCGCCGCCGTCGAACACCGTGAGGGTCGGCGAAAAGTTTCCGCCGTTCTGAGGCTTGCCGCTGATCAGACCGCTGGAGGGGTTGATCGACACGCCGGGGGGAAGGCCCGAGGCGTGATAGCTCAGCTGCCCGCCGTTGTTGTCACCGGCGCGGATCTGCAAGCTGACCTTGTTGCCGGAGCGAGTGCGCTGCGAACCGGGGGTTGCCACGTTGATGGCAACCGGATAGACGGTCCAGCTGAACGTGACTGAAGCGCTTGCTCCGTCGCTGTCTGTGACCCGCACCGTCG
Source organism: uncultured Actinomycetes bacterium (assembly GCA_963756555.1). Lineage (GTDB taxonomy): Bacteria > Actinomycetota > Thermoleophilia > Solirubrobacterales > Solirubrobacteraceae > Palsa-465. The sequence continues at coordinate 72,289 of CAVWOC010000013.1, forward strand.
GAGCGAAGTTGCCAACCGTGGCCGGCGTCCCGCTGATGATGCCGGTGCTGGCGCCCATCGCCAGCCCCGTCGGAAGTCCCGTCGCGCTGAACGACAAGCTCTTTCCGGCCGCGTCGCTGGCCGAGAGCTGGATCTGGGCGGGAACCCCAAGCACCGTCGCCTGGTTGCCGGGGTTTGCGAGCTGCGGCTTCGAGCTGCACATCGCGGACGGCAGCGCGGCGCCGTCCGGAGACCCGAGGCCCGACGCCATGTCGTACCCCGGTCCCGCCGGATAGAGCGACTGACCGGATCCAGAGAGCTGATTGTTCCCCACCGTGATGTCCTGGAAGCTCCCCGAGTAGCTCGCGCCCGCGGCCCGGTACAGCGCCGGATTGGCAAAGCCGATCGGCGAGCCGCCGCAGGCACTCGAGTCGTTGGTGAGCGCAACCAGCGCCGCATACAGGGGCGCAGCGGCGCTGGTGCCGCCGATCCCTCCCCAGCTTCCGTCGAAGTAGACGGCATCGCCCGTGCTGGGATCGGCGTTGGCCGCCACGTCCGGAACCTCTCGGCAGTAGCTTCCGGCCGCGCCGCACGGTGAGCCGGACGAGTTGCCGTTGATGACGTTCAGCGAGCTGGGCGCGCTCGACTGGTAGGAAGGCATGCCCCAGAAGGAAGAGATCCCGCCCCCGCCGGCGCACGGCGTGCCCTGACAGCTGTCGTTCCACACAGACTCGGCGGGGGGCGGACCGATGCCGGCCAGGGAGGTACCACCCACTCCCGTGACGAACGGCTGCGCCGACGGGTCGTCGACGGCCAGCTGAGGCACAGGTTTGCCGGCGGAGTCGGTGCAGTCGGTGGAGCCCTCGTCGCCTGCCGCCGACAAGATCGACTGGCCCTGCACAGCCGCCTCCTGGAACAGCGTGTTCTCAGCGGCGGCGGCCGCTGAGCCGAGCTGCGACTCGCAGTCGCCCCACGACGTGGAGATCACATCTGCTCTGTCCTGACTGATGATCGCGCTGTAGGTGTCATACGGCCCGGAGCCAGGCAGGCGGGAGCCCGTGTTGGGCCCCTGGTAGACGATGACGTTGGCCTGGGGAGCGAGGTTGATCGCCTGCTCCACGTCGAGCGCGGTCTCGAGGCCGTCCTGGTTGTTCGCATTCGGCGCCGGTGGCCCACCGTCGACCCTGACATACGACACCGGCGTGCTGATCCCGTAGCAGGACTCGTCGGCCGCGATGTCGGACGGGAAGTTGCCCTCCAGCTCGTAGATCGCAACTGTTTGGCCGGCCCCCTCGTCGCCGGCGCCGTACAGCGCGGAGAAGCGGTAGGCGGCGGCGAGGTCGTCGGCTGTGTAGAAGCCGGACCCCACGGCCCCCGAGCAGGCCTGCGGTCCGCCGGTCACTACGTGGGGCGTGGCGTGAGCGCGGGCGTGCGGGGCGTGCAACGCCAGCGGTCGTAGCTGAGCCACGCTGCTCAGGCCCAGGACGCCTTGGACATAGCCCGCGATCGAGGTGTCGAGCAGCGGCGCCTGGGTGTTAGCGAAGGCCGTCCGGCCGCTGCTCAGCGTTAACCGTCTGAACGACGTGGAGAAAGCGTGGCCCAGCGCTCCTGCGGTAGCGGTCACGGGGATGGCCAGACCGTTGGCGCTCACCGCGCCCGGCGCCAAACCGTGGGCGCGAAGCGATGCGCTCACGGCCGCGATCTGGGCATCGGTGGGACCGAAGCGCTGGCGAAAGGCGGCCACGGAGAGGTAGTGGTGATAGTCGCTCGAGCCTGGCGTTGCCGCGGCCAGGGCGTAGGCCTCGAGCGCCGTCGGGTCGCGCGGCTTCAGAACCACCGTGCTCCGGATCGCGGTTGCGGAGGAGAGCGAGCCAGTCGTCGTCGATCCGGCCGGCAGCTGCGGCGGAGCTCCGAGTCGGGCTTGCCGCGGCGGGGAGGCGGCGGCCATCGCCGCCGCGGCGCCCGCCAGGACGACAACGGCGGACAGCAAGACGCTGAGCTTGAAGGCGTGACGCGACATAGCTAGAGGGACTTCGGAGCGGACGAGCGCGCGACGCTATCAGCGCCAGCGCCGGCAGGACTCAGTTCCCGTCCAGGCGATCCGCAGCCAGGTCGGCTGTGGACGCTAGGTCCTCGGCGGCGCGCAGCTGGTCCTCGATCGAGCGCAGGCCCGAGTCCCAGAAGTCCGGGTCGGCGAGGTCGATGCCGACGATCGCGGCCAGTTCCTCGGGCGGTTGCGAGCCGCCCGCCGCCAGGAGCTGCAGGTACCGAGGCGCGAACGACGATCCCTCCTCGAGATAGCGCCGGTAGACCGACAGCGCCAGCAGCTGCCCATAGGCATACGCGTAGACGTAGCCGGGGGTGTGGATGAAGTGCGGGATGTAGGACCACCACATCTGGTAGCCCTCGGTAATGGTCACGGAATCGCCGAACATCTCGGCCTGGCTCTCGTTCCAGAGCGCGGCGATCCGCTCCACGGACAGCTCGCCCTCCGTTCTGCGCCGCGTGTGCATCAGGTGCTCGAAGCGGTTCAGCGCCATCTGACGGAAAACCGTGGCTACCGCCCCATCGACGCGGTCGGCAAGCAGCGCCAGCCGGGAGCGATCGTCGGGCGCCTCCTCCAGCAGGCGTCCGAACACAAGCGCCTCTCCGAACACCGAGGCAGTCTCGGCCAGGGTGAGGGGCGTGGAGAAGTGAAATACGCCCTGAGGCCCGGCGAGCGCGGCGTGCAGACCGTGCCCCAGCTCGTGCGCCATCGTCAGGACGTCCCGGCGGCGGGCGGTGAAGTTGAGCAGCACGTAGGGGTGGACACTGGGCACCGTGTAGGAGCAGAAGGCGCCGCCGCGCTTGTTCGGACGCACTGGGGCATCGATCCAGTGCTCGTCGAAGAAACGTTTGGTGACGTGTCCCGCCTGATCGTCGAATGAGGCGTAGGTGTCCAGCACCAGCTCCCGAGCGTCCGCAAACGAGTAGCTCACGTCCTCTTCGGCGATCGGGGCCATGCGGTCGTAGTCGAAGATCTCATCGACCCCCAGCAGGCCTGCCTTCAGCTTGTACCACCGCTGGGGGATGTCGTACCGCCGGCGGACGGCCTCGATCAGCGCCAGCACGGACTCGTCGGAGGCCTCGTTGGCCAGGTTGCGACTCGCCAGCCAGTGCGGATAGGAGCGCAGCCGGTCATCGACGGCCTTGTCGTGGATCAGCGTGTTGTAGATGAAGGCCCGGGTCCGCAGGCCTGGCGCGAGCGCGCTGGTGACAGCCTCGGCCGCCTGCCGCCGCGTCTCGCGGTCCGCATCGTGCAACCGGCTGAGCGCTACGTCGAGCGGCACCTCGTCGTCCTCCAGCTTGACGCGGAGCGCGGAGACCAATTCGCCGAACAGCCGCCCCCACGCCGTCTGCGAGGTGAGCGACTTCTCCGCCAGGAGCTTCTCCTCCGGCTCGGATAGCTGGTGCGGGCGGTACCTGCGCGCGCTTCGGAGGTGATGTCGGCAGAACTCGAGCTCGTCTGCTTCCAGCAGCGACTCGGCGCGTTCGTCGTCGAGCGCTGCCCACTCGAGCTCGAAGAACAGAATCTTGGTCTCGATCTCGGTCGCCCGCTCCTGCATCCGCTGGAGCAGCGCGCCCCGCGCCGGGTCGGCGGTGTCGGTGGCGAACCGCAACCCGGCGTAGGAGCCGGCCCGGCCCGCCAGATCCTCGATCGCCGCCAGCTCTCGCATCGCGTCACGGAGGCCGCCGGAGTCGAGCTCGGCGACGCGACCCGCGTAGGACTGGGCGAAGTCCTCGGCGCGGCTTTTCGCCTCGTCGAGCAGCCTGTCTACGCCCGTCTCCCCCTGGCCATCGACCAGAGGTGCCAGGTCCCATTCGGTGCGCAGAAGCTCGGGGTCGGCGAGATTGTCGGCGGTGGTCGACATCGGCAGCGTCAGGTTAGCCAGTCGGGTGCGGGCGAATACCCGCAACATCCATTAGAGTGATGCTCTAGAACAATGTTCTAATCGTTTAGGAGCGTCGCCATGCCCGCCACCTACCAGTCCGCCGTCGCTCGCGCCCGGGAAGATCCCGAGCGCGAGCTCGTCTCCGTCGAGCGCCAGGGGAACCGCGCCATCGTCACGCTCGATGACCCCGAGCGCCTCAACCCGCTGAGCGCATCGCTCACCGTCCAGCTCCATGCCCATCTGCAGGAACTGGCGCGCGACGAGCAGCTGAGGACGATCGTCCTGACCGGCCGCGACCCCGCATTCAGCGCCGGGGGAGACCTCAGGCTGATCCGGGAGACAGGCGATCAGCTGCTGCGCGAGAGTCCGGCTGGAGCCACCGACATCTGGCGCTGGATACGCAACCAGTTCGGTGGGATCGTGCGGCTGATAACCCGCACAGACAAGGCGTTCATCGCCGCGGTCAACGGGCCGGCCGCCGGCGTCGGCCTGGCGTTCGCGCTGGCCTGCGACGTGATCCTGCTCTCCGAGCGCGCGCGCATAGTTCCCGCTTTCGGACGCATCGGCCTGGTGCCCGAGGTGGGGAGCAGTTGGCAGCTGACCAGGCGTCTGGGCTACCAGCGAACGTTCGCCCTGTTCGCCTCGGGGCGGCAGCTGTCGGGCGCCGAGGCCTTCGAGCTCGGGCTGGGAAACGAGCTCGTGACGCATGAAGCGCTGCCGGCCGCGACCGCTGCCTGGTGCGAGCGGATCGAGCGCCAGCCCGACCACGTGATTGAGATGACAAAGGCGCTGCTGCGCCAGTGCGCGGACATGACCTGGGAGCAAGCGGTGACGATGGAGGAGTTCGCGGAGCCGATGTGCTTCACGACGCGAGCCCACCAGGAGGCGGTCGCGGCACTGCTGAACGACGGCTGAGCGCGGCAGGAACACGACGCGGTCCCGTAGGCCCTCCACGAGGTGTCGGGGCCCACGCGCCGAGGCCGAGCGGCAGTAACGACCAGGCCGCCCATCGCGTCTCGTCCCGACGAGAAAGCTCGCCCCCCGACATCGCCCACATCGTAGGCCGTCGCTGTACGCTTGCGGCGAGAGTTCATGGGCGGAAGAAGAGCAGTGGCGCCACTGGCGCTCGCAGCGGCGGTGGCGGCTCTGGCCGCTGGCTGTGGAAGCACGGGCGCGAGAACACCGTCGGTCTCGGGTCTTCCGCTTGCGAGAGGAGCGCGCGTCATCACGACGCAGCGTCGCTGCAACATCGGGGCCGACGCCTACTGCGGCATCGAGATGGTCGTCCTCGACGCTCGCTACTCCTCCTCGCACGAACTGGTGCTGGCGGAGCGTGGCCGCCTTCGAGCCGCCGGCTGGGTGGGCGCCAGCCCTGACACCGGCGACCAGGTGGCCGACGAGTCGCCGGGCGACAAGCTGCGGGCGACCTACGCCACTGCTTTCGACGAGCTGAAGGCCATCGACCTGGGCTGGATCCAACGCTCGTGGCCGACCGTCAGCGCGCTCGACCAGCAGCTGTTCAACGGCTTGCCGACAATGTCGATGTTGCTCGAAGTCGGCTCTAAGTAGGCGCGCCGTTCTCGACGGCGACGACCGCCAGCCGCCGGTCGTCGCCCACCGCTACGGCGCTCCGTCCGTCCAGCAGGTCGCGAAGCTCGACGCCCACGAGCCGCTCGCGCCAACCGGTGAGCGTCCGCACGGCAGGTTCGGGCTCACCCCTGCGCGCCGCTCCGACGATGGCCTCGAGCTCCGCCCGGGAGGCGATCAGCTCGTAGGCCAGGCCGGACTCGAGCGCACGTGCTCGCAGCAGCGCCTCGGCCAGCACGATCAGGGGCGCGTCGGCCAGCTCCGAGTGCTCGCGCGCGCGCTCGCGAGGAATCGGGGGGTCGGCCAGTCCGCTCTGAATGGCTTCCAGGATCGCTGCGCCGCGGCGCCTGAGAACCGATCGGTGCATGCCGCGGATGTCGGCCAGCTGCTCCACGGTGGTCGGCCTGCGCTTGGCGGCCTCAACCAGCGTCTGATCCGCGAGCACCGACCCTACCGGCCGGTCCTCGCGCTCGGCGGTCCGCTCCCGCCACGCGGCCAGCGCCCGCGCCACAGCGCGCGACCGGGGGTCGAGCTGGCGCACGCGGGGTAGCCGCTCCCAAACGCTCTCGGGGTCGCGCTCCTCGCTCGCAGACTCCAGGCGGCGGCACTCTTCGCGGGCCCACTCGAGGCGCTCGGTCGCCGCCAGCCGGCTCTGCAGCTCGTCGGCGAGCTCCAGCAGGTGGGCGACGTCCTCGGCCGCGTAGTGCAGCTGCTCCGCAGTCAGGGGACGTGCGTCCCAGCGCGTGTACGAGGCGGTCTTGGCCACGCGGCGCCCGAGCATCGCCCCCAGAAGGTTCCCGTAGCCCGTCTGGGCGCTCGCGCCGACGAAGCCAGCCGCCACCTGCGTGTCGAAGACATTGCGCATCTCCGTGTCCCATGCCCGGCGGAGAATCGCCACGTCCTGACGGCCGGCATGGAGGATTACCTCGATACCGGGATCGGCGAGCAGCCCCGCCAGCGGCCCAGGGTCGAGCGTCGCTTGCAGCGTGTCGAGCAGGATGATTCGCGGAGGTTCTCCGCGGGGACCCTCGACCACCACCTGCGCCAGACAGAGCAGCGGCCGGTATCGGCCCTCCGACATGAACTCGGTATCGATACCCAATCGGCCCACCGAAAGCGCCCGCTCCGCCACCTCGGCGATTTCCGCTTCCGTGGCGAGGTTCGGGACCGTCGGCCGAGCCATTTGCGCAGCGTATCGGCGTGTTAGGGCGAATTCCGCCGATTGTGAGCACGGCCTCTGTATATCGCCCGAACCCGCCGGGTAAACCTACCGCCCTGGTAGGATTTAGCCATGGCCAATGGGGTGCCTCGAGGATGATCTTCTCGTCCAAAGCCGAGTACGGCGTACGGCTGATGGTGGAGCTTGGGCGGCAATCGCCCGAGCAGCCGACCAGCCTCAAGGCAATCGCCGACGCTGAAGGACTACCCCTGGCCTACCTGGAGCAGGTCGTAGCCAAGCTGCGCAAGGCGGGCTTGGTCATGAGCGCCCGCGGCGCGCACGGGGGCTACTGGCTCTCTCGGCCGGCGCAGGACATCGCGATGGACGAGGTCGTCCAGGCGCTGGAAGGCGCGATCGCGCCGATGGAGTGCTTCGTACACGATCGCACCGAGCGGGTGCTGTGCTCCCACGAGCCGGACGCCGGCCGTGGCTGCGCCACAAAGCTCCTGTGGACCCGGGTACAAGGCGGGATCATCCGCTCCCTGCAGACGACGACGCTCGCCGATCTGGTCGAGTTCTCCCGCCGCCACGAGCGGGAGCCACACGCCGTCGCGGCCTCGCAGCGCGAGCCGGTCGCTGTCGCCTGAAAGCAAAGAGAAAGCTGGAGATGTCAGAACTCGAGATTCGAAACCTCTACGTCCGCGCCGGGGAAAAGGAGATCCTCCGCGGACTCGATTTGACCGTCGGCAAGGGGCAGATTCATGCCCTGATGGGGCCCAACGGGTCCGGCAAGTCCACGCTTGCCAACGCGATCATGGGCCACCCGGGACTGGAGGTAACCGATGGCCAGATCATCTGGAAGGGTGAGGACATCACCGAGGCCGAGCCCGACGAGCGCGCGCGCAAGGGCCTGTTCATGGCCTTCCAGTATCCGGTCTCTGTCCCGGGCGTAACGGTGACCAAGTACCTGCGCACCGTGCTGAACGCCCACCGGGAGTCTCGCGGCGAGGAAGCGATTCCGCTCAAGGAGTTCCGCCAGTCCGTAGAGGCGGCGATGCAACTGACCAGCGTTCCCAAGGAGTTCTCGACCCGCTATCTGAACGAGGGCTTCTCGGGCGGCGAGAAGAAGCGCATGGAGATCCTCCAGCTGGCGCTCCAGCGCCCCGAGCTCGCGGTCCTAGACGAGACCGACTCGGGACTGGACATCGACGCCCTGCGGGTTGTAGCGAACGGGGTCAATGCGGTTGCTGGCCCGGACATGGGCGTCTTGATCATCACCCACTACCAGCGCATCCTGCACCTCGTCCAGCCGAGCGACGTGCACGTCATGTATCGCGGGCGAATCGTCAAGCAGGGCGGCCCGGAGCTCGTGGACGAGCTCGAGGCCAAGGGCTATGGCTGGATTGCCGAGGAGCTCGAGGCCGCGGCGTGAGTACGGCCGCTCGTTTCACGCGCACACCGTCCGGGGATAACACGTCATTCCGCGGCGAGGGGCTGGGCCTTGACGAGAGACTGGCGGAGATTGCCGACCAGTTCCCGGTCTTGCGTCGCCGGATCGATGGTCACCCGATCACATATCTGGACAGCGCTGCCACGTCGCAGACCCCGTCTGCGGTAATCGATGCCATGACCCGGTATTACACGGAGTCGCGGGCCTCGATCCACCGCGGCGTCTATCCCTTGGCGGTAGAGGCCACCGAGCTCTACGAGGGCGCGCGCCGACGGATCGCGGACTGGCTGCGATCGACGCCGGAGGAGACAATCTTCGCCTCCAACGCCACTGCCGCGATCAATCTCGTTGCCTACACCTGGGGCCGCCAGAACGTGCAGCGCGGCGATCTCGTGGTTCTGACCGAGATGGAGCACCACTCCAACGTCGTGCCCTGGCAGATCCTGTGCCAGGACCGGGAGGCCGAGCTGGCCTACGTCCCGGTGTCAGACGATGGCCTGCTCGACCTCGACGCGCTCGACCAGTTGCTGGCTCGCGAGCCGAAGCTCGTGGCGCTGGTCCACATCTCGAATGTGCTGGGAACCGTCAACCCCGTTGAGGAAATCGTTCGGCGGGCCCGCGAAGCGGGTGCCGTTACGTTGATCGACGGAGCCCAGGCGGTGCCGCAGCTGCCCGTCGATCTGAACGCAATCGACGCCGACTTCTACGCCTGGACCGGCCACAAGGCCTACGGTCCGACGGGCATCGGCGTGTTGCACGGCCGCCGGGCGCTGCTCGAGGAAATGCCGCCATTCATCGGCGGCGGCCACATGATCCGAACGGTTGCCGCTAACGAGTCGACGTGGACCGACCTCCCGTGGAAGTTCGAGGCCGGAACGTCACAGATCGCGGAGGCCGTCGGCCTCGGCGCCGCCGTGGACTGGATCCGGACGATCGGCATCGAGCGCATCAGCTCGCACGAGGAGTCGTTGGTGGCGCTGGCACTCGAGCGGCTGAGCGCGGAAGTCCCGGGCCTTCAGATCCAGGGCCCGCTGCAGGCGTCCGAGCGTGGCTCGCTGATCTCGTTCACGCTTAACGGCGCCCACCCTCACGACATCGGCGACATCCTGGGGCGCGAGGGCGTGTGTGTCCGCGCCGGCCATCACTGTGCGCAGCCGCTGATGCGGAGGCTGGGGGTGTCCGCCACTACGCGCGCCTCGTTCGCGGTGCACAACAGCGCGCAGGACGTCGAGCGGCTGATCGCCGGCCTGCACCGAGTGCGGGAGACCCTTCAGCTGGACTAAGAGCGGCTGCCCTCGGGTAGCGTTCGCGGCGAGATGGAGGTGCTGCGGACCAAGACGGTCGAGCAGTCGATCGAGGACACCGACCAGCCTGGCCGCCGGCTGCGCCGGTCGTTGGGACCGCTGCAGCTGACGACGATCGGCATCGGCGTGATCGTCGGCACGGGAATCTTCGTGCTGACTGGCGAGGCCGCCGGGACGCTCGCCGGGCCGGCGATCACGATCTCGTTTGCCGTGGCCGCGATTGCCTGCGGGCTGGCCGGGCTGTGCTACGCGGAGTTTGCGTCGGTCGTACCGGTCGCCGGCTCGGCCTACACCTTCTCCTACGCCAGCCTCGGTGAGCTGGTGGCGTGGATCATCGGTTGGGATCTGATGCTGGAGCTGGCGTTCGGGGCCGCGACCGTGGCCTCCGGCTGGTCGCAGTACTTCCAGGTGGTGCTGACCTCGGCACCCTGGCACGCGAACCCTGGAACGTGGATCTTCGCCACGGGTCACAACCTCGTGGCTGCATTGATCGTGCTCGCGATCTCCGGGTTGCTGTGCTTTGGCGTGCGGACCTCGAGCGGCACGAACGCGGTGATCGTGACGATCAAGGTGGCGATCATCCTGCTGGTGATCATCGCCGGCATCACCTATATCCACGGCGCCAACTATCACCCGTTCGTCCCGCCGTCCGGATCCACTCCGGCGCCCGGCGGAAGCAACACGACGACCTTGTTGCAGGACTTAGGGGTCAACACCGGCACGTTCGGAGTCGGAGGGATCTTCACTGGCGCCGCGCTCGTGTTCTTCGCCTTTATCGGCTTCGACATCGTGGCCACTAACGCGGAGGAGACGCGCCGCCCGCAGCGCGACGTCCCGATCGGCATCTTCGCCTCTCTGAGCATCTGCACGCTGCTCTATATCGCCGTGTCGCTCGTGGTCACCGGCATGGTCAAGTTCAACAAGCTCAATTACAAAGCGCCGCTGTCGACGGCGTTCGAGTCCGTTCACCAGCACACGATCGCCACGATCGTTGCCTACGGGGCCTTGGCCGGCATCACGTCGGTGATCCTCGTGCTGCTCATGGGCCAGAGCCGTGTGTTCTTCGCCATGAGTCGCGACCGCCTGCTGCCACCGATCTTTTCCGCGGTGTCCGAGCGCTTCGGCGTCCCCTACCGAACGACGATGGTCACGGGCGTCGTGGTCGCCCTGTTGGCGTTCTTCTTCTCCCTAAAGACGCTGTCGGAGCTGGTGAACATCGGCACGCTGTTTGCATTCGTACTGGTGGCGATCGGGGTACCGGTGCTGCGGCGCACGCGGCCTGATCTCGAGCGTCCGTTTCGAACGCCACTGGTGCCACTCGTCCCGATCCTGTCGGTCGTCGCCTCGGTGTGGCTGATGCTCAACCTGCAGGGGGTGACCTGGCTGCGGTTCCTGATTTGGATGGTCGCCGGGCTGGTGGTCTACTTCGTGTACTCGTACCGGCACAGCGCGGTGGCACGCCGGCGAGGACGTTCTTCGGCGGCGGAGACGGGCGCCGACTCGGCCTGAGCCGGCGCCCTCCCTCTCTAGGGCCGTGCCTCCAGCACGAGGTTGAACGGGGTCTCGGCGGCGCGCCGGAATCGGGTGAAGCCGCCCTCGGTTACGACCTCGCGCATCCGTGCCTCGCCGGCCTGCGCCCCCAGCGCCAGGCCCACCTCCTGGTCACGCGACGCAGGAGTGCATACCAGCGTCGAGGCGCCATAGAACACGCGCCCGACCGGGTTCAGGTTGTCCTCGAGGCTGTCGCCGGCGAATGGCTCGACGATCATCCACGTGCCCTCGCCGTCCACGGTGCTCAGCACGTGGGCGGCGGCGCCCACCGGATCTCCCATGTCGTGCAGGCAGTCGAACATGGCTACGAGGTCGTAGCCATCGCCTGGATACCCCTTGGCCGCCGCCACCTCGAAGCTCACGCGACCGTCTAGGCCTGCCTCGGAGGCAGCACGTCGCGCGTACTCGATCGAGGGTCCGTGGTAATCGAAGCCCACGAACTCCGATTGCGGATAGGCCTCGGCCATCAGGAGCGTCGACGCACCATGGCCGCAGCCGACATCCGCAACGAGCGCGCCCCTTTGCAGCTTGGCCTCAACGCCGTCGAGCGCCGGGATCCACGACGAGACGAGGTTCGCCGCGTATCCGGGGCGGAAGAAGCGCTCGGTCCCGAGGAACAGCTCGTGATGATGCTCGTGCCAGCCGACGCCCTTGCCGGTCTGGAACGCGCGGGAGATCTTCTCTTCGTCCTTGATCAGCGAGGTGGCGAGCTGAAAGGCGCCCGGGAGAAACGCTGGGCTCTCCTCCTGAGCGAGTGCCAATGACTGTTCGGGGGTGAGCGAGAAGGCGCCATCGCGATACGTGACGTATCCGCCCGCCGCCTGGTTCGACAGCCACTCGCGTACGTAGCGGGGATCGGTGTCCGTTCGCTCCGCGAGCTGCTCGGCGGTGACCGGCTCGCCGTCCGCCATCGCCCGGTAGAGTCCCAGGCGGTCGCCGATCACCACCAGCGCGGCGCTGAGCGTCGCGCCGAAGTCGCCCACGAACTGACCGATGAAGTCGTTCAGCTTGGCCTCATCAATTGGTTGGCTTGTGGCAGCCATGGATGCACACCTCCTAGGACTCGTCCCACGCCTGGACGATGGTCTGCTTTGAGATGCCGCTGTCGCCCAGCTCGAGCACCGTGGCGCAGAGGACGTTGGTCCCGTCGGGATAGCGGCAGGATTGGGTGTAGGCGGCGCCGTCGGCATCCTGGACGGTGCGATCGACGCGATGCGTCATGTCGCGGCCGTACATGTCGTCAAGCCAATCCTTGATCCCATCCGGGCTGTGAAGGATCCGCGGTGAGCCAGGCTGGCTCAGCTTGTCGACGATCGTCACCGTGGCGTCCGGCGCGTACATCGACAGCTGGGTCGAGGCATCGCGCTCCTCGGCCGCCCTGGTGAAGCGGCTGAGATCGAAGGTCGTTGCTGTGCTCATGGCGTTTCTCCTTTTTTTCGCTGCCATGTGCCGGTCACTTTCCGCTGTGCGCGTCTCGCGGGCGTCAAACAAACGTCAAGGCGATCCCCACGGCGTCAAAGCCGCGGTACGCTACGTGGCCAGTGCTTCGTGCACGCTTGTTGGGCGAGCTCGAAGTGGAGCTCAACGGGACCGCGATCGATGCGCCGGCCGGGCAACGGCCGTGGGCTGTTTTCGCATATCTCGCGCTGGCTTCACGGCCACTCACGCGCTCGGAGCTCGCCAACCAGTTTTGGCCGGATGTGCTCGATCAGAGCGCGCGAGCCAGTCTGCGCAGCGCGCTGTGGGCGCTCAGGCGGAAGCTCGGCGACTGCGTTCAGGTGGATGGCGAGCGCGTGGGGCTGCGCGACGTCTCGGTCGACGTCGAAGAGTTCGACCGGCTGGCAGATGAAGATCCGGGCCGGGCGCTCGAGCTCTGCCGAGGCGAGCTGCTGGAAGGAATCGAGGACGAATGGGCGCTCGCCGCCCGCCAGCGGCACCGCGAACGGGTGATTGACCTCCTGGAGCGCCAAGCGGAGGACCGCGAGCACGCTGATGATCTACGCGAGGCGATCGACCTCACTCGGCGCCAGGTTGAGCGCGACCCGTTCGACGAGGCGGCGCACCGGCGCCTGATGGCGCGGCTCGACGCCGCGGGTGATCGCGCCGCGGCGTTGCGCGTTTACAAGGCGCTCGCCGATCGGCTGCGTCGCGAGCTGGGGGTGGCGCCGTCGGCGCTCACCCGCGAGCTGGTTGACAGCTTGCGCGCGGAGTCGCCGGCCCGGCCGCCTGCGCAGGTCCACGGCCGCCCCGCTGACGGGTCATCAGCCGACTGGCGGCCGCCGACGCTCACAGGCCTGCTCCCGCTGATCGGCCGGGAGCCCGAATTCGCCGAGCTCGAGCGGGCCTGGTCGCTCGCCGCGGGCGGGGGAGGGACTGTGGCTGTGCTACGCGGTGAGGCCGGCATCGGTAAGACGCGGCTGGCGGCCGAGCTCCGCTCGCGCGCCGGCGCCTTCGGAGCGCGAAGCGCCGCCTCTGCCGCGCTGGACCTCGGCGGAACCGCGCCGCTGAGCTTGTGGGCAGAGCTGATCCGCGAGCTGCTGCCTTCGCTTCCCGCGCCGCCGGACGCAGCGACCTGGCCCGACGATCTTGCTGCGTTGAGCCCCGGGCTTCCGGAGCGCTTTGGGCGCAGCGCCCCCGGTCCCGTCGCCGTGGCACCGGATCTCCAGCGCACACGTCTGTTTGAAGCCGTGGTCTCGCTGCTCGGTTGGGCGACGAGAAGCCGGGCGCTGTTGGTCGTACTCGAGGACATCCACGACGCCGACACGGCGAGCCTCGAGCTGGCGGGCTACGCCGCGAGGCGCGTCGCCAGCCTGCCGATGATGATGCTCCTGACTCGTCGAGCGCTGCCGGCACGCGCCGCCGCGGACGCTCTGGAACAGGCGCTTCGCGCCCGTGGACTCTTGGCCTCCGAGCTCGACCTACAGCCTTTGGCGTCGGAGAGGATCGCCGCCCTGGCGCGCGTGGCCGCACCGCTCAGCAGCGCACAAATCGGTCAGGTGGTGCAGCGTGCCGACGGCAACGCGCTGCTCGCCGTCGAAACAGCGCGGGCGCTAGGGCGCGGGGAGGAGGCAGTCGCCGCGAGCTTGCGCGGATCGGTCCGGGCCTTGCTGGCGCGGCTGCCGGGCGACGGCCGCAAGCTCACGGAGCTCGCCGCTGTCGCGGCCCGGCCGCTGGAGCCCCTCGAAGTGGACCAGCTCTCGCTCGACGAGGCGTCAGCCGAAGCGGTCGAGGGTGATCTGCTCACAAGCTCCGAGGGGCGTGTCGCCTTTCGACACGCGCTCCTGCGTCAGGCGGTCTATGACGAGATTCCTGAGCCACGACGGCGGGTGTTGCACCGCGCCTGGGCACAAACGATGCTAAGAAGCGAAGGCGCGGGGGCCACGGGGCGCCCGGCCGAGATGGCCCGGCACCTCAGACTGTCCGGCGCCGACCGCGAAGCGGTGCCCGAACTTGTACGTGCCGCGGCGTCGGCGCGCGCGATCGCCGCGCTGCACGAGGCCGTGAACTACCTGAAGGAGGCGCTCTCCATCGAGCCCGGTCGGGCCGACTTGTGGCTCGAGCTCGGTGAGCTCGAAGCGTGGCGTGGCCGTCGTCAGGAATCTGAACGTGCGTTTGAGGAGGCCCTCCGGCTGCTGGCCGGCGCCGAGCCACTGGCGCTGGCCCGCGCCTGGCTGCGGCGAGCGAGGGCCTATCACGGGTCGATCTGTATCCCGCGCGCTGTGCTCGAGAGCGCTCGGAAGGCGCTCGCCCTCCTGCAGAGCGTGGACGCGCCGGCCGAAGACGAGCGCAGCGAAGCACTGGCCGCGTGGGCCTGGGCCGAGGCAGTGGCCGGTAGCGTGGTCGAGGCGGAGAGGCTGCTGATCGAACTCGGCAGGACCGTCTCAAAGGACCGCGACCTGGCTACCTACGACAGTGGCCATGCCCGAGCACTGGCGCTGATGCGGCGGGGCCGCTTCACGGACTCCTATGCGCCGTCGATCGCCGCCGGCGAAGCGATCGCCCGCGCCGGCAGACCTGATCTCGCCTATGGATGCTGGGCGAACGCCGCCAGCGCGGCAAACGCCGCCGGGGAGACCCAACGGGCGCTCGAGTTCCTGGACCGCGGAATGGCGGCGCTGGCCGGCCAGGAGCTTCAGAGCCTCGAGATACATCTGCTCGCGGCGCAATCGTTCGTGCTGCGTAACGCCGGCCGTCTGGATGCTGCCCACTGGGCGGCGCAGTCAGAGCAGAAGCTGGCCGAGCAGCTGGACGAGCCAGAGCTGGAGGCCATGGCCCGGCACGACCGGGGACTGGTGGCGCTGGCGTCCAGTAAGCACGAGGACGCCGCCGAGCTGCTCGCCGGCGCGCTCGTGGAGGGCGCCCCGATCAGCCGACCGCTGACGCGGCTGGCGCTGGCAGAGGCGTTCGCGGGCAGCGGACAGCCGCAAGAGGCCGCCGAGCAGGTCCGGGCCACCGTGCTCGAACCGGTGCGCCCCAGCGATTTCCCGGACTCGCTCGTACCGCGGCTGGCGCGCGTTCAGGGGCTGATCGCCCTGGCACAGGGCAGCCGCGAGGACGCGATCAAACGGCTGCGGGAAGCCGTAGCGGGCTGGGAGGGCCTGCTGTCCAGGGCGCCGATCAACGAGAGCATCACCACAGTGCTGGCCGATCTGGGTCGCCCGGTGGTGGGGCTGGTAGAGCCCAAGCGAGAGCTGTCCCGCGTGCGCGAGGAACTGCGGGCGGTCCAGAAAGGGACCGGCGATGCCTTCGTTTCATGACGTGGTGACATCCTCGGCGCCACCCGAGGAAGTGTGGAAGCTTCTATATGACCCGGCTCGGTTCCCGGACTGGTGGGCCGGGATCGGCACGGTCGACGTCACGGGCGACGGTCAGTACACGATGTACCCGGAGGGCTATCCCGATTTTCCTATGGCCCAGTTGCTCCAAACGGGCAGCGACGGCCAGCGTGTGACGGTCTCGTGCCTGGTGTCTGACCTGCACTTCGAGTGGCGACTCGAGCCCATCGAAGCCGGTACTCGTATCTCCGTAGACGTGGAGATCCCCGAGGCAGAGGCTCATCGGCTGGACTCGCAGCGGGAGCTGATCAGCGCGTCGATGAGGCGCTTGGCGGATCTGGCCGCCTGACTGCCGCCCGCGCACGGCGGGTGCCAGACTGCGGCCGGTGACCAGTGGGACCCATAGGGTGGTCGTCGTCGGTGGCGGGTTCGGCGGGATCGAGGCGGTCAAGGCGCTGGACCGCGCCGGCTTCCAAGTTACGCTGATCGATCGTCGCAACTACCACCTGTTTCAGCCGCTGACCTACCAGGTCGCCACCGGCGCGCTAGCCGCTGGCGACATCGCAATCAACCTGCGGCGGATCTTCCGCCGCTCGCCTGGTGTCAGGGTCCTGCTGGGCGAGGTCACCGGGTTCGATCTCGAGGCGCGCGAGGTGCGGGTGACCTCGGTAATCGAGCACGTTCCCGAGTTCACCGTGCCTTACGACGCGCTGATCGTCGCCGGCGGCTCGAGCTACTCGTACTTCGGCCACGAAGAGTGGCGCCAGTACGCGCTCGAGGTCAAGTCGCTCGAGAGCGCGGCGCTGGTACGCGGACGGATCCTGGAGGCTTTCGAAGCCGCCGCGCTCGAGCCGGCGCAGCAGGAGAACTGGCAGACCTTTGTGCTCGTCGGCGCCGGGCCGACAGGGGTGGAGATGGCGGGCCAGATCGCGGAGCTGGCACGCGACACGCTGCCGCGCGAGTATCACGACAGCGACCCAAGGGCCGGCCGCGTGCTGCTCGTAGAGATGGGCGATCGCGTACTGAGCGGCTTTCCCCAGTCACTGTCCAGGCGTGCCCAGCGCTCGCTGGAGCAGCTGGGCGTGACGCCGTTGCTCAATCACACCGTGGTCGACATCGACGACCACAGCGTGGAGATGGAGGACTCCGACGGCGTGCGGTCGAGGATCGCTACCCGCACGGTCGTGTGGGCGGCGGGTGTGACCGCCTCGCCACTGGCACGGACACTGGGTGAGATCACGGGAGCCGAGGTGGACCGCTCCGGCCGGGTCACCGTGGAGCCGGATCTGACATTGCCGGGGCACCCGGAGGTAATCGCGCTGGGCGACATGGTCCGGGTTCGCGACGCACGCAGCGGCCAGCCGCAGGTGCTGCCAGGGGTCGCCCCAGTCGCCATGCAGCAGGGCCGCTATGCGGCCCGGGCTCTCATCGCCCGACGGCGCCAAGAGCCGGTGCGGCCGTTTCACTACTTCAACAAGGGCAATCTGGCCACGATCGGACGAGCTAGCGCAGTGGCCGATATCCGCGGTCTGCACCTCAGCGGCTTGATCGCATGGGTGATCTGGCTCACCGTCCACATCTATTACCTGATCGCGTTCGAGAACCGGCTGATCGTGATGACCCGCTGGAGCACCAGCTTCTTCACACGCGGCCGCAGCTCGCGGCTGATCACCGCGCCTGTCACGGAGTGGGCGACCGGGCAGCCTCCGAAGGCCGAGCCGGCGCCCGCGGCGGCCTCGGCGGACGGCTGACGACCGCGGGGCGGCCGCTAGGCTAACTAGCACCATGGACGACGCCCTATACCGCGAGAACATCCTCGAGCACTACAAGCGGCCGCACAACTTCACCCCACCGGCGCCGGAGCTCGAGCGTGTGGATCTGGAATTCCACGACCTGAACCCGCTGTGCGGAGATGAGCTGACCGTACAGCTCGCCGTCGGGGACGACGGCCAGATCGACGACATCCGCTTCTTGGGGCACGGCTGCGCGATCTCGCAGGCGGCGGCCTCGATGACCTCCGACGAGGTCAAGGGCATGAAGGTCTCAGAGGTCCTGAACCTGAACCGCTCGTTCGTGCTCGACCTGCTCGGGATCGACATATCGGCGACCCGGATGAAGTGCGCGCTGCTGTCGCTCAAGGTGCTCAAAAGCGCATCGCTCGGACACGCCGCGGCATGGGAACCGGAAACGCCGGAGAGCAGCGCCGGCGTGTCGGCCGGCGGCCTCTAGCGCTTCTTGGCTCGCGGCAAGCGCAGCACGCGCGAGCCCGGGTTGCAGCCCGCCAGCGTGGCCTTCAACGTGTAGCGTCGGCCGGGCTTGAGCTTCACGGTCAGGAACGCCACCCCGTGCGCGTTGGTCCGCGCGCGGTGCCCGGCCAACGTGACAGTCGCTCGGGCCACAGTGAAGAGTCGGTTGCCCTCCAGCGCGCGCACTACGACGCGGTAGCGCTCAAAGCCGCGGCGACGCGCCCGCTGCTTCGTGTAGCGCACTCGCAGCGTGGGGGCGGAGCTCGAGCTCGAGCTCGCGGTGCCGGCAGAGGACGAGTTGGTGCAGGAGGCGAACACGTAGCAGGCGAGCGGGGGCTCAGAGGTCGTATCCTGGACCCCGGTCGTAGCCGGTGCCGCCGGCCCCACCGCGACGCTCAGCAAGCCGGGCGCCCCGGCCAGCGACTGCAGGTAGGTCTCCACGTCCAGCGGGTTGACGCCGGGCATATAGAGTTGAGAGCAGACGGACTTTGGGATTCGCGCCGGATCCGCGGGGCCCGGGTGGGTCAAGGCATCGACCGCGAGGGCGTAGGCGACCGGATCGATGGTGCCGATCGCCAGGTGCTCATACGTGTCGCCGGGACAGATGTCCTGCGTGGCGACGTTGGTGATCTGGCCGCCGCCGGTGTGTAGCGCGGCGCTGGCGTTGGGCCCCGAGTTCGGCTGCACCACCTCGTCCGTATGGGTGTAGATCTCGGTGTAGGACATGCCCGGGAGCGTCTCGGCGTAACTGTTGAGCGCCTGGATGAAGTTCGAGCCGGCAAACTGCTGCCAATCGGCGGGCGGGCAGCCGCCTCCGCACATCCCTGGCCCCCCGACGGTCGTGCCATGGTTCGACCCCGAGAAGCCGATCACGTCGTCGACCATCGAGCGGGTGTCAGGCCAGAAGCGCAGCGCCCAGCGCATCGACATTCCGCCCTGGCTGTGGCCCATGATCGCGATCTTGCGCCCGGCCATCGCGTACATCGTGCGGATCGCGTAGACGAGGTACTCACCGGAGACCTGGATGTCCCCGAGCGTGGAGTGGGGAGCGGTGTAGGCGCACCACGGGATTCCGAGCTGCTCCAGCGCTGGCTCCCAGTTCCACGAGTAGTTCTGGGCGGCGGTGACCCCGGTCGCTGGGTTCAGCAGCACGGGCTCGACGCTGGCGTTGCGCACGTTCGGCTCGCAGTAGAGAGCAGCCTGGAGCTGAGACTGGGGAACGCTGAGCGGAGGACCCGGCTGGTCAAGCGGGGCGTATGTAGCCGCGCCCGCGGAGGTGGCGAAGAGCAGAGCAGCAAGCACCGCGAGCACGGCGCCGGCACCTAGCAT
This sequence comes from uncultured Actinomycetes bacterium, assembly GCA_963756555.1. Taxonomy (GTDB): domain Bacteria; phylum Actinomycetota; class Thermoleophilia; order Solirubrobacterales; family Solirubrobacteraceae; genus Palsa-465. The sequence goes on from CAVWOC010000013.1 coordinate 91,601, forward strand.
GTTCCCCGTCCTCGCCACTACACCAAATACTAGGGATAAGGGGTCCTGCATGACGCGCTACCCGGGCCGCGAGCTCGACGCGCTGCTGGCCGATGCGCTGCCGTCCGATCACGCCCGGCAGACGCTCGCGGAGCGCTACATCGAGCGCGACATCGGCCGCAGCGACGGAAGCCCTTGGCGGGTACTCGATCTGGGCTGCGGCGTCGGCGGCTCGCTCGACTTCTTCCGCGCCCGTGACCCCCAGGTCGACTGGGTGGGGCTCGATCTCCCGGACTCGCCCGAGGTTCGCAGCCGGACCCGAGCCGACGCCCGCTTCGAGACCTTCGACGGGGCCACGATCCCGTTCCCAGACGCCAGCTTCGACCTCGTCTATTGCAAGCAGGTGCTGGAGCACGTCCGCCACCCGCCGCCGCTGCTGGCCGAGGCTCGGCGCGTGCTTCGCCCCTGCGGCTTCTTAGCCGGCTCCACTTCCCAGCTCGAGCCCTTCCACTCCCTGAGCGTCATGAACTACACGCCGCTGGGTTTCGCCCATATGGCAGCCGACGCCGGACTGACCGTGCTCGAGATCCGTCCCGGGATCGACGGGCTATCGCTCATCGGCCACCGCCTGCTCGGCCCCCGCCGGTGCTTTGACCGCTGGTGGGGTGGCCAGTCGCCGCTCAACCGGCTGATCGACGCCTACGGCCGGCTGCGCGGGCTGAGCCCCCGCGCCGTCAACGCGACCAAGCTGGTGTTCTGCGGCCAGTTCGCGTTCCTGGCACAGCGCCCGGCCTGACGCCCGCGGCCGCGCGCAGCAGCGAGGGCAGCGAGAACCGGCTGCTGCGTCGGTTCTCTTGCACGTGAGCTCGCAGCATCCGCTCCACAGCGGCGGTGTGAAAGAACGGATCGGCGATCGCGGTGCCGTCGCGAAGCGAGAGCGCGACGCGCAGCTCGCCGTCGGTTTCGGCCAGCAGCAGGGGATGGCTGGGAACCTTCGCGGCGCTGTCTAGCTCGGCGAGTCGCTCGAGCGGCAGCTGGTCATCGGCATATGCCGGGCGGATGGTGATGGCGGGAGAGTTCATGAGAGAGAGAATGAGCTGAGAAGCCGCTCCGCGCATCGGGCGATTGGAGCCTTTCTGGCCGGCGGTGGCCTTACTTTCGGGGTTCCTGCGCTTACTCACGGCGTGCAATGTGCCTGGGATCGGCCATAACGTCAAATAGGGCTTCGTTGGACCAGGTATAACTTCCTCTCATGCTCGACAGTAGGCGTCTCAGAGTGTTGTGCGAGGTGGCCCGCCACGGCTCGTTCTCCGGCGCCGCTGAGGCGCTGGGGTACACGCAGCCCGCCGTCTCGCGGCAGATCGCCACGCTTGAGGGGGAGGTCGGAACGACGCTCATCCGCCGGGTGCCGAAGGGCGCAGTTCTGACCGACGCCGGCCGCCTGCTGGTCGATCGAGCCGAGACCATCCTGGCGCGACTGGACGACGCCGAGAACGAGCTGCGGGCGCTTGCCGGGCTGGAGGGGGGCAGGCTGCGCATGGCGACATTCGCCTCCGCCGCTTCCTCGATCGTGCCGCTGGCGATCGCCGAGTTCCGCCGGCGCCATCCCGCGGTGGAGCTCTCGGTGGTGATGGCCGACCCGATCGACTCCGTGCCTCGACTGCGCGCCGGCGAGCTCGACGTCGCGCTGTCTCATGACCGGCTTAGCGACCCGGATCGGCGGCCGGGGCGCATTTCGGCGGCGGTGTCGGGCCTGGAGCTGGTCGAGCTGTTCGACGACCCCATGTACATGGCGATGCCCACCGGCCACCCGGTGGCGGATCTGCCGCGGCTCTGCTTGGCCGATCTGCGCGACGAGCCGTGGATGCTCGCCACGCCCAACACCTGCCCCGACTCGCGGTTGTTCCTGCGCGCGTGCCACGACGCCGGCTTCGAGCCTCGCATCGCTTTTCAGAACGACGACTATCAGGCGATCCTGGGCTTCGTCGCGGCGGGCGTCGGGCTGGCGCTGATTCCGGACATGGTGGCCCGCGGAGTGCGCGACGACGTGGTCGTGCGGAGCCTCGACCCCCCGGCTCCGCCGCGCCCGATCGGGGCGGTGATCCCAGCGGGTTATCGCTCCCCGGCCGTTCAGGCCATGCTGCGGGTGCTGGCAGGTGTCGCCGAGCAGTGGGTCAAGGGTCAGGTGATTCCGCAGGCGACGAGCGCGCCGGCGAGGGTCGCGGCGTGAGGCTCGCCGCGACCGCGGCTATCGCCCTGGTCGTCCTGGCCGCGTGCGGCAGCAACGCGCCTTCGCCATACCAGGTAGTCAACGACTACTTGAACACGCTGGCGGAGGGCGATTACCCCAGCGCTTGCGGGATGCTGAGCGCTCAGGCTCGCGCCGCGATGCCGGCGGCGACCGGCGTCCACGCGTCCTGCGCGACGGTCTTCGTCCGCTGCCTGCCGAATCACGCGCTCGTCCTCAAGCAGGACCGCTCGCAGCTGTTCTACGCCAACGTCAGCGTGACCACTGAAGGGTCGAGCGCGCGGGCGGCGGTCAGCGGCACCGCCGTGGCGAATGCGCTCAGAGAGGTGACGCTTCAGAAAACGCGCGTCGGCTGGCAGTTGTCCTCGTCGGGTAGCGGACTGAATGGGTGCTCGAAGCGACTGCGCGCGCGGCGCTGACGCCCGTCACCGCTATCATCCACGCTGTAAATCCGATCACCGCACTAGGACTTAAAGACACGTGCCACAAGTCATCGAAGTCTGTCCTCTAGAACAGCTCAAGCCCGGCGAGATGCGCCTGGTGGAGTGGGAGGATCTGGAGATCGGCGTGTTCAACTGCGCCGGCGCGGTCTACGCGATCGAGGATCGTTGCTCGCATGACGACGGACCGCTGGTGGAGGGCGAGCTCGATCAGGACAACTGCACGATCGAATGCCCGCGCCACGGCTCGCAATTCGATCTGAAGACCGGCAGGCCGGTGACACTGCCCGCATACGTTCCGGTGGACACCTTTCCGGTGATCATCGATGATCAGACCATCAAGCTGGAGGTGGAGTAGTGGCGACGCCCGAGACCAAGGCCCCGCAGGTGCCCGTGCTGACCGAGAACGAGGAGCTCGCGCGGATCAACGCTGACTACACCGAGCGCTACGGCTTCCACGACGCCGAGAACTACCTGTACAAGGCGCCGAAGGGCCTGAATCGGGAGATCGTGGAGAAGATCTCCGAGTTCAAGAATGAGCCGCAGTGGATGCGCGACTTCCGCCTGAAGGCGCTGGAGCACTTCCTCTCGCGCCCACAACCGACGTGGGGCTCGCCGCTGCTGGCCGAGGTCGACTACGACGACATCCATTACTTCGTGCGCGCTTCGGAGCGCGCGGAGCGCTCCTGGGACGACGTGCCCGAGGACGTGAAGAACACCTTCGACCGCCTGGGGATCCCCGAGGCCGAGCGCAAGTTCCTCTCCGGGGTGGGGGCCCAGTATGAGTCGGAGGTCGTCTACCACCAGGTCCGCGAGGACCTCGAGAAGCAGGGCGTGATCTTCATGGACATGGACTCCGCCTTGCGCGAGCACGAGGACATCGTGCGCAAGTACTTCGCTACGGTGATCCCGCCCAACGACAACAAGCTGGCGGCGCTGAACTCGTCAGTCTGGTCCGGCGGGTCGTTCGTCTACGTCCCAGAGGGCGTGCACGTCGAGATGCCGCTACAGGCCTATTTCCGGATCAACACCGAGTCGATGGGCCAGTTCGAGCGGACGCTGATCATCGCCGAGCCCGGTTCCTATGTGCACTACGTCGAGGGCTGCACGGCACCGACCTACAGCAAGTCCTCGCTTCACTCCGCGGTCGTGGAGCTGATCGCCCAGCCCGGCGCGCGGATCCGCTACACGACCGTCCAGAACTGGTCGACAAACGTTTTCAACCTGGTGACCAAGCGGGCCGTGGCGCGCGAGGACGCCACCGTGGAGTGGGTCGACTGCAACCTCGGCTCGCGCCTGACGATGAAGTACCCGAGCGTCTACCTGCTCGGCGAGCGGGCGCATGGAGAAATATTGTCGATCGCCTTCGCCGGCAAGGGCCAGCACCAGGACGCCGGCGGCAAGATCATCCACGCAGCGCCGAACACCACCTCCAACATCTTCGCCAAGTCGATCTCCAAGGACGGCGGCCGCGGCTCATATCGCGGTCTGCTGGAGGTGGCCAAGGGCGCCCACGGCGCCAGGTCGAAGGTGGTCTGCGATGCGCTGCTGCTCGATGAGCACTCGCGCTCTGACACCTATCCCACGATCCGGATCGGCGAGGACGACGTCGACGTGGGCCACGAGGCCACGGTCTCCAAGGTCGGGGAGGACCAGCTCTTCTATCTGCGCTCCCACGGCATCCCCGAGGAGGAGGCTTCGAAGCTGATCGTCAACGGGTTCATCGAGCCCATCACCAAGGAGCTGCCGATGGAGTACGCGGTGGAGATGAACCGCCTGATCGAGCTCCAGATGGAGGGCTCGATTGGCTAGTGGGAGGCTCCTGTCCGAGCGCCGGGAGCAGGCCGCGCAGCAGCTGGGAACGCTCGAGCTTCCTCAGTTCAAGGGGCGCCCCGGGTGGGAGTTCACCGACCTGAGCGGACTCGAGCTGGAGGCCTACTCGGAAGCGCCGGCGAATGGCAAGGCGCCCTCGACGGAGCCGCTGTTCGATCTACCAGCGGACCTCGAGCTCCCGGAAGGCGTGATTGTCACGACGATCGCGCAGGCAGCAGGTGAGCATCCGGAGCTGATCGAGCGTCACCTGGGAAGCGTCGTCAGCGACAACTACGACTTGTTCACGGTGCGAAACAAGGCGCGGCTCCGGGATGGATCGTTCGTCTACGTGCCGAAGGGCGTCTCGCTCGAGAAGCCGATCCTCCTAACCGCGATCCAGGCCGTCTCCGGCACCGAGCTCGCGCGGCACACGCTCGTCGTTCTCGACGAGGGTGCCCAGGCCGAAGTCTGGGAGCAGCAACTTTCGAGCGACCCCGAGCTCGACGCGCTGTTCAACACCGTCGTGGAGCTCAAGGTAGGAGACGGGGCGCGACTGCGGTTTGTCTGCGGCCAGTCGCTGTCCGAGAAGAGTTGGATCTTCGGCACCCATCGCGCGGAGGTGGGCCGCGACGCCACGCTCGACTGGGTCGCACTGGGATTCGGCTCCGCGCACGGGCGCGTGCGGATGGAAACCCGGCTCGATGGCCCAGGCGCCGAAGCCCGCGTCACCGGGGCCTACGCCAGCCGGGGGCGCCAGCACATCGACTTCGACACGACCCAGGAGCATGCGGCGCCCAACACCACGTCGGATCTGGCATTCCGGGGCGTGCTTCAGGGCCGCTCCAGCGCCGTCTGGAAGGGCAACATCATCGTCGATCCGGGCGCGCAGAAGACCGATGCCTTCCAGGAGTCGCGCAACCTCCTGCTGTCAAAGCGCGCTCACGCCGACGCGATCCCAGGGCTCGAGATTCAGGCCAACGACGTGCGCTGCACGCACGCTGCGGCCGTGGCGCAGGTCGATGCCGAGCAGCTGTTCTATCTGCGGGCGCACGGCCTGCCCGAGGCGCAGGCCAAGCGGTTGGTGATCGAAGGCTTCTTGGCCTCGCTAGTGGAGCGGTTCGAGCAGGGCCCGGTCCGCGACGTGCTGGCCGACGCGCTCGAGCGCCGCCTGGGGGCCGTGCTCGATTCCGCCGCGTAGCGGAACAGGTCCTGCCGTTCATCCACGCCGAGCGCGTCGTTGTACGCGCGTAGCATTCGTCAATACCTCTAACGATGTCTGGCGGCGCTCGGCGTGCGGAGCCCAGGGGCGCGGGCGGCCGGTTATGACCCACAGCGCCCACAGGACGACCGCGGCAAGGACCGCCTCCCGGATCCCTTCCGCCGGGCGCAGCACGTGCGCCAGGAACCACCGGTCGTGGGGACCGAGTCGCAGGTGCGTGAAGGCGCTGGCGAAGTAGCCGAGGTCAGCGGCGGCGAATGCCACGGCCAGAGCGATCGGCGCCCCAGCGGCCGCCATCAGCGTCATCACCCACAGGTCGTACTGGGGGCTGTAGGCCTTGATGGCGAGGAAGAACCAGCCCAGGCATGCAAGCGTGGCCGGCACGAGCAGCTGGGCCGCGAGCCCGCCCACGGGCGCGGCCATGCGCCGGGCGCCCCCCGCAACGGCGTGCGCTTTCAGCTTTCTCCACAGGACCGCCGCCAGGATCACGACGATGCCGCCGACCGTCGCCGCCGCACTGTATAGATTGCCCGCCGGCGCCTTCATGTGGCCGTCTGTGATCAGCGCCCAGAGGCTGCCGCCTACGCCCCGGGTGTCGTTGAAGCGAAAGAAATAGAGCCACCCCGAACGTAGCGCCAAGCCGCCGTGCACGCCGCTCGTCAGCGCCAACGGTGCGTTCATCATCACCGTCACGGCCAGGAACGGGCCGGCGATCCGGGCCAGTGCGCGGATCCCCTCGCGGCGGTCGCCCGAGTCGAGCAGCCGCACCCAGAGCACCACCGCCAACATCACCAGCGGAAAGAACTTCGTCGACGTAGCGACGGCCAGCGCCGCTGCGCCCCAGCCGTCGCGTCGGCGCTCGAACAGCACCAGGGCCGCAACCAGCGCGGCGATCGCCACCAGATCCCAGTTCAGCACCACGTACAGGGCGAGTGCCGGCGAGAGCGCCAGCAGCCACGGGTTGGCGCCCGGCAGGCGGCGAAGCAGCGAAAGCGTGAGCAGCCCGCACAGCCCCAGCACGACGGCGTTCACTGCCAGGTAGCCGCCAACCGTGCTCACCGGCAATGCGGTCAGCCAGGCCACGAGCCCCGTCCCCACCGGGTACTCGAACGGATAGTGCACGTATGGCAGCCAGTCGTGCCACATGTGGTTGCGGAAGTACAGCGACGCCACGTCCGAGTAGGCGCCGATGTGCCCGTAGGTGAAATGGTTGAACGCCGGCTGACTGGCCGCCCCGTGGTAGCCGAAAGTTCCTGCGCGCAGTGCCACGCCGACCCCCATGATCAGCGCTCCGGCGAGCAGTGGACCGGAGCGGCTACCCCAGCTTCGCCAGTTCGCGATTCCCGACGAGCGGCGCCTGCGCGCGAGCTCGACGCCCACGCCAGCTTCGGCCCCGCGGGCTTCGGTGGCCATCAGAACGGCTGCGGCTGCTGCTTGCCGGGCTGGAGCGCCAGTTGCGCGGTCAGCGCGTCCAGCGCATCCATCTGGGTGGCCTGATCGACGAAGTTGGGGCGGCTGGGCGTCAGCGGCCAGCTCCAGTAGAAGACGAACTGGCAGGAGGAGGGGCCCTGGCAGTTGCCGGGCTGGCCGTTGGGTCCCACGATCGTGTTATGAACGACGGCCCACGACTGCCGGCGAAGGACGCCGTTATAGCGGGGGTCGCCGGTGGCAGCCGCGTAGTCGGAAAATCCCTGGATCAGGATCCCCTTCCAAGGGAGCATGTCTAGATAGCTGCCGGAGTTGGTGCAGCCGTCGCCGTCGCGCTCGCAGGGCTCCAGCACGATCCCGTGGGAATCGACCATGCCGCTCTGCTTGGAGACCACGTAGTGCAGGAAGCTGTTCGCCTGCTGGTAGTAGCTCGGGTTGTGCTCGGCCGCGCCGATCTGCACCAGCGCGTCTGCCACCTGACCTTCGGTGTAGGTGATGGGGCCGGCGATCAGGCCGTTACAGGCGGCGTTCAGCGAGTCGTGCACCGTGCCGGTTCGGATGTCGATCAGCCGGCGGGTCTCGAGCCACTGCAGCTGCCCGGTGGCCTGCCCGAGCCACTTGCCTGCTCCGGCGGTGTCCTGCAGCGGACCAGAGCCCTTGAGGTAGTTGGCGAGTGCCGCGGACAGGGTGATGTATTCGGCGTTGGTGATCGTGTCGGTGGGGAAACCGATCTGCCACTCGATCCCACCGCAGGAGCGCTGCGACTTCTCGACGTAGGTGGCGTCGTGCTCAGCCGTGCGTAGAAACTGCTTTGCGTCGGCGACGTCGTGGCGCGCGGTGAGCTCGTACTTGGAAGCCTCGAGCCAGGCCAGTCCCCACCAGGCCGTGTCGTCCATGAAGGGATTGACGAAGTCGTTTGAGGCGATCGCGAACGGAGGCTCGTCACTCGTGTGTCCACTCTCCCGCTGGAACGTGCGCGTGAGGATCGTCTGGATGCCTGGGTCGGTGTCATTGGTGGCTTCGGCGTAACGCACCAGCGTTCGCAGCGCGAGCGCCGACTGCCACCAGTGCGACAGGCTGTGCGCGCCCCACAGGCCGGTCTGGTAGTTCCAGCGCCAGCCGAGGTCCTTGTCGGCCTTCGGTCCGATTTCGGCGGCGTATGCCTGGCCGTTCGTGGGGTCCGCGAACTCCTGGAAGCCCATCTGTGCGGCGTCGACGACGGATGGCGCCGAGTGGAAGCCGGGCTGGTAGGCCAGCTCCCCGCACCACGGCCGGCTGACGGTGACGCGCTCGTAGCGATGCAGAAGCGCCTGGCAGGCCTGATTGACCTGCTGATATAGCGGCGGAGCGTGGGCGGCCTGGGTGATCACGCGGTGTAGCTCCGAAGGATTCGTCGAGACCTGCGTGACCTTGACGAAAAGGACCCCGAGGCAGACAACCGCGACAAAGAGCACCCGCCAGGGGGCAATGAACCTCGACCCTTTCCGGGTCGCGGCCTTCGGCCCCCGCGGGGGCGTGGGCCCGGACTGCCTCGGGCCCTGGGGCTTGTCGATCAGCGTGCTCAGGGGACAGCTACCTCGCGAGGTTCCAAAATTGTCTTCAGCCCCCCACAGCAGCCAGCGCCGACCGCTCGGCGCCGAGAGCCGGCAATTTTAGTGGTTCCGCGCCGGGCTCCGGTCATAGGATGCTCCTGTGTCGGCACGTTCCATACCACCGATGGTTCCGCTCGGTTACGGCAAGTTCGTGCGGGCGGATCGGGTCTACGCGCTGGTTCCGCTGGAGGGCACCGATCGTGGCGACGGGCGCCGCACGCTCGTGCACGTCGACGGCATCGACCAGCCGCTGGTGGCATCCCGGTCCGAGAGTGCGATCGCTGAGGACCTGGCGGCTGCGCTCGGCATCCAAAACCCGCGCGGCCGGCGTCAGGCGGGCCTGCTGCCGGGTCAGGAACCCCTGTTCTAGTAGGGAGGCACGGGTCGTGGTACAGGTCGTCCTCCTTCGGGGCATCAATCTCGGTCCGCACCACAGAATTTCGATGCCCGATCTGCGCACCCTGCTGGAGGACGCCGGCTTCGGCGACGTTCGGACGTACGTTCAGAGCGGCAACATCGTGCTCGAATCGAAGCTCTCGCCGGACGAGCTGGCGGGCCGCTGCGAGCAGCTGATCTCCAAGCGGTTCGGCTTCCAGGCTCCGGCGATCGTCCGCGTTCGCGACGAGCTGGCGGCCGTGGTGAAGCGCAATCCGCTCGGCGAACTGGCCGAGAACCCCAAGCGCTATCAGGTGAGCTTCCTCGAGCGCGAGCTTGACGCCGAGCGGGTCAGAAAGCTGCAGGAGCTTGCGCAGCCCGAGGAGCGCCTGGTGGCGATCGGTCGCGAGCTCTACGGCTGGCACCCCGATGGCGTCGGGCGCTCGAAGCTGTGGGGCCGGCTCGCCGGCAACGGTCTGGGCGTCACCGCGACCGCCCGAAACTGGACGACTGTGACGACGCTGCTCGAGATGGCGGGCACTACTCGATAATGATCTAGTAGAGCGACACCTCGATGGCCATCCCAAAGACAGCGAGCGGCACGGAAGTCGCGGCGACCAGCACCTCGTCGCTGCTTTCGCGGCTGGCCAAGAAGGTCTCTCGGGCCACGCCGGAGACCGAGCTGGGCATGCGCATGCGCCACTACTTCGTGATGACCTTCCTTGCCGACCGGGACGGCGTGGCGCAGCATGAGCTCGGCGACGCGTTCATGCTTGATGCCAACAACGCCGTGCTGCTGCTGAACGAGCTCGAGACCGCGGGCTACATCGAGCGTCGCCGCAACCCGGAGGACCGCCGGCGGCACCTCGTGTTCCTCACCGACGACGGCCGCGCGGCGATTTCGCGGGCGCGAGAAGCGGTGGCGCGAAGCGAGGACAGGGTGCTGGCAAATCTCTCGCCGCCGGAGCGCGAGACGCTGCGCGAGCTGCTGGTCAAGGCGCTCGACGAGTGATCGAAGACACACGTGTCATGCCGGTGCCGGCCGACTGCCCACCAACCAAGCGAGCACGCGGCGGGCTCGAACTCGAATCGGCGATCAGGGGCCGGTGAGAAGCTGCTGAGCTCGCTCCAGCGCGTCACATAGGATTGAAAAATGCAGCTGACCGCTCGCCAGCGCCGGGCGCTAGAGGAGATCTGCGACACCTTCTGTCCGTCGGCCGACGGCGTTATGAGAGCGAGCCAGCTGGGTGTTCCCGAGGCGCTGATCGAGGCGCTCGCCAAGAACCCGCGACTGTCCGAGCAAAAACAGCTCCAAATGCTGCTGGGCTTGTGGGACACCCCGGTGATGGGTGCGCTCGGTGGCGCGGGCTTCAAGCGCTTTGGTCGGATGAGCGCCCACGAGCGCGAGCGGGTGCTGCTCTCGTGGGCCGGCTCACGCGCCCCGCAGCGCCGCGCCGTGTTTCAGGCCCTGCGCAAGGGTGCGCTGCTCTTCTACTACATGCTCCCGGGCCCGGACGGCGGTCGCAATCCGGCGTGGGACGCGATCGGCTACGACGGCCCGCTCGGCAGGCTCGAGGGCGCACCGGCCAAGGCCCTGACGGTCACCGAGGTAGACCGCGACACGACGCTCACGTGCGACGTCGTGATCGTGGGCTCGGGCGCCGGCGGCGGCGCCACCGCCGCGGTCCTGGCAGCGGCTGGACTGGACGTGATCGTGCTCGAGGCCGGGGGCTACTACGACGATCAAGACTTCGACGGATCGGAGCTCGGCGCTATCACCCGCTACTACATGGCCGCTCCTGCCGGCACAGTCGACCAGAGCGTCGGCCTGATCGCCGGCTCGTGCCTCGGCGGCGGCACGGTGGTCAACTACACGACCTCGTTCCGCACGCCTGACGAGGTCCGGGCTGAATGGGCGTCGTTCGGCGTGCCGGCGTTCACCTCGGAGGACTACACGGCCTCGCTTAACGCGGTCACCGAGCGCTTGGGCGTGAGCCAGGAATACAACGAGCCCTCCAGTCGTGAGCGAAAGCTGCAGGAGGGCTGCGTCAAGCTCGGCTGGCACATCGACGCCATGCCCCGTGGTGTCAGGCGCTGCGCCCAGGGTAAGGAGTGTGGCTACTGCGGGCTGGGCTGCCGCGTGGGGGCCAAGCAGTCGGTGGTGAAGACCTGGCTCAGAGACGCTCACGAAGCGGGCACCAGGCTGATCGTCGGGACCAAGGTCGCGCGCGTGCTGACGGAGGCCGGCGCCGCGACCGGCGTCACCGGTCTGACCGCGGCCGGCCACCACCTAACGGTTCGCTCCAGAGCGGTGGTCGTGGCCTGTGGCGCGCTGCACACGCCGGCGCTGCTCAAGCGCTCAGGGCTGAAGAACCCCAACATCGGGAAGAATCTCCGTCTGCATCCCGCGACCGCCGTGTTCGGCGTCTTCGACGAGGAGCTGAAGCCGTGGGAGGGGGTGATGCAGGCCCTGTATTCCGATCAGTACCGAGACCTGCACGACGGCTACGGGCTGAAGTACGAGACGGCCGCCAACCATCCGCACTTGTTCCTGCAGTTCAGCCCCTGGCTGGGCGCCCGCCAGCACTTCGAGATGATGCAGGCGCTCTCCAGCACCACCCCGATCGGCGTGCTGCTTCGCGATCGCGATGGCGGCGAGGTGCGCGTGGGCCGGGACGGGGAGCCAATGGTCCGCTACAAGCTCTCCTCGTTCGACGCCGATCACCTGCGCACGGGGATCGACGGGGCCGCCCAGATCCTGGAGGCCGCCGGCGCGCAGCGGATCTACAGCTCGCACGCCAAATGGGTGGGCTACGAGCCGGGCCGGTCAGGCTCGCGCCAGCAGTTCATGGCGGACGCCGACGCCGCGGGCTATGGCGCCGGCCAGTGCCCGCTGAGCTCGTTTCACATCATGGGCTCGGCGCGGATGGGCGGTACCCCTGCCAGCTCCGTGTGCGACCCAACGGGCCAGACCTGGGAGCTGCGCGATCTCTACGTGTGCGACGGCTCGACGTTTCCCACCGCCTCGGGCGTCAACCCCCAGATCTCGATCCAGGCCATAGCTCACATGAACTCCAAAGGGCTTGCGGCAAAGCTGACCTGAGGGCTTGACCGGGCGGGCGCCGGTGGGATACTCGGGCCATAAGCAACACTTGGAGGTGAGCATGTCCGAGCGGGCCAATGTCCTCGTCGTCGCGCACCAAACGGCGGCAACCGAGGGGCTGCTAGCCGCGGTTCGGGAGCGCATCCAGCGTGGCGAAGCCCAGTTTCACCTCGTGGTGCCGCGGATGCCCCATGGCATGCACAGGCTCGTCGACCCCGAGCAGGCCGGCGGGGACGACGCCCAGCAGGTGCTCCAGGACGCGCTCCCCAAGCTCTCCGACGCCGCCGGCAGCCACGTGACGGGCCAGCTGGGCGACGCCGAGCCGCTCATGGCCATCCAGGACGCCGTCAACCTGGGCGAGTTCGACGAGATCATCATCTCCACACTGCCGCGTCGCATCTCCCGGTGGCTGAAACTCGACCTGGTGTCGAAGACCAAGGGGCTGGGGTTGCCGGTGACGCACGTCGAGGCGGTGGATTTGCCCGTGGGGGCCGCGCAGAGCTAAAAGCGAACGTTCGCTTCGAGACCGCATTCGACCCGCGGGCCGTCCTCGGTCTCGGTCCGGATCTCGACGCTGCCGCCGGGCACGTTGTGCTCGATGACTCGCGTCCAGATCGCGCAGGCGGAATCGGGAGGCTAACCACCCGATAGGCTGGCGAAGCGTGAAGCTCGCCACCTTCAAGGCGCCGGAAGTGCAGCGCCCACTCGCCGGCGAGGTCGTCAAGGACAGGGTGTTCGTGTTCACGGGCGCCGAGCTCACCGTCCGCGACGTGCTGGCCGGCGAGTCGGCCGAGCGCGGCCCGGACTCCTGGTCTCTGGATGAGGTGACGCTGTTGGCTCCAGTCCAGCGGCCCGGGACGATCTACGCCATCGGCCTCAACTACGCAAAGCACGTGGAGGAGACCGGCGGCAAGCGCCCGGAGCAGCCGATCGTGTTCGTCAAGGTCGCGAACTCGGCTGCGGCGCCCGGAGGCCCGATTCGCTGCCCGGAGGTCGTAAGACGGCTGGATTACGAAGGCGAGCTGACAATCGTGATCGGCGCGGAGGGGCGCATTGGCGGCTATTGCATCGCCGATGACCTAACGGCCCGCGACCTTCAGGGCCGCGAGCCCCAGTGGACCCGAGCCAAGGGGGCCGACACGTTCTGCCCGTTCGGCCCCTGGGTGACGACCGCCGACGAGCTGCCCGACCCGGGCAGGCTGCAGCTCCGCACCTGGGTAAGCGGCGATCTGCGCCAGGATTCGAACACCGCCGATCTGATCTTCCCCTGCCAGGAGCTGGTCGGCTTCATCGCCCAGACCTGCACCCTTTCGCCGGGGGACCTGATCCTCACCGGGACACCCAGCGGCGTGGGCATGGGCTTCGATCCGCCGCGCTTTTTGAGCTCGGGCGACGTGGTGCGGATCGAGATCGAGCGCCTGGGCTCGATCGAACACAGCGTCGCCTGACGACCGCGCCTAGCACCGCGTGGCGTGAGGCGTATAGTCGCCGTTTAGGGGAAGTCTGAGGATGTGAGGATGAAGGTGCAGGAGCGCTTGGCTGGCGCCCCGATCTCCTGGGGCGTGTGCGAGCTCCCGGGCTGGGGAGAGTGGCTTTCAACCGGCACGGTGCTTGGGCAGATGGCCGAGCTCGGCCTGCGGGGCACCGAACTGGGTGCACCGGGCTTTCTGCCGGAGGAGCCAGACGAGCTGCGCCGAGTGCTCGAGCACCACGGGCTGTCGCCGGCCGGAGCGTTTGTGGCCCTCGTGCTGCACGAGCGCACGCTCGATCGCGCCCTGGAGCCGGCGCTGGCGACGGCGCGGCTACTGGCGGCCACGGGCGGCCAGATGCTGGTGGTGGCGGCAGTCCAGGACGAGCGCTGGAGCTCGCCGGCCGCGCTGGACCGGGACGATTGGCGGCGGCTAGGCGCCCACTTGCGAGCGGTCGAGGAGGCGGTGGGCGAGCTCGGGGTGAGCACGGCGCTCCATCCCCACTTCGGCTCGCTGGTGGAGACGGCCGATGAGGTCAAGCGGGCGCTCGAGGTGTCCAACACCGGGTGGTGCCTGGACACTGGTCACATGCTGATCGGCGGCGTCGATCCCGCGCAGTTCGTCGACGAGCACGGCGAGCGGGTGGTGCACCTGCACCTGAAGGACGTCGATTCCAGGCACGGCCCGGCGCCCCGGACCGGGCCGGATGCCCTGCAGCAGGCCACCCGAGACGGACTGTTCGTAGCGCTCGGTCAGGGGGAAGCTCCGATCGAGGCCGTGCTCGGAGCGCTTGATCGGCACGGCTATGACGGATGGCTCGTGCTCGAGCAGGACACGGCGATCATCGCCGACGGGGAGGCATTGCCCGGCGGACCAGTAGCTGACGCCAGGGCGAGCATCGCGTTCCTCGAGCAGATCGCTGGCCGAACCCAGGAGACGCCCGCCTGATGCAGGGCAGCCTCGAGATCCTGACGGTCGGCAGGATCAGCATCGACCTTTATTGCGGCGAGCTGGATGCCGGCTGGCCCGAGGCGCGCACGTTCAACCGGGCGGTCGGCGGGAGCCCGACGAACGTGGCGATCGCCGCCGCCCGGCTCGGGCGCCGCGCCGCCGTCTACACCAAGGTGGGAGGCGATCCGTTCGGCCAGATGGCGCTGGAGGAGCTTCGCCAGTTCGGCGTCGAGACCCGATTCGTGGGGATCGAGCACACGCTGCTCACGCCGCTGGCGTTCGCCGTCCTCGACCCGCCAGATGACCCCTCGCTGCTGTTCCGGCGCGAGCCGCCGGTGCCGGATTTCCAGCTGCGCCCGGGGGAGGCCGACGAAGCGGCACGCGAGACGCCGATCCTGTGGGTCTCGGGCGGGGCGCTCTCGCAGGAGCCGAGCCGCGCGACCGTCCAGGCGCTGCTCGCGGAACGGGCGCGATCCGGCCACACGATCGTCGATCTCGACTACCGGCCCAGCTTCTGGGAGTCTCGCCAGGAAGCCGGCGAGGTGATCGGGGCGGCGGTGGCGCAGGCCACGGTCGCCGTCGGCAACCGCGAGGAGTGCGAGGTGGCCACCGGCGAGAGCGACCCCCACGAGGCGGCCCGGTCGCTGCTGGGGCGCGGCGTGGAGCTGGCGATCGTCAAGCTGGGCTCCGAAGGCGTGCTGCTGGCCACGGGCGCCGGCGAGCGGCTGCTGGCGCCAACCCCGGTGGAGGTGGTGTGCGGCCTCGGTGCCGGCGATGCCTTCGGCGGGGCGCTGTGCCACGGGCTGCTCTCAGGCTGGACGCCGGAGCGCTCGGTCCTGTTCGCGGGCGCGGCCGGCGGAATCGTCGCCTCGCGGCTCCTGTGCTCTCAGGCCATGCCCTACGAGCACGAGGTACTGGAGCTGATCGGAGCGCCGGCGTGATGTCTGCCGCCGCCATCGCCCCGTTGCGGATCGGCGTGATCGGAGCCGGGCGGATCGGACGCATGCACGCCAGCCTGCTGGCCCACAACGTGCCCGGCGCGGCGGTGGCGGCGGTCTACGACGCGTCCGAGCAGCCGGCGCGAGATCTGGCCGGGGAACTGGGCATTCCGGTCATGGCGAGCGTGGAAGAGCTACTGCTCTCAGACGTCGACGCGGTGGCGATCTGCTCCAGCACCGACTCCCACGCCGAGCTGGTGGTGGCCGGTGCGCAGGCTGGCAAGGCTGTCTTTTGCGAGAAGCCGATCTCGCTCGACTTGGAGCACGTGGACCGCGCGCTGGCCGCCGTCGAGGCCGCCGGATCGGCGTTCCAGATCGGCTTCAACCGCCGCTTCGACCCGGCCCACGCCGCGGTTCGCGAGGCCGTGGCCTCGGGCCGGATCGGAGAGCCCCATGTGGTTCGTATCTCGAGCCGCGACCCCGCTCCCCCGCCGCGGGGTTATGTGAGCAGGTCCGGTGGGCTGTTTCTGGACATGACGATCCACGACTTCGACATGGCCCGGTTCCTCACCGGCAGCGAGGTGGTTGAGGTGTTCGCGCGCGGCACGGTCAGAATCGATGACGCCCTCCAAGATTTCGATGACATCGACACGGCCCTGATCACGCTGGTGCACTCGGACGGGTGCCTGACCGCGATCGACAACTCGCGCCAGGCCAGCTACGGCTTCGACCAGCGGGTGGAGGTGTTCGGCTCGAAGGGAATGGCCGCTTCAGAGAATCCTCTGGCGGACACCTCGGTGATCCAGACGGCACAGGGCACGCACCGTCGTGCGCTCCCGTACTTCTTCTTGGAGCGATACGTGCCGAGCTACGTCCGGGCCTGGGAAGCGTTCGTGGAAGCGGTGCGCACGGGCCGGAGCGCGATCTCCACGGCCGACGCCCGCGCGCCAACGGTGATCGCCATGGCGGCGCAGCAGTCATTGCGCGAAGGCCGGCCGGTGAAGGTCATGGAGCGAGCGGAGAGCGCGGCATGAGCCGGTTGACCGTGGCGCAGGCGCTGGTGCGCTTCCTGGGCATGCAGGTGGTGGAGCGCGACGGCCAGCGCTCGCGGTTCTTCGCCGGCTGCTTCGGGATCTTCGGTCACGGCAACGTCGCCGGGCTTGGGCAGGCGCTCGATCAGCACCGCGACTTGCTGCCCTATCACCCGGCGCGCAACGAGCAGGCCATGGTCCACCTGGCGGCAGGCTTCGCGCGCCAGCACAATAGGCTGCGCACGTTCGCCTGCACCACGTCGGTGGGTCCCGGGGCCACGAACATGGTCACCGGCGCCGCGGCCGCGACCATCAACCGTCTACCGGTGCTGCTCCTGCCCGGCGATACGTTCGCCTCGCGCGCGCCCCACCCGGTGCTGCAGCAGCTCGAGGTCCCGCATGACGCCACCGTGTCTGTCAACGATGCCTTCAGGCCCGTGTCGCGCTTCTACGAGCGTGTCGAGCGGCCGCCGCAACTGCTGCCGGCGTGCCTGGAGGCGATGCGAGTGCTGAGCGACCCCGCGGAGACCGGCGCCGTCACGCTCGCTCTGCCGGAGGATGTACAGGCCGAGGCGTTCGAATTCGACGACGCGTTCCTGGAAGAGCGGGTGTGGGCCATCTACCGCCAGCCCCCGGCGGCCGATGCTCTGGCTCGCGCTGCGGAGTTGATCCGCACCGCGCAGCGGCCGTTGATCGTGGCCGGGGGCGGCATCATCTATAGCCAGGCGACCGCAGCGCTGCGGGAGCTGGTCGATGCCACGGCGATCCCGGTGTGCGAGACGCAGGCAGGCCGCGGCGCGCTCGTCTCCGAGCACCCGCTGAGCCTGGGTGCCTTGGGGGCCACGGGCTCCGCGGCGGCCAATCGCTTGGCTCGCACGGCGGACCTGGTGATCGGGATCGGCACGCGCTGGAGCGACTTCACCACGGCCTCCAAGTCCGCCTTCCAGGATCCGAACGTGCGCTTCGTGAGCATCAACGTCGCCGCGTTCGACGCGGCGAAGCTGTCCGCCCTGCCGGTCGTGGCCGATGCCCGGCTGGCGCTGGAAGAGCTCCGTCGCAGGCTGCACGGCCACCGGGCCGATCCGCAGTGGGAGCTGCAGGCTGTCGAGCAGGCAGAAGCCTGGGGCGGAGAGGTGGCGCGGCTGGTGTCCGAGCCGGGCGCCGCCGGTGGTCTCACGCAGGCCCAGGTGATCGGCGCGATCAACGACGCCGCCGGCCAGCGGGGCGTGGTGGTGTGCGCGGCGGGGTCCGCTCCCGGCGACCTCCACAAGCTCTGGCGGGCGCGCGATCCCGAGGGCAAGGGCTACCACGTCGAGTACGGCTACTCGTGCATGGGCTACGAAATCCCCGGGGGCATCGGCGTGAAGCTGGCGGCGCCCGACCGAAGCGTGTTCGTGCTGATCGGCGACGGCTCCTATCTGATGTTGCCGGGGGAGCTGGTGACAGCTGTCGCCGAGCGTGTGCCGCTGGTGATCGTGCTTGTCGACAACCACGGCTACGCATCGATCGGCGCGCTGTCGCGCTCGGTGGGCTCGGCCGGCTTCGGCACCCACTACAGGCGCGGCCACGACGGCGCGATACCGCTCGACGCTCGTGACGGCCAGGGTCTGGCGCAGAGCGCCGAGCCCCTTCCGATCGACCTCGCGACCAACGCCGAGAGCCTGGGGGCCAGCGTGATCCGGGCGCGGACGATCGATGAGCTGCGGGCGGGACTGGAGTTCGGCCGCCAGGCCGACGGACCGGTGGTGGTCTACGTGGAGACCGACCGCTACGCCGGCGTTCCGAGCTACGAGGGCTGGTGGGAAGTACCGGTGGCCGAGGTCTCAGACCAGTCCGCCGTCCAGAGCGCGCGCGAGCATTACGAGCGCGCTCGGCGCGAGCAGCGGAACTACCTCCAGCAGCCGTGAGCGGCTTGCTCGTCCATCCCGCGGCCGCACCGGGAGCAGACGGCTCGATCCTGTCCGTAACCCCGCTTTCCGCAGGTTGGAAGCACGTGGGCTTCGAGGTGCTGGCGCTACCAGACGGAGCCGAGCTCGAGCGTCATACGGGCGCGGCCGAGCTGTGCATAGTGTCGGTATCGGGAGCCGTCGACGTGGCCTCGGAGCATGGACGCTGGCCGGCGCTGGGCGGCCGCGAGGATCCCTGGTCCGGCCTGCCGGACGCCGCCTACCTGCCGCCGGGCACCGAGTTCGCGCTGCGAGCCGGCGCGGGCGAGGCCGAGGTAGCGCTGTGTTGGGGGCCCGCCCCGAGGGGCGGCGCCCAGGCTCGCGTGCTGCCGGGCAACGAGATCGAGGAAGAGAGGCGAGGCCACGGTTCGCTTCAGCGCACCGTGCGCCCGATATTGATGGGTGACCGCGAGGCCGACTCGCTGCTGGTGTGCGAAGTCCTGACCCCGGCGGGCCATTGGTCCAGCTATCCACCGCACAAGCACGATCGGGACGCCCCGCCCACCGAGACCTTCTTGGAGGAGACCTATTACCACCGTCTCCGTCCGGCTCGAGGCTTCGGGTTCCAGCGCGTCTACAGCGACGACCGCGCGCTCGACGAGTCGCTGGCGTTCGGCGACCGGGACTGCGTCCTCGTCCCCCGCGGATACCACACCGTCTCGGCGCCACCCGGCTACGAGCTCTACTACCTGAACGTCATGGCCGGTCCGGAGCGCCTGTGGGCAGTTGCCAACGACCCGGACCACGAGTGGACACTTGACCCCGATTCCTCACCGCAGGAGTGACAGATGGCCGTAACAGCGACTCGACTGCTTGACAACTACATCGCCGGCGAATGGACCCCCGCGCGGCAGCCGACAGACGTCCTTAGCGTCACGAACCCAGCGACCGGCGAGCCCTTGGCCCGCGTCCCCCTGTCCAGTTTCTCCGACCTCGACGCCGCCGTCCGTGCGGCACGCGCCGCGCTGCCGGCGTGGCGCGAGGTCTCGGTGATCGGCCGCGCGCGCAAGCTTTTCGAGCTCCGGGAGCGCCTGGATGCCCGTAGCGGAGAGCTGGCCCGGTCGGTGACGGTGGAGATGGGCAAGACGCTGGCCGACGCCCGCGCCGAGGTGGCACGGATGATCGAGATGGTGGAGCTGGCTTGCGCCGTGCCGACCACGATGCAGGGCCGGATCCTGGAGGACGTCTCGCGCGGGATCGACGCCGAGACCGTGCGCCAGCCGGTGGGGGTCTGCGCGGCGATCGTGCCGTTCAACTTCCCGGCGATGGTCCCGTTCTGGTTTCTGCCGTTCGCCATCGCGTGCGGCAACACTTTCGTGCTGAAGCCCTCCGAGCAGGTGCCGATGACCCAACAGCTGGTGTTTGGAGAGCTGCACGAGCTGGGGCTGCCGCCCGGGGTAGTCAACCTCGTCAATGGCAGCCGCGAGGTGGTGGAGGGAATCCTCGATCACCCGGGCATCGACGCCGTGTCGTTCGTCGGCTCGGCGCCGGTGGCGAAGCTCGTATACGAGCGGGCGGCGAAGGCCGGCAAGCGGGTGCAGGCGCTGGGAGGGGCCAAGAACCACATGGTCGTGATGCCGGATGCCGTCGTGGAGAAGACGGTCGAGGGGATACTGGGGTCGGCGTTCGGGGCCGCGGGCCAGCGCTGCATGGCGGGCTCGGTGGTGGTCACGGTCGCGGATGCCCACGAGCAGCTGATGCCCGCGCTGGTGGAGGCCGCTCGCGGGCTGCGGGTGGGCGACGGCCTCGACGAGCAGGTGGACGTGGGGCCGGTGATCTCGGGCGGCGCCTGTGAGCGGATCACCGGCTGGATCGAGCGAGGGCTCGAGGACGGCGCCAGCTCGGCGCTGGACGGGCGAGGGGTCTCCGACGCCGGCGCGCTCCCGCCCCAGGGGTCCTACGTCGGCCCGACGATCCTGGACGACGTCACCCCCCAGATGCAGATCGCCCAGGAGGAAGTGTTCGGGCCGGTGCTGTCAGTGATTCGCGCCGGATCGCTGGACGAGGCGGTCGAGATCGTCAACGCAAGCCGCTTTGGCAACGGCAGCTCGATCTTCACCGAGTCCGCGGCTTCGGTCCGTCGCTTTCGGCACGAGATCCAGACGGGCATGGTGGGCGTCAACATCGGCGTCGCGGCGCCGGTGGCTTTCTTCCCGTTCTCGGGCTGGAAGGACAGCTTTCTCGGCGACCTCCACGCCCACGGTCAGGACGCCGTCGAGTTCTACACGCGCAAAAAGACCGTCACCAGCCGCTACTTCTCGAGCGGCCAGGGGAGCGGGAGCTACTTCGTCGAGCGCTAGTCGATTGCCCGGCCCGGCTCATGAGCCGGGCCGCCGGCCGGACATGTTCCGGCCGGGCCGGCCGCGCATGCGCGGCCGGCGTTCTAGTGATGCTCGATCACGCGGTCGATCAGCCCGTACTCCACCGCTTCCTCTGCCTTGAAGAAGCGGTCGCGCTCCATGTCCTGGTGCACCTGCTCCAGCGTCTGGCCGGTATGCGTGGCGTAGATCTCGTCGATCCGGTCACGGACCTTGAGGATCTCACGGGCGTGAATCTCGATCTCAGTCGACTGTCCCTCAAAGCCCGCGGAGGGCTGGTGAATCAACAGGCGGCTGTTGGGTAGCGCAAAGCGCTTGCCCTTCGTGCCGCCGGTCAAAAGCAGCGAGCCCATCGACATCGCGATGCCCACGCAGATCGTCTGCACGTCGGGCTTGATGAACTGCATCGTGTCGTAGATCGCCAGGCCCGAGTAGATCGAGCCGCCCGGGCAGTTGACGTAGATCGAGATGTCCTTGTCCGGGTCCTCGGACTCCAGGTGCAGGAGCTGGGCGACGATCAGGTTGGCGATCTGGTCGTCGATCGGGGTGCCTAGGAAGATGATGCGCTCGTTCAGCAGGCGGCTGTAGATGTCGAACTCGCGCTCGCCGCGCGCCGTCTGCTCGATCACCATGGGGATGAGTGGCATGGCTCTAACCCTAGCGATGAAGGCTGGCTGCGCCGCCCGGGACCCTAAGGGAGGATGACCGCGGTGCCCTCGAAGCGGCCGGCGCGCAGATCCGAGAGCGCCTGCTCGGCCTGCTCCAGCCGGTAGGTGCTGACCGTGGTCCGGATCGGGATTTGCGGCGCAAGTTCCAGCAGCTGGTAGCCGTCCTCCCGGGTCAGGTTGGCGACCGAACGGATCGACCGCTCCTGCCAGAGATCCTCGTAGGGAAACGACGGGATGTCGGTCATGTGGATTCCAGCGCAGACCACGGTGCCGCCTGGCGCCAGATGCTTGAGCGCGCGCGGAACGAGCTCGCCTGCCGAGGCAAAGATGATCGCCCCATCAAGCGGCTCCGGTGGCGCCTCGTCGCTGCCGCCCGCCCATACGGCTCCCAGCGACCGGGCAAAATCCTGCGTTCGGGCGTCGCCGGGGCGCGCGAACGCGAACACCTGGCGGCCCTGAAAGACCGCCACCTGGCAGATCATGTGCGCGGCGGAGCCAAAGCCGTACAGCCCCAGCCGCGGCGCGTCTCCGGTCATGCGAAGCGCCCGGTAGCCGATCAGCCCGCCGCACAGAAGCGGCGCCAGCTGCTCATTGGGCACGCCGTCCGGCAGCGGCAGGCAGAAGCGCTCGTCGGCGACTGTGGCCTCGGCATAGCCGCCGTCGATGTCGCGCCCGGTGAACCGCGCGTTGACGCACAGGTTCTCGCGGCCGCTTCGGCAGTAGCGACACTCGCCGTCGGTCCAGCCAAGCCAGGGAACGCCGAGCCGGCGCCCGTCGTCCGCCACGCCCACGATCTGGTGTCCGGGCACCACGGGCACCTTGGTGGCCGCGATCTCCGAGTCGCGCAGGTGAAGGTCGGTTCTGCATACCGCGCAGGCCTTGATCGTCAGCCGCAGCTGTCCGGGCGCCGGCTGCGGGTCCGGTAGCTCGGCCAGCTCGAGCGGCCGTCCCTGCTCCATTAGAAGGCTGGCGCGCATGCTGACATCATGCCCTCTGGCCGATGGTTCCCCTCAACGTCCCCAACGTTTTGACGGTGATCCGCATCCTGCTGGTACCGGTGCTGATCGTCGCTCTGCTCGAGAAGAGCGGCGATGGCGACCTCCTGGCGGCGATCGTGTTTGCCGTTGCGTCGGTGACCGACGCCATCGACGGTTACCTGGCGCGCTCGCGCAACTGGGTGACGACGTTCGGGAAGCTGATGGACCCGATCGCCGACAAGCTGCTGATCGTGGCCGCGCTCGTCGCCCTGGTGTCATTGGGTCGGCTCGAGGCCTGGGTGGCGATGGTGATCATCGCCCGGGAGTTCGCCGTCACCGTGCTGCGGGTAGCGGCCGGCGCCCAGCAGGGGACCGTGATCGCGGCCAGCGTCTGGGGCAAGCTCAAGACCGCGGTCCAGGTGGCGATGGTCATGGCGCTGATCGCCTACCACCACCATCCGCTGTGGGTATCGCTGCTGGTGTACGTGACGGTGATCGTCACCGTGCTCTCGGGCGCCGACTATTTCTTCGGGCTGCGCCGGCGCGAAATGGCGTCCGGACGGACGGAGTCCGGCGTCAATGTCTGAGGTGCCCGAGGCTTCGATCGAGCGAGGTGAGGGCGGAGAGGTTCCCGCCGGCGAAGGCTGGTTCGTGCTCAATGCTCGCGAGGCCAAGTGGCTCGACGGCCACCTCGGCGCTTACACCCGGTTCGAGGGCGAGGCGCGGTTCCCGCAGCTGGGCTTCAACATCGGCGTGCTTCAGCCGGGGCAGCCGTCCTGCCACTACCACGGCGAGGACGAGCAGGAGGACTTCCTCGTGCTTTGCGGCCAGTGCCTGCTGCTGATCGAGGGTCAGGAGCGGCGTCTGGCGCAATGGGACTTCGTGCACTGCCCGGCCTGGACGGAGCACGTGTTCGTCGGAGCGGGCGACGGGCCGTGTGCGCTCTTGGCCGTCGGCACCCGGCTGAGCGACGATGTCGTCTATCCGGCGTCAGAGCTGGCGCAGCGCCACGAGGCTGGCGTCAGCGAGGAGACGCGCGATCCGAAGGTGGCGTACGCCGACATCCCACCGGACCGAGCGGTCGGCTACCAGGAGGGCTGGTTACCGGGCTGAGCCTACGCGCCGGCGTCGGCCCTCAAGCCCCCGCGTCGAGCCCTCAAGCCCCCGCGTTCAGCCCTCAAGCCCCCGCGTCGAGCCACTCGCGCCGGCTCGTGTGGCTCGGCGACGGCACGCCCGTCTCCAGCTCGCGGCGGACCTCGGCCAGCGTCCCGAACCTCTCCGCCACCACGTTGTGCTGGTGGATGGTCTCCAGGTTGACCTGGCGCGCGGAGACGAACGCTCTGCCGTCCAAGCGCGGAAAGGCCTCGACCACACCACGCACCATCTCGCGCACGCAGTCCTCCACGAACCGCGGCTTGCGGTGTGCCTTTTCCACTACCGCCGCCTCGTCTGAGCGCTTCATCAGCTCGTAGATCTCGGAGGACATCGCCTGCTCCACGATCGACAGCAGCGTGGCGGCCTCGATCTCGTCATCGCACATCTCGGTGCATCCCACATGCAGCGTCCCCAGCCCTCGCTGATTGTGAGTGGCGACCGGAACAGCCTCCAGGATGCGCCCGATCTCATCGTCGTCGAATCCCTCGTCTTCCAGGCGCTCACGCGCGGCTGAGGCCACCAGCTGCTGTGCGCAGGGGCACGCGGTCATGCCTTGGGCGGTGACACCGATCAGCCGTCGCGTCCCGAGCTCGGAGGACACCGCCGAGCCATGCAGCGTGTAAAGCTCCTGGGTCTGGATTCCCGACACCGGAGCGGGCTTGTGCTCGGGGAATCGCGCTTGCACCGTTACCTCCGCCCGGCGCGCGCCCTGACGCGTGCGCACCAATCCGGCGATGTGCTCGGCGAGCGTCTCGACCTTGAAGGTCGTCTCGTTGAGCACCACCTCGCCGATCGCCTCGTTGATCACCTCCTCGAAGCGCGACATGTGGGCGCCCTTCTGGCTCGGCCCCAAGTCCACCACGCACTCGAAGCTTGCGGAGAACAGCTGCTCGGCGCCGTCGTGGCGCAGGCGGATCACCTTCTCCACGCCGGTCACGCCGACGCGGGAGAGACTCAGCCCAACCGCTGGCTGTTGGGCCTGGACGTCGAGTAGCTGCAGCGTCCGTGAGCGGTCAGGAGCCATTGCTGCAAAGGGTAGAGGGCCGCGTGCCAGCCGCCGTCAAAACCTCGCAACTTTCCGTACATGGACAAATGCCCGGATTGTGGTATCACTCCGCCGTCGCGGACGGAGAGGAGTCGCTGTAGATGAGAGGACTGCAGGGACGGTGTTGAGCCGTCGCCGAAGGGGCAACATTAAGGGGGCACGAGGGCTGTGAGTGGCAAGGAGATCGCCTCGGTTCTGAGCGACGAGGCTCCGGTCTCGGAGCTCGACGAGTTGCGGCCGCTGATCGCCGAGGGGCACGAGCGCGGATATCTCACGTTCCAGCAGATAGCCACCTGCCTCGAGGAGGCGGACGTGACGAAGGAGCAAGTCCAGGAGCTGCACTCATACCTGGACGAGCAAGGGATCGACGTCGTAGAGCCCGACGGGCAGCCGGCGCGCTCCGAGGCCTCAAGCGTTGAGGCGCGCGCCGCCCAGGCAAACGAGCCACAGCCTGATCAGCGCAAGCCCGTAGAGGTCGACCTGACTGTCGAGCCCAGCCTCGACTCGCTGCGCCTCTACCTTCGTGCGATCGGCCGCGTGAGCCTGCTCACCGCGGAGCAGGAGGTGCTGCTGGCTCGCCGCATCGAGCGCGGCGACATGGCCGCCAAAAAGCAAATGATCGAGGCCAACCTGCGACTCGTCGTCTCGATCGCCAAGTCCTATCTGGGGCGCGGTCTGACGTTCCTCGACCTCATCCAGGAGGGGTCGATGGGCCTGATCCGCGCGGTCGAGAAGTTCGACTACCGACGGGGCTACAAGTTCTCAACCTACGCCACCTGGTGGATCCGCCAGGCCGTGACCCGGGCGATCGCCGACAAGGGCAGGACGATCCGCATCCCGGTCCACATGGTCGAGAAGCTCAACAAGGTGGTCCACGTAGAGCGCCAGCTGGTCCAGCAGCTGGGTCGCGAGCCGAGTCCCGAGGAGATCGCCGACGAGCTCGAGACCACCGTCCGCGAGGTGCGCGACGTCTTGCGCATGGCCCAGCAGCCCGTGTCTCTGGAGAAGCCGATCGGCGAGGAGGAGGACTCGGAGCTCGGCGATTTCGTCGAGGACCAGACGGCCGAGTCTCCGTTCGAGCTGGCCGCTGACCACCTGCGCCGCGAGAACCTCCGGCGGGCGCTGGCGGCGCTGCCCGAGCGCGAGCGCGAGGTGATCGAGATGCGCTTCGGCCTGGTCGGCGAGCGTGCCTACACGCTGGAAGAAGTGGGCCGGGCGTTCAACGTCACCCGCGAGCGCATCCGCCAGATCGAGAACCACACGCTGAAGAAGCTCGAGGCGCTGCCCGAGGCTCAGAGGCTGCGGGACGCGTCGTAGAGGGCCGTCTCGGGGCTCTCCGGCCCGGCGGGGGCCCGAGGAGCAAGCGAACGCAGCCCCGTCACGCGCCGAGCACCGACCAGCGTGCGCCGACCCCCGGTTTCCGGAGCCGGGGCGCAAAACGGCCGCTGCGGCCCAGCCGACCAGCGTGCGCCGACCCCCGGATTCCGGAGCCGGGCGCAAAACGGCCGCTGCGGCCCACGCGTCCAACAAACGCACAAAATCCGCCGCCCGCCAAACGCTTTTGCGAGATAAGCGTCTCCACGACGCTTATGTGCGCATTCCGCCGCACGGCCGGTCGATTTGCTGCGTTTTACACCCGCCGCGGGGGGCGGCCGAGCGATCGCTCGCCGCTAGACTCGGCCACCCCCCGGCGGGGTTCCCGAGCGGTCAAAGGGGACGGACTGTAAATCCGTTGGCTCAGCCTTCGCAGGTTCGAATCCTGCCCCCGCCATTTCGCCGTGCCTGTAGCCCGTAAGCCGCGACATCTCCGCCCGGCGCTCGCTGGGTTGGCGGCTGCCATGGTCGTCCTTGCTTGCCTCCAAGCGGCTCCCGGCGCGCTCGCCGGAGTCGCCAACGCCGGGCTTCCCGGCGCCTCGACGACGAACCCGCTGGCGGGGGTTCCGTGGGGCGCCTACACGGGTCCGATCGACGGCGTCTATCCCGCCTACAAGTCGGCGAGGGGCGTGAACCAGACGCTGCTGGCGCGGATCGCGCTGCGTCCTCGCGCCACGTGGTTCGGACCTTGGATTCCCGATGAGAGCGCCGAGGCGACTGCACAGCAGTACATCGCGAACGTCACGGGCGGGAACCCGAACGTCCTGACCCAAATCGCGATCTTCAGGCTCGATCCCTGGGAGCGGTCAGCCTGCTTTCACAACCCGACGGTCGCCCAGCAGCAGAGCTACGAGAACTGGATCGACTCTTTCGCCGCCGGTATCGGGAGCTCACGCGTGGCGTTGATCCTGCAGCCAGATCTCCCGTTCGCGTTGTGTGCTCCGCGCAACGGCCGCCTAGACCTATCGCTTGTCAACTGGGCCGCGCGGCAGTTCGCTGCCTTGCCATACACGACGGTCTATATCGACGTCGGCGCGGCCGATTGGCCGACCGTCAAGCAGGCGGTGTCGCTGCTGCGCGCCGCGGGCGTCGCCTACGCGCGCGGCTTTGCTCTCAACGCCACCCACTACGACTCAAATCCCTCCGAGCTGGACTTTGGAGCCCGGGTCGTGGCGGGACTAGCCAGGGCGGGCATCAGCGGCACGCACTTCGTCATCAACACGGCCGAGAACGGCATCCCGGCAAAGTTCTGGCAATACCACGGCGATCGCGACAACCCGCACGTATGCGGGAGCGCACCGGACTCGCCTTGTATGGCCTTAGGGATACCCCCGACCGTCAACGTGACGAACCGCCGCTGGGGGCTGTCCAGGCGGGACCGGCGTATCGCCGCTCGGTTGCTCGACGCGTTTCTGTGGGTCGGCCGGCCGTGGCTTCACGACCAGGCGGCCCCCTTCAAGCTCCAGCAGACGCTCGAGCTCGCACGCTGGTGGCCCTACCGCTGAGGCGGCTTGTCGCGCCCGGTGCCGCCTCGTGACGTCTCTTACGAACGCGGTTTAGTTCCAACGTCGCCCGCTACGAGCGCCCGACGGGCACGGTTTCCGGGATGCCAACTCCTATGCTCGTAGGGCCCATGGAGGACAAAGACCAAGAGCTGCGGGAGATTGTCGGCGGCGATCAGGAGTCGGAATCGCGCCTGCGCCGGATCCTCACCGGCGTCGATACCCAGCCCTCTCTGCTCGGTGCCGCGCGCCGCTTACGCAGGCGGTTGCCGGGAGACGAGCGCTTCGGCGACCCGCTCTCGACAGGGGGCGCCACGCCCGTTGCCGTGGTCGCAAGAGGAGTGTCGACCCTCGCGCCGGAGCGAGACAGCGTGGCGCAAGAGCTGGGGTTCGCCGGGCTGCAGGTGTGGCAGTCGCTGTCTGAAGCCGTCGGCAGAGGGCAAGGGACTGAACCGCTGGCGCTGCTGTTCACCGATCTTGTGGGCTTCTCCTCCTGGGCGCTTCGAGCCGGGGACGTCGCGGCGCTTGAGCTGTTGCGCTTGGTTGGCACCGCCGTTGAGGGCCCGATTCATCGCCACGATGGCCGCATCACGAAGCGCCTGGGGGATGGCGTGATGGCCACGTTCCGCGAGGCGCCGGCGGCCGTCGAGGCGGCCCTCGAGGCTCAAGCGGGAGTGGCCGAGGTTCATCTCGACGGCTATCGACCCGATATGCGGGCCGGGGTGCATTGGGGGCGGCCCCGGAAGTTCGGCGCCGACTATCTCGGCATCGATGTCAACATCGCCGCCCGGGTGGGCGACTTCGCCAAGGCTGGCGAGGTCGTCGTATCCGGTCCGGTGCTGGAGCAGCTTGAGGTCGATGGTTTCGAGATCGGCCGCTCCAAGAGGTTGCGCGCCGACGGCGCGCCTCGGGGACTGCGTGTGGCGCGCGTCTGCAAGCGCGGCCATTGACTCGCGCCCCGGGCTGCAACACAATCGGCGTAGGTACCACAGCAACCGAAGGGGGGCCCTATGGCCTGGAACCTCGAGGGATCCTATTTCGAGACGTGCTCGTGCGACGTGGTCTGTCCGTGTACGGCATCGCTCTCGTTCGGCGCGACGAACGACTACTGCCGGGTGGTCCTCGTCTTCAACGTCAAGAGCGGTGAGGTCGAGGGGACCGACGTCAGCGGGCTCACCGTGGCGGCGGTCGCCGACACGCCGAAGGTGATGACCGACGGCAACTGGCGCCTCGGAGTGTTCATCGACGCCGCGGCGTCAGACGAGCAGGCGGAAAAGCTTGGTGCCGTGTTCTCGGGCGCGTTAGGCGGGCCGATGGAGGCTCTCGGACCGCTTGTGGGCGAGACCCTGGGCGTGGAACGTGCCCCGATCGAGGTACACGAGGACGGCATCAGCCACTCGGTCAGGATCGGAGACGCGGTGGACTTCGAGGTCGAGGACGTCGTGCCGTTTGGGGTCGAGACCGGGCAGCCGGCCAGGCTTACTGGGATCTTTCACCCGGCGGGGTCCGAGCTGAACGTCGCCCACGCAACGCGGTCGAAGATCGACGCATTCGGCATCCGGTATGACGCCAAGGCGGCGTTCTCCACCTCCGAATTCTCCTGGGCAGCGTGAGCGCCGTAACCTCATCGTCCCTGGTCGAAGCGCGCTCTGAGCGCCGCGAGCTTCGCAGCGCGTTCGCCGCGGTGCGGGCGCGGCTAGCGCTGACGGCGCTGCTGCTGGCGCTGACCGCCGTCGCCTGGTGGGCAACCGCCGACCGCATGTCCGGGATGGACGCTGGACCGGGCACCCAGCTCGGTGCGCTCGGCTGGTTCCTCGGCGTTTGGGTGGTGATGATGGCCGCGATGATGTTTCCCGCGCTGACGCCCACGGTGGCGCTCTACGCACGCATGACTAAACGCCGCGGGTCGCTGTACCCGCTGCTGTTCACCGCGGCCTACCTGGTCGTGTGGGGAGCGGCCGGGATGGCCGCCTACGGACTGTTCGAGGCGGGCCGCAGCCTCATCGGCTCCGACCTTGCCTGGCACTCTGGCGGACGCTGGTTCGCTGCGGGTGTGCTGGTGGCTGCGGCGGTGTACGAGCTGACGCCGTTGAAGAACGCCTGCCTAACGAAGTGCCGCAGCCCGTTGGGATTCCTGCTCGGCGGGTGGCGAGACGGCTGGACCGGCGCCGTAGAGATGGGCGCGCGCCACGCCGCATGGTGCCTAGGCTGCTGCTGGGCGCTGATGGCAGCGCTGTTCGCGCTCGGCGTGATGAGCGTGACCTGGATGGCGGTCGTCGCTGCACTAATCGTGCTCGAGAAGACGTTTCCGTCAAGGCCCGCTGTGATTGCGGGCGTGACGGCCATCTTGCTGGCGCTCGCGGTGGGCGTGGCCGCAGCGCCACAGAACGTTCCTGGCCTCGTCGTCCCAGCCGGCCACGCTGGCGCCATGCACAGCATGAGCACCATGCACGGCACCGCGATGCACTAAAGCACGGGTGTAAGCGGCTCTCGCGAGCCGCTACGCTGGCCACTCCGCCCTCTTAGCTCAGCTGGTAGAGCACTTCCATGGTAAGGAAGGGGTCGTCGGTTCGAGTCCGACAGAGGGCTTGGGGGGCGCCTTTGCTGGCGGGGTTTTCGGGGGCGGGGTTCCGCCATGGATGTGCGTGAGGTGGCGGTATGGAAACTTTTTGGAAACCCTCGTCAGCTACCCGACCGCTCTTTTCGCTGGTTGATGGCTTGGGCTGTGTGAGGGCGTTGGCGGGGTCGTTTGCGTGAAGGCGTTGTTGTTCGTGCGATTGCTCTTGAGCCTGTAGATCATCCACTCGGGAGTACCCCGCCGGAGGCGGGCTTGGAAGCACGAGAGCGTCGAGCGGGCCACCGCAGCCGTCACCCTGGCAAACCGGCAGGACGAGGCCCTCAGCAGCGCATGTGGTATCCCGACTCCGCAGGGGGCGGTGCTAATCATCTCCGCCTATCGTCGGCCGATCGCGAACGAGCGGTCCATCGCCGAGGCCGTCGCCGGGCTCAGACGAGGCTCTACGACGAAAGCAGTGGTGCGGCCGCGCGATCGGTGGCGCCTGCCATCACGCGATTGCGATCGTCGGCCGCAACGTGTGTTGAGCTCAGCGGGGTATCGCTTCGTCGCACAGTGAGGGGCTGATGCTGGATCGGTGCTGGATCGGTGCTGTCCGGCCGGTCAAGAAAGCGGTCGCTCCGATATCCGCGGGACGGCTGCTCGGACTGTCGTGTCGCCTGTCCGGTCTAGCGTGGAGCCGTGCCGGGGCATGGTGCTGAACTCGGTCACGTTCTACATCGGCCGCGGCTTCTGCGAGTGTCCACTGCGCCTCGTGAAGGAGCTGGTCTAAAGCCACGCCGGCGCCGGGCCTGCTACGGGTGTCCGATCTCTAACCCCTTCTGGCGCAGGTGCTGCTCGGCCGCCAACATGCCTTGCTGGAGGTCGGTGAACAGCCGGTCCTCGGCGTTGAACGGCACCGTTCCGGTGGCCACGCTTCGGGCGCGATCGGCGTGCCTGGTGGCAAGCCATTGGACGAGCTGGTCGCGAGTCGCTGCCGGTCGCGGAGCAGACGCGTTGAGGAGCTGGCCGAGATGGTTGGCCTGCGCGACACGTTTTCCCATGTAGTGCGGGTGGCCTTCCTCGAGCCAGTGGATGATCTCGTCGAGGCCTTCCTGCTCCTCGAGCTCGGCGGGGCAGAAGCGGGTGAGGATCGTGTTGATGATTGAGGTGTGGTCAAACAGCGTGTGTGAGACACTTTTTTCTTCCACCCACGGCGAGACGGCTAGCGCCGGCACGCGGATCCCGTAGCGACCAAAGGTCGTCGGATCGTCGTCGGGTGCATCCGGTGGGGGAACGTGGTCGAAGAATCCGCCGTGCTCGTCGTAGACGACGAGCAGCAGCGTGTGCTCCCACGCGGTTCCGGAGGCCAGGGCGTTGTAGACGAGGAATACGAGCTCTTGCCCGTCTTGGACGTCGGAGGGCGGGTGGTCGTCATTTGTCTGCGTGTGCGCGAGGTTGACATCCTTGAAGTTCGGGTCGATCCAGGAGATCGCGGCGAGCTTGCCGCGCTGGGCGTCCTCGAGGAAGCTCGCGCTGTCCTCGTCGACGATCAGATGCTCCGCGAGCGCGGTGTCCCACGGCAGCTTCGGCTTGTCAACGTAGGCGAAGTGGCCGTGGTGGCCGACGAGGTAATCGTGGTCGGCGCAGCGCAGCGTGCCGACATCATAGGTGTACCACCGCCAGCTCACCCCGGCACGATCGAGGTGGCGCACGAACGAGTGCTTGTCGTAGACCGGGGGCGGTTTGGGCTTGTCATCGCGGCTGCCGTCGGCGCTTCCGGCGACTGCGTAGAGGCGGTTTGGCCAGGTCGCCCCGGGCACGGAGCTGTGCCAGCGGTCGCAGACGCAGAAGTGCTCGGCGAGGTGGTCGTAGACTGGTAGGTCCCCCGCGTTGTAGTAGCCCATCACCATCCCGGGATCCGGCGGCGGTGCGGTCACCTTTCGCGAGGAGAGCGTCCTAGCGAAGCTTTCGGCGTATCCGTCCATTCTCCCCTCGCCGATCTGCAGGTCAGTAGCGGCGGCCGAATGGTCCGGGTCCCACTCTGGGTTCGGGATGTGGGTGGCGCGGAGATGCTCGATCGGGTATGAGGTACCGCCGGCGGCGTTGACCATCCCGACCTTGAGGCCATCAACGTCTTCGCGACCGGCCTCGAGCGACAGGTAGCCGAGCATGTGGTCAAACGAGCGGTTCTCGAGCATCAGCACGACGATGTGCTCGACCTTCTCCAAACCACCGAGCGGCTGATCCGTCCCCACCACGCACCTCCCCGTCAGAAATCCCTGGCCGAATCTGGAGCGAGTCTAACTCCGATTTGCCGCCTCTCAACCGCGCGAGAGTCCGGGGGGAGCGCTGTGTCAAGACACCGTGCCGTCGATGCGAGCTCGATTGGCCTCCAGTTCAGTTGAGTCACGCGCCACGGGCGAATAGCGTCTCCCTATGCCTCAACCCCGCTCCACATCCAAACCCTCGGGACCGCCGCCGTTCGACTGGAACAACCTCGGCCGGTAAGGCCGCGGGACGGTTCCTCGACGGATATCCCTCCGACGGAGGACGTTCTATTCACCGATCGACAACCTCCACGCGATGCTCACGTTGCTGCTTGCCTCGACGCAGAAATCGATCGTGCTGAACATGTAAGGCTACGACGACGATGAACTCAACGACATCATCATGTCCAAGCTCAAGGATGAGCACGTGTACGTGCAAATGAGCCTCGACAAATCACAGGCCGCCGGCGTGCACGAGCGTCAGCTATTGGCGAAGTGGAACCACGACCTGATCGGTAATTCGATCGCGATCGGTGAATCGACGAAGGGTGCCATATCTCACATGAAGATCGTGATTGTCGACGCTACACCGTGCGCGGCTCGACGAACTGGTCGCTCGCCGGCGAGCAGAAGCAGGACAACGAGCTCACCGTGCACAACAACGCCGTAATCGCCGCCGAGACACGCGCCGAGCTTGACCGAAACCACGATGCGATGCTCAAACAGATGGCCGCCAGACCGCGGAGCTGAGCGGCGCGAGACGGTGTTCGCATGAATTGGGCTGACGTGACGGATGGCCGTGGTTAGCCCAGCCTCCGATGTTGAGGAAGTCCGTGCTGCGTTCAGGCTGGGCTGGGCGCTGTCGGAGCTGCGCGGTCGCTACCGCCCTGACCGGTTCCATGAACCGGTACCGGTCGCGGCCGAGCACTTCGATTTCGACCGGCCGGTCCACGAGCTGCCGCTCACGATCGAGCGCAGTCCTGACGAGGTGCGGATCGAGACCCTGAAAGCGGTGCAGGGGCTCATCGGGCTGCTAGGGCTGACCGACAACACGAGCTTGTCCAGCGCGCTCACGACCGTGACCGAAGCAGCCTGCCGGCTCAACAAGGATAGGGCCGATGTCTCCGCAGACTGGCCGGCATTCGCCAACAAGGTCTACCGCCTCGACGCGCAGCTCCAGGACGCGCTGGTCGTCCGCGGCTCCCAAGCGGCTGCGTACCAGCTCGGTCGGGGCCTTGCCGACAGCTACTGGACGCTCTACCCCGAGCGCTCCCAAGACAAGATGGGCTCGTGGAGCAACGTCCTCGGGCCAGAGCGCTCCAAGGCGCTCGTACGACAGGCGCTGCGGCTATCGCCGGAGACCGGACCGCTGGTGCTCGCAGCCACGACCGGTCCGCTCGAGCAGTGGCGGCAGCTCGCCGGGGACGACGCTCGCCGCGAAGGCACCGGTGTGATCATGGCGCTCTATCAGCAAGGTCTGCTGTGGCGCGATCTCATCCGCGGCGAGCGCCAGCCAAGCGACCTCACGCAGCCGCAAGCGAGACATGTCTGGAGTGACCTCAGGCTCTACCGGTCCGCCCTCGGGGCGCTGCGCGTTCCAATCGCGTTCGCCCTTTTTGCGGCCGCCGTGCTGGCCCTCGGTGCTGCCCTACTCGCCAGCGGGAAGGCGAACAGAGGCCTGAGCACCGCGATCAGCGTGCTCGGCGCGCTGGGCATCACCAGCGCCGGCCTATACGCCCGAGCAAAGGCCGAGCTTACCGCCCTGCTCGCCACTCTGCGCCAGACCCTTCAGCTCGAACGGGTACGCCGCGCCGCCAACCTCTGCCCCCAACCACCCTCAAAGAAGGCTAAGCGGCAAGGTACTCGATCTGGCTGATCCGCCTCAGCGCGCCGACGTAAGCGGTCGCGAGAGTGCACCTCCGGTCGACCCGATCGCGATGTCACCGATGCGACGGCCGGGCTCGGACCCGAC